>CAYOOD010000075.1:0-29645 GCA_964405435.1 uncultured bacterium
GCCAGAAAAAGAATTTGGCCATCAGCGCCTGTGGTATCAAGGAGATGAACCTTATTTTGACCTATTTTTTGAAGTCAAAAATAACGAAATTATTTGGTTTCAGTTGACCTTTCGAGGAAAATCTGTTTCCTGGAGTTGCGAAAGCTCCGCGCTGCAAACCGGTATCACCAATGAATTAACGACAGACGATGTAAGTTATTATAGCGCCAGTAAACTAATCAATAGTGACAGCATCCCCGATCGCGAGTTTATAGAATTCGCAAGAGCAATTCTGAAAAGTAGAACTGAAGAATCTATCTTTAAAAAAGCGCTAGCCCTTTTCGACAGTCCAGCCTAAACCATCCACCCTATGCTGTGGCGAACAACAGCCACAATTCTCAAAAAATAAAAACCCGTTCTCTTCTAGAAAACGGGCAATTTTTGATAGCATCGGCGCGAGTGGTAACCCCAGTTATTGCCCTTGACGATTCGCCAGCATCAAATTTGAGGTATTGACTTGGAACTGATAGCCGATACCAAAATCCAGCGGTTTGATCGTGGTATCGCTTTGATATATCTTCCGCAAATCGGGCTGATACCGCACCTTAAACAAATCAATAGGCTGGGTGTAGCTGCCGTAAAACTTCAGATTCCACTTCGACGTATCAAAATACTTGACCGGCATTCCCGAATCATCCTGCAACAGGTTGGTGCTTTGCGAAAGGATCAGATTGCGAATGTCGGAGAATTCCTCATTGTACATCAGGTAAGATGCAGCTTTGAGGTAGGTAATCGGCTGGTTTAATTTTTTGACGAATTCATTGAATTCGGGCGTTTTCTTCAAAGCCTCATTCGATAAATCCAGGGAAAAATAATACAAAGTTCGCGCCTGAGTTTCTCCCTCGGAAGCGAAGGAAATTTTCACCCCTGAAATCTGACCTTGACTGTTTTTTTGGCTGTCACCCTGCACCTGAATCGTGGCGTCCTTGTTCAGTCCGACATACTGAACGTCCAATATCCTGTGATTGGTTCGGGCGAGAAAGACGAACAAAATCGGCAAGACGCCTTTTTCTGCCAAATCCACCTTCATCGCTTTGGTGCGGAAAAAACTCAATTGCAGGAGATCGTTCATAGATTTGTGAATTTCCTGCAACTTGCCATCCATTTGAGCGGCGGGGATTTTTGCAATGTCGGGGATATTCCCGACCGGTTCCAGACCGGCCATCACATATTCAGTTCCTTTGGGAAAGAACAAGTTCGCATACAAGAAATCCGGCCCGCTAAAGGGATAAAATATCGGGCTGGAAGCTTGATTGATCGACTTGAGTTCCGTCTCCGACCATTTTCTAATTCTCGAAAGCTGTTGCTGGTCTAATTTTTGCCACGCGCTTTCAAAATAGTAAGAGTGGTCGTTCCAGGCTTTGCTCTTTTGATATTCAGCGATCGGGCTTGTCTCGTCTACCTTGATGCCCGCCAGAAACTTGGCAGAATCGGTAAAATTATTGGCGCGATCGCGATCGAAATCGTCGATCGAAGCCGCCGAGGAAGGGGATTTTTGCTGATTGCCTGTCTGCTGGGCTGTCGGCGTTGAAGACTTCGCCGCCGCTCCCGCGTTCCCGCTCTTCACCTCTATGGCAGAATTTTGAGAGGCGGCTGTCGAGTTGAGCCCCCCGTTGTCTGCCTGGACTTGGGGGTTATTATTGCAGGACTGGACAGAAAACAGTAGGGGAATTGCAGCAATCAGGAGAGGTCGTAATTTGCGTGCAGTCATGGCATTCTTTGGCATGAATTTAATTTTTTCGAGAAATTTCAGAAGGGGAGTAGGCGAGTTGATTCCGAGACGCGAAAAAGTAAATCACGAGCCCGACAAAAATCGTTCCCAATCCCGCTATAGATTCTACAGGCTTGCCGGTGAAAGTAAAAATCAACAGCCAAACACTGATAGCCAGAAAGACGAGTGGCGTGACCGGATACCCCCAGGTTTTATAGGGTCTGGGAATGTCGGGATACTTGATTCTGTGGATGAAGACTCCCAGAACCGTTAGAAAAGACGATAAGGTCAGGGTAAATCCGAGATAGGTCACCACTGCATCAAACGAGGAAGTAATCACCAGGCAGACGGCGATCGCCAACTGTAGGAGTACGGCATAGTAAGGAATTCCGCTAGAATTTTTGGCAGCCAGTAATTTGAAGAATGGGATATCCTCGCCGATGACCTGAGTCACTCTCGGTCCCGCCCAAACCATCGAGCTAATGGAAGAAATCAACCCAAAAGATATCAACAGGCTCATCAACTTTCCGCCAGACGGGCCAAAAATATAGGTAGCGGCGATATATCCTATTTCTGGTTTGCCTTCTAATGCTGAAATCGGAGTCGTGTACAGAAAAATAAAGTTGAGCAACAGGTAGATCATCATCACGACTGCCGTTCCCGCCAATAAAGAGCGCGGGACATTTTTTTCCGGGTCTTTCACCTCACTGGCAATATAAATAGAAGCATTCCAGCCCGAGTAGGAATAGGTGACATATACCAGGGAAATCGCAAAGGGCGCACTAAAAATTAGGTCAAAGTCTTTGGCAGAAGGCAGGAAGGTGATATTTTGAGGCTCCGATATAAAAAAACCGCAGGCTATCAGAGCAAAAATTAACAGTCCTTTCCCCAGGGTGAAAACATTTTGAAAAGAACTGCCTAATTTCAGATTCTTTGTATGAATCAGGGACACTGCGATAACGACGGTTAAGGCTAGCACCTGCGGCGATAAAAAGGGCAAGACGGGAGAGAGGTAATTTCCAAACGCCATCGCTGCTGCGGCAATCGGTGCCGCAAAGCCGACGGTGACGGACACCCATCCTGAAAGGAAGCCCAGCGCTGGGTGATAAATTTTGGAGAGATAGTGATACTCGCCGCCGGAGCGGGGCATTACCGCTCCCAGTTCCCCGTAGGAAAGGGCACCGCAAAGGGCGAAGACGCCGCCCACCATCCATAAAGTTAGGAGGGCAAAACCGGATTTGATATCCGTGACTTGGTAGCCCAAGCTTGTGAAAACGCCCGTTCCGACCATGTTGGCTACCACAAGGCAGGTAGCTGTAAACAGGCTGATCAGAGGTTTCTCTTGTTTTTGGTCTGAATTCACGCGCTTTAAGGGATTAGTTTGCATTCAACTGAATACCCCAGGGATTGGGGATTGTATTTAATTCAATCTATAGATGTTCGCACCCGGATGGTTGTTACTCCACTGAGACTCTCAGAGAGCAGGAAGACGCACCTATTTAAACTCATATTGGCTTTTCTGTCTAGATCGAGGTTCTAAAATGCTGCGGCGATCGGGCGCTTTTGAGCGCGCCGCTCCTCCCCGCTTTGACGTTTTGCGGCCCTTCAGCGCCTCGGGCGCGACCATCGATCGCTTTTTTTTCGCGTCGATCGCTCTTTTGCGGACGCCAGCCCGCTGAAGTGCAGCACCGCAGACTCACTCATCACATTCATTGCCTTTTACTTGCAACTGGGGCGTATTCTAATACGTCCCTACAATCTTTGCAGAAATCAAGCACAACATCACAAAGATGCCCCGGGCAAGCGCATGGCCTGGATTTGCCAGACAGCACGGCGATCGCCCTCTCCTTGCTTCCCGTGGGATGAAGATCGCTAAAAATTTATAAAAATTTTAAGTAATTCGCTAAAATTAGCGATTGTATTAGAGTATAATGTTTGTTTTATAGTTTTTAGTAAAGTCAGTCTGCCAAACGATGCGGACGCGATCGCGTCCGCACGGGTGACTCCTGACTGGAGCGACGGCAGCTCATGTCAACTCAAACTGCCGTGTTGGCGGCTTGGCACTAATCCCCCGCCCTATAAATAAAGGAGTGGCGGGGGGGCATGAAAGCCGAAAACTGAAGGAGGAAGAAGCGCGATCTGGCTTCCAAAACCTTTTCCTAGCGGCTGCCGCGTCGCGCCCAGCGGGTTGTTTGCCACATGCGCAGAAATAGAAGGCTAGCGATCAAAGCACCGAGGTTCCATTTGGCAGAATTTTTAAACAGGGCGAGGCGCTGATTGAATCGAGTTGATTTAGCCTGCGCCGGCAACTGCTCCTTCGCGGTAGCAATTCTAGAAAGTAGTTGGGTTTTGAGTTCCTCTGGCTTTTGGGTGTCCACTGGAACGCCCAAGCGATTGAGTTCCTCCGCCACCGTTGCTATATCTTGATTCGTCCCTTTTTGCAATTGCTCTTCAACTTGTTTCAACTGATTCAACTGTTGCCTTTCTTGTACGGCGATTTGCTGGTTGTTTTGGCTGTCGAGCTGTAGGGTTCTGGCAATCCCTGCGGGAATCAATAACAGAAATAAGACGGCGATCAACAGCGACAGCCACGTTAATATTTTTAAGACAATCCCTTCCCAACGTTTCCGCTCGTAGTTTTCCCCAAAAAAGATCAGCGCCAGCCCCAGCAAGGGAACGGGCACCCGTTCGACCAAAAGACCGATGCTCTGGAATTCCCAGACTGGGTTGCCAAAACTCGGCGGGATAAAAATGTCGATGATATCAAACAACGCCAACACGAATAAGCCATAGCCGATGAGGCGAATGCGAGAGATAGAGCGCAATTGCTCGGAGCCAAACCGCAATAGCTCTTCTACTGTTTGACCCAAATCAAAGCCTTCTGATTTAGCCATAAGATAAGCACGATGAATGTGAGATTAATCTGGCTGGATTTCTTCTTGAGGAGGCGCTCAGTTGGGCTGTCGCCGCCTTCTTCAGGAAAACCGCGCAGTTGATGTAATGCAAGCAGGCATACCGTGAGGATGCCGCCGTTTTTTTAGGAATGGACGAGCGAGTCCGCAGACAGCGCCGATCTTGAACCGACCCTAGAGTATAGCAAAGGCCATACAAGCCCGTGCCCTTGGTGCTGACGTAATGCCAGTGTAGCAGCCTTGGCAATCTCAAAAAGGGAGTCGAGGTTCCGCTTTAGCCCCAAAGCCTTCTACAACCCGAGCGGGCGATCGCCAAAATTTCTGCTGTCCGATGCAGCAGCCTGGAAAGAGGGGTTTTTCGACGTCATGGCATGAAGCGCAGCGTGTTTCGCAGCTCTTCCCGGGGCAGAAGCTTTCCACCTGTCGGGCAAGACATGGGGCGATCGCGAAGCGCCTGCACTAATTGGCATCCTGTTTTTCTGGTGTCTCGCGCAGGATAGCCCACTGACAGAAGAGCCCGAAAATGACTGCCCCAATCATTGAAAAAATGAAAGAGCCCTCTCCAAAGTGCCAGTAGTCAAATGATTCTTTAGTCGAGTATGAGACGAGATATGCCAGGAGAGATACTCTGACCACGTTCACGAGAAATGCCACAGTTATCGCCACTATCGGCACGATTATTTTCTGCTTCCAGTTGGTGTTAAACATAAATAAAAACACAATCGATAGCATCACCAACTGCATGATAATTGTCAATCCAGAACAGCCAGTCCCTACTTCTACCTTTCCGGTGGGCAAAATTAAATATACCCCTTCCCGATTGACTTGAAATCCCAGATACCAAAGCAGCGTGTGGGTAAATTTCGCTGTAATGGGAGATATATTAATCAGTTCTACTAAAAATGCTGGAGCTGGAGAGAGGGCTGGGAAAATCAGAATGACAAGTTCCTTCCAATATTGTCTGATACCCTTCATTCCAGAAGCGAGCAGTACCAGCCCTATCGCTGTGAATAGGGGGTAGATGCGCAGGAAAGCATCGTAATCAGAGAGCGGTGCTGTTCTGACGAGTGCGAGGGCAATTATAAATGCTCCAAATAAGCTCGCGAACATGTCGCTTTCCAGATCGAGTTTCTCTCGCCTGTCCCAGAGCAGAAACGACACCGATCCCCAAGCCAAAGCACTCGTACCAAATAGCTCTGTGTGGTTATATTTGCCAGCTAAATTAAGCTGAATAGCTATTAAGCCGGCTGCTATACCCAAAATCCAAAATTTAGGTTCTTTTACCAGTTGCTGCCAGTTCATTTGAACTCTGTTGCCCGTTATTCAGAGACTAAGCCGCCAAAATTTAGTCTTCGCTTGTCTGATGCCTAAAAAAGGCTCCGGCAATTTTCTAAAAGTGAGGCTTATGAGATAGACGCTATTTATTATAACTCGCCCTCGCAAGAAGGCAGCAAAATTTTTGTTCGTTTGACACAGCCCCCGCAGCCAACCGCCTGCCAGACGGGGCTTTCCGGCTGCAGTTGGCTGAAAGGGGGGACTCCGCCGACTTGTCGCCGGCTCAACTGAACTGCTGATACAGAAAATACCCGTCCCTATCGGAGATCGGGGCGGGTGGGCAAGTTCTGGCTGGAAGCAAAGTATTGTAAGCCAGCGAACTGAAGTGAAAAGGCAAGGGGTTTTTATATTTGAGCTTTCTAAACATCCAGCCCGCGTCTTAGGGGCCAAGATACCTCTAGCGAACGCAAACAGGAGCTTGCAGAAAAAAGCGATCGCGCTTGCTCAACCTGGTTGTAGTCCGCTTTTTGGAGGCGGCATTCTGCAAGTACCTCGCTGAGGTAAACCTTTATCAGCTCCCACCGCTGTGCAACCTCAGCTTTGCGGCTTGCCTGTGGTAGCAGTGTCGATCGGGGGCGGTGGGAAGTCAAAGCTGAGCTAACGCGACGAAATATTCCTGTCGGTATCTTTTTGCCTGATGTTGGCTGCGCCAGCTCGAGCTTTTTTTCAGATAGGCGATTAGGCGGTTTTCGTGTTGCGACGGCGGCGATTGTAAGCCAGCCAAGCGCCACCCAAAGCCAGACCGCCCATCGTCAGCGGTTCGGGAACGGCTTCGGCATTGACCACGAAGTCGTTGTAGTCGCGGCTGTTGCCAGTTCCTCTTTCATCTTCCAAGCCGATTGTAATGCCACCCTTCAAGAACGGATTGCTAGACAGGAAGTTACCCGCAGTCGTCAGTTTTTGGCCTTCCCCAGCGGCTAGAAGTTCGCCCTCTGCTCCACCGTATCCGAACACGGCTTGCTGGGTGGACTGGAGGATGCCCCTGCCGTTCAGGCTAGATGTCGAGTAGCTGTTGGCTACCGTCTGGCCCAGAACCGCGTTGCCGGCACTGTTTTTGTTGATTCTGGTGATGTCGAACAGCCCCAGGGTGTACATGGTATTCGCCGCAAACGTGAATTCTACCGTTTTCGGGCCGGCTACTGTACCGCCTGCATAAGTCCCTTGCCAGTTGCTGTTGAAGCCGGCATTATAGGTTGAGAATGTGCCAGCGCCCGTGGCTGTCATTGCATCGGCTGGCTTGATTTTCTCAAACAGGGTTGCGACTTTGGTGATGGTCGAGCGGGCATCGAACTGTCCCGCTGAATTCTGGAACCCGGATACCTGGAAGATTCCCAACGATGACAGGTTGGCCCCGTTGCTGCCCAAGAAGGTGAACTTGACCGTCGTGGCCCGGTCAAACATAATACCGTTGGAGCCGAATGAGATTGCGGCGGCTTGGGCGGGAGCGCTGAGGCTCACTAAAACAGTCGCGGCAGCGGCGGTGGCGCTCAGGGTAGCAATTAGTTTGGTTGTCATGGCAGGCACTCCTTGAGATGACGTAGATTTTTTGCTTGTCTCGTGGCTCTATTGTTAAGATACACCCAAAAACTTTCTATTGTTCGTGTAGAGCAGACTCTTCATCGAATCTTTACAAAACCAGACTGATTTGCAAAGTTTTGAGGTGTCGCTACTCTCCATCGACGCAGTTTCGCTCAATCTAATTCTCTCTATAGATAGATTTCCAGGCTACAGAGCTAATGTAGATTAGCTTGATAATACTATTTTTAAAATACTGCTTTCCTCTTAGCAGTGATTTATCTCACACTCAAGGGTGATTTTTCTCGCCTCAGCACAGACGCGATCGCCCGGGGTTGGACGGAACGGCTGCCAGAGGCGGATCTTGGGGAGGGCGTTGCGCTGCATTCTGCTCTTCTCCGGCTGGCATCACCAGCTTGTTTAGCGCACCACCAACAGACACGCGGGGCGGGAGTTGGGACTTTTTATCCTTTGAGGGAAGAATTTCTAGCGCGGCGTTTGTTTCCCCCTTTGCTTCTCTTTTCTTCAGCCAGAGCGAGCGCGACCTCAGTAATTTGCCGGAACGGTACAGGCTTTTTTCAAGCCACTTCTCAGCGATCTTTCGGAAGTTGTGTCGGTTTCCTCAAAAATTACACTCAGAAGAATTCCCTCGCCGGAGGTTGGGGGCTGTGCGATTTTGAGGCGCGATCGCAACTTTTAATCGAACGGAACAATTTTTCGGCACTGGAGAGTAAATTTTTATGCCGAGTGATAGCGACGGCGACACGTCGCGTTTGTTCCTCCACAACCCGGAAGGGCGAGAATATCTACGGCGGCATTTGACGCCGCTAAGTATTCCAGCAGTGGGGACAACCTGGCAGTCAAAAAAAGCCCGATCGCCTCTAAGGGAATGCGGGCCAAAATGTGGACGACCGACAGGGTGGGGAGTGCGTTTGGCGATTTTCTGGGCGCGAAAAGGCGATCGCGAGAACCTTTCCACCCCTGCCAATAGGCAACTGACAGCCCCGCATCGGGAATAGCGGGATAAACGCCTGAGCGATTGACTCGGTGCGAATTTTTGCAAGTGAGACACTTGATGCCGGTTTATTTGCAAAAATTATCAATTGGTTTTTCAAAACTTATATAAGATGGCGCGGCAGGCAAGCGCGCGACTTCTTAAAAATGAAGATTGGCAAGCTGGCAGGCAATTCTGTAGCGATCGCTACGCTCTAAAAACTCGCAAAAAAATATTTGCGGCAGTCAGCACGAGCCAAGCGCGCGAAGTCGCTTCTCGTGGCTGACATCGCCAACTTATGCGGACGACTGGGACTCCACTGCCTGCAGCCCGTGCAGCATCCCGACTCTAAGCGTACACCTTGCGGTAGTAAGCCTGATACTCCTCTGAAAGCAGAGGCTTCCACCAATCCTCGCGGCTGAGATACCACTCAACCGTGCGCCGCAACCCTTCTTCTACCGTGACGGAAGGCGTCCAGCCCAACTCAGTTTTAATCTTCGTCGCGTCGATCGCGTAGCGGCGATCGTGCCCCGGTCTGTCCTTGACAAATGCAATCAACTGTTCGCAGGGACGCGAGGGCAGGTGGGGAGCCAGTTCGTCCATCAGTTTGCACAAAGTGCGCACTAAGTCAATATTTTTCACCTCATTGTTGCCGCCAATGTTGTAGGTTTCCCCCGGCTTGCCGCGATGAATGACCGCATCTAGGGCGCGACAGTGATCGACCACATAGAGCCAATCGCGGATATTTTGGCCATCGCCATAAACCGGCAGCGGCTTGCCCAGCAGCATATTGATGCACATCAGGGGAATCAGCTTTTCTGGGAAATGATAGGGGCCGTAATTGTTCGAGCAATTGGTGATCAGGGTGGGAACGCCGTAGGTGTGGAAGTAGGCGCGGGCGAGGTGGTCGCTGCCGGCTTTGGAGGCGGAATAGGGGCTGTTCGGGGCGTAGGGGGTGGTTTCGGTAAAGGCTGGGTCATCTGGCCCCAGGCTGCCGTAGACTTCATCGGTAGAGACGTGGAGGAAGCGGCACTCGTCCGGGCGTTGCTGGGATTGCCAGTGCTGCCGGAAGGCTTCTAGCAGGGTGAAGGTGCCAACCACGTTGGTTTCGATGAAGGCAGCCGGCCCCAAGATGGAGCGATCGACGTGAGATTCCGCCGCGAAGTGAGCTACAGTGTCGATCGCCTCTTCTTGTAACAGCACCTCTATGAGGGCGCGATCGCAGATATTCCCCTGTACGAAGCGAAAGTTTTCTCGCCCTTCCAACTCTCGCAAGTTGTTGCGATTGCCGGCATAAGTGAGGGCATCCAGTACAACCAGGCGATCGCCTGGATAGCGATCGCTCCAGTAATGGGCGAAATTCGATCCAATAAATCCGGCACCTCCCGTCACCAATAACCGGCGGGGCTTGCGATTTTCACCGTTACTCCAACTGTGCGTCATATAGATTTTAGGTTTTAGATATTAGATTTTAAATTTTAGAGGGATTCGTTAAAAGTTAAGGATGCCTTACCTTTGAGCCACTCATTTGAGGTTGACCTGCAATCAAACCTCTCGGTCGGCGCGCAGTTGCGCCGGCTCACAGCAGCCCCATTCAAAAATAGCCTCAAATTGAGCGGCCCGAAGATTGCACAAGAGTTGCATTCTGGCTCTGGCCCGCAAGGGCTTTTCACTGAGCTATTTTAAATCTAAAATCTAAAATCTAAAATCTAAAATCAAGGTAGCGAGGAGACAAATTGTGCATCGGCAAAAGATTGTGGCAGGCAGCAGAACCCAGTCGGCGATCGCTGGTTTCGTCGAGCAGATATTGCAAAAATTAGGGGGGCGGGCGACGGTTGGGGTTGGCGGGCGAGAAATTGGCCAGAATTTCCCCGATCGGGCGCGCTGGGGCGGTGGCTGGGATTTTGCCGACCTTGGGGGGCTGCCTTCACCCGCCATGTCGATGCTAGCGGCGGTGCCGCTGCTATTTTTCTCGGCTTCTCCATCCAGCCATGAAATCGCGATCGCGGCAACTGCGCAATCCTGGGAATCGGAGAAAGTGGCCGAAACTTTCGCCAAAGCTTCACAAGCGATCTCCGCCGCCCTTCCCGCCCCCTCCATCACCATAAAAGCCGTCGGCGATATTGTCCCGGGCACCAACTATCCGACGAACAAACTGCCCCCAAACAAGCAAATTTTATTTCAAGCCGTCAAATCCGAGCTGCAAGGCGCTGATATTTTGTTTGGCAACTTTGAAAGTACCTTGACAAAACATCCTTATTCTGTTAAGGATATCAGCCGTTCGATGGTTTTTGCCTTTCGCACGCCCCCGGATTACGTCCAAGTATTGAAAGAAGCGGGTTTTGATGTTTTGAATATCGCCAATAACCATACCAGAGATTTCGGCGACGTGGGGTTAAAAGACACCGTAAAAAATCTAGAAGACAGTGGTATAGAAACAATAGGTCAGAAAGGGAAAATTCTCTACATGACTGTCAAAAATATCTCTGTCGCTTTGATCGGATTCAGCACCAATCCCCGCCACAACACCGTTCACGATATCGCAGCGGCAAAAGCGCTAGTAGCCGAAGCGAAGAAACAGGCGAGTATTGTGATAATTTCAATGCAGGCTGGGGCTGAGGGGACGGGGGCGATGCACGTCAGGAACCGAGAGGAAACTTTTTATGGAGAGAATCGGGGAAATGTGGTGCGGTTTGCGCGAGCGGCGATCGATGCGGGTGCCGATCTCGTTATAGGACACGGCCCCCACATCGTCAGAGCGATGGAATTTTACAAGGGGAAATTGATAGCGTATTCGCTGGGTAATTTTTTAGGATACCGCACCCTATCAAGTGCAGGAGAGCTGGGAAATTCGCTGATTTTAGAGGTCGAGCTGAATTCGCAGGGGGATTTTGTTTCGGGTCGGATTCTCCCGATTCACATCAACGGGGAAGGAATCC
Organism: uncultured bacterium; assembly: GCA_964405435.1. Classification (GTDB taxonomy): domain Bacteria; phylum Cyanobacteriota; class Cyanobacteriia; order Cyanobacteriales; family Oscillatoriaceae; genus DVEG01. The sequence goes on from CAYOOD010000075.1 coordinate 11,446, forward strand.
CCAAGCCTGACAGCAAGTTGCGCAGTGTCGGACTGATTCGGAAGCTGACGAAAAGCGATTTTCCTAAAACGCCTTTGAAGATTGACAGCAAGGGGGGAATTTTAAAAGAGTGAGCGCGATCGCAGGGAAATAATTGTTCACTTGAAAGGATGGCGAAGATAGCCGATTTTGCCGTCAGTGACGACTCGTGCCAGTCCGCCGTCAAAATTGGCAGCGCGATCGAATTGGGGCGGGATGATTTGGCTGCCGCTTTTATCAATATAGCCCCACTTGGAGCCAATTCTAATTCGTGCCAGCCCTTCGGAAAAAGTTTCAGCGCGATCGAATTGAAGCGGGATAGCAATTTTTCCGGTTTTGTCAATATAGCCCCATTTGGAGCCACTCTTTACCCGCGCCAGCCCTTCAGAAAACTTCCCAGCCCCTCTAAATTGGGGCGGGATGACGATTTTGCCAGTTTTGTCAATATAGGCGTCCTGGTAGCCATTCCATACCTGTGCCAGCCCCTCGCTAAAATTTCCACCCCCTTTAAATTGGGGCGGAATGACGGGGTTGCCGGTTTTGTCGATAAAGCCCATCTTGGAGGAAATTCCGATCCGCGCCAGCCCGTCGGTAAAGGAATCTGTCCAGTCAAATTGGGCTGGAATAACGCGGTTTCCATTTTTATCAATGTAGCCCCATCGTAAGCCAATCGCGACCTGCGCCAGCCCTTCCGCAAAGTTCTCAGCCTCATCGAATTGGGGCGGGATGACGAGAGAGCCACGTTTATCGATATAGCCCAATTTGTCGTCAATCCCTATCCGCGCCAGATCTCCGGCAAAAGGCTCAGCCCAGTCAAATTGGGGCGGGATGACGCGATCGCCTTTTTTATCGATATAGCCCCACTTGGAGCCAATTTTTACCCGCGCCAGTCCATCAGCAAAGTCATAAGCATCATCAAATTGCGGCTGTATGGTGATTTTGCCGCTGCGATCGATAAAACCCCACTTGGAGCCAATTTTTACCCGTGCCCGATCGTCGGCAAAAGCGCCGACTCTCTCAAATTGGGGGTTGATGACAATTTTGCCAGTTTTGTCAATAAAGCCGTATTTGGAGCCAATCCTGATGCGTGCGAGTTCCTCGGAAAAAGAATCAGCCTCCTCAAATCGGGGCGGGATGGTAATTTTGCCAGTTTTGTCAATAAAGCCGTACTTCGATCCAACTTTGACCGCAGACAGATTGCCTGCAAAGCCCCACAATTCCTCATATTGGGGCTCTATAGCGAAAAGGCTCCGGTTGGAACCTGGTTGTGCAACAGACAGCGCCGGCGATTGTGCCCGATCGGGTTGCCCAGTGGTTAGTTGCGGGAGCAGTAAAAGCACCAAGGTGACTGCAGCTAGTGCTAAGGCGAACAATCGCTGGCGCAGTGGCGGTTTCGGAGGAGGCACTTGTATGGGATGATACATGATAGCGAAGCGGCAGCAACAGTCTTAACGGAAAGACTACCACACATGCACCAACAAAATTCACAAAATCGCTGGAATTTGACAATTCTGCCCTGGATAGGGCTGGAAATTCTGGCAGTAATGGCATTTCTCAGTCTCAGGCTATTGTTCAAAGATAATATGGCTTGGAACGAAGTAGACGTCCTGCCTTTAGCAAGACAGTATGCCAATCCTACCTGGATTCCCGGAGACTGGTATCTGAACCAGCCACCAGGCTATAGAGTGCTGTTCCAAAGTTTGTTTGGCCCGCTGATAGTAAGTTGGGGATTTCTGGCAACTTCTATAACAGGGCGATTACTCAGCTACGGCTTGATCGCTGCGGGGCTGGTATTCATAGCCCGGAAGCTGGGATTGAATCTGCTATTGCTGCTGCTGGCTCTTACCCTGTTTTTTTATCCTCACTACTACCGGGGTTTTGCTGCTGGAATAGGGGTGCTGCAAGTTGGCAATATCAATTGGGTTGCCCTACTCGTCCTGTTGTTGGCAATTGGGCTAATGCTAGCAGGCAAAAGGCTGGGAATCGGATTGCAGTTCCCTTTACTATTGCTAGCGGTTAGTCTGTTTCTAATAGTAGATAATGGAAATTGGATGCCCCAAGGTTTTGCTGCTGGCGAATGGCTGGTAGGAGGGCTGGAAGCGAAAGTCTTTGCCTGGGGTTTTGTGTTGTTGGCGTTCGGGCTAATGCTGAGAGGACGCGATCGCCCGATGGCTTTGTTGCTGGGGCTAGCAACCTCATTCCACGTTCTAGTAGGCGGCTACGCATTTATGACTGTACTGGGATGGCTAATCTTTAGACAGAAAACCCGCCTTCTAAATTTTCGGGAATTTGGGTTTATTCTCCTGTTCTACCTGGCAGGCAGTGCCTTGGGAATTATGTCGGTCCTGGAGCAGTTGTTGGTTACCAGCCCTACAGGTGCTTTACTGCCTTCGTTTATATATGTCTTCCTGCGGTTGCCCCACCATCTCAATCCCCTCTCCTGGGCTTCAAACTGCTGGGTAAATTTCATAGTTTACCTTTTGATACTCGCTTCCAGTGTGGGCGTCATTTGGCTCAATTGGCTCAATCAGCGCGCAGAAGAGTTATCTGAACAGTACGCCGCTCGTATGGGACTATTTCAACTGACACTCATCAGTCTGATTCCGTTCGTGCTAGGGCTGGCGATCGCTCCCTTCGATTCCCAAGGGCGCTTCCTGCAATATTATCCCTTTCGACTAGGAGACATAATGCTGCCCCTCAACGCCTGCCTGCTATTTGCCTGTGCCTTGCAGCTTTCCTTCACAGGTAAAAAAACGCGATGGGTGCTAGCAGTTGGCTGCACTCTGCTGCTGACTTGGATAGTAATCCCGCAGTTGAGCCTCTTTCAGAGTGACTTTCGCGAGCTGAGTCTGTTTCCCAGCGTGCAACAGGAAGGGAACGCTGAATGGAAAGACGTCTGTGATTGGATACGCAGCAATACCCCGAAAGATGCTGTCATCGTGTCTCCACCCGTGGACTTTGACAACTTCACCTGGATGGCAGAGCGCCCAATCCTTGCCAAATATAAGCTAATGGCCCAGAATAAAGAAGGGATAATAGAGTGGTACAATCGCCTGCGCGATTTGAGTGGTGAGTTTAGAGGAGTCAATGTATTGAGGAGCTTTAACAAGCAACTTTCTGACGGCTACAACCGCTTGACAACCGAACAGGCTGAAGCACTAATGGCTAAATATCAAGCTTCCTATCTGGTTACTCGCATTGAACACCGATTAGAACTGCCAATCGCTTACCGCAATCCATCCTATGTTCTCTATAAAAACTCGCTGTAAACTGGCGAACTGTACGGGGAGAAGCCCGATTTTGTATAGCTGAGTGTAAGGAAGACAGCGAATAAATCTCTGCTACAAACCGAAAAATTATCTACGCCAATGCTTCATCCCTACAGCGCCCTCTGTATTTAAGTACGAAAATGGAATGCTCCTCAACAGCGTCCACCTGCAAAGCGCTGCAACGGCTTGTCAGCATCCACGGTTCCCTACCCGGACATTTGGCGGGGACTGAAGTTTGACGGTTTCGGGCTCTGGCAAAGGCAACCGGATTGCTCCCGGGCGCTCTCGGAGCAAAACCGGCGATCGCTCTTGCCCTAGATGCCAGCCAGCTTTCTTTCTTCAGTTGGGCGGGAACAGCGCCCAGCCCGAACTGTGAATGCGATCGAAATCACAACCTTTTCAGCCCGCGATCGCACTTCCTCCTACTCTCACATCACTCAAAAGGATGAGAATTCTCACACAGCCTCAAAGATTTCGATCGCAACGTGTTCAAAAAAACAGAGCGATATTAAAGATACTGAGGCAGTTTACCGCTTCAGAAAAATCAGAGGCGGGAGTTGAGACATGAAAACCATGAAAATTTGGAGATTATTTTATCAAAACTGGCTAATTTTAGCAGTTCCTCTTGACGAGGGCTGGGCGCTCCGGTGCTTGGTGCCAGAACAAGATAAAATTTGCAGTGACGGTGCAGTCTACCCAACTCCTGAAGCAGCGATCGCCAGCGCCAAAGAGCGCATCAACCGGGAAACGGCCACTTATGTCCTGGCTTCGGCGCTGCTGGATCTCTACGAAGCAGGCCGGATTCAAGAGCCTGACTGTCACAGCTTGCTCTCGTCCCTCGGATATACCTGCTGAGTTTGTCGGGTGCAAATCACTGGAAGTTTCTCTGTTGCGACGGTGACGAATCGCCATTCTAGAGATTTTCACTTCCGGCTGACCAAGGACGCTCGGATATCTTGAACAATGCGCTAGAATCTGCGTGAAGCGAAGCTATCCCGAAGGGAATCGCGCCTGTCGGTTGCCATGAAAAGCAAGAGCGAGGTTTCTTCGCTCCCAAGAAATATCAGGACGACTGGACGGTTGCCAGCCAGCCTTCCTCCCAAAGGCGCTGCCAAGCCTTGCGAATGTGTGCTGGTTTGAACAGTTGGCGTTTGCGATCGCTCCACCCGTGAACTTCGGCGATCGCTTCTTCGGGATCGACTGCTGCCAGCGGATTTTGTTGCGTCACCCAATGCTCAGTTGCTAATAGTTCCATGCCGTATGGCGTTTCAAAACCTTCAATTAAACGACTGACTCGTTCCAGACGTTTCCTTACCTCGGCTGCACCTTGCAGGAAGGTTCGTGCTGCTTCCACAGCTCCAGGCAATAAATATATTTCTGCTTGTTGGCTGCGATCTCCATAGCCTCGAATATAGTGACCTTCGAGTCGCTGCAAGAAGTGATTGAGATTGTCAGCGTAGGGGCCATACTGGGATTTGACATAGCGCAACTGTAATGGCTCCCCATCTACCTGTAAAAAGTAAGCCAGCTTTTGGATTTCCAATAAACTCAAACGATATCCTGGAATGCTGTATAGCTCGAGCAGGGAGATTAGCAGCGCGCGGGCACGGGTCATTTTAGGTTTTTCCGTAGCAACCGGCATCGAGTCTACTGCGGGGGCACCCTGGGGTTCAAACAGCAGCACTTGCAAGTTCGGTAATTCTGCAAATGCGGATTCAATCAGAGGTTTGACCTGTCTCCAGTCCAGTCCGCCATTGCCGCAGCCCAAAGGAGGGACAGCAATGGAACGAATACCCAGGCGCTTTACCTCTTCAATAAGAGCTTTCAAGCCCATCTGAATGTCTTCTATCTTTGACTTGCCCTTCCAGTGGCGTTTGGTCGGGAAATTGATGATATACTTGGGATTGAACAGGCGATTCGTTGCCACTACAAACATCCGCCCTGGTTGCACTTCACCAGCACGGCAAGCTCGTTCGTATTCGCGGAAGTTATCTGGGAATGCCTGCTTGAACTGCAACGCAATCCCCTTGCCCATGACGCCAACACAGTTAACCGTGTTGACCAGGGCTTCGGCATCTGCCTCTAGAAGGTTGCCTTGCTTGAGTTCAATCATCTCTATTGCCTAGCTCTATCGTCAATAGTACCAATTGGGGTATACTTTTACCACAGGTTGATGTGTTGCATTTTGTAAACTCTGTACGACCTGAGCGGAGATTTTGGAATTGATGACGCCGATCTCTGTGACCAACTGCCACGGGAAAAAGTTGTGTACTAGAAACTCTGCCTGACGCCTGCGCTTACGGTCGTTGTCTTCCAAAGTGTCGTTCCAATACTGCGATTTCATAACATCCCAATCAACTTGGTTCAACTGGGCAAGGTCATCAAAAAAATCGGTGAGGGCCATGATGCCGTGGCCATCGGTAAAGGCAAAATGCAAGTTGGCTGCCTGCACTGCCTGCGCTGTAGAAACCAAATAGATCAGGGGCTCTTGCCCTCCCTCGTACCCTTTCACGTTGCCTCGATGAATCGTGTAAAGCATAGGCGATCGCGGAGCGAAATAAAATGGGACATAATCGTGAAGTGTCCCGCAAACACTACAAGGTACGAGTGTGGTGGCGCGACGGTCTTGAATGCTTTGGTGCGCGATGTTGGTAGAGTCGATGCCTGCTTGTTGCATGGCGTTCTTGGACAGCAATCCACCGGCAGCGATGAGAGACTGCAAATGGTTAATAAGAGTAAAGTGATAGATAGGTGGCGGTATGGGGATCATGGGCAGGCATTTTCGACTTTTCTTTTCTCGTTCTCAAGCGCAGGGGCAACCCCCCTTTGGTTGCCCAAAGGAACGATCGCCCCTTAAAAATCCACGCCCCGCCGCAGATCGACGCCGTGTTCGGAATAGTGCCGGTGACAGTAAACTTCTGAGTGCGTGCTCGCCAAGTCGAAGTAGGCGGGCATGTTCTGACAGCGACCGGTAATGATAATTTCGGTGTCTTTGGGTTTGCGCAGCAGGGCTTCGACAATGGGCGCGACGGGCAGTAATTCCAAGTCAACGGTGGGGTTGAGTTCGTCGAGGATGATGGTTTTGTACAGTCCAGAGGCGATCGCCGCTCTGGCAATTTCCCAGCCCCGCTCTGCCTCCACATAATCCAGCTCTTGCTGCTGCCCGCGCCAGACGATCGCGTCCCGCCCGCAGCGCTGGTGATCGACTAAGTGCGGATAAATTTGTCGCAACGCGGCGATCGCCGCATCTTCGGTGTAGCCGCTGCCCCCCTTGAGCCACTGCACGATCAAGACGCGGTGGGATTTATCTTGGCTGATCCCCTTGCCGAGCGCCTGTAGTGCCTTGCCCAGCGCGCTCGTAGACTTGCCCTTGCCCGCGCCGGTGTAGATTTCAATTCCCTCTATCCCGCTCTCGACAGCGCTTTTGTGGAAGTGGGGTTTCATTTCCGAGTGCAAGTCGGCAATCTCCAGCAGCGCCTGCGGTGCCGATCGTCCGGTGGCAATAATTTCTAGGTGTTCTGGTTTGTGCCGCAGCGTGCGGACGACTTCATCGACTGGCAGCAAGCCCAAATCGAGGACGGGATTGAGTTCGTCCAAAACCACCACCGAATACAGACCCGAGGCGATCGCGCCTTTGGCCACGTCCCACCCCCGCTGAGCCTCCAGGCGATCGAAGCGCGATATCTCGTCAGGGCCAAAAAATTCTGCCCGCCCCGTGCGCACCTGATCGATCAAGTGGGGAAAACCCCGCTGCAGCGCTTCGATCGCCGCATCTTCGTCGTAATCTCGCTCCGGTCCTTTGAGAAACCGCAGCAGCAGGACTCGCGTTTGCCGAGAGGTATCGATCCCGAGCCCGATGGAGCGCAAAACCACGCCGAGAGCTGCTTGGGACTTTCCCTTGCCTGCGCCGTCGTAGACGTGAATCTGGCCAACAATGCGCTCCTGACGAGCCTGAGCCGTGCGAATGCCGATGCCAGTTCTGGTCATACTTTCTAACTGTTTTTGCTGTAGTTTAATCTTAGCGGAGGTGCTGTACCCTTTTCTGCCGTCAGATGCAGTCAGATGCACAAAGGCGCGATCGAAAAAGGCCACTCTCCTCCTGGCTCTCAGAAATCTCGGCCCGATCTATACTGATGTCAGGGGTTCTGATTAGTTGAGTGGGAGTAGCGGCTTTCTCTGCCCTGCTGCGGGGCTGCAAACTTCTCCTCCTCCTGCTTTCCGTACCGAGCTATTCACTGAATCCAGACAGAAAATCTCAAAAAAAATCTCCCTATTTTGTTTTCACTTATCTCTCTTACCTTAGCGTATTCTTCTTTTAATGGTTCCAACTGTTTTCCCCGTAATGCTGATCTGGTTTCAATTTTTCTTTCTTCTCATAGCGGTCGCTATAGAAGCCTATATTTTTTCTATGCTGGTCGGATTGGGCCGCAAAAAGGCGCTTTTCTATGCCGCTTTTATTAACTTAATTGCAACGATTATAGGCTGGATAATTTTCTTTTTAATCCTGCCCCTATTGCCCCAAGATATAAAATTACAACTAATCGGCTATATATTTTTTGACAAACTTTTTTATCAACAAGGCTCCTCCATAAACCCCGCGCTTGCCCTGGCTTTGACGGCAATTGTCATATTTTTTAGCGGGCTGACCATAAAACTGAGAACCTTCCAATTATTGCAAATTTGGCTCACCACGCCCAAAACTCAAATAGAGGGTCGCAAAGAAAGTACGCTAGTGGGCGGACAAGCTCGCTCTCCCTCTGTGAAAGATAAAGCAAAAATTGCGTTGAAAATTATTATTTTTGGAAGGCTATCCTCATCAAAGAAGAAACTGATCAAATCGAAAACAGCTCCGGCAGTCAGTTCTTTCAGCCGTCGCCGCGCCCTCCAGGCTATCTTAAAGGCTCATGCGGCTAGTCATTCTGCTATTTTACTTATTTTGTTCCTGAGAAGTCAAGTATTAAATTCCCGTGAAAAAAGCAAATGATTGGTTTAAGAGAATAAAAAAAGTCCTGCAACCCCCGCGTGCTTTTTCCTGGCAGACGATGATTTTCCTGAGCGCTTTTTCTTGGTTTATGGCTTTATTGGCTCTAGGGTTAGCAGCGTTAAAGGATCAGCCGAATAGCTGGGTTTACAATTTGATAGCGAATTTTGGATGGATATTTTTAATTATGGGATTTCACTGGTGGACGGTCGAGCGCCGGTGGTTTGTCAGCGGCTTTCCCATCGGGGCTTGGTTCACAGGGGTTTTAGTTTGCATTTATATATTTGTCTGGGTATTCGGCGACGTCACTGATAAGTATCCAGCTTTGCCGTTCGTCATTTGGCCATTAATTTCGGCGGCGATATCCACGCTTCACAAAATGAATTATGCCAGACTCAATCCCAAAACACTGCGCCTGACAACGATTCAAGAAATCGCGGTGTTGATTTTGATAAATTTGGTGTTTAGTTGCTGGTTGCAATTTCACTTCGTCGTTCAAGGGTGGTTGCGGGACTATCCCAGCCTGCAAGCAGATAAATTTGATAGAAGTGCTTTTGTTTTTAAGATAGACTCGCCAATATCAGAGCCGGCAAGAGGGTATAAAATATTAAACGCGATCGCGAAATTAATACAAAACAAAGTTAACAGCCAACCTTGGCCAGAAGTGGAAAAATGGCTGGCAGAAAGCAACAAACAGTTACAGCAAAAACCCTGGCCAGCAGTACGCCAGTGGATGCTGAAGCTCGACCGCACGCAAGAAGCGGTCAAAAATCAAATTCTTGCCGATCTGGAAAAGAAAGAAGAAGATTCGCTGTGGTATATTGATGCTAAACTCGAAGAAAGAGTGGCCGACTATTACCAATTAGTATTAAAGGCCATCTGGCGAGGCCCGACATCGCGATCGCAGGCGTATGAGCTGACAAAAACTTGTCAAATCGAGCAGGCTTTCGGAGCGAGTCCCAACCCCAGAGATATTCCCCAACTGCCAACGGCGACGGGGCGGATGCGATGCCAGAGGACGATCGATCCCCTGAAAGAGGGAAATGCCAATTCGCTCGCCGCGAAGGGAAAGAGCGAGAGGAAATCATCGAAGTGATTGAGGAGGTTAAGGAAGGGTGAATCCGGGCAGAATTGTAACGATCGCCAGCAATGTTTTTTCGGAAGTGATGCGCGATCGCGTGCTTTACTTCATTGGCTTTTTTGCCCTCGGCTTAGTCGGGGCAAGAGCGCTACTCGCACAAGTCGCACTCGAAACGCAAGATAAAATAACCGTCGATTTGGGAATCGCCGCGATCGCTCTCCTGGGCTTGCTCGTCACCGTCTTTGCAGGCACCGGGCTGATGAACAAAGAAATCGAAAAACGAACCGTACTATTTTTGCTCGCCAAACCCGTCAGCCGCGCCGAAGCGATCGCCGGCAAACACCTCGGACTTTCCGCCGCGATCGCCGTTCTGATCGCCTTCCTGACAGCCGCTTATTTCGGCATTCTAACTGCCTTCCAGATCAATTACCCATTGGGCAGTCTTTTAGTCGCAGTCCTCTACATCTTTTTAGAGCTGTCCTTGCTTGCGGCTGTCGCGCTTTTGTTCGGCGTTTTTACCAGTTCCCTGCTGGCAACCTTGCTCACCTTTGCCATTTACCTGATGGGGCACTTGAGCCGGGATATCCTCCAGCTCGGCGAAATCAGCAAAAATCTCGCCGTTAAAAATTTCACCCAAGGCATGTATTTAGTTTTGCCGGACTTAGCCAGACTCGACTTAAAAAATCTGGCAGTTTACGGACTGCTGCCCTCGCCTGCGGATCTGCTCGTGAATGCAGCTTATGCGGTGACGTACATTGTCTTGCTGCTGGCGATCGCCAACCTGATCTTCTGGCGGCGGCAGTTTTAACTTTGGGAATGGGTAAGGGGTAATGGCTAATGGCTAATCGCCCAGCGGTTATTGCGCTTTGGGCGCGGTGCAGGGGAAAATAGTTAATGGAAAAAGAAGAATACAGAAAACCCCATGCTGACGCAAAAGCTAGAGAACCTGCAAGCCATTTTTGCTGAGATGGAGCGGGCATTAATTGCCTATTCCGGCGGAATTGACAGCACCCTAGTTGCCAAAATAGCTCGCGACGTACTCGGCGATCGCGCCTTAGCCGTCACCGCCGTTTCCCCCTCACTGCTTCCAGAAGACTTAGAAGACGCCCGCATTCAAGCGGCTGAGATTGGAATTGCCCACGAATTAGTCGAAACCCGGGAAATGGCAAATCCCAATTACACCGCTAACCCCGTCAACCGCTGCTATTTCTGCAAAAGTGAATTGCACGATACCCTCAAACCGCTGGCTTTAGAGCGGGGATATCCCTACGTTGTCGATGGCGTCAATGCCGACGACTTGCACGACTACCGACCGGGAATTCAGGCGGCAAAAGAACGGGGCGCGCGATCGCCTTTAGCCGAAGCCGCAGTCAGCAAAGCCGAAGTGCGACAACTCGCCAAACAACTCGGCTTGCCGTGGTGGGATAAGCCGGCACAACCCTGCCTCAGTTCTCGCTTCCCTTACGGGGAAGAAATTACCATCGCTAAGCTGCAAAGAGTCGGTCGAGCTGAAAGATATTTGCGAAATTTAGGGTTAAAAAATCTGCGCGTTCGCTCCGAAGGCGACACGGCACGGATTGAACTGCTGCCAGAGCAAATTACGGAATTTGTCTTAACCACTGACTTGCCGACATTGGTGAAAGCTTTTCAGGAATACGGCTTTATTTACGTCACCCTAGACTTAGAAGGCTACCGCAGCGGCAAGCTAAATCAGGTGTTAGCGCCGGAATTATTAAGCGCAAAAGCTTGAATTTTGAAAAGGGGAATATAGCATTTTTCTTTCCCTTGTCAGGGACGTCAGAAGCCGGGGTTCTTTAAGAAGCCGGCTTCTGGCCTACACTTCACCAGACTGAAAAACGCTATAGGGCATAGGGCATGGGTGATGGGTGATGGGTAATGGCTAATTCCTGTTGAGCGATCGAGAGGATTATTCTTTTCCTTCCCCATGCCCTTTTGCCCGATGCCCCATGCCTCCTTTCCCATTCCCTAAACAGTTTTTCTTTCTACAGGAACCAGATAGCAACCGTTAATCCTCCAACTGCCGTCGGGCTGCTTTTCCATCATGTAAATTGCCCGGACGGGCACGCCATCCGAACTGAGGAGCAGCACGGGCTGAGCGGGGAATCCTTGCAAGCTGGTGAGGTCTTCAAAAATAACAGAACGAGGGCGGTAAACCGGATCGTATGCGGTTTTAACCATATACATGAAATTGTCCGGGGTTTTGTATTGCGCCTGAATTCCCGGACTGGCAAAGGCGAAGGCACTTCTGGCGTCGTCTTGTTGAAAGGCGAGAAGTTGGCGTTCGACTACTGATCGGATTTGAGCGCGATCGCTATCTCGAATTTGCATTTGTTGAGCCTTGACAGGTAGAGCAAACAAGAAAAGGGCCAGAATTAGTTCCAGGAGCCAACGGAGGAGAGAAGCAGGCTGAAATTTCTTTAAGATCATGCCGGCTATCGGTGAATGCGTTCGATTAATTATAATTCACGGCAAAAGTCCCGGCAGCTCTGCGGTGCAGGGCAGCGGGGAATGCACGCCCGCAGGGGCTTGCTGCGCTTCACGGACGTCTCTCGCCCCTCTCATCTATCCGGTTTGCGATCGATTCGCCTATACCTATCTGGAAGCATTGGAAGGTTGCCGGGATTGGGGGATCGGGGGATTGCGGAAATCGGTACAAGTTGTCTGGGGGGAGGCGAATCTTCTTTTCAAAGCTTACAAAACACTAGACTAAGCACTGCAGCATCATTCATTGCACTCGATCGGCAACCAGAAACCCGATTTTTTGGAAAAACTGGGTTTCTTACCCGTGGATTGAAATACTGCCTGCCTACTTACAAAAGTCAAAAGCCCCAATTAACAGTGACTTTTGGCGTGCAGCCGCTTTCTTTCCGCATGCGAATCATAAAACTGCTGCGCTTCTTCATGCTTTCGAGATAAAATGCACCCAAAAATCGCCATCGGAACGGCAAGTTCTGTCAATCAGCCCGTAGGAATAAATCAAGCCACCTCCACTGGCTGAAGTGTCGTAACCGTCTGCGTAGTATTCGCCATAAGGATCGTTGACGATAAAGCCCTGAGAATTGTAGCCGGTCAAGCAAACGATATGTCCAGAAGCTGTAAAGTAGCCGTGAACAACTACAGGGTTGCCTCGGGCGAGCCATTCCTTGACTTCGTTAACTGTCGTCTTGGTTTTAAAGGTATCTTCGCACCCGTAAGCTTCTACTGCTTTGACTAAGTGGGAGGGTTCGTGCCGGTCTAACCCTCTGGATTCTAGCCAGTCTTGCAGCTCGTCTTCGAGTTGTACGCCGGGATTTTTTGGTTTAATGCCGAAGTAAGCGATCGCCATTGCAATACTGGTGGTATTGCAGCTCCCATAAGGATTTTGAGCGTTATCTAGCTGAGATTTGTAGGGAACTCGGAGTTTGACTTCGCTAGGAAAAATAATCTGGCCATTGTTGAGGATGACGGCGTGTTTTTCGTAGATAAACCAGGTATTCCGTCCTTTAAAAAATTTGTCGTCTAATGCTACTTTAATATGTGCAGCAACGGGATAATAAGATTGGACGTGAAAAATAGAGCCCGCCTTGACGAACTGCTTTTGAGAATCGTTGAGTCTCGAAGCTTGGACGGGTTGGAGTTTGAGGGTCGTGTCAATCAGAATTTTTAGCTGAACCACGGTTGATATTTTCCTCTGTCGATATTGATTGGCTCGATCTATTTTCGGTACTGGGGTAAAAAAACCGGATTTTTTAAGCGCCAAAAATATAGCGTCAATTATCGGCCCGTCAAAGTTGACAAAAATCAACCCGGTTTCTTGAAGAAACCGGGTTGATGGCTCCCGTTTTTTTAGATTGATTTATCTGGCTCTGACTGGGGAGCCGAGACTGGCAAAAACGAGGGGATTTTTCACTTGGATAGAAAATGCACCCAGAACTCTCCATCTGAGAGGCAGGTTTTCTCGATCGCCTCGTAAGAATAAATTAATTCAGCCCCACTCACCGAAACATCATAGCCGCTTTCGGAATATTTCCCGTAGGGATCGTGAACGATAAACCCAGTGGCGTTGTAGCCAATCAAGCAAATGACGTGCCCGCTCTCCGTGAAAGTTCCGTGGACGATCGCAGGATTGCCTCGAGAGAGCCATTCTTTGACGCTCTCAATCGTGGCATCGGTTTTAAAGGTGTCTTTGCAACCGCAAGCTTCTGCGGCTTTTACCAAGTCGAAAGGATTGTGGCGGCTCAATCCTCGAACTTCTAACCATTCTTGCAGCTCGTCGGCTAGCTGTTCTGCTGGCTGGCGCGCTTTGGCATCTAAATAAGCGATCGCCATTGCCAGACTGGTGCAACTGCTGCTGCTCGCCGAACTCTGCCTGTTAGCGAGTTGAGAAAAATAAGGAACGTCGAGTTTGACTTCCGATCGCAACATGATCTAACCTTCTCTAGTAAATGATGCGTACAATATTGGCGATTCTTTTCTGGCTGTTTGAAGCGCCAATTCTAGGAGATGCCCGATCGCTCTCTTGTGGCAAGGCGCGCCCTCTGGAAGCTTGCCATTAGATAGATTTCAAGGTTCCCACTCAACCAACTGGCGCGCCGCTTTGCCAGTCAATCCACTTGCCAAAGGTTTCTCACTGGTTACAAGTGTTTGCCCAGCCAATCAGGAGCAGTTGGCGCGTTGCACGCTTTGTCGCTCTCGTGCCTGGAAAGCAGGCGTTTCAGAAATCCCCCTCTCTCGGTTCTTGATTTCACTATTGTGAAAAACTTTAGTAAGTTTAAATTTTGATTGCAGAGCGGCGCGCTTCAGAGACAAACCAGGGAATCCTGAGAAGTGAAAATCTTTGCAGTCTCAAACTCTCTAAAACTTTCCGGGTGTGACGGTTGAATGTCGCCTCGCGATCGCTGCGGGTAATTTTAATAGAATCCTCTCGGTTTGAGCGAAGTATTGCCCTCTGGGAATCCGATATGTTAGACCTCAATAGCTTATTTGATGAAAGTTTTTATCTAAACCGATACTCAGACGTAGCTGCAGCCGTTGAGGGCGGCGCTTTCCGCTCCGGACTAGACCACTACAGTCAGTTTGGCCACTTAGAAGGGCGCAACCCCTGCGGCTTATTTAACGAACGTTATTATCTGCGCCTCTATGCAGACGTAGCCGCCGCAGTTGAAAAAGGCGATTTCACCTGCGCGCTCGACCACTACCTGCTATTCGGTCAATTTGAAGCACGCGAAACCAGCCCGACTTTCAGCGAAAGCCGCTATCGGCGCAGCAACCGAGATGTCGCAGAGGCGATCGATCCCGTGACGGGCGAACACCTGAATTGTTTGGAACACTACCTCAGATTTGGCAAATCGGAAGGGCGCGATCCGTTCGATCGCGCGGTGGTGGTGTGGGATGAAGCGGCGCAGCAGGCGGTACGCAATACAAAACCTGGCCCCACGATCGCCTCGCGCGCTTACGGTACGGTACATACCGCCATGTTCGATGCTTGGGCGGCTTACGATGCCGTGGCGATCGCTACCCAACTCGGCGATACCCTGCAGCGCCCCGCCGCAGAAAATACCCTCTCCAACAAAAACGAAGCCATCAGCTACGCCGCCTATCGCACCCTGACGGACTTGTTCCCCAGCCAAGTCAGTTTGTTCGACGAGGCGATGAACCAACTGGGTTACGATCCGAGGGCTGTTTCTGCCGACATCACAGAGCCCAGCGCGATCGGCGATTTGTCTGCCCGGGCACTGCTGGATTTCCGACACCGCGATGGCTCGAACCAATTAAACGGATACGCGGATACCACCGGCTACCAGCCAGTCAACACCCCAGATAGCGTCTCCGATCCCGATCGCTGGCAACCGCTGCGAACCCCATTAGACAACCCCTCCGGACAAGTTCAACAATACCTCACGCCCCAGTGGGGGGACGTCACGCCTTTTGCCCTCACCGCCGGTTCGCAATTTCGACCGGCACCTCCTGCCGCGTTTGGCACCCCCGAATATCTGGAACAAGCGCGGGAAATCCTCGATCTGAGCGCCAACCTCACCGACGAGCAAAAAATTATCGCCGAATATTGGGAAGACGGCGCGGGCACTTCATTTCCACCGGGTTCGTGGCTGACGATCGGGCAGTTTGTTTCCGATCGCGATACCCATACCCTCGACGAGGACGTGAAACTGTTCTTTGCCTTGGGCAATGCCGTATTTGACGCGGGCATCGCCGCGTGGGAGTGCAAGCGCTTTTACGATTACGTCCGTCCGGTAACGGCGATTCGCCTCTTATTTGACGGGCAAGCGGTGCAAGCGTGGGGCGGCGCGGGGCAGGGCAGCGAGCCGATCGACGGCGGCGACTGGCTGCCCTATCAGGCGAGCAATTTCGTCACGCCGCCTTTTGCCGAACATGTATCGGGACACAGCACCTTCAGCGCTGCGGCTGCTGAGATTCTCCAGCGATTTACGGGAAGTGATGCTTTCGGCGGAGCGTACACGCAACTAGCCGGCACTTCTCGCTTTGAGGCGGGCACGACTCCGGCGGCAGATTTAACCCTGTCTTGGGCGACGTTCTCGGAGGCTGCCGATGAGGCAGGGATGTCGCGGCGCTACGGCGGCATTCACTTTGCAGACGGAGACATGGCGGGTAGGGCGCTGGGGCGCAAAGTCGGCGAACAAGTCTGGAATCAGGCGCAATTCTTCATTCAGGGGGGTGTTTGAGAGGGAGGCGATCGCAGAAACCCGCAAGAACCCGGGTTTCTGAACTGTACTTCATCCACCTAAAAACCGTTATATTTCTATCCATTGGCGGTTGCGCTTCGTTGCCTGCAAGCACATAATTTTTTGCAAGGTAAAATCGAAAGGATCTCAACCGAGCCAATTCATGCCTCAGACTGTCTGGATTGCAAGACACGCCAACCGACTCGACTTTGTTAACCCGGAATGGTTCAATACGGCAGAGCGTCCCTACGATCCGCCCCTCTCGGATGACGGCTTCGTGCAAGCCCAGCAACTCGCCAAACGCCTCGCGGGCGAAAGCATCGCCCATATTTTTGCCTCGCCTTTCCTGCGAACCGTGCAAACGGCGCACGTCGTCGCCGAGGCGCTTGACTTGCCGGTCAAACTCGAATCGGGGTTGAGCGAGTGGCTCAATCCCGAATGGTTCCCGGCAATGCCGCAAAGGCTCTCACCGGAAACCCTCAAAGCGCTCTATCCCCGGATCGACCTCAGCTATGTCTCTCGCGTGCCGGCGCTCTATCCCGAAACTGACGAAGCGTGCCTCAGACGTGCGGGCGAAACTGCCAGACGCCTCGCGGCTGAATTTCCAGAGGATATCTTGTTAGTCGGACACGGAGCGTCGGTGCTGGGTGGTGCAATGGAGCTGGGGGGCTCCGCCGCCCAACCCGACTTGAAAGTGTCTCTGTGCTGTTTGTTCAAGTTCGCGCGGCAGGGTCAAAAATGGGTGATGGAACTGAACGGGGATACCTCGCATTTGAGTGAAACTGAGGCAGTTATCCGGTTTAACTAAAGCGATTCACGCCTTGTTCTGCCTGAGTTTTCGCTGGTTATTGCCTTTTTAGCAATTACCCATTACCCATTGCCCATTACCAATGACGGTTAAGAAAAAGCCATGACATTACTATTAGCTGGAGATATCGGGGGCACGAATACGCGCCTGCAAATGGTTGAGGTTTCGGCAGGCGGCGACTTCAAAACCCTTTGCGAGAAGGTTTATCCCAGTCAGGAGTATCCCGATTTGGTGCCCTTGGTGAGGCACTTTCTGCGGGAATCTTGTCAGGAATTGGGCGATACAACAACGCCGGAGAAAGCTTGTTTCGCGATCGCCGGCCCGGTTGTCAACAATACTTCGGTACTGACCAATCTGGGATGGACTCTGGGTGCCCAACGGCTGCAAGAATCGCTGCATGTCGAAAACGTTGCTTTAATTAACGATTTTGCAGCCGTTGGCTACGGGGTTTTGGGTTTGAAAGAGTCGGAATTGCACGCGCTGCAAGCCGGTCAGCCCACCCCTAACGCGCCGATTGCCATTATCGGTGCTGGCACGGGTTTGGGGGAAGGATTTTTAATTCCCCAGGGAGGAAGTTATGAAATATTCGCCTCCGAGGGCGGACATGCAGATTTTGCCCCTCGCACCCCGTGGGAATTTCAGCTTTTGCAATACTTGCAAGACAAGTACCAGATTTCGCGGGTTTCTGTGGAGCGGGTGGTTTCCGGGCAGGGGATTGTCGCGCTTTACCAGTTCCTGCGCGATCGCCAGGAAGACGGCGGCTCGCCGGAAATCGCTGAAATCATCAGGCGGTGGGAAAGAGAGGCGGGGCGCAGCGAAAAGTCGGTAGACGCGGCGGCGGCGATCGCACAAGCGGCTCTGGAAAAGCGCGATTCCCTGTGCGAGGAAGCGATGCAAATGTTTGTGGAAGCCTACGGCGCGGAGGCGGGAAATCTCGCTCTCAAACTTTTGCCCTATGGGGGATTGTACATTGCCGGCGGCATCGCGGCGAAAAATTTGCAGGCGCTCGCGGAAGGCAGTTTCATGCGCGCGTTTCTGCACAAAGGGCGGGTGAGCCACTTGCTCGAGCGCGTGCCCGTCTATGTTGTCCTCAATCAGAATGTCGGGCTGCTCGGTGCGGCAGTCTGCGCTTCTCGACTCTAAAGTGAAAAGTGCTGAGTGCTGAGTGCTGAGTGCTGAGTAGGAGTTTTAAGTGTTGAGTTTAAAAGAATTTAAATTTTAACTAAATTCCTCACTTTTCACTCTGGATTTTGCACTTTTAACCTCTCACTTTTGACTCCACACTCTGCACTCCTCACTTCTAACTCAGCACTCAGCACTCAGCACTCAGCACTCCCGATCC
>CAYOOD010000075.1:29745-39314 GCA_964405435.1 uncultured bacterium
ACTCAGCACTCAGCACTCAGCACTCAGCACTCCCGATCCAAGTTTTATCCTATAATTTGACTCCACACTCAGCACTCCTCACTTCTAACTCAGCACTCAGCACTCAGCACTCAGCACTCCCGATCCAAGTTTTATCCTATAAGATGTAAGGTTGGCGTTTTCTCAATCAACAGCTATGGCAGGACACAGTAAGTGGGCGAATATCAAGCGTCAGAAGGCGAGAGTCGATGCGGTGAAGGGCAAGGTATTTACGAAACTCTCTCGTCAAATTATTGTTGCGGCGCGATCGGGCATTCCAGATCCGGCGGGGAATTTTCAGTTGCGGACGGCGATCGAAAAGGCGAAGGCGGCAGGGATTCCGAATGACAATATCGAACGAGCGATCGCCAAGGGGGCGGGCAAGTTCGGAGCCGATGGCAGTCTGGAAGCAATTCGCTACGAAGGCTATGGCCCTGGCGGCGTGGCCATTATCGTCGAAGCGCTCACAGACAACCGCAACCGCACGGCAGCAGATTTGCGAGCGGCATTCAGCAAGCGGGGCGGGAACTTAGGCGAAACCGGCTGTGTCGGCTGGATGTTCGACCAAAAAGCCGTTTGTACGGTGCGGGGACCGATTGACGAAGAGCATTTGTTAGAGGCGTCTTTAGAAGGCGGCGCAGAGTCGTATGAATTGACGGAATTGGATGAAGACGAACCGGAGGGAGCTGAGGTTTTTGCAGAACCAGAGAATCTGGAAATGCTTGCTGCAGCACTGAAAGAGAAAGGCTATTCGGTGATTAATTCGGAAGTGCGCTGGATTGCTCAAAATACGGTGGAAGTTTCCGATCCGGAACACGCGCGATCGCTCCTCAAGTTGATGGATGCGCTGGAAGATTTGGACGACGTGCAGAATGTCACGGCTAATTTTGAAATGGCGGATGAGTTGATGTCGCTGAGCATGGTGTAGTCAATCTCCCGGCAGCGCAGAAATATGAGGGCTGTACAGGGTAAAAGCATTCGCGCCCGGATCGGGGTTGAGAAACCCGGTTTCTTCAAGAAACCGGGTTTCTGACTGCTAGATGCTTCGCCCTCTGAAAAATCGGAATGTTCGCGGTTTAGCGCTGCTTTATCCTTAATAAAATCAAGAAGTGGAGAAAACAGATGAATAGTAGCTCTAGCTGAATGGCGTGTACGAAGCTGGGAACGGGTGGCGGCAGGATAGGGTTGACGGCTTGCACCGGATTTGGCAGAGCGGGCATTCGCGGCTCTTGCGAAAGAACCATGTCAAGGTCGTCCATTGCTCGGATTAAAGCGTTAATTTTAGAGGTGTGAGGGCGACTGGAGTCTTCTGGCATAAAAATAATTTTGAATGCTATAATTCTATTAAAAAGTGAGAGTGAGGGAATTCCAGGCAGAGAAAATTTCAGTCAAGCAGCAAAACTGTCTGACTTGTGACTGACTTTTGAGGGGTGATTGACTGATGCCCGAGTTGCGCGATCGCCTGCGGGAAAGAGGACTATAATTTGGATAGTTAACCTTCTGCTCTCCTATGTCATCGCGATCGCTCAAATTGTCCCCAGAGTACATCGAACCCGTTAAATCCGCTCTCCGACAGCATAGATTCCCCAGCCAGAAGGCTCTCGCGCTGGAGCTGGGACTTTCGCGAACCACTGTCAGCAGCTTTTTTAATGGCAAACCTATTGATTTTCTGAATTTTGTAGAAATTTCTGAAAAATTGGCCCAAGATTGGCAAACAATAGCCGATAACGGCGATCGGAGTTCAGCGTCGCCGGTAGAAGTGTTTGGCGAAGAGGATGCCGAGGCGATCGAGCGAGAGGATGACGTCGCGTATATCGATCGCCCTCCTGTCGAAGAACGGGCGTTACAGGAGCTTTTGAAGCCGGGAGGATTGATTCGGATTAAAGCCTGTAGGGGCATGGGCAAAACCGAGCTGACGATCCGCACGCTGGCGCGGGCAAAACAACAGCCCTGCCGCACCGCATATTTAAACTTGCTGCTCGCTGATGGGACAGTTTTACAAGACTTAGACACTTTTTTGCGCTGGTTTTGCGCTAGCGTCTGTCGGGGGCTGCGACTGCCAAATCAGCTTAAGGAGTTTTGGGAGGAAGGGTTTACCTCTCCTTATAATTGCACGGTCTATTTCGAGGATTACCTATTGAATAAAATAGATGACCCTCTCGTTTTGGCATTGGATAACGTCGAACATCTTTTCCTGCATCCCCATATCGCTAGCGATTTTTTTGGCTTGCTGCGAGCGTGGCACGAAAAAGCCAAGATCGAACCGATCTGGAAGAAATTTCGGTTAGCTGTAATACACTCGACGGAGGTTTATATCCCGCTGAATTTAAATCAGTCTCCCTTTAATGTGGGAGAGGGGATCGAGTTGCCAGAGTTTAGCCGAGAGCAGGTTAAAGATTTGGCAAGGCGGCAGGGATTGGATTTGGACGATACCTCGATCGCGCAATTAATGCAAATGGTCGGAGGGCATCCCTCCCTGGTGCAGCGAGGGATTTCGAGCCTGAATCGGCAGGATATGGCGATCGCAGAACTGTTGCAGGCGGCTCCCACGGAAGCGGGTATTTATGGCGATCACTTGCGATCGCACTTGTTGAATTTGCGCGAGCGCCCCGAACTGGCGGCAGCTATGCAAAAGTTAATCGAGACAACAGCTAGCGTGCGAGTAGACTCGCTGCAGGCGTATCACTTGCAAAGTTTGGGGCTGGTGCATCGAGAGGGGAATGAGGTGAGGCTGCGCTGCGAACTCTACCGCCAGTATTTCGGCGGCACCGCCAAACAACAGGTGCAGGAAATCCAGATTGAGATAGACGATGACAAGAAAAAGCGGGCTGTTGATGAGGCTTTGACTCCCGATCTATTGGAAAAATTGCGGCATGAAAAAGAAAGGCGAAACAAAAAAAAGAATGATTCAGGAGAGTCGGCCTCTCAAGTTTGATAAAATAAGACAAAAAGCCGGGAGGTAGCGCGGGATTTTTGTGCAAGTCTAATCTGTAGTGCGGGCGTTCCCTCCGGAGCAACGATAATGCCTGTACTGCCGGAGAGCATTCGGGCGAATAATATCGCCTTCAAAACCGATAATTTATAGTCCGAATGCTTCTCCCTCACCCCCGCTATCTGCTGGCACCGGGATGCTCCCCGTTCCCTCCGCGCTATCCTGATATAGCATTTTTCAGTCACATGAAGTCCAGATAAGAAACCCGGCAACTTCGACGAAGCCGGGTTTCTGACGTACCTGACTAGAAAAGAAAACTGCTACTATAAAAAAGCGGGCTAGAAGCATGCACTCCCAAAATGGAATGCTCCCCGCACAGATATTGGGCTCGTTCAATTTTTCGCCCGTTCTCAATTTCGACGCCAAAGAGAGGTTCACCAATGAACGCAACACAAAACTCGATCTATCAAGTTGGCGGCAGTCTTCCCCCTGACGCCCCCACTTATGTCGTGCGGCAGGCAGATTCAGAACTCTATGAGGGGCTGAAAGCCGGCGATTTTTGCTACGTCCTGAATTCGCGGCAGATGGGAAAGTCCAGCTTGCGGGTGCGAACGATGCAGCGGCTGCAAGCAGCGGGGTTTAACTGCGTGGCGATCGATATTACCACAATCGGCAGTCAAAATATTACGGCTTCCGAGTGGTATCGGAGCGTCTTCGACTATTTGGCGAGGAAATTCAATCTGTCAGAAAAGATTAATCGCCGAACTTGGTGGAACGAGCAAGAGGGGATTTCTGAAGTCCAGCGATTGTTTTATTTCTTCGAGGACGTTTTGTTAAGGGCAAACGCCGACGACAAGTATATCATATTTTTAGATGAAATTGACAGCGTTATCAGCTTGAAATTCCAGGTTGACGATTTTTTTGCCATGATGCGGGCGTGCTACAACCAGCGGGCTGAAAATCCAGCCTTCAAGCGGCTGACTTTTGCGCTGTTCGGCGTAGCCACGCCGTCGGATTTGATTCGGGATAAAAGCCGGACGCCGTTTAATATCGGGCGTGCTGTAGAACTTTGCGGGTTTGAATTGGAGGACGCGCAGCCGTTAGCTGATGGATTGCCGGGAAAGGCAGACAATCGCCTGGAGGTTCTCAGAGAAATATTGAACTGGACGGGGGGGCAACCGTTTTTGACGCAAAAGTTGTGTAAGATGGTAATTGCAAACGGGCAACAGACAGAAATCGAGAAAATGTCCGAGCGGATCGCTCAGCTCGTGCAAGATCGCGCGATCGCCAATTGGGAAATGCAGGACGATCCGGAGCATTTGAAAACGATCCGAGATCGCCTGTTGCGCGACGAGCAGCGTGCTGGCTCTCTGCTGGGACTGTATCAGCAAATTTTGAAAGCGGACAAGATTGCAGCGGATACAAGTTCCGCTCAAATGGAATTGCGGCTGAGTGGCTTAGTCGTCAACCAGCAGAGTCACCTAAAGGTTTACAACCGCATTTATCAGGCAGTTTTTAACCGCAGGTGGGTAGAGCAGCAACTCGCCAACCTGCGCCCTTACAGCGAAGCCATAACGGCTTGGTTAGCCTCCAACCGGCAGGATGACTCGCGGCTGTTGCAGGGGAAAGCGTTGCAAGAAATGCAGCAGTGGAGCAAAGACAAAATATTGAGCGCGGACGACTATGCTTTTTTAGCAGCCAGCCAGGAAAAGGCGTTACAAGCGGAACGGGAAGCGAAACAAGTATTAGCGGCGGCGAAACAGCAAGCCGAGCAACTGCTCGCCGCAGCCGAGCAAGCGAAACAGCAAGCCGAACAGCTCCTCCGAGAAGCCAAGGAAGGCACCAAAATCGAACGGGCAGGCGTCACGGCACTGCGACAGTTTGAGTCAAACCTAGGGCAAATCGAGTCACTGCTGGCAACCCTACAGGCAGGGCAAGACTTGCAGAAACTCGTCAAAAAAGGTCGCCCGCTGTCAGACTATCCCGCCACCAGTCCCCTCCTCGCCTTGCAAGTGATTCTCGACAACATCCGAGAGCGGAATATTCTAAAAGGGCATACTGGCGGGGTAAGGAGCGTCAGTTTTAGCCCGAATGGGGAGTATCTCGCCACGGCATCAGAGGACCGCACGGCGCGGCTGTGGGACTTGCAGGGCAACGCGATCGCCACCTTCACAGGGCATGCTGACTGGGTAAATAGCGTCAGTTTTAGCCCGAATGGGGAGTATCTCGCCACGGCATCAGATGACCGCACGGCGCGGCTGTGGGACTTGCAGGGCAACGCGATCGCCACCTTCACAGGGCATGCTGGCAGGGTATGGAGCGTCAGTTTTAGCCCGAATGGGGAGTATCTCGCCACGGCATCAGATGACCGCACGGCGCGGCTGCGGGACTTGCAGGGCAACGCGATCGCCACCTTCACAGGGCATGCTGACTGGGTAAATAGCGTCAGTTTTAGCCCGAATGGGGAGTATCTCGCCACGGCATCAGATGACCGCACGGCGCGGCTGTGGGACTTGCAGGGCAACGCGATCGCCACCTTCACAGGGCATGCTGACTGGGTAAATAGCGTCAGTTTTAGCCCGAATGGGGAGTATCTCGCCACGGCATCAGATGACCGCACGGCGCGGCTGTGGGACTTGCAGGGCAACGCGATCGCCACCTTCACAGGGCATGCTGGCAGGGTATATAGCGTCAGTTTTAGCCCGAATGGGGAGTATCTCGCCACGGCATCAGGTAACGGCACGGCGCGGCTGTGGCGGGTGCGGGGATTGGAGGAATTGCTCGCGGATGGCTGCGCGTGGCTGCAAGATTACTTCGTCACCCATCCAGAAGCGCGAGAACGCCTCACAGTCTGCCAATAACGGTGCAGGGGGGAGGGGCGTCGCGCTATATTAACAAATGTAACGATAAAATTCAGAAAGCAGAGTCAGCAGACATGGGATTATTCGGATTTGGCAAAAAAAGCGCAATGCCCGCGCGCGAAGACGCACTGCCGGGGCGGGCACAGACGATGCCAGTACCCCCACAGCACTTTATTAACGGCAACCCCCTCAAGCCGCCCTTTCCCGACGGCATGGAAACGGCAATGTTTGGCATGGGTTGTTTCTGGGGAGCCGAGCGCAAATTCTGGCAGCAAAATGGCGTATTTACTACCGCAGTCGGTTACGCTGCCGGCTACACTCCCAACCCCACCTATGAAGAAGTCTGCAGCGGCATGACGGGGCACAATGAAGTCGTTCTCGTCGTTTTCGATCCGAAAGTCATCAGTTACGAAACCCTGCTAAAAGTCTTCTGGGAAAGCCACGATCCCACCCAAGGAATGCGTCAGGGCAACGATGCGGGCACCCAATACCGTTCGGGAATTTACGTCTATTCCGACGCCCAAAGAAAGCAGGCTGAAGCTTCGCGAGATGCCTATCAGCAAGCTCTGAACGCGGCGAAATACGGGAAAATTACCACGGAAATTCTCGACGCTCCTGAATTTTATTATGCCGAGCCTTACCACCAGCAATACCTCGGTAAGAATCCGAATGGGTATTGCGGCTTGGGCGGGACAAAAGTTTGTTACCCCGCAGCGGCTCAAGTTTAAATTAACAGAGGGATCGAGAGCATCCCATTGTTGGAGTGCGAACGTCTCGTTCGCTAGACGTCTCGTTCGCTAAACGTCTCGTTCGCTCTGAGATTGATAGGGAGCGAGACGCTCCCACTCCTGTTGTTGTAGCTCTGAGATTGATAGGGAGCGAGACGCTCCCACTCCTGTTGTTGTAGTTCGCTCTGAGATTGATAGGGAGCGAGACGCTCCCACTCCTGTTGTTGTAGTGCGAACGTCTCGTTCGCTAAACGTCTCGTTCGCTAAACGTCTCGTTCGCTAAACGTCTCGTTCGCTCTGAGATTGATAGGGAGCGAGACGCTCCCACTCCTGAAAAAAGGTGTTTTTACAAAAACGGGATGCTCCCGTCTTCTCATCTAGAGGCAGAGCCTCTAGATTCGGCTTCCCAGGCTGAGTCTGGGAACCACGAACAGGCGGTTTAAACCCCCGGCGGGCTTCAGCGCTCTACTTCGGCGCTCTACTCCGATCGCGCTTGATATTACTGGCGAGTTGCGGCAAAATAAAAAAAAGTATATATTCCTATCGTCTTTGACAAAATCCCATAACAATGCCGCTGGAGCTGCTTACTCGCTCGTCTGAGTCTACCCAAACGCCCCCACTCGATCGCAGTTTTGACTGCGACGTTGCTATCGTCGGTGCCGGAATTGCCGGCGCTACCCTCGCTGCTGCTCTGAAAGATTCCGGGATGAAGGTGGTGCTGATTGAGGCGCAACCCCCATCAATAGCAGCATCCCGGCAGCAAGTTTACGCGATTTCCCTCCTCTCCGGGCAAATCTTTCAGGGTATCGGCGTCTGGGATAAAATTTTGCCCAAAATTCAAACCTTCACCCAAATTCGCCTCTCTGATGCCGACTATCCCGGTGTCGTGCAATTCCAACCCCAGGATTTAAATAGAGACGCCCTCGGATATGTGGGGGAACATCGCGTGCTGATTTCAGCATTGCAAGAATTTTTGAATGAATGCCCGCACGTTACCTGGGCGTGCCCTGCTGAAGTCGCGAATGTCGATTATCGAGAAGATTGCGTCGAAATAGCGGTAAAAATGGAGGGCGAAACTCGATTGATTCGCTCTCGGTTAATTGTTGCTGCCGATGGTTCGCGATCGCCTATTCGCCAAGCCGCCGGCATTAACACGCGCGGGTGGAAATATTGGCAATCCTGCATCACAACCCGCATCAAACCAGAAAAATCTCACGATAATATCGCTTACGAACGCTTCTGGCCGAGCGGCCCTTTTGCTATATTACCACTGCCGGGAAATTTCTGCAATATCGTCTGGACGTCTCCGCACGAAGAAGCCAAAGCACTGATGGAACTCGACGACGAACAATTTCTCGCCGAACTGTCGCGCCGCTACGGCAATCAAATGGGGCGTCTGGAATTGGTAGGCAAGCGATCGCTCTTTCAGGTACAGTTAATGCAGAGCGATCGCTACGTTCTCCCGCGACTTGCCCTGATTGGCGATGCCGCTCACTGCTGCCATCCCGTCGGCGGGCAAGGTTTAAATCTGGGGATTCGCGATGCGGCTGCGATCGCTCAAGTTTTGCGAGGCGCGAATGCTTCCGGAAAAGATATCGGTTCCCTCTCCGTGCTGCAGCAATACCAACGCTGGCGGAAAATAGAAAACCTCGCCATTCTAGGGTTTACAGATTTCCTCGATCGCCTGTTTTCTAATAACTGGTTCCCTCTCGTCCCCCTGCGCCGCCTCGGTTTGTGGACGCTGCGAAACATTCAGCCGTTAAAAGGTTTTGCCTTGCGGTTGATGACAGGATTGTTGGGGCGCACTCCCCATATCGCTCAGCGCTAAGTACGCAGAATACTCGTTAACAAGATGAGCTTGTTAACGAGTATTTTATAATATAAATTGACTTTGAGAAAATGGAAGACCAACAAAAAACCGAAAAACAAAAGATGCTGGCGGGCGAACTTTATCTGGCTGCCGATCCGGAATTGACAGCCTTGCGCCAGCGGGCGGCGCGGCTGACTCGCTTTTATAATAACACGACGGAAGAAGAATTGGAAAGGCGATCGCAAATTTTAGAAGAATTATTGGGTAAAATAGGAACTGGCGCAGTTATCCAGCCGCCGTTTCGCTGCGATTACGGCAGCAATATCTATATCGGCAACAAATTTTTTATGAACTTTGGCGGGATAATTTTAGATTGCCATATTGTGCGGATCGGCGAGAATGTTTTGTGCGGGCCTAATGTCCAAATTTACGCGGCCACTCACCCCACCGATCCCGCTGTCAGGCTGACAGAATTAGAATTAGGTGCCCCGATAACGATCGGCAATAATGTCTGGATTGGCGGCGGTGCAATTATTTGTCCGGGAGTGACTATCGGTGACAATACGACTATCGGAGCGGGCAGCGTTGTGGTGAAAGATATCCCAGCTAATGTTGTAGCAGCGGGCAATCCTTGCCGAATTATTCGATATCTAAGTTAAAATCACGGCACCAATGCCAGCACGCTGGCAGGCGAACCGGAACCGCCTCGCAAGCGCAGGATGCCGATAATTAAGGTGGTGCCCGTCGGCGGCAATTGGTGCAAATTCGCGAGATTTTCTAAAACAATACCGCGCCGTTCCAATACCAGGCGGTTCGTGGAAAAGGTGGCATCGCAACCATCGACGCCGTGGGTATCCGTGCCGACACCGGCGATCGCCCGTTCTTCGAGCAAAAATTGCGCTGTCTCCCTGGCAAAACCGGGAAAGCGCAAATTGTTGAGAAATGCTTCGGGGTTCGACCATTTATCCTGCCAGCCGGTGTAGAGCAAAACCACGCAACCCGGAGGGATTTTTCCGTGCTGTTCCTCCCAAGCGAGGAGATCGGAAGGGGCGATCGCAGATTCGGGATTGGCAGCAGCGCGATCCCGAACATCCACCACCACCGCCGCTACCACCAGCGACTCAGCCGGATAACCATCAATTCCCACCCCATCCGGGTGAAAACTATTAGACATCTCCAAAATTTCAAACCTTTTTCCCCTTAACGCTTCCAGCGTTCGT
>CAYOOD010000076.1:0-39210 GCA_964405435.1 uncultured bacterium
ATGGGGTAGGGGATGGGAGAGGGGGAGAGGGGGAGAGGGGGAGTCAGGAGTTGAAGAAAGAAATTTTTTCCCGTATACATGCGCAGGGGATGCTCCCGGGGAAAAATTTATATTTTTGTAGAAATTATTTGAGTTATGCAGCCTTTTTTGCCGATCGCAGCCATTCTCCTGGGGATTCTATTTCCGCAAGCTCACGTCTATTCTTTTCTCATTCAGTACCTCCTGATGGTGGTGCTATTTTTTCCTTTTTTAACGGCGAGAATAGATAAATTTTATTTTCAGACAATTTGGATAGCGATCGCCAACCTTTCTGTCGCTTTCACTGCCTACTTTCTCCTCACCCCCTTAAACTCCGATCTGGCTTTTATCTCTTTTATAACAGCCATCAGCCCCACCGCTATTTCTGCTCCCGCGATGATGAGCTTTTTAAGAGGAAACGTCGATTACGTTACTTTTTCCGTCATTCTAACTAATAGTCTTGTAGCCATAGCTGTCCCTTTTCTCATTCCCTTAATTCATCCCGGCAATCTCATCTCTACTCAAAAAGTCTTTTTATCTATCGTCGCCTTATTTTTAACGCCGCTCGTCCTATCTCGCTTGCTGAAACTCATCGCTGTTGATTTATCGTGTTCGTTGATTCGGCTGAAAATCATTGGATTTTACACCTGGAATATTATCTTGTTTATCGCCAGCGCAAAAGCAACGCATTTTATCCTAGAAGAATCAAATGCTCCGCCGAAAACAATCGCCGCGATCGCTGTCATATCCCTAATTATATGCACGGTTAACTTCCGGCTCGGCAGATTCATCGGAGGCAAAGACTTCGCGCGGGAAGCCAGCCAATCGCTGGGACAAAAAAACACCATGTTTACCGTCTGGCTTTCTCTCTCTTTCCTCAATCCCGTCGTCGCGCTAGGGCCGATGTTTTACATACTTTACCACAATCTCTACAATTCTTATCAATTAATCCAGATAAAAAATCGGAAACCCGACACGAATTAAGAGACGGATGTAACCAAGCCAGGAGGTTTCTAAGTAGAACCAAATCAGTATCAGTCAATAAAAAAAGTGGCAAACCAGAAACCCGGTTTCTTCAAAAACTGAGTTTCTTAATGATTTTATTTAGGCCCATCTAATTACTTTTCCTTTTCCTTTCCCTTTGCGTTCTTTGCATCTTTGCGGTGGAAAATGATAATTTCCCAGAAATGTAAAGTTAACTTTAAAAGTTAACAAGAGTAAAAATCTGGAGCCAGCATAAATGCCGATCCTGCATCCGAGAAAATACGCAAAAATTACTGGATGAAGTTTGAGTTTTGGAGTGATGGTGGCGATCGCCTACCACCTATCCCGAGAAAGATTTTCTGGGGGCAACCGCTGTTTCGGTGACTGGCTGTATCAAACTGTACTAAACTGCTGCGCTAAATCGGCTAATCTGAATTTACCAATAAAATGTGATGCAGGCTACACCACCATGCGGTTAGAGCAGTTGCAAGCCTTTCTAGCAGTCGCCGAAACAGGCAGCTTTCAGCAAGCGGCGCGAAAATGCGGAGTCACCCAATCCACCGTCAGCCGACAAATCCAGGGACTGGAAGCAGATCTGGGTTTGCCCTTGTTCCACCGCACGGCGCAGGCGAAGCTGACGCTGGGGGGCGAGCGATTCTTCCCCCACGCCCGCAAAATCTGTCAGGAGTGGCAAACCGCACAGCAGGAATTGGCAGACTTGCTCGCCGGGAAACAGCCAGAGCTGTGCGTGGCAGCGATTCACTCGGTGTGCGCTTATTGCTTGCCGCCAGTGCTGCAAAAATTTGCACGGGATTATCCAGAGGTGCAGTTGCGGGTGACGTCGCTGGGGAGCGATCGCGCCTTGAAAGTGCTCAAAGACGGGCTGGTAGACATGGCGCTGGTGATGAACAATCGCTTTTTAACGGCAAGCCCGGAAATGGTGGTGGAGGTACTCTACAACGAGCCGCTAGAAATCCTCATGGCAGCCAATCACCCCCTGACGCAGTACGAGACGGTGCCCTGGGCAGAATTGGGGCGCTATCCGCAAGTGGTTTTTAAAGACGGTTACGGGATGCAGCGCTTGGTGCAGGAGCAGTTCGAGCGCCGGGGCATCAAGCTGCAGGCGGCTTTGGAGTTGAATACGCTCGATGCCTTCCGAGGAGTGGTGCGCCAGGGAGAACAGATTGCCCTGCTGCCGCAGTCGGCGCTGGTGGAGGCGATCGCTGACCCAACCTTGGCCATTCGAGCGATCGAAACCGGCTCTGGGTTTTCGGAACCTCCCCTGACTCGTCAGGTAGTACTGGTGACGACGCGCGATCGCCTGCAGATTCCTCCGATTGAGCACTTCTACAAACTGGCGATGGAATTAGTCCCCGTACAGTTCGACGAATTAATCGGGAAAAAAAACTCTCCTAGAACCCCTCAGAGTCAAGTAGCGTGATGATTGAAAGCGTGATACCTTTGATGAGCAGGGGGCACCTCGAACAGTCAGATTTCTGGGTAAGCGGTGATTATGAGCGACGCATTCAGGGAATTGCTGCGCAAAGTCGGCAGCGGCACGCACACGAGCGAACATTTAACCCGCGCTGAAGCCGAAGCAGCCATCCGGATGATGCTGCAGCAGGAAGCAACGCCGGCGCAGATTGGGGCGTTTCTGATCGCTCACCGCATCAAGCGGATTACCGGTGAGGAATTGGCGGGAATGCTGGACGCTTACGACGCATTGGGGCCGAAATTGCAGGCGATCGCCCCGCCGCAACCGGTCGCGGTTTTGAGCTGCCCCTACGACGGTCACTCCCGGTACGCGCCTGTTGCGCCGCTGACGGCGCTGATTCTGGCGGCGGCGGGCGTTGCCGTGGTGCAGCACGGGGGCGATCGAATGCCCACCAAAGAAGGCACGCCCCTGATAGAAATCTGGCAGGGTTTGGGCGTCAACTGGGATCGCCTTTCCCTGGAACAGTGCCAGCAAGTCTTTGACAAAACCCTGGTGGGATTCGTCTACCTGCCGGTACACTTTCCCCTCGCTTACCAAATTGTTCCCTACCGCGCCCAAATTGGCAAGCGCCCGCCCCTGGCAACTCTAGAGTTAATTTGGAGCCCCTACGCTGGCGACGCTCACGTCGTTTCTGGCTTCGTGCATCCCCCCACGGAAAACTTTTTCCGAGAAGCTCACGCACTGCGGGGCACCCAGCACTTCACCACCGTTAAGGGATTGGAGGGAAGCTGCGACTTGCCGCGCGATCGCACCGCCATTATCGGCACTAGCTCCCCGGGCAGCGACGCACAACCGCACTTCGATCGCCTTTTATTGCCCGCTCGCGATTACGGCTTCGGCGGCGATGACGTTCCCCTCACTTCCACCCCCGAACTTGCGGAGCAGATGCGCGGCGTCTTGCAGGGCAAACCCTCGGAATTGATGAAATCTGCCATCTGGAATGGCGGCTTTTACCTGTGGCGCTGCGGCGTCTGCGCGGATTTGAACGCGGGATTTGCCAAAGCCGAAGCTGTTCTCACTCGCGGTGAGGCGGCTGAAAAATTGCAGGAAATCAGCAAAGCCGTTGCTTCCCTGAAGTTGGCTCAGCCGGTTTAAAGTCTATTGAGAGGCGTGCCGGGATTGGGGGATTGGGGGATTTTATGGAAAACCTATTTGATAACTTCCGATTAAATAGCTTTTAAAAAATCCGCCTCTTTGACCAGTTTTGTATAGGTGTATTCTTCCGGAGATTATGAAATTTATATCACACGCCGCGCGCCACACCCCACACTCCTGTAGGGGTTTTTCGCGAAAAGCCCCTACACAATCTACACTCCACACTCCCTGTAGCTGAACTTGCTCTCACACTCCACACTCCACACTTCACACTCCACACTCCCCTTAGCGGCGCTTGTCCTCGCGGGCGGCAAGAGTTCGCGCATGGGCGAGGATAAGGCGTTGATTCTCTGGGAGGGGGTGCCCATGCTACAGCGAGTCTGTGGCGTGGCAGCGGAATGCGGCGCATCCGTGTACGTTCTCGCGCCCTGGGTTGAGCGCTATCAAGGGATTGTAAAGCTAGAGTGTCGCTGGCTGGTGGAAGCCCAGCCCCACCAAGGACCTCTGGTGGCTTTGGCGCAGGGATTGGCGGCGATTTCGGCAGAGTGGATTTTATTGCTGGCGTGCGATATGCCGTTATTGCAGGTTGATATTTTGAAGGGCTGGGTGCAGCAGTTAGGTGGGGTTTCTGAGGAGATTTTGGCGGTGGTTCCCCGGCAGTCTTTCGGGTGGGAGCCTTTGTGCGGGTTTTATCGGGCGAGGGCGCGGGAAGATTTGCAGGCGTTTATCGGGGAAGGGGGGCGATCGCTGCAGCGCTGGCTCGATCGCCTTCCGGTTGAGCCCCTGCCGGTCGGCACCCTAGAAGCTCAAATGTTGCGAAATTGCAATACTCCAGAAGATTTGAAGCGATAAAAATTAATTATTAAAAAACCCGGTTCTTTCAGAAACCGGGTTTTTATTGAAAGCAAATTTTTACGAGGATGTTAAGCGATCGACTTAATAAGGAGGGTCGCCCTGATAATCATAGCCATCGGGGTAATCGTAAGCATTTGAACTTCCCGGCTTGTCCAACTTGGCAAATTCAGGCTTGGGCATTTCTTGACCGAAATCTTTGTATTCTTCAAACATTTGCTCGATGAGCGCCGACTCATCGGAATTGGGCGGAATCAGGTAATTGGTGACGTTTTTAAAAGTGGGGCGTTCGTAGCCAGTGGTATCGCATATCCAAGCAGTATTCGAGCCCGTTCCTTTTTCTACCGCTTCAAAAGTCGGGCAAAAAATGCCGTGAGCGTGAAAGAGAGGGCCTTTGGGAGCGTAGGGTTGATTGCGGTAGTCGGCATAGGCTTTTTCGAGGTCTGTGGTGAAGCCCGATGAGGCTTCGCCCATTTTAGAGTTGCGATAAGCGATCGCAAAACCAACGCCGGCAGCACCGCTGAGCGTCAAGCGCAGGGGAGTTTGGTGGAGAAATTTTTTGTCGTGTCCGACGAAGAAAATCAGGTAGCGGGTGAAGGTTTTGAATTTGAGGCGGTCGGCTTTGAAGGCATCGTAGTGATCCATCAGACGCCCGAGGTTGTCGCCGGTTTCTCGATCTTTGATACAGACCGGTCCGCGCCGCACGATCGCTAAGCGCGGGTGGGTGGTGAGAAAGAGCGTTTCGACATCGCCGGTGCCGAACTCGTGTTCGATTTGCCGCCAATTTTCATCGGGCTTGAAGCCTGCTGCCTGGGCTTGATCGAGCTTGAGCGCCAACCCGTGAGGCTTGATGCCGTCGCGGCTGAGTCGCGGGTTGATCATCTGACACCAGGGAAGCGTATTCGAGGGCGGTGCTTTGAATTTTTCATCCTCGAAATCGAAAATGTGAGCTTTGGTCATGGTCATGGAATGGTTCTCCGTACCGATCGAGTTTACTGTTTCGGGGAAAGGCTGCGGGTGGCGCGGCGCTTTTCTCCTGACAAAAGGCTGGCTTCAGGTGAAGCGTTCCTCTTTCAGGCTAATGAAGGGAGCGGGCGATCGCGCCACCCTTTCCCCAGAAAGATGTAGTTGGAGCGTCTGGATAAATGAAAAATTGTAACTGAAAGTGTCTGGATCAATGCCGGATTAAATCTTTATTTTTTCTTTTGTTTTTCAAGTCACTTTGACCCCTATTTCAATAAAAGTGGCAGGATCGGACTAGCCTATTCAGGCAGGTTTTTTATTATATCATTTGGCGGCAAATTTGCTGCAAGCGATCGCGTGCTTTCCCCAGTAGGGGCAATCCAGAAGTGGTTGCCCCTACAAAGCAGGTTGCCGTCGCAACCGATTGAGCTTTTACGCTTGTAACGCAGTTTCTGGGTTGGGAGAAGGAGGACAACTGTCAATCTTTCCCCCCCTCGCCAGAAAGCCCCCTCACTTGCTGGCGCACAGCAAGCCGAAACGAATCAAACCGCTGCGGTAGCCGCGCCGCATCAATCCCAGAGAGAGGGCGGCTTGAATGGTGGGCCAGCCGCAGCGCAGCAAGCCGAGGATAGAGCTGGGGGTGAGGGCAGAGTCGATGACGACATCCCAGAAGGGAGCGACCGCAGCAGACCAATCGGCGGTGCAGATATTTTGGAAGCCAACATCGCGGGCGATCGCCTCGTATTCCGGCAGGGAGATAACGTAAGGCAAGCAGTAAACGCGGTAAATATCGGCTAAGTGTTTCTGCTCATCGGCGGTCAGAGGGCCTTTAGGTTCATTTGTGGGGCGGTGGCACCAGGTAGCCATAATAAATTTCCCGCCCGGTTTGAGAACGCGGCAGCATTCCTGTAGGAATTTCGCTTTATCGGGCATGTGTTCGCCGCTTTCGAGGGACCAAACGAAATCAAAGGAGCGATCGGCGAAGGGCATATTCAAAGCATCTGCCACCTGAAACTGAAGGCGATCGCCCATACCCGCTTCGCGCGCCCGTTCCGCCGCCCGTTCCGCTTGAACGGGACTGAGGGTGATGCCCGTCGCCGATGCGCCGAACTTCTGCGCCAAATACAAGCTGCTGCCGCCAATGCCGCAGCCGACATCGAGAATCTGGGAGGGCGGTTCTGGCGCTGGCGGCACCGCAGCCCAGTTGAGGAGTTCCTCAATCAAATCAATTTGCGCCTGACGGCGGTCTTTTTTTTGGTCCCCTGCGGGGCCATAATAGCCGTGGTGCAAGTGCTCGCCCCAAACTTCTTCCCACAAACCGGTAGAAGCGTCGTAAAATTGCTGAATTCGCTGATAAAGCGTCGCGGTCATCTTGTTTTCGATGTGAGATTTGAGATCGATATGACACTATCGAGCGATTTGTGGCAAGCCAATCGAGATATCGCGATCGCTTGTTTGGAACATCCGTTCGTGCAGGGAATTGCCGCAGGCACCCTGCCCAAAAGCCGATTTGCCGATTACGTCGGGCAAGACGCCTTTTTTCTCGAAACCTTTGCCCGCGCCTACAGCCTCGCGGCTGCCAAAGCGCCCGACTGGGAAGGATTCGGCATTTTCCACGCCCTCGCGGGCGGTGTCTTGGAAGAATTGAAACTGCACCAGCGCTATGCAGAGCGCTGGGGGGTTGACTTGCGCTCCATTTCCCCAAACCCCGCAACGCGCCGCTATACCGACTTTCTACTGGCTACAGCTTGGAGCAGCCACGTCGCCGTAACGGCGGCGGCAATGGCTCCCTGCATGAGACTGTATGCGTATTTAGGCCAAGAACTGGCCAAAAATGGCATCCCAGAACACCCCTATGCCGACTGGATTCGCACCTACAGCAGCGCAGAGTTCGAGCCCTTGGCGCGACAGCTCGAAAGCTTGCTCGATCGGTACGGTGGGGCGGAGTCCGTGGCGCATTCCACCTATCGCTACGCTATGCTGTGTGAGCGAGACTTTTTCCAAGCAGCCTGGGAGGGCGAGAATGAGCCAGATTAAGCGCTTTTTTCCCCTGACACACCCTCATCTAATTCTGATGAGTTCGAGCGTCGCGTTGATCTAAACAATCTATGACTGTTTCTAGAACGATTTGCCTGGGATTTCTGGCTGTAATTACCGTAGGGGCGCTACTATTGATGCTGCCCTTGTCAATTAGTAACGGCTCGTGGAGCGATCCGATTACAGCCCTTTTTACTTCGACTTCAGCCGTTTGCGTGACGGGTTTGTCCGTTGTCGATGTCGGGAAATATTATTCCTTTTTTGGGCAGTTAGTTTTAGTTCTCCTCGTTCAGGTGGGCGGGTTGGGCTACATGACAGCAACCACCTTTTTGCTGCTGCTGGTGGGACGAAAATTTGGCTTGCGCGATAAAATTGCGATTCAACAATCCCTAGACGAGCCCGGATTGGCTGGCGTCGTTCAGCTCGTTAAATCAATTATGGCAACGACGTTTCTTTTTGAAATCAGTGGTGTTTTGCTGCTGATGTTGCGTTTCGTCCCGGATTTGGGCTTTCGGGAAGGATTTTGGTCGGCGATTTTTCACAGCGTGAATTCTTTCAATAATGCCGGGTTTAGTTTGTTTTCCGATAATTTGATTGGCTACGCGCGATCGCCCCTTGTCAATTTCACTGTCACCTTCTTAATTATCTTTGGCGGCATTGGCTATAAGGTAATTATGGAAATGTATATGTGGCTGCAGTGTCGCCTTGCAAAAAAATCAGCTTGTCTGGTTTTTTCTTTAAATTATAAAATAGTAACAACGACAACTTTCGTACTACTAACATTAGGAACGGTGGCATTTTTAGCCACAGAATATAACAATCCTAACACCTTTGGGCCTTTGGGTTTTGGGGAAAAGTTGATGGCGGCTTGGTTTCAATCAGTGACGCCGCGCACGGCGGGTTTCAACACGATTGATATTAGCAAGATGACCACGGCTGGGCTATTTATTACGATCGCGCTGATGTTTCTCGGTGCCAGTCCGGGCAGCACGGGCGGCGGGATTAAAACTACAACCGTGAGGGTATTATATAGCTGTACCAAAGCCGTGCTACAGGGGAAAGAAGAAGTATACTGCTATCAGCGGCAAATCCCGCTAGTGCTGGTTTTAAAGGCGATTGGCGTGGCTTTCGGCTCCCTGATGGTGGTAATTATTTCAACAATTCTGATTGCGCTGAGCGATCCGAAACTTGAATTTATCCAAATCCTGTTTGAGGCAGTGTCGGCATTTGGCACCGTTGGGCTGTCCACTGGCATCACGGCTAGTGTTTCTCCGTTCGGCAAGCTCATGCTGATTGCAACGATGTATGTGGGGCGGGTGGGCGTGCTGCTGTTGATGGGGGCGCTTCTGGGAGATCCCAAACCGAGCAGCGTCCGCTATCCAGAGGAGAATCTATTGGTGGGGTAGCGATCGCCGCGCCCTTACTTGCTAAGCTAGAAAAGCATCTTACCCAAACAAAGGGACTTATCCTAAGTCCGGAGTTGAGCCGTGAATTTGTCGTCTCTAAGTTTCTTTCGCAGTCTCCGCACGGAGAAAAAGCAATTTGCCGTCATTGGTTTAGGTCGTTTCGGGCGAGCGGTATGCGCCACGCTGCACGGCTTGGGCTACGAAGTGATGGGCATTGATTCCGATGACAGGCGAGTGGCTCGGGTTTTGAGCGATCGCCTCGCCGCCCACGCGCTGCAATTAGATTCGACGGACTCCACGGCACTGAAAGAAGCGGGAGTTTTTGAACTCGATACCGTGATTGTGGCGATCGGCAATTACCTCGAAGCCAGTATCATTACCACGCTCAATTTAAAAGAAGGCGGGGTGAGAAACGTGGTGACGAAGGCGTCTTCTGAAACCCACGAAAAGCTCCTCAAGAAAGTCGGCGCAGATCTCGTAGTCTTTCCCGAACACGAGATGGGCTGCAACCTGGCGCGAAGCATTACCAAACCGAGTATTCTCGACCGATTTGAGCTAGACCCCGAAAACAGTATTGTAGAAGTTATTGTACCGGAGGATTTTCACGGCAAGACGATCGCGGAACTGCAACTGAGGAGCCGCTACGGGTTGAATTTGCTGGCGGTGAGCCAGGATCGCAAGTTCGTTATCAATCCGCCGCCGAACGCGCGCCTAATCGGGGGGACGGCAATGGTGGTAATTGGTTCTAACAGGGATATCGATCGCTTGCCGATTTAACAGCAATTTTTTTAACCGCAAAGAGGCAAAGGACGCAGAGGGGGGAGAGAAGAAAAGAGTTTTTTAGAGCCGGCGATGGCTCTTGAGCGATCTCGGCAAACAAATCTGTTCTAAGAAACAGATTGCAATTCTTGTAAAAGCTCGTGACTGATGGGGTATTTTGCGAGAATGGGATGTTTAATGCCGCCCCAAATGCTGCCTGTTTGAACGCGGAATAACGCCAAGACTTCGGGAATGCGATCGCCTATTAAAATCTGTGGCGGGGCGAGTTGTTCTAGCAACCGGGCACGGCGGTAATGGGGTGACTGCGATAAAATTTTATCAAGTTTTTCGGCAAGCATTTCTGGGGGTTCTGGGGCGCGATCGAGTAACAAAATATAGTGAGGTGGATTGGCAACGGGCACCAAACTTTTAAAAAAGGTTCCTTGCAAGTTTAAGTCTTCTAGGGCATCGTGTACGAAAGCCTCGTGCAGTTTTTCGCCAACCAAATCGCTGACAGTTCGCTCTCGCCCCAGAAACTCCAAACAGGGAGTATTGCAATACCAGTGAGTCGCGCGAATGCGATCGCCAATTCGATAGCGATACAAACCTCCTTTTTGCGATAAAATGAGAGTATAGGTTTGTCCGAGGCTGAGTTCGTGCAAGCGAAAAAGGGCTCCGGTATCGCTTTCAAACTCGAAAAAAACTTCGTCGAGAACGGGAAGACAGCCCCGCGCTTCTATGAGGGGAATCGTCATCGGCGCTTCAGTTGCCAGCAAACCTTTGCCCTGCACTAAGGTGTCGGGAAAGTGCGATCGCAGTCCGTTGGCTGCATCGGCGGCATTGGCGCTATCCCAGCAAGAAATTAACTTCAAATTTGACCAAAGTTTCGCCCAGGGAATGGGTTTTTCTGAAAGGAGGTGCAGGCGATCGCGCGACATTCTCTCTCGCAATTCTCCTCGCAACAATTCCTGATTTTTTTGGATATAGTTTAAGTGAACTTGCAGGAAGCTGGGGCTCCAAATAGAAATTGTTTCTAATTCCTCAACCTGCAATAATGCCAGACAAAGCTGATGTTTAAAGAAGTGCGGATCGCGCAGTTGGTGAAGTCCTTCTGGCATAACTAACCAGGGACGCAGAAACCACCGCAGCCAGCCATCTAAATAATCCAAGTCATCCTGCAAAGATAAAGCGTTATTTTCTTTAGAATCCGGTGCATCGAGTTGCGGCGAGATGCAGGCGTAGAGCTTTCCGGTGGAAAAATGAGGGCCATTTTCTATCAAATCCTGTGCCCACACGCAAAACATTTGACTGAACGAGCGACGCAGCGATCGCGTGTAGGGAATCCACTTGACAGCGCCCGTACTGCCAGAAGTTTTTTCATAAAATAAAATCGGTTCGGGAGTGAGGGGAATTTTAGGGCGTTTGAGATGTCCTGAAATCCAGGGCGCGATCGCGTCGTAATCGACGATGGGGAGGCGCTGCCAATCGGCAACAGAACGAATTCCCGATGATTTGCCGTACTCGCTGTTTGTCAGGCGATCGCAGATATCGCGCTGCACGGATGCCTGCACGAAATCGGGGCGCTCTAGTGCCTGATGAAAGCGGCGGGCGGCGGGTGTGAGGAGTTGCCCGAAAAGCTGAATCAACTGGCGCATTATTCTACCTTTTGATTGGGATAAAGGTTCGTGAGAATGGGCAAAAAAGTGCGATCGCTAATGACGGCACCCGCAGCGATATGGGAACCGGCTCCTATAAAGACATCGCTGCCAATTTTAATAGTCTTGACATACAGCATTAAGTTTTGTTTTCGGGGTTTTATAGTGTGGGAATAGATGCCAACGCGATGCCCAATCACAACGCGATCGCCGATTTCTAACAAGCCGCGATCGGCAATTTCTAATATAGGAGTCCAGTACACATTTCGTCCCACTTTAGCACCCCACAATCGCAACCACGCCGAAAACGCCCCCGGAATCAGCCGCAGCACCGCTTCCAAAGCCGGAATCGCAATATAGATAACCTGAATCTGATGACTGCCCCACCAAGGGCTGTAATCCTTTCCGCGCAGGTAACTAATCCCCTCCCGCACCGGATACACGCGCTGGTGCAATCGGTAAACCAACACGGGCAGCCCGTAGAGAGAAGCCAAAATCGCCAGAAGGCTCAAAATGCCGGGTGAATGCGCGAAATAGACGGCGGCTGCGCCAGTCAGCAGCAATACTATCGCCGGGAAAAACAACAAAAATGTACTCAGAAGCGTCATTTTTATAGTTTAGGTTTTAGAGGGGTTGAGAATTTTATGGGAAGAAAGGGAAACAAAAGTTTTTGAGTGAAACTTAAGGGAGTTATAATTCCGAGTTCGCTTGGCAAATCATTGTTTTTAAAATAGGTGCCGTGCAACCTATCCCAGAGTTTCAGATTGGCACCATAGTTGCTGTGGGGAGACTGGCTGGAATGATGGCAGGCGTGATCCTGCGGCAGAATCAGCCAGGGAGACAGGCATCGGTAAAGCCAAGAGTCGGCAGGAACCATGAGTCGGCTGTGCCGCCATAAATCCAGCGCCGAAGTCAGACTAACTCCCAGAATATAGCCCGTTGGCTCGGCTAGGAGATACAAAAATAAAGCGTGAATCCACAAATAAATAATCAGAAAGCTCGCCCATAGGGTATTGCGAGAGGTGCCCAATACATCCAGATGAGTGACGGTGTGATGCACTCGGTGAACCTGCCAGAAAGGAGCCGCGTGCAAGAGGCGGTGATTCCAGTAGTAAAGATAATCAACGACTACAAAACTTATGAGAAAGCTGGCAACTGGAGAGAGTTTGAGCAATCCCTGTTCGCCCGGTAGCCAGTGATGGTAAACTTGGTAAATTACCGTGACTTGCAGCAGCGGAATTAGAAGCCCTTGAACCAACAAGCCGGCGCTATCGAGCAACCAATCTTCGCGACTTTTGGCTTTTAGAGGAGCTCTGCCCGCGCGATCGCATATCGTCCAGCCAATTAAGCTGATAAAACTTATAAAAACGAAAATTTGTGCAAAACTTTGCATAATTAAACCCAAAATGTCACGTTAACGGATTGATTGGGAAGCGATCGCGGATCTTCTCCACGAGCGATCGCCCCTCTAATTGACTCGACAAAAACGTGAATCGTATCGGCAGGAGTATTAGAAAATTGCGTGCCATACTTGGCGATTGCCTCTCCCTGAATGCCTAAAATTTCAACATCCTGCCTGATAATATGCTGAGCCGTCCATCTAACAAACGGACGCGCCAATTTATTCCAGATGCCGTAATTGTAAGTAACATCCGTATAAACCAAAGTTGAAGTTTCCGTTTCTGGTATCGATTGGCTGGTAATGAATAAATGGCGGTTGTGCCCCATCTTATATTCTACACAAGTAA
Source organism: uncultured bacterium (assembly GCA_964405435.1). Taxonomy (GTDB): domain Bacteria; phylum Cyanobacteriota; class Cyanobacteriia; order Cyanobacteriales; family Oscillatoriaceae; genus DVEG01. Next base: position 13,013 of record CAYOOD010000076.1, read on the forward strand.
TATTTGGCATGTAAAATCGATCGGCATGTTTGATTTCAGCCTCCTGCCGGTTGAGAAAGCGGGCATACCAGCCGAGATTGCTGGTTTCGTTGCGATATTCCACCAAAACCGAGCCATTGTAGCGCTCTACCGTCATCTCTAACTTTTGCTGGCGGGAAGTGCGGAAAACGCCAGGATGCACAAAAGCCGTGTGGGGAATATCAATAAAATTTTCCGCACAATTGGTAACATTGTTGCGAAAACGGTTAATGACTCGCACTGTCTCCCAGCCGCTTTCTCCATAATAAGGCATGGAAAAGGGCTGGAAATCTTCGCTGGGGTTGTCGGCTAATCGGACGTAAATATAACTATCCTGTTCTCTAGTGGCGTAACGCTTCGCTCGGCGGTTCTGGGAAGGTTTGAAGGAGTCTCCTTCAGAGGGAACAGCAATCACATTGCCATCGCGATCGTACACCCAACCGTGATAGGGACATTGCAGCGCTCCGCTGCAAACTTTTCCCGGTGAAAGGCGACTGCTGCGATGCAAACAGCGATCGCGCAGCGCTACGGGTTGGCCATCTTTTCCGCGAAAAATGGCCAGCCACTCTCCCAAGAGCGATCGGGCCAGAACCGTATGAGGTTGTAGCTGGTCGCTCAGTGCTATAATGTACCAAAAATCTTCAAATTGCATAGGGGATATTCAAATGACTTTAGAAGAGTTGCAAAAGCAGGCATTGCAGTTACCCATTAGCGATCGCAGGCAATTAGTGCAGGCATTGCTGGACTCGTTAGAAGAGTTGCAAAAGCAGGCATTGCAGTTACCCATTAGCGATCGCAGGCAATTAGTGCAGGCATTGCTGGACTCGTTACAGCGAGAAACTTCTGTCGTTTTGTTGAAAAAGGGGAATTTGTCTCGACTGCGAGGAATTGCCAAAAATCTCGAAATGTCGAGCGAAGATGCTGAAGCGGATTATATCAACTATCTCGTTCATAAGTATCAGTAATGCGAATTTTAATTGATACCAATGTTGTCCTAGATTTTTTATTAGATAGGCAGCCTTTTGCAGAGGATGCAGCTAAAGTGTTTGAAAAAATTGACGCGGGTCAAGTAGAGGGATTTATTGCAGCCACTACGATTACGAACATCTATTATATTGTCCGAAAGGCAGGCGGGGCAGTAGCGGCTCTAGGTGCAATTGTACAAATTCTGACGGACTTGCATATTTGTGCGGTTGACAAAGAAATTTTGGAACAGGCGATCGCGCTCAATTTTAAAGATTTTGAAGATGCGGTGCAGTGTGCTTGTGGAATAGCACATGGGGTAGATGCAATCGTCACTCGCGATGCCTCTGGATTTACCAAGGCGGGAATTTTAGTAATTGCACCTGGGGAGTTAGACAATATTATGAGCGAGCGATCGCAATGACCTATTCTTCCAGCCTGCGAATCTCTATATTAGCCGTGAGGTCGATTTGACAGGCTAACCGAGCATTGGGATTGCTGACAGCCAGTGCATCCAGCATTTCCCGCTCATCCGCTTGGGGAGGAGGAATCTCCCCCACAACCTCAACTAAGCAAGTGCCGCAAATACCAGTGCGACAGCCAAACAGCACGGGTGAATTCTGAATCGTGAGATGTTCGGATAAATTTTGATGGGGTTGGAGGGCGACGGGGGGATAGTCGGTTCCCGGAAAGGCGACTGTGCATGTCTCAGGCATGGCACAAATCATCGCTATTTTGTTGCTCAAAGCGTTGAAAAGCCCTCTGTTGATTGGCTAAATTGCGGGGAATTGAATTGGATGCCATCAGTGACATGTCCCGATTTCGCTGCCACAGGTAATCGAGTTTTTCAACATAGACTTTATAAGATTCCATCGCTTCCTGATGCGTCTGGTAGCTGCGGTGCAATCCTTCCGACTCCTCGGTAAAACAGCGCCGCATCATGTCTCTAGCTTCTTTGTCGCTCATCTCAAAAACGGGCGATCGCAGCACGAGATAAATTTTAGTATAGAGCGCCGGATCGTACCAAAAAATCCCGTTAATCGCAGCCGAAAAGTGGAAGTGATCGCGCTGGCATCCCAGCAATCCCAAATTCGCAACGAATCGCTCAAATGCAGTCGGCGGGGCGAGGCAGGTGATAACATCGTGAGAGATAATGGTAGAGCTGTTGAAGTGAAAGCTTTCATCCAAAAAGTGATAGTAAGAGATTTTGGCAGGAATGGGAGCGCGATCGGGATTGGGATGCTTCTGGCAATATTGGCTGAGTTTGTGCTGCACCAATTTACCGTTAAGCGTCCTCACGCCTCGTACCGTGAAATACTGACAAGCTAAAAAGGTATTGTTGGCAGAAATTAACCCAAAATATTGTAATTGAATCTTTTTCCACCAAGTTTTCAGGGCATTAGTATTAGCATATACCATTGTTTCCGTAAAGGGGCCGCGCATTGGATAGGTAAAGAAAAGCTCTCCAAATAAAGCTTGCTCAACCTTTTTGGCAATGGTACGAAATGCGTTAATATGCGCCCGTTCTTGAGAGGATTCTAAATCTAAAGTATCGCAAATTAATCGAAAGTCTTCGCAAGCGTAAAGCCCTGCTGCACTGGTTTGATTGAAATAAATGGTCGCAATTTCTGCGGAAACAATTTGCGAGTAGTAGGCTACCCAGTAAAGGTGGTTGAGAATGACGCGCTGATTTGGGGTGGACTGTTCCCACAAAGGCGTGCCGTACAACAGGGAAAATTCCTCTGGGTTCCAATATTCATCCCGGCAATCTTCATACTGAAATTTGCCGACTGTTTCATCCATCAAAGCCGTACGATCTTGCTGCTTGTTGCGGCTGTGGTTTATCTGCAACTTGCGGTAAGTTGTGGGGCTATCTGACAACTTAGAAATAGTTTGAGTCACGGCAAAATTCCTAGATTAAATTGACACACTGATGAGGGGGCAGCGGGGAAAAGGCTCCTCGCTCTTCTAAGGTTTGGACGATCGCTTCTGCCGGTTCCGCCCGCATGAGCGATCGCAGCAGTTGCAAGCGCGTTCCGCTGTGCGTTTCTGCGTCCAACTCTTCTAAAATTTGGATTTGTTGCGATCGCGAAAGATGCCCTTTCACGCGCGCGATCGCCGCCAGCACGCTTTGAGGTCCCACCTGCACCATAAACAAAAACTTCGCCAGCACTTCGATCGCCGCTTTCCGACTGTCATCTGAAACCGAACTGCGATCGAAAAGAATATTTCCCGTACCGTGATGCCGCGCTTCAGCCTGCAAAAAACCGAAGAAAAGTTTTGCAAGGGCTGGATGGCGGCACTCCTTCGCCAAGCGGCGGTAATGACTCAAGCCCCATCCTTCCAAAACTACTTGCAAAACAAATAATAACACGGTTTTATCTGCACTTTCCACCACTTCTGCCAGCAAACGCAAAAACGGATCGTCGCTGCCAGTTTGTTCGAGTTCTGGCAAAAAATAGATGAGATGACTGAGGTGATTTGCCTCGTCAGCCGCAAACAGTCCGTAGAGCATTCGCTCCTCAACGGTTTCTGCGAACAGCACCATTTTTGCCATGTAGCCAACGCCAGCTTTCTCAATCGAATACGATTCTTCCAACAGGCTGTGATTGGCAAGTTGAAGGATGGCAGATTTTTCCGTTTCGATCGCTTCTTGAAAAATTTTCACTTGATGCAGGTTGAAAAACGCAGCATCCCAATAATTCCATTCAAGATTTGGGTTTGAGAGGCGCGAGTCCTTGTCGGGCAATGCCGCTGCCAGCACCCGCCGCAAGCGATCGCCGGGATTGGCATGTGGCAAGTCAAATCCTGCAATTTTATAATCCGAAAAAATGGCTGTCATATTCATTTGATAAAGAAACGGAAGGAATGCGATCGCTCTCTTCTAACCGATCGGCAACTTCCCAACTCCCCCACATCAGCGCTTTCTGGCGCTCGACGTGCTGAATGAATTGGAGAATCGAGCGATCGGCTTTCGTGGGAGTCTTCAAATTAAACTGAATCGTCTGAAATACTTGCGTATCCCCCTTAGCAAAATAATTGCCAACCTGCTGCGTCAACCACAGCAAGGCACGATTGACACCCCATCCCAAACATCCCAACCGTTTTGGTGTTACCAAAATCGTTTGCCCTTCAGTTTTCCCACCCTCTATCATTCGCAGGGCAAAGATAATATAAAAGTGCAAAAAATCTGGCCCAAGCGTGACCGTGCCAGTGCTGCCGTACCAATAGCACATGCTGTAAGTCACTTCGTTTTGGTATAGGGGACGAATCAGGCGAATCAGCCAAGAATCATCCCCTCCCCGCGTCGTGTTGCTGAACGTAATGGCATTGGGATTGAGTTCTCGCGCATCAAATACAATCTCCAGGGGCAGATTGTGTACGGTATTGAAATGGTGAGCGTCGATCGCGTTAATCAGCAAAACATTGGGATGGCAATTTTTGACAAACCGCGTCCCCAGCGTATAATCGCAATCTAGGTGTTCCAGTTCCGGCACGAAGGGGAGCGATCGCGCCGTTTCTTCTCCCACCCAAACCCAAATCATGCCGTATTTTTCCGCAGTTTGCCAGGTTTTGATACAGACAGGCAGCGGTTTCTCTAACGAGGGAATATCCGTACAAATTCCGCGATCGTCATATTTCCAGTTGTGGAAAAAACAGCGAATCCCATCACCCTCTACCCTTCCCTCCGCCAGATGAGCGCCCATGTGAGGGCAATAAGCATCGACTGCCACCACTCGCCCGCTGACGCCGCGATAAATTGCCAGGTTTCTACCCAGCAGCGTCACGGCTTTTACGCTGCCGACTTTTAAATCCCTAGAGGGCAGTGCCCAGTACCACCCCTCAACAAATTGAGTGGGACTGTTAAAAATCGAGTGGACGCTGACAGGAGGCATGGGAATTACCTGAGATGAAACGCGGCACGAGCGAATTTATTTTTGTATAGCTTATTATAGCCGATTTGTCAACCTTAAATAAAACCTTAAGCTCCCCTTAAAGCAGGGAAAAATTTTGTTCAAATCAACACTCTAACATTTGTCGAGCTAAGTTGACAACAGTCAGGTTTATTGTACGAATTGTAGCGGCGAGGCGGCGTTCCACATCCGCTGTCCGGCACGGGTGAGGTTTTCATAGGAAATTTCAGTCAAGCAAACCAGTTCGTCGCCCAATCGATAGCCGGTGTTTTTTGCCTCAAAGAACTGAATGTGAGGATTTGCCTGTCGTTCTGTTGGAATCTCAATTAAGCGATCGCGCAAAATTTGGGGATGTTTGAAACTGACGATTCCGCTGGATTCTTGGTAAAAATCGCCGTAGTATTCCCGCGCCAGACTATCCATAAGGTTCGCCATAGGGGCGGGTGTTTCTGCATCGTAGCGGGGATAAAATTCTTTCCAAAATGTGGGGAGAAAGCGGTAGGTGCGAAAGCCAGAACAAATCAGCAGCCAGTAGAGTTTATTTTCAGCATAGTGTTGGCGGAGAAAATTGACAGCAGCAATCCAGGTACGGGGGAGGGCTGTACTCGACCAAGCGCTGGGATCGACGATGGTGTCGCCTGAATAGATAACAGCGATTTGCTCTCCCGAAAAAGTCGTCTGGGACAAGAACAGGGTCGAAAACCCTTTCAGAGTATTGGAGATTTCGTCTTTCAATAATAACACCCAGTTTTTGCGCTCTAAATCGGTCTGGAACCCATCCCGAGTTAACCCTTCAAAGTGATTTTCTAGCAGCGCATACATGGCAGCGCGATCGCTCGGATGCAGCTTTTTAACAGGAACCAGCCAACTCTTCATCATTGGGGAACTACCGGGACTCGGTTTTGGGGGACGTTCTGACACGCGCAACATCACAAATCCCCGAATCAGCAGAGCAAACGGTCAGAACGTTGCTTTTTCTCAATTATTTTACCACCCGCTGACTGGAAATGGGGGCTAAGGCTTGTTTAACGCTGGACATTAGGCTACACTGACGGAGAATTTTTAAAACAATGCTGCACTACTGAACCCAATGGACTTCACCCTGCTATCCAGTCAACCCATTCTCCAATTACTGCTGGGATTAATCTCAGTCGTCTTCGCCGAAGTGGTGCGGGATGTCTATCACCTCGCAGGGCATTACTGGAAACCCTTACAGACGTTTCATAACTTGCACCACAAAGCCTACCGTCCCGATTTGAGCATGACGAGCTTGGAGGCGTACAAGCAAGCACAGTGGTATAATGACGTACCCGAAGCCGTCGCGATGCTGGGGGCAACGGCTCTGGCTGCTGGACTGTCCCGAAACTACGGGATGTGGCTCGGTTGTCTCTATTCTCTCATGTTCTTGATTCCTGCGATCGCCCGCTCCCGAGGGTTTCTGCTCGTGACTGATTTCAGCCACAAGCAAGGCGATCTCGTCGAGCTTCCTTCGTGCTGGACGGTGAATCGTACCTATCACTGGCGGCATCATTTCGATCGCGGCGACGCCTACTTTTGCGGCTATTTGACATTCGTGGACAAGCTATTAGGCACGAGTCTATCGCTGAAAGGAAAAGTAGTGGCGATTACCGGAGCCTCCGGTACTTTGGGGCAGGCGCTAATTGAAGAACTGTTACTCCAGGGCGCGAAAGTTGTTGCGATTACCACTGCGATCGATGCACAGTTTCAGCCAGAAGTTGAGGTTTTGCAGTGGCAGTTAGGTGCTGAAGCCGAGTTAGCAGCCCGGTTGAAAAAAGTTGATATTCTCGTCATCAATCACGGAATCAATGTCTACGGCGATCGCTCCCATTCAGCGATACAAAAAATCTATCAAGTTAACGCCTTCTCTGCCTTAAACTTGACTGAATTATTCCTGCAAACGGTAACGCAATCTTCCCACAAAGCCATAAAAGAAGTCTGGATTAACACCTCCGAAGCCGAGGTCAATCCGGCATTTAGTCCCCTGTATGAACTGTCTAAAAGAACCCTGGGTGACTTAATAACCTTGCGCCGCTTAGATGCTCCCTGCGTCATCCGCAAGTTGATTTTAGGGCCATTCAAAAGTCAGCTCAACCCTTATGGCGTCATGTCGGCTCGATGGGTAGCGTGGGCAGTCGTAGCCCTAGCGAAGCGGGATTTCCGCAACATTATCGTCACCATTAATCCCATTACTTATATCGCCTTTCCGATTAAGGAGTTTTTCCAGTCCCTCTATTTTCGCTTGTTTGCATCTGGAAAGTCACCCGTGAAGTAACCTCTCCCCCCTACCCCCCTCCCCGAAACGGGGAGGGGGGTAATTTACTCCCCTTTCTACTCCCCCTTCTACTCCCCCTTCCCTTGCAGGGAAGGGGGCTGGGGGGTTAGGTATTTCCGCGACCATTGAGAAGGTTCTAGCTGATTCACATACTCCATATACTCAGCCAGTGGCTTGTCAATACTGAGAAGCAACTTCGGATTAAATCGAATATTGTCGTAAATTTGACCGTCTTCATCTCTGAGCATGTAGTAGGCCAACCGCGTACAGAACAACAAAAACTGACTGAAAAACCATCCGACAACCCCACGGCGTTTTTCAGTAACGTAAATCGGCTGAATCCGCGTCCTGCCTGGAGCAACCGGAGTATAAGCATAGAGCATGTGCAGTGATGGAAAAAGCCTGACATTTTTCATCATGGTGAGCAAGCCAATGCAGCCACCAGCATAGCGCATCGAATACTCATAGGTAGAGCCCAAAAATCGCTGCCCTAACCGCTCTCGCCAGGTCGTTTGCGGAAACTGCCCCCGCATAGTAAAGTCAATGTGCGTGCCTGATTCGCTCCGGTGCAGCGACAGATCCATTTTAATGTCTAGATGGTGAACCGTCTTTAAATGTTGGGCATCGATGCCATTCATCATGCAGATGTGGTGGTGGCAACTTCTTTCAAATGCCCTGTCAGGTTGCGCTATAATTTCTTTCCCCTTCAGGTCGTCAAAGTCAGCCACGCCCTCCGGGGCTTCAGCAGCGGGATAAATCCAGATAAACCCATACTTTTCTTCCGTTGCGTAAGCTGGTAATTTCGCTTTGGCAGGAATTTCCGCTTGGCAGGGAATGTTCTGACAATTCCCGGTTTCATCAAATGCCCACTGGTGAAACATGCAGCGAATCCAGTTGCCGTCAACCCGTCCAATTCCCAAATCCGTCCCCAGATGCGGACAGTAAGCCTCTAAAGCACGGACTTTCCCGTCTTCCCCCCGAAATATGACAATTCTTTGCCCGCAAATGTCTAAAGATTTTGCGGTTTTATCCGGCAATTCCCGACTCGGACAGGCAATATACCAACCCTTGGCAATGACATTCCAGTTATTGAAAATTTGCATGGCTGTCATCTAAAAAATAACAGAGTTTGACTGATACTGCTGTAAAATCTCTTGCCGCTGGCGAATATCTTCTCCATATTTGCCGGACAAAACCCTGAACAGCATTCGCCCCAAACAGAAAGAAGCCCGCCAAGAGAATACGGCGTCCTGTAGGTCGATATGACTCCGTTCAAACAGGAAATGTCCGCTCAATCCGATTAATTGAGTTAGCGGCAATGCCACGAGCAGCCAGAAGTTTTGCAATGTCCAGGCAGCGCTCAGCAACCCGTAAAAGAAGAATATTCCCACAATATGCAGGGCAATATTGAGGGGGTGCTGGTGTTTGAGGATGAAAATATCCCAGTAGTCTGTAAAGGGATGGTCGATAATTCGATCGTTGATGCGATTTTTCAAATTTGCTTGCATAAAAACTTTTTAGACTTAGCACGGAGACAGAACAGTGCCCAGGCGATCGCAACCCAAGCGATCGCTCACCTCACCCTGAAAAATCACCCGCACTCCATTGATATAAACGGCTTGTACGATGTCGTCCGAGCCGCGCTTCACCATGCGAGGTTCCCCATCGAGAATCGGATCGGAGATTTCCACTTGAGGAGCAATCGCCTGCTTGAGAGCATTGGGAGCCAATAAAATAATATCCGCTTTCGCACCAATTTTGAGAACTCCCGCATCCAGACGAAACCAAGCAGCCGGTTCTCCCGTGACGCGGTAAATCGCCGTTTCAGGCGGGAGAAAATGAGTTGTCGCTGCTTGTTTGAGCAACGATATGGCTCCATCATAGTAACCCAAATTGCGAACGTGGGCACCGGCATCGGTAAAACCGGGCAAGATATAAGGGTGCTGCATCATCGCCAGACGGGGCTCTAAGCGATCGTTGGCTCCCGTCGCCACCCAGCGCAGCTCGGTATCGTATTTTTGCAGCGCCTCGATGAAAAAATCTACCGATTCTTGTTGCTTTTGACGGGCGATTTCAGCAAAGCTGAAACCCTGCCAGTGGGTTTCTGGACAGCGAACAATTTCTATCAATTCTAACTGGCGGTGAAAGGATTTGCGCCACCCGCTCAGCCATTCTTTGCGAAACTGGCTGCGAAAATTTTCAGACTGCCACAGTTCTTGCCGTTCCTGTCGGGACTCGCAGCTATTGAGCTGAGCGCCTGTCGGGAATTCTTCAAATAAGGGGGTCAGTGGGCCATCTGAATAAATGGTGAAGGGTTCGGTTAGGGTTTGAAAGCGAACATTGCCCTTTAAAATTCGGTTCCAGAGGAAGAGGAGGGGAGAGAATACCCGCCACAGCTTGCGATCGTGTACGGCATCCAGCGCTGAGAGGACAGTTAGCCTGAGCGGTTTTTGTCCGATGCCCGAACCCATGCGAATAATATCCCAAAAAGAAGCCAAGCGCTGTAAATTTGGCGTGACTTGAAAGACGCGATCGCTTTCCCGGCAGAGATCGGCTAACATGGCATATTCTCCCTCTTTTGCGTGTTGAGAGGGAATCGTGCAGCCGCGCCATTCTCCACTCATTCTATGCCAGGGAAACATATCGATGGAAATGCCAATAAAGCCCGCATCTAAAGCCTCTGCTGCGATTTTCTGCATGGTTGTTAGCTCCGTTTCTGAGGGCTGAACCGTCAGGCTGCGTTCCAATCCCATCACATGAGCGCGCAAGGCACTGTGACCGAACATAGGGGCCACATTAGGGCCAAGTGGGAGCTGTTGCAAGTGCTTCAAATATTCTGCGGGCGTGTGCCAGGAAATCGACTGTTTCAGCCATTTTCCTATCAGCCGGTGGGAAAGCGTCTCTACTCTTTGAAAAATATCCGCCAGCATTTGCGGTTCGCCAACGGCAACCGATAAACTGCAATTGCCAATGACAACGCTGGTGACGCCGTGGCGCACGGATTCGCTCAGCCCCGGGGCAATCTCTAACTCTAAATCGTAGTGGGTGTGTATGTCGATAAATCCCGGCGCAACCCACAGCCCGGAAGCATCGACGATTTCGCGGGCATTGGGGGGAAGAGAGGGGGCGATCGCGACGATTCGCCCATTTTGAATGCCAATATCCCCGCGAACTGGCGCGCTCCCCAAACCGTCAAAAATTAACCCGTTTTGAATCAGCAAATCTAACATAATTTTTGCTCGCTTTTCGTCAGCCTATCTGGCACGACCTGTGATTAGATGTTTGCAGCCATCTTTCGCGCTACTGACTGCTTAAGTGCCGAAGCTTGTCGCGAAAATAGCAGAAGCTGGGCGATAAATTATTATCCACGTCCATGAGGGGACATATTTTTTCAGCCCAATTTGCCTTCTCTGTACCAATCGCTTGCCAGCCCAGTCTGGATAAGCCTTCAGCACCGCCGGAAAACACTGCATCGGCTAACTTTTCCCAAGTCCCGCAAATACTGTCATTGGCATACGAATTTAAAACGGCGTCTTTGGCTCTCGGATAAGCTGCCTTCACTGCTGCAAAATCACCCAAGTACCAGGCTTCTCCTTCCTCTATCGCGATGCAAAATTGCGTCTGTGGCTTGGGATTGCACCCATCCACAACGTCAAGTAGTTCTCTGCGAAAAGTCTTCAGACATCGGTCGTCTAGATCGCAGATGACCATCAGAATAGCAGGGCAATCAGGAGGATATTTGCAAAAGGTTTTCCCGTGCCCTTGAAACAGTCGCGGAAGCTGGTCGAGCAAAATTCGTTTCTTGGCTTCAGAAGCAGATTTTATCCCTTTAGGAATGCGGCCACTTCCTTTGTAGGGATGAATCTGAAAAGTGTGTTCTTCGGTGCTGATAATCTTTGGTATGAGAATTTCAAGAGCCCTCTTCCCGGAACTATCCTCAACAAGTATCTCAAAGTGCATCTAGTCACCTTTTATCCAAATAGTCGCTGTACCAAAGCCCGCCTAGGGGCAAGCCTTCAGAAACAAGGTTAGCGATTAAAGGGTCTTCGCTAGCTCGTTTGATTGTGGAAAAACCGTCTTCGCCCTTCTCAAGTACCCAAACCTCGTCAGGTTCAAGGGCATCTACAAAATAGGGTTGATGTGTTGTGATAAATACTTGCGATCCACCTTTCTGACCTGTAGCGTGTTCTCGAAATTCTCGCGCCAACGTTTCTAACAGTTTATGATAAAGACCATTTTCTGGTTCTTCAAGGCACAAAAATGGCGGCGGTGTGGGGTCATCTAAAAGGAGCAAATAAGCAAACACTTTCAGCGTTCCATCTGACATTTGCTGCGCGTAAAAAGGGTCTTTAAATTCTTTGTCGTTGAAGCGAAGTAAAAGCCTTCCGTCGGGACTTCTTTCGGTACTTATTTTATCTATACCAGGAATTTTATTAGAAATTTTTTGCAGGATAGCTTGAAATTTCTTGGGATGCTCTCTTTCCATAAATTGGACTACATTACCCAGATTGTCGCCGTGAAAATTTAGATGCTTTTGCGGGCCAGCCAGAGGCAAGCTGCGTGCAGCATCTGGCGTGAAATAACTGAGATACCATCCTTCTATAAATCTGCGAAACGCTGAAATTCTGGGGTGTTGTTTGAGCGAACCCAAAGTAGCGATTCCCAGTTTTCGCTTGTCGTCCAGTTGCACTAACTCAGTTTCCTTACTTTCCTCTCCCGCCTCACCTCTCATTAGTCTCTCTATTAGCCTGGATAAATCAAAGTCTCCTTTATCTTCCTCAACTTGCTTTCCTTCTTCTTCGCCTTTCCATGCAATACCTTCCCCTTCATTTAGCATGAGAAAAGAAAAGGGCCACCCTTTAGTTTGTCCTCTTCGCCGCTGTCTGAGTCTCTCCCTCTGAACGTAAGGTCTTCCAGACGAGTCCAGAGCGATCGCCAATTCGTATGTAATCGGTCGGGCGTTGCTATTCTCTTTGTAATAAACCTCAAACTCGATACTGCCCTGTTGTCCTTGCGATCGCAGTCTCTCGAATCCGCCACGACCGCGAGAGTCGCAGGCTTCCTCTACTCCCACTTTCAAACAGTCCGAAAGAAAGCCAAAAGCGTCGAAAAGCGTGCTTTTTCCAGTTCCATTTTTACCAATGACCGCTGTCATGGGTGTTAGCGGTTTTGCAGCCTGCGTGTTCCACAGCTTGCCTAAAGTAATATCCCGCAGGGCTCTGTAATTTCTTACTCTAAAGCCTTCTATTCCAGCCATGCAATCACCTCTAGTCAACTAGGATGTCATTTATGATTAAACTTCGGGTTCTTTAACCCGTCCGATCGCGATACTCGGATTTAAACCGCTCCAATGTCTGCGGTTTCACGCACAGGCGCAAAGTTGTCACAATCATCGTTGGTGCCAACGCTGACTCTATTTTATCACGCTTTCTTCTTGAATGGCTGGAGCCACTCTCATTTTTAGCGGGAACCAAAATCGAGATTTTCGGTAGATAGCCATTCTCTTCGCAAGCATCCTGTTTTTACCACTTTCTTTCCGAGGGCGAAGCATTCAGATTGTTAATTCTCAGTTTCTACTGAGAGATGATTTGCCCAAATGCTTCGCCCCTACAAAAAAAATAGGATGACTAGAGTTGCCTTGAGTCGGCGCGATCGCTGAACCCTGACATCGTTATCGGGCTGAAAAGTATCCATTCACACCGTCTTTGCTACGCCGTTTCGGTTGGTTGCTTTGGCTGGCGGCGCAATAGCAGCGTTGCAACTGCCCCTAACACGAAGCCGCCAACCCCAGAGGCGATCGCTAAATTGCGAGCCATTTCCTGAGTGCCTCTCAGTACCGGATTGTCGAGCAAGTTAGAAGAGAAATGCAGCGATTGAATCGTCCACTTGCCCTGGTACTTTTGCAGCACGGCTGTCCAGCGCAGTCCCATAGTATTCACGTTACCATCTTTGAAATAGAAAGTTGAAATCGCCTCTCCAGATGCCACTTCCGTTTCTGGAGATAGAAAGGTTCTCGCCGTCTCTCCTTTCAGCTCCATATTCAGCTTTTCGATCGGCCCAGAAAACTGCTGATTCCAGTATTTTTCAAACTCATCGACTTTGTGAAAAACCTGATTGTCAACCGTCGTGATTGTGAAGGTTGGGTGCAAATAAGGTTCGACTTTTGAAAAATCTCGCGTATTCAACGCTTGCAGCGCAATCTCTCGCGTGCGCAGAATCGCTTCGAGTTCCTTTTGGCTGACATCCGCTAGAGCCGATTGTGGGGCAAAAAAAATCGCCAGTCCGATCAGAAGGCTGCAAACTAGCTGGCTGTATCTGTAGAGGTTGACCTGTTGCTGTTTGGGCATAGAGTGAATGTCCTCTCGCGTAGGATTAGAGAAATTTGCCATTCTCGCACTGTCATGGCTGAGTTATTTTCGCGCCATTCCTAGAGCGGCTCACTTTCTCGCACTCGCATACACAAGCGCATCGCAAGCCACTTTGATACCATCTTCTGCCTGTACGATTTGCCTTAATTGCTGCGCGCGCGCCGCATAGCGAGGGTCAAACAATAGCTGCTTTAGCGCTTCCGCAACAGTTGCCGCACTGTAGCGATCGCGTTCTAAAGCGATCGCCCCGCCCAATCGCTTGGCGCGTTCGGCGTTGTCTGGCTGATCGTAGTTGTAGGGGACGATGAGCGCAGGGCAACCCGATCGCAGCGCTTGCCCGGTTGTCCCCACGCCGCCATGATGCACGATCGCCGCAGCGCGGGGAAAAATTAGCGAGTGCGGCGCATAGTCAAAAGCCGCCACCCCTTCTGGCAGCCAGTTTGGCGGAACCTGCCGCGCTCCCTCTCCCATCAGCAAAACCGCCCGGTAGCCGAGCTGTCTGGCAGCAACAGCGCCTTCTATATAAAAGTTCCCTGGCGTCATCACCGCTGTCGTGCCGAGGGTGAAGACGATCGGGGGCGATCCTGAATTTAAAAAGTGTTCCAGTTCGGGAGAGAGCCCCGCGCTTTGACGGGAGGGGCGATCGTAAAAGGGAAAGCCAGTCACCCGCGTTTGCGAGGGCCAATCCGGCTGCGGCTGGGCAAAAGCCCGAGAAAACAGCGCCAGCACCAAATCGGGCGAGTGCTGCCCTTCAAAAATAGGGTCGCAACCGGGCGGCAAACCGAGTTCAGCGCGCAGTTGTCGCACGGGCGCGCTCCACAGGCGCGCCTGCCACCGATACCGCCGCAAAGCCGTGTCTCTTTCCACCACTGCCATCGCCTGTGCGTAACTGGAGGTGGCTGCGGGTACGTCGTAGGCAGACACCAGCGAACTCGGCGAGAGCACGCTCGATACCCAAGCAATGCCGGTTTTTTCAGCAACAATAGAACCGACAAAGGTGAGCGGGTGCGTCAGCAGCACGTCGGCTCCCTGACAGGCTTTCATCAGGTTGCTGTAGATGGCGCGCAGGTGGGGCATCATTAGGTTGCAAATGATGTATTCAGTACCCCGCTGGCCGTCCGAAAGCAGTTTGAAAAAGTCCCAGTCTTGCTGGAGTTGGGGTAACGAATCGGGCGCAACCGAATAAAAATCAATTCCCTCGGCTTCGATGTAGCGGCGGTAGTTTTCAGAGGTCGCGATCGCCGGTCGATGCCCCTGCGCCTGCAAGTACAGGGCGATCGCCATGTAGGGGTGCAAGTCCCCCAGCGATCCAAATGCTGTCAAGACAATGCGCTTGCCCTGACTGTGGCTCGTCTTGATTTCGTTCGTGGCATTGTTTCTGCCAGCTATTACACTCTCCATTGCTCCTCGCGCGCGATCGCTTTTACTTGGGTTCCCCGATCTAACTTCTCAATGCTTGAGTTTTGCCCACTCCGCTTTTTGGCCTTTCCGATTTTACCTCAAGCCCAGCGTCCCCTGTTCGTGGGGATGGGAGAATTTTTGTCAAGTCTTGACTGTCACTTGCTTGGCTTTTTTTACGTTTCTTTGTTTTTTCTCGTTGTTGGCTGTCGCGACTGCTTAACAAAAATTTAATAAAATCTTTAGTTTTTAATAATAAAAAGGCTCGAAAAGTGGTATATTTCCAACAGGTAAAAACCTCGCCAACCCAAAAACAACCGCTAACTAGCACATCGAGATAACTGGCGCGAATTCTGTTCCCGTGGAAACCGCATGAGAGACAAAAGAAGTCAAAGGACAGTCGAAAACTGTACTCTACACTGTCTGGCTAGTCTCTCTCCCGATTTCTATGAAAAGTTCGCGAGAACGATAAAAATTGCTTATCTTGCCAACACGGTCTGTCCTTTGAAAATCAGAGCCGTAGCCACAGAGCAATCCCCTTCGGGGACTTCTGAGCCAGCCAAATTGGCGCAGTCTCTGTCTGGAAGGTGGCCCCCGCTTCAGAACCAATTAAAGCAGATATGTCCCAATCCTTCACGGACAAAGAGGCAAATCTGGTGAGCTATTGGCCCTTAAATGAGGTGACAGGAGAAGCAGCGTCTTGCGGCAACGAAAAATCAAGAAGTTCGGCTTTTTGGCCAAAAAAAGGACTGAGAAAATTCCAGCGCCAGCACCACCAATATAGTTGCCGCAGGCAGACGAATTAAATTAATTGCCGTGTCTTACTTAGCGGGAGTGACATCTCTCAAGAAGTGCGAATATACTCCTTATATAAAGGAGGATCAACATCTCAATTAATCCGACCGATGGCGGAGCCATTCAGATCCCTAATTCTGAAGCGATCGCCGCAACTTGGCTTTAGTGTTGAATGGGCAACCGAAATAACTTTGTTAGCGCGTCCTAGTTAACGGTAATGGTAGAGCAGTAAACTCGTGAATATTCTAAATATTGGAGGAACACTCAAAACCTAAATCAACCAGGCTGACAGCGGAGCAATGATGATGCCGTTGCCTCGCAGCAGTCACCGCTCTGCCGCCCGCCAGCTCAGAAAATTTGTCAGAAAGTTTGAGGTGATTCAAGGTCAGCACAACCTTTCAAATGCTTTTCTTGAGGAGGATAGTCTTTTCTAATGTGGCAGTCAAAAATTGAATTCTAAGAGCTACAATAGACAGAGGCGGGGATTCCCATTTTCAGCCTGCGTTCATAGAAAGTCTTCCAAATTATCATCGATCCAGCCCAGGACGTCCAACTACATCTCCGCTGGCCTATACTTCCCTTTTGGCTGCGTCGTTTTCTTCTACTATGGCTCGTTCTTAGAGATGCAAAAATCGTCCTGCCAAAGCTCACTTTTTTTGCAAAAAAAGCAAGCTAGTCACTCAGAACTGAACAATCAATCCAAGCTTATGACCGAATTAAATGGCCAATTAACCATCCCCTGCAACTCGGAAACAGGTGTAGAATTTACCAACACCCAGAGTTCGGACATCACCTTTACATTTGCGCCATCCGGCAGCTTTAGTGTGGCGAGCTTTCTGCCGGAATGTACGGCAGCAGGCATCAAGGACTTCAAGTATCAGAGTGTGATGAAATATCCCAACAATACGTCCTTTGCCCTGCTGGCGGTGAATAAGACAACCAATACCGTTCTGGCAGAAATGGGACAAGAAACGACTCTGGTCTTGAAACCGGGTGACACATTGATTTTCATCCTCAATGACGTACCGGGCTGCTACTACGACAATACCGCCAGCATCACAGTTAACTGGTCGGGCGTCAGTTTAACCCCTAAAGTTTTGCAGTTTGACGGGAAGAACGATTTTGTAGAAGTTCCTTACAATGCGCAACTCAACCCGAATCAATTTACCGTTTCTTGCTGGGTGAAAGTGACCGGCGGGCAAGGGCAGTGGCGCTCTCCTGTCACCTGTCGTGACGCCAGCAGGAATACCTGGAAAGGATATAAGTTGTATGCGGGCACGAATAACAAGTGGCAAACTTGGGTTGGTAACGGCAGCAGTTGGCAAACTTTAGGAGGGCCAGATGTAGTGCTGAATACTTGGACGCATGTCACCGCCACCTATGACGGTAGCGATCTCAAACTGTATGTGAATGGAAATTTGGCGGCAACGCGGAAAACTACTTATGTTCCGAACACGGTCTGTCCTTTGAGAATTGGCACCGGAGCTTCAGAAACCAATCCCCCGACCTACTACTTCCCCGGTCAAATTGGCGAAGTGTCTGTCTGGAAAGTAGCCCGCACTCCGGAAGAAATCAAAGCGGATATGTCCAAGCGCCTCAGCGGTAAAGAAGAAAATCTGGTCAGTTATTGGCCGTTAAATGAGGTCAAACAGGAAGGGGCGATCGCAAAAGTTTTAGACCTGACAAGCAACTTGAACGGGACGGTAACAGAAGCTAAACTCGTTGAAGACAGTACCTTTCCGGTTCGCTAATTAGTAGGCTCTGATAATTCTTTCATTTGCCCAATCTAACAAATACAACCGCTATTTTTGCCTGATTTTATAGCGGTGTATTCCTGGCATTTAAATGCCCCGTTTGGTTGTATTGGGCATCCTTAATACGCAAAATATTGCCTCTATACTGGATACCTTAAAAGCTCTTTAAGAAAGAGCTTTTTTTGTTAAATTTGCGCTTAAAAAAACTAAATTTCTATATTTTCTTAATAAAAATATTCTCGAATATCTGATATATTTAAAGCAGGTAAGAAATTGGAACTCTGGCTTATCTTACGGATTGCTGAATAGCGGGCTGTGAATGAAAAAATGCCTTTCGCTTTTTTTAAGTAAAGCGTAAAAAATAGCTGCCCCCTGGAAGCAGGCTATCTAGGAAAGATAGATGCCAGAGTCTGAAACTTCAAAAGAGTGGAAAAAGTTAAAGGAGTCTCAAAAATGGTACTGAAGGCCATCATTTACGAACATGGCAATTTTCAAGGTCGCAGCCAAGAATTGATACCGGGCAGCTACAATATGGCGAGCTTGCGCATTCCCAACGATAGCCTGAGTTCGCTGAAAGTGGAAAAAGGGCTGAAAGTCACCCTCTACGAACACGAATTCAGCGGTCGCAGCAAAACTTTTACTGAGGATGCTGCCTGGGTGGGCGACGATTTCAACGACATCACCTCCTCTATTAAAGTTGAAGAACTAGCACCCCCACCACCGCAATCGCAAAAACTTGAAGTCCCCGGTACGTCAGAAGCTGGGGTTGAATTTACCAACACCCAGTCTGTAGAAGCCTCCTACACCTTTACTCCCAGCGGCACTTGGACGCCAAATATTCACAATCCCAGCCTATCAGGATGTAGTGCTGCTGGGCTCGATACTTATCCCCCGGCAATTAAACAAGCGATTGTCGATGCTTGCCCTCAGTTGGCGCAGTACATGAAATATCCCAACAATACCCCCTTTGCCCTCCTGGCAATCAATAAAGCAACGGGTGCTGTTGTCGCGGAGGTGTCAAAAGCAACGACGCTGTCTCTCAAGCCGGGTGAAACTTTGGTTTTTGTCCTCAACGATATGTGGGGGGGCTACGCGGATAACAGCGGCAGTATTACGGTCAATTGCTCGGGCGGCAGTCGAGGGCCTCAACTGGCAACAGGCACTATTATTGCCTTACAAGCAGATAACGGCAAATATTTAAGTCGCATCAATCGCGGGACTAATTATGACCCAATCGAAGCGGCGAAAAATACCATCGATCCGTATTGCAAATTTATCGTGACTGTCTTGGCAGACGGCAAGATTGCGTTAAAGGCGGATACCGGCAAATATTTGAGCCGCATCAACCGGGGTGCCATCGACGCGATCGAGGCGGCGAAAGACTCCATCGATCCGTATTCGCAATTTACCGTGACAACTTTGGCGGATGGCAAGCTCCTCTTACAAGGAGATACTGGCAAATATTGGAGCCGCATCAATCGCGGAGCTATAGATCCGATCGAAGTGGCGAAACTTCCCTCGGATGTATTTTGCCAATTTGGAGTCACCGTGCTGGGAACGGATAATTCTCAGCAACGCAACCAAGAAATTCAAGCCTGCCAATCCATCATCAACGAGCTGCGAAATTACAAGCAGCGGTACTGGGCAATTGGTTTGAACGGAGATACCCTTCAACCGGATGGATTTGTGGCATTTTTCAATACTCGCAAGCTGCCGTTTGAATACTTTGTCCGATCCCGTGGGGTTTCGATGGGCGATGAGTCTGCCTATGATAAAAATATCGCCACGTTGGAGACTTACATGAAGTCCCTCTAGTCTGAGGTTGTGGGCGCGTTCTTTTTAAAAGAGAATGCGCCCTATAATTGACGGCTATTTACTCCCCTATTTCAGTGCGAAGCACGTCTTCCGGTACTTGGTTTACCAAGTAACCGTAAGACGGTTTCTGCTGTTCGAGAGCGCGGCACGGCGGGGGAGAGGACGGACGCGCCCAGGTTTCGTCGAATTCTTCCCAGAGGCGCTGCAATTGCGGATTGACGGCACCGTCGGCTAGAATTTCCAGCGCCAGGGCGTGCATCCTCATTACGTCGTCCAAATCTGCGCGAACGTAGATATTTCCAGCCGTGACTGCAGCCTCTAAAGACAGCCGACCGGCGATCGACTCTCTGAGCGTCTCCGCATCGCTGCGAAAGTTCAGCGGCTCCGATTCGGCAAGCGGTTCAACCGTCACTTGCAGCTCGTTGCCGCCACTGGCGCGCAGCCGCAGCCCGATCCCGTCTAGGGCGATCGCTGCAGTTTTTCCAGACACGCTTGCCACCAGCATCCTCCACGTCGCCCCTCCTTTTGCCCGGAGAATTTCTACCAGATTCAGTATCCATGTCGCCAACTGTTCGCGGCGTTCATTCGAGGCATTTACCATTTTTGAACTCTAGAAATCTGACACTACTTTAATCGACGCTTTCTCAAAACTGTACTGTCAATAATAACCTACAGTTTTATTTACTTTCCTATACTATAGCCTTCCTAATTGAGTCGTGAAAACATGTCGGACTGGAGGCGGAGCCTCCCGCCCTTACGTTACCAGGCTGAGCCTGGTAACGAGTTTTGGGAGTTCTTTTCACAAATCAATTAGAAACGCTATATAGGAATTTATTTTTTACAAAACTTAACAAAAGTTAATATTATTTTGTATCGATCGTGATATAATACAATTGCATTCTCAGTAAAGTCTGTAGTTTTCACAAAACTAGGCAGCAAAGGAGGGGAACGGTTCTATTAAGTTAACCCGGGTTGAGGAAGAAAAATAAGTTGCGAACAAACTCCCTATTTCTAACTAGCCATTCTACCCCTACATGAAAGATTTCAATTTATCTTTTGAGTTTTTCAAGCAGTTCTTGGAGCGCCCCGAGGGCAGCGCCCCTCAAAAAACCAAGGATGGAGTCAATCCCAAACCGCTTCCTAATGGGACAGCAGCGCAAAACGGCCATCCTATCTCTCAGCCTAACGGGACGGCTTCATGGGGACAAAAAAGCCGCAGTTCCAACATGCCCCCACTGCAAGACTACCAGACTGTCGCCGAAAAACCCCTTCTTCCGAACCCGACAGTTTCTCAAAAAGTGTCAGACTCAGAAGCGAAACAGGGATTCAATCCACCGCCTGAAAAAAAAGTCGAGTTTGACAAAAGGGTAATTAACGAAGCCCTGCACAGTTCGCGGGCGGCAGTCGGCAAAAAAATTCAGGAATTTATCGACAAAAAACGCAGCGGTATCGGAGCCTACGATCCGCTGTACGAGATGCTTTTAGATTATCCCTTCCGCGCCGGAAAAATGCTGCGTCCGACGATGTGCATTAGCGTGGCTCGATCGGTCGGAGGAATGGGGCAATCTGCTTTGACAACTGCCGCAGCACTGGAACTCTATCACAACGCTTTTCTCATTCACGATGATATCGAAGACGGCTCCGAAGCGCGGCGCGGCAAAGAAACCTTGCACCACGCCATCGGAGTGCCCCGCGCGATTAATGTGGGAGATGCAACTAATGTCCTAGCCGTGGGCTTGTTGCTGGAAAATTTATCTCTTATCGGGGTGAATAAAACGCTCAACGTCCTGCACGAAATAGAATTAATGGCCCAACAGTCGGTAGAAGGGCAAGCGATGGAATTGGATTGGGTGGCATCAAATGCCTCGAACCTAACCGACGAAGATTATTTTAAAATGTGCGTCAAGAAAACTTGCTGGTATTCGTTTATGACGCCAGCCCGCATCGGGTTAATTGTCGGGCACCCGTCGGCGAATCCGCAAGAACTGACAGAGCCCTTAGCGCTGCTGACTCGATTCGGCATGATTCTGGGAATTGCCTTTCAGATTCAAGACGATCTGTTGAACCTTCAAGGGGATAGGGAAACTTACGGAAAAGAGATTGGCGGCGATATCTACGAAGGCAAGCGGACGCTGATGCTCAATCATGCGATCGCTCACAGCCGTCCGTCCGACTCTCAAAAGATGCTCAATATTCTCGCCCTGCCCCGCGAACGAAAAATGAAGAAGCAGGTAGCATTTATTTTCGAGCAGATGCAGCGCTGCGGCAGTATCGATCACGGGTGGAAGATCGCGCGGAGTTTAGCCAATCAAGCGAGGGAGATGTTTGAGAAGATGGATTTCCTCCAGCCAGAAACCCCCTGGCGACCCGGAGAAGAAGGAATTTCAGCAGTCCACGACCGCCGCTTCCTGAAAGAACTGATCGATTACGTTATCTACAGGAATGTCTGAAGGCTGCCCGCGAACCAGCCATCTTTTTGTCAAGCGAACGCGGTAAAATTTTAGCGCGAGAAATTCAGTGCGAGAATTTTACCGCGCGTTATGTAATAGGATACCCGAAGAATGAGCCAAGTCAGCGAACTGCCGCCATCCCTAACAGTTGCCAGCGCGAAAGTTCCTCCGGGCGCGACGGTGAATTTGCAGCTTTCACTCCGCAACCAGATGAATGAAATCGTCCTTTTGCACCCGACGCTGGATGACTGGGAGAGCGATCGCGGCCAGATTTTTTCAACCCTCAACCGCTTAGTTCCGTCTTATATTTATTTAGCTCGGGGGATGGCAGCCAGCCAGACGCTAACCCTGGAAATGCCCGCCGAATTGCCAGTCGGGCAATCGGTGAAAACTTGGCTGCGATTTCCGGGGCTGCAAGAAACAGCGATTTTAATCCAGATAGAAATTACCGCGCCGTCACAACAGCTAAACAAAAATTGGCCAGTCAACGTGCCGTTGCAGGTGACACTACCCCTACCCGGAGAAACCGATCGCCTGTCGAGTTCGGGTTCGGACGCGGCGAATGCGGGAATTTTTGGGTTAATAGCGGGATTGATCGATTTGGAGAAAATCCCGTCGAGCTGGCTGGTGGCTGAACTGCTGGCAATTTTGGCTCAAAAAGGAGAAGAATACGCTCGGACGCCAGCGGGGAGCAAATTGCTCGATCGCC
Source organism: uncultured bacterium (assembly GCA_964405435.1). Lineage (GTDB taxonomy): Bacteria > Cyanobacteriota > Cyanobacteriia > Cyanobacteriales > Oscillatoriaceae > DVEG01. The sequence continues at coordinate 35,490 of CAYOOD010000076.1, forward strand.
TCAAAAAGACTCAGTTTTTCCAAAAAGGCGCGATCGCAACCGCAACCGCGCACCTGCCAGAGTGGATTGCTCAGAACTTGTCGAATGCCAGTGCAGTGCTCGACAGTCAAGTCGGACAAGGGTACTTGTTGGAGATATGGCAGCGCTGGCTGTTGAGTTTAGTTCACGCCGATTTAGAAGCCAACGCCCTCAGTCACACAATCACCCCGCCTCCGCTATTGGCAAAGGGATTTACTGCCGAAATGGGCAGCGATGCGAAGCGCTGGTTCGGCGCGATCGCCTTGGGATTGGCTTGCCTGTCGCCGAGAATTGCCGGCATTCTCAAAGAAATCAGCGATCGCGCCTGGGGTGCGAGTGCGATTTTTGGCAGCAAACTGCTTGCCGCCAAAGCCGATGCAGCCAGTTACGATTTAGCCGCCGCCCTGCCCGGATTTGACGCCCTGCCCGCCCGCTGGCTGGCGGCGGAACTGCTGCTGTTGCTCGCGCTTCTCGGCGAAGAACGCGCCCGCACCGAAGAAGGCAGTCAGTTGCTCCGCCAGTTGGGTTCTACCCGCTTTTTTAAAAATGGCGTCTTGGCGCTGGCAGCCGCCTCCGCACCGCGCTGGCTAGCTGTCACCCAGTCAGCGGCTTCGGCGTACCACGCTTCTGTCGGCGGGCAGCCCGGAGAGGAAGGGTTGCTTCACTTCTGGGAGCAGTGGTTGTGGAATTTGGCAGAAGCCGAGTTAGAAGCAGGCGGGTTGCGCCGCAAAATTCAAATTCCCGATTTTTCCGGCGGCGCGCTCGTTGCCGCCCTGGGGATGAACGGCGATCGCTGGTTTGGCGCTTTGGTGTTGGGATTAGCGCGCTTGTCGCCTGCTTTGGCAGCCGTTCTCGAAGCGATCGCCCCAAACGCAAGAGCGCCCCAACCTGCCGCACCGGTTCCAGTTTTTGACGACGTACTTGGCGAAGGGAGATCTATTCAACGATGACAACCGATCCGCAACTGCTCGCGCGCATTGAAGCCCTGCGAATCCCCCTAGACGATCCCACTTCCCCGCTCGACTGGAAAGACTGGTATCACTTTGTACTGCTCGATCGCCACAGCGGCGCGCGATCTCTCCTCAACGTCACCCTCGCCGGCAAACCGGGGCAGGGAGAAATCCAAGTCACCTTCATCGTCAACCTAAACGCCCAGTCGATTCTTCCAGAGCTGCAACTCGATACACCCCTAGCGACATTCGGCACCGCCTATTCCCTGGAGTGGAAGCCAGAACTGGTGAGCCGTTACCCCTTGCGCTTGCAGGGAAAAGGCATGTCACTGCAGATAGACGGCAGCACCTACGCCGTCGAAGTCCGCGACGAAAGAGCGCAACTGTCCGTCCGCTTTCAAGCCGAAGCCGAAGCGGCACCTTTATTAATTACGGAAGATGCCCCCTTCGGCAGCGGCTTCATCGGATGGGGCTTAGTGCCCGGTTTGCGAGTAGCCGGCGAAATGTCCGTTTGCGGGCAAACTTTCAACCTCAATTCCGACTGGTTTTGCTACCACGATCGCAACTTCGGACGCTTCCGCTGGGGCGAAGATATCGGCTGGGAGTGGTTCGTCGCCTACGCGAAATGCGCTGACGGGCGCGAGTTAACATTTGTTTTGGACTGGCGCACCAATAAAAGCCACTCTCAAAACGGCTTGCCGTATATTTTTATTTACTTCAATACGGAGGTACGCAAAATCTTTCTCGGTTCCAGCTTGCGGATAAATTGGGGCTGGGAGCCCGAACCCGTTTTGCCGACGCGCCTGCCCGGAATCATGGCTTCTGTCTTCTCCCACCGCACCTTGAGAATGCCGCAAACTTTGCAAGTCGAGGCGGCAGACGAACAAGACCGGCTGTTAATGGAAGTGGAATTTGACGGCAAGGCAGAATTGGTGGTGCCTGACAATCAGGAGCGCCAATATAGCTTTATTGAAGAAGTAACGGGAACTGTAAAAATCAACCTGTCTCTGAATGGAGAAACCATTTCAGCCACCGGATTGATTTATGCTGAATACGTCCAGTAGCCGCCGTTTCTCTTGAGAAGGCAGAACGCCTGTAGCGGTGTTTAGTTGGATGAAGCATGAGGAAGAAAACTACGGAAGTAGTGCGGGCTTATAGCCCGCTTTCCTAATACCAGTTTTCTTTAACCGCGAAACAGATAGTAAGCCAAAAATGCTTATTTCAAGGGCTTTCAGGGTTTCTATCTGTTTCGTGCAAAAAGAAAATTGATATAAGCAGCGGGCGAGGACGCCCGCACTCCCGCAACCATCCTGCAATTATTTATGCTCATCTGCTTATAGCGGTTCTATTTGAGTCGTGAAATATGTTTATATCAGGAGTGCGGGCTCTCTCCCCGGCTCTGACCGATCGCGGGCTCCTAAACCGCACTCGTATTTTCACAAATCCATTAGGAACGCTATATAAGCAATCATGCAGAATAAATTGCACAGCTAGAATTGGTAGGGCGGGCGCTGGAGGCGCTGCTCTGTAGAATTCGGGGACGTCTCGACTCCCAATGATGGCAATTATTTCTGCTCATCTACTTAAAAGATTTTTGCAAGCAGAAAACCAGAAAAATATAGTTTTTCTAAAAGAAACACTATTGACTGTATATAGCGGTTCTATTTGATTGGCAAACGGCTGTAACGGCTAAAAAAAAGGGTTTTTCAAAAAACCGGGTTTCTCCGTCCATGAGGTTTACTAAAAACCGCTATATAGAGCCAATCCTATGTTAGTGAAAATAGCAAAATGTAAAAAAATGTAAAAAAAAGAGTTGGGCTGTTGACGGCCTTGGAGTCAGGAATCTATCCTTGACAGAAGGAATTTCGGAAATGATGGGTTTTAAGGGTTTCAAGCCATTTGGGGAGTTGATCGACAGAAGTAGAGAAGCTGCGAGGACGGAACTAGCCGCCGCCAAAATCGGCTCTAGCTTCTGAAGGCTCCTGTAGGAAAATCAGTAGTTTTTTGACCTTTCGAGAAAAAGTAGCATGAGCGACATCACCATCAAAGTCGAATCCGGCGGACAGTGGAGCGGCATAGCGCCTCGCATCAGCATTAACAACAAAGAGATCGGCTATGAAAAATACTCGCGCGGGCTCAATGTTGCCGTCATCGATCCCAGCAACGGCCAACCCGTAGCCGCTCACCTGATTCGCCACTTGGGATTCCGGGGCGAATGGGCAATCGTCGGGTTCAAAGGCCCTTTTCAAAGCAAAGCCATTGAAAATCTCAACAACCAGGGCAGCGGTTGGGGCAGTGCCCCCATTTCCGTGAAATTCTGGATTCCGTCCCAAGTGCCTGTGAGCGAAAAAGCCATGCTCGGCCCCATCAAAGCCGTCACAATCAAGAATAAATTGCAACCGAATGAGTTGCAGCGCAGCGACTACTTCGGCTATTCAGTCAGCATCAGCGGGAATTGGGCAATTGTCGGGGCGTATTACGCCGACGCTGCCGGCAGCAAATACGATGCTGGAGCCGCTTACATGTTTCAATTCCAAAACGGCGTTTGGCAGCAAAAATAAAAGCTGCAACCGAACGATCTAGCAGCCTACGACTACTTTGGCTGGTCGGTGGCTGTCAGCGGCGAGTGGGCGATCGTCGGGGCGCGTCAAGCCGACGTTTCCGGCAAAACCGATGCTGGAGCGGCCTATATTTTCCACTTATACCAATTCTCTAAAGTTATGCTACAATAGCCAAAAAGAAGTCCATAAGGA
>CAYOOD010000077.1:0-39192 GCA_964405435.1 uncultured bacterium
AGGGGGGGAGGGGGAGAGGGGGAGAGGGAAAAGCGAACTGAAGAAAGCAAAAATTTTTTCTCCTCATCAAAAGAGAGATGCGCCCTGCAAGGAAAACCCTACTTTCGGCAAAAGCGGGCGAGGTGTTCCTCGCCTTGGCGGGAGGGAATGGAATTGGTGGCGGGTGCGAGGGAAAGAATTTCAAAATCTGAGGTAAAATATTCGCGGATTTCCGCCGGGGTGACGCCAAAAGGTGGCCCTCCGGGGCGGGAGTGGGTGAAAAAAAGCCCGATTAGTTCGCCGCCGGGGCGCAGCAGCGATCGCGCGACTCGGACGTAATCGGAGCGTTTGGCGGGGGGAATGGCGCAAAAGCAAGTGTGTTCGATGACATAATCGAAATAACCGGGGAATTCTTCTGGCAAATCGAAAATATCGCGCTGCAGAAATTTGGCAGAACTGCGGCTATTTTCGGCGCGACGGGTGGCAGTTGCGATCGCGCTAGGTGCAAAATCAAACCCCACGACTTCAAATCCATAAGATGCAAACAGCACCGCCTCGTAACCGCGCCCGCATCCCAAAATAGCCGCTCGCCCGGGCGGCGGAGCGTCTGGAGAACTGAGTAAACTTGCCAAGGGCGGGGCGGCTTTCCCCAAATCCCAGCGCGTGGTTCCTTCTTGATAGCGCTGTTCCCAAAAATTCGGAGTTTCAATATCTTTCACAAGCTTTTCTCTCTAGTAAAAGTGGTAAATTTGCAGGTGGTTTTCGCTTCGCTCAACCGGGAGTATCCCGATTTTATAAATCAAGCCATAGGGGCGAAGCATTCCCGACTATAATCGATCGGTTTGCCATAAATATCTATTCGTTAATGCTTTGCCCCTACATCCATAAAATTCTAGTAGAGTGAATCTTTAGTTGCCAGATTTCTCTTGTTCTCTGCGTTCTCGCAACTTGAGGAGAATTTCGGCGTGTACTTCCCGGGTAATGGGATAGAAATAGGCGAGTACCAAGCCGATAATTAAAGCTAGGGTTGGCAAGGGACCAATCGAGACGCGAATGGCTGAAAGCACTTCGGGCAATTGACTCGGAAGGGGGACGGCATCAGTGGGAGGAACATAGCCGGAAAATTCCAATCTTTGCAAGACGGCAAAAACGGCAAGCCCCAAACAAACTTTCTGTAGAAAAACAATGAAACTGTAAAAGATTCCTTCGCGTCGCTGCCCGGTTCTCAGTTCGTCTAATTCTATCACATCTGGCAACATCGACCACGGAATTAAATAGGCGACAGACACGCCAAAACCCGCCATCACGCACAAGAGGTACATGAGAGCAGTTTGTCCGGGTTGCAAGAAAAATAAGCCCGCTTGTGCGATAATCCACAGGCTCATGCCCATAAAATAAACGGCTTTTTTGCCAAAGCGATCGCTCGCGGCATTCCAGACAAAAAGCATGAGGATGGCAGTTCCCTGTACGGCGAGGATGACTTGGTTTATCACCTGACTGACTGCCTGGGGATCTTCAGAAGGACGCATCCAAAATCGAATAAAGTAGGGAATGATAGCAGCCGTTAGCTGCACAGCCAGCCAAGAACACAGGTAAATTCCGACGACATACAAAAAAGGTTTGTTGCTAAAAACAATCCGCAGTTGTTCTAACACGGGTTGCGAAACTGGCTCCTCTGTCTCCGGGTGTTTTGCAGCGACGGCGGCGACGCGCTTTCTCGTGCCCCACACGCACCAGTACACCGATAAAATCGACAGGAGCGCCAGGATAATTCCTACGACGATATACTTGAGGGGCTCGTCAGGAATTAAAAAGGTAATGACGCCGAAAATGATTACCGATAAAATACTGCCGCCGATGGAGAACGTAAACCGAAAACTGTTCAGGCTTGTGCGTTCGTCGTAGTCTTCGGTGAGTTCTGGGGTGAGGGCAGTGTAGGGTAAATTAACAACGGTGTAACAGGCATTAAAGAGAATAGAAATAAGCGTGTAGTACCAAAAGAGCCCCCACTGATTGCTTGAAGGGAGCGGAACAATCCACTGCAAAAAAAAGAAAATTGCAAAGGGAATGGCACCAAAAATCATCCAGGGATAGCGGCGTCCCCAGCTACTCTGAGTGCGATCGCTCAGTACCCCGACAATGGGATCGTTGACGGCATCCCAGATTTTGCCGACTAGCTGCGTCAATCCCGCCAAACCGGGCGCTAAACCGGCAACATCGGTGAGGAAGGGCGAGAGGAAAAAAACCAGGATATTAGCGGTAATGGCAGATCCTAAATCTCCAGCGCCGTAGGAAAGTTTGGTTAAAAAGCTGAGCTTTTCTGTTGTAGGTGCGGCAGGGGGAGGGGCGGCAGAGGGGTTATCATTCATGTCAGAATTAAAAATGGGTTGTCAAGCAAGCGCTTTCGCATTTTATAGGGGAACGGCTTGAAGCCGCTGCCCCTACAACCTGGAAGCAAAAACGATGCTACGGGATACGATATTACACGAAAGTCGCCTGGGATACACTGCCAGCAGAAATTCCCTGCAAAATCGCTAAATATTCGCTGGTTGTCGCATCCTGAATGACGGTATCGCTGGCATTGGCACCCGTGCCCTGAAAGATATTGAGTTGCTCGAATGAAAGCGAGCCGATCAAATTAATCACATCTTCGCCCGAGGTAAAATCGGCGATCGCGTCGGCAGTTTCTAACGTCATCCCGCCAGTTCCAGCGCCGATGGCAAACGCATCAGTCCCCAATCCGCCGGTGAGGGTATCTGCACCCAAATCTCCGAAGAGGAAATCATTGCCGCCGTCGCCGAAGATTAAATCGTTGCCGCTACCGCCGCGAACGCGATCGCTCCCCGAACCGGCGAAAATCAAGTCGCTGCCTGCATTGCCGTTGATGTAGTCGGTTTCGGCACCCCCGTAGAGTTGGTCGCTGCCGTCGCCGCCCGATATCGCGTCGCTGCCGCCGTCCCCGTATATGATATCATCTCCGCTGCTGCCGTCAATGCGATCGCTGCCGCCGCGCCCGTTGAGGTTGTCGCCGAGTTCGGAACCGCTGACGATATCGTCGCTGTCGGTAGCGGCGAAGTTGGCACTTGTCAAAAATTCGATCGCCGTGCCGGTGTTGTCGTTGTCGCTGATAGTGACAGGAATGCTGGCGATCGCGAGATTATTGTACTCGGAATTTTCGCTCTTTGCCGTGAAGCTAATCGTACTGATTTTTGCCCCTTCAAAGGCTGCATTGTCAACCGCCGCTATCTTCACCGTTTGGGGAATATTCCAGTTTTCCGGGGTAAAAATCAGCGTTTGAATGTCGGTGGTGGTTTGCCCGTCTGTCGCGATCGCAATCGTGACAGGAGCCGTCGGCTGTTTGGCGAGCGCCAGCTTGTAAATATCTTCCCCAAATCCTTCAATGAGGTCGATCGTTCCCACCGGCAGCGTCAGCGGCACCCCTGCCGCATCGTTGTCGCTAATCGCTACCGATACCGGAACAATGCCAATGCCATTGTAATCGGCATCTCCACTCGCGGCAGCCGCCGTTATTGTACTGGCTTGATTGCCTTCTGCGATCGCGTCATCCACTGCTTTTACTGCCACAGTTTGAGCGACATTCCAGTTCGTGCTGTCGAAGGTAATGGGAGCGATCGCCTGTAGCTGTGCGTCGGTACTGAAATTCACCGTCACTGCCGCCCGGGGAGCCGTGGTTAAGACAACGGAGTAACTGCCCGGAGTGCCGCCTTCTGCAGTGCTGGTAAAAGTCGGGGCAACGGAAATTCCGGGGGAATCGTTGTCAGTTATCGAGGCAATAACATTGTTGATGCCGATGCCGTTGTAATCCGCATCCGCACTGGTGGCGCTGTGCGCAATAACGCTGGTTTGGTTGCCTTCCGCTAAGTTATCGTTGGCGGCGATAACGGTGACAGTTTGGGGGAGATTCCAGTTAGTGCTGTCGAAGGTAATAGCGGAAATCGCCTGTACCTGACTGTCGGTAGTAAAATTCACCGTTACAGGAGCCTTCGGAGCCGAGGTTAATACAACTGAATAACTCCCATTTGCCCCGCCTTCCGTGGCGCTTGTCGAAATCGGAACAATAGAAATGCCCGCCGAATCGTTATCGGTGATGGATGCCGTTACTTCACTCAGGGGAAAGGCGTTATAATTGCCATCGCTACTGGTGACGGTATGGCGAATCGTGCTGGTTTGATTGCCTTCTGCCAGGGCATCGTCAACGGCAGTAACGGTTATGGTTTGGGCAGCATACCAGTTCGTTTCGTCAAACGTAATCGGGGTGATTGTTTCTACCTGCCCGTCGGTTGTAAAATTAATCGTGACAGGCGAAGTCGGAGCCGAAGTCATGGCAATTGTGTAATTTCCACCGGCACCGCCCTCGGTAGCGCTGGTAGAAATTGGGGAAATAGAAATTCCGGCAGTATCGTTGTCAGTAACCGAGGCAACCACATCAGCGATCGCAATTCCATTGTATCGGGCATCGGCACTGGTTGCCGCGTGGCGAATCGTGCTGCTGCGGTTGCCTTCCGCAAAGGCATCATTCACCGCTAAAACTGAAATCGTTTGAGGGATATTCCAGTTCGTGCTGTCAAACACAATCGGGGGAATTCCCTGCACCTGCCCGTCGGTATTAAAATTAATCGTCACCGGGGCAGAAGGGGCAGAAGTCAAAGCGATCGCGTAGGTATCGGAAGCGCCGCCCTCTGCTACCTCCGTGCTGTTATTCGTCTGAGAAATCGACACCCCCGCCGAATCATTATCGGTGATATCAACCAGCACGTCGCCGATCGCAATTCCGCTGTAATTCGCATCGGCACTGGTTGCCGTGTGGGTTATCGTGCTGGCGTGATTGCCTTCCGCTAAGTTATCGTCGGTAGCGGTAACGGTGACAGTTTGGGGCAGATTCCAGTTCGTGCTGTCAAATACAATCGGAGCGATCGCGTTAATATGACTGCCCGTGTTAAAATCGATCGCAACTGAGGCAGTGGGTTGAGTGGTGAGTACCAGCGTATAAGTATCGGTATTGCCGCCTTCCGCCACAGTCGTGCTGCTGCCAGATTCGACAATCGAAACCCCCGGCGCGTCGTTATCGGTGATAGTAACGAGTTCGTTATTAACCGCAATGGCATTGTAATTTGTATCGGCACTTGTCACCGAGTGACTGATAGTGCTGGTGTGGGTGCCTTCTGCCAAATTATCGTCAGCAGCAGTAACGGTTATCGTTTGAGCGACATTCCAATTACTCGCGTCAAAAGTAATCGGAGAAATTGCATTTAATTGCCCGTCTGTGATAAAATTCACCGTCACCGGGGCAGTGGGTTGCGTTGTCAGCACCACCGTATAAGTGTCAGTATTGCCGCCTTCTGTCACGTCAGTGCTGCCGCCCGTGGGGACAATTGACACGCCAGCCGAGTCATTATCCGTGATAGCAATGGCGACATTACTGAGGGCAAAATTGTTATAATTGGGGTCGGTACTGGTAACGGTATGAGCAATAGTGCTGGTGTGGTTGCCTTCTGCTAAACTATCATCTGCAGCTCGGACAATTACCGTTTGCGAGATATTCCAGTTGGAGGCATCGAAGGTAATCGGAGCGATCGCCTGAATCTGGCTGTCGGTGGTAAAATTAATCGTCACTGGAGCCGTGGGAGCGGAAGTCAATACCAGGGTGTAAGTATCCGTACTGCCACCTTCTGTGACACTTGTATCGCCGCCCGGTTGCGTTAGAGAAATGCCAGCGACTTCATTGTCGATATTTGTAACGGCGACATCGGCGACATCAAAATTGTTGTAACTCGGATCGGCGCTGGAAGCCGCAGACGTGATAATATTGTAAGCGATATCGCCGTCATCTGTAAAGTCATCAACTCCGGTAACAGTTACCGCCTGCGGTGCATTCCAATTGGCAGGGGTAAACGTCAGAGTCGGAGTAGAAACATTCCCCTCTGCCGGATTGGAACTGCTGACGCCAATCGCAACATCTGCCGTGGGTTGGCTGTTGAGAACGACGGTAAAATTAGCCGTGCCGCCTGTTTCTGTCGTGGTTAATCCCGCAGTCGGCGTTATCGAAATGCCGGCAGTATCGTCATCGGTAATGGTAGCGATGCCTTGGTTATCCGCGAGGGTAGCATTGCTAGGATTGGATAAATTAACGAAAAAGCTTTCGTTAAGTTCGTCTACAAAATCGCCGAGAATGTCAACGGTGACAGTTTTGGTAATTTCCGTTGGATTGAAAGTCAGGGTGCCGCTGACAGGCGTATAGTCAACTCCCGCAGTTGCCGTACTGTCAGCCGTGGCATAATCGACAGTAATGGGCTGTCCCGACGCGCCATTCAGGGAAACTGTAAAAGTTAGAGTGGCGGTGCCGCTATTACCTTCCGTAACAGTAACGTCGTCTATAGAAATTAACGGCGTAACGGTAAGGCTGGCGGTTTCAAAAGCACTGCTGAAGGGACTGGAAGCGCCGTTATTAATGAGGTCTGTTGCCACGTCAGCCGTGCCGCCATTCGTGCCGGTTATTCCATCCCAAGCGTGAAAGGTAATGGCGTTGGGGAGGGTGCCGACAAAGTTAGCATTGGGGAGAAATCGGATTTTGGTATTGGCATCGGCAGCGAGGAGTAAGGCACTATTGGGAGAAGTGGCGGGAAATGCGTTCCAAGTAGTGCCGCCGTCTGCGGTATATTGCCAGGTGCCGTTCGCAGGATCTGCCCCAACAATGGCGATGCCTTGTTGCGCGCCGGCGTTGGCATCTGAGATGCCGGCAGTTGTTGCGATGAGATCGGAAATTAGGGTGCCGGGGTTGTTGGGATCGTTAAACGTGACATTGCCTAAAACTGGATTGCCGGAGCTGTCGAGTACGGGGGAATTGTTGACAATAACGGAGACGGTGTTAAAGGCGTTGCCGCCATTATTGTCTGCAATCCTGTAGGTGAAGGTATCGACGCCGTTGAAACCGGGAGTGGGGGTGTAGGTGAGGCTGCGCCCGGGATCGACGGCGATCGCAGTAACATCGAGATCCATTCCCGTACCCAAAGGCGTCCAAGTAGTGCCGTTCCATTTGGCGATGCGGTTGGCAGGTACGCCGCCGGCTGCGGTGAAAATTCCCCCGGCATAGAGGCTATTGGCACTACCAGGAGCGATCGCAAAAACCGAGAGATTGACGCCGCCGCCTACTGGCAACCAACTCGCACCATTCCACTGGGCAATGTAATTGGCTGCCGTGCCCCCTGCTGTGGTAAACAAACCTCCGGCATAGAGGTTGCTGCCAACCGGGAGGAGCGATCGCACCGTGTTGTTCATGCCCGTACCCAAAGCAGCCCAAGAAGCGCCATTCCACTGCGCAATGCGGCTGGCACCTGCACCGCCAGCAGTCGTGAAATTGCCCCCGGCATAGATATTATTATTGGCAGTAGCGATCGCCTCCACCCCGCTATTCATGCCCGTACCCAAAGCAGCCCAAGAAGCGCCATTCCACTGGGCGATACTGTTAGCGATTTGGCTGCCCGCAAACGAGAAACCGCCGCCAGCTATGAGATTCGCGCCATTGAGAGCGATCGCGTCAATGGTGGCATCCGTCCCCGCGCCCAAAGCCGCCCAAGAAGTGCCATCCCAGCGAGCAATGAAGTTGGCACTCGCGCCGCCAGCATTGAAGAAAAAGCCTCCAGCATAGACGTTACTGCCAGAAACGGCGATCGCATTGACATTGCCATCCACCCCCGCGCCCAGAGGTGCCCAAGTGCTGCCATCCCACTGAGCGATATAGCTTCCGGGCGACGTGAACGTACCCCCAGCATAGAGTTTGCCGCCGCTGAAGGCGAGGGCAGTAACCGAGCTATTCATCCCCGCGCCCAAAGGCGTCCACGCAGTGCCATCCCACTTGGCGACATAGTTTGCCGGCACTCCGCCTGCTGTCGTGAAATTGCCCCCAGCGTAAACGTCATCGTCGATCGCTACCGTGCCTGAAGTCGGCGGTGTCACAATCGCCACAATGTTGAGATAGTCGTTTTCGGCATCGGCATCGTTCGCCAGGGCGTTAATTTTCACCGCCGTGCCGGGAGTCGTCGCAGCAGCGTCTGCTGCAGCAGTGGGGAAAGTATTCGCCCTCGCCTCAACCGCTCCGATATCCGCCGCTGCAATCCCGTCACCGTTGCCATCGATACCGCGAGCTTGTCCCCGCTGATCCGTTGCCGGAGCGCTGGCACCATTCCCAGCATCGATCGCCGCACTCCCCGGCAGCAGCGCGTGAGTTGCCGTCGCACCGCCGTTATTTTGCAAAATCCCCAGCAACGGGTCGATCGGCGTGCCAGCCGTGCCGACAATATCGCCGCTGACGCCATTTGCGAAACCCGTGCCGCCCGTGCCGTCGCCGATTAAATTATTGCCACTGCTGGTGAAAATCCCGTCAACATCCGGGTTGAAAAGGGCTGTGTTCTGGGCAATGAGGGTATTGACGACAGTGGCAATATTCGTATTCCAGACGCCGCCGCCGCCGCCGGTGGGGGTACTGTTGAAGGCGATCGTGCTGCTCCTGAGCAGGAGGTTGCCGCCGTTGCGGATGCCGCCAAATTGATCGCCCCTGTTGCCGGAGAGGGTGCTGTTGGAGAAAGTGAGGGTGCCGTCGTTGCGGATGCCGCCTGCCCAGTTACTGGCTGAGTTACCGGAAATCGTGCTGCTGGTGACAGTTGCCGTGCCGCCATTATTGATGCCGCCGCCGTCGAAGGTGGCGGTGTTGTTAGAAATAGTCGTGTCAGTGATGTCGAGCGTGTAGGCGATATTGTTGCTGATGCCGCCGCCGTTGCTTGCCGTGTTGCCAGAAACAGTGCTGCTCGTTACAGTCAGGGTGCCGTTGTTATAAATGCCGCCGCCGTCGGAGGCTGTATTTCCAGCGATCGCGCTATTTGCAACAGTCAGCGTACTTTCGTTATAGATGCCGCCGCCAAAGTCGGTGATATTTCCCCCCGATACCGTCACGCCAGCAATATTCACCGTCAGCCCTCCAGCGGTGACGTGAAAGACGCGATCGCTCCAACCGCCAGCCGTGTTAATCACCGTCGCGCCCGCCCCCGCACCTGTAATAGTGAGGTTTTTGGTAATATCCAAGTCCCCCGTAGCGCCCGCGTCTTCGTTGATAGCAGCGATGCTCAGGGTGTAGGTGCCGGCAGGCAGGTTAATCGTATCTCCCGCAGCAGAATATCGAATCGCCTCCCGCAGGGAAACGCCCGCACCGCCGCCGAGAGTTCCGTTATCTTCGTCGGCAGTGGTGGTGACGTCGATCGTCGGCAAAACCGAGTCATAAGCTTCGCGCACTTCCCGATCGATCGCCAGGGGCGTCTCGATGTCCCCCGTTGCCGCTTCCAAATCCCAATCACCGCCTTTTGCCGCACTTCCCGTCAAGTCGTCAGACGCGGCGACATCGGCTCCGGTTAGTTCGCTGAGCTGTTGGATGAAAGAGGGGAGGAGGGGGAGAGTGGGAGAGGGGGGGAGGGAGGGATCGGCTGCGACGTTGCAGCCATAGAGAAGAATGTCGGCATTTTCTGTGAAAGACGCGCCCCACTGCTGCAAGGCACTGGCATAAGCTTGCAAGTTATTTGCACTCAGGCGCGTGCTGCCCAGTTGCACGCTGCCCGCGCTGCCGTGGGAAATAATGTGCAGCGACTGTATGGAGGAGCGATCGCCCAAAATTTCGCTAATTTGTTCTATTCCATCCCGGTTTGGATCGAGAATGACAATCTCTGTCCCCGCTGCTATCCCTGCAATTAGGCTTTGAAAATCGGGAACAGTAACATCGACAAACGCGATCGCATTTTTTGACTGGTTTTCCATGATTGACTTCCTGGTTCAATACCCGATTGAGACGCAAAAAAAAGGCGCTTCGGCTGCCATGTCGCCCAATGCCTGCAAGGATGCGATAGATTGCATTACCTGATTGACAAAACTAAAAACAAGTGTTATGTATTTTGGCCTATATATCCAACGTGCCACTGCAGCAGTCGGCGCAGGGCTAGCTCGATCTTGGCACAGCGATCGCGCTTTTGACTAGAGGTGATAATAGAAACTAGACTTCCTCAGACTTGCCGGGAGCATCCCCTGTTTTGTAAAAGGGAAAAAATTTATCTCTTCAATTCCTCCCCACTCTCCCCCTCTTCCCCACTCCCCACTCTACACTCCACACTCCCCACTCTCCCCCTCCCCCCTCTCTCCTCTCCCCGTTACCAAGGACTGCCGATGATAGTAAAAGCTGCCCAATAATAGGGATGGTTGAGAGTTAGGTTTTCCGACACAAACTCTGGCGGCAACTGTACAACATTGTCCGGATCTGATCCGATCAAGCGACCATTTTCAATGCGAATTTTACCTTTGAGCATGGAGATTTGCGTCTGCTGCAGTGCCCGCGCTTTAATCGGTGCGTTGTTCAATTGGCGGTAAAAATCAGCCATCAACCCCAAGGTGCCAGCGTCGCTGACGTACCACAAACTCGCCAAAGCCGATTTCACCCCGGCTTGCACGGCTAACCCGGCAAAACCCAATTCCGCTTCGTCATCCCCGACTGCCGTGCGGCAAGCCGACAGTACCAGCAACTCTACCGGCGGATTATTCCATTTTAGCTCCCGTACGCGATCGAGCGCTAGCTGAGAATTCCAAAACTGAATGTAAGAATTGCTCGGCTTTCCGGGTTTGAACTCGGCATGGGTGGCGAGGTGAATAATCCGAAACGGATTGGCAGAGCGCTGCGATTTGAGATTTCCCAGCGTAAACGCCTCATTGAGAAAAGATTCCCCTTTCCACTCGGAAATAATAGTGGCCAGCTCTACCGGCACGGCAGGTAAAGGATTTTGATCCTGAAATTGCGAGGCTCCCATCGCCAAGAGTTGGGCATTCTTGAGGCTCGCGTAGTTAGTATCGGTGAGGTTGAGGCTGGGAATCAGTCCGATCGCGTACTTTTCGATGAGAAACCGATCGCCGTCATACAGAGCCGCCAGCGGCATCCCCCGCAATCCCGAATCCATCGAGAACACGAGGGTATCGATCTCTCGCGCTTGCAAATCGGCTTCAATTGGCGCAATTATCCACTGGTAAAGCTGCTGGGCGGGCGCTTGGTAACTGGTTGTATTTCGATTTCTGGGATCGGTGATTTCATTTCTGAAGTCTTTGAGCGTTCGCAGCAGGGTTTCGCGCTCGGCTGCCCGCACGTTTTTGTAAACCGGTTCTCCAGCAGGCGTGACTAATATAATATCTAATTGCTGGGGACGTGCAAAAGTATAGACGATCGCCGGATTGGTGCCCGTTGCTTGCGCGATCGCTTGCAATTTTTCTTGAACCGCGCTAAAAGAAGTCACTTCCCGCTTGATATTTTGCTGAATGTATTCTCCCAATTGTTCGGTATAGAAGAAATCGAGAAACAGCACGGCTTGCGGGATGTCTCCCAACTCGATCGCGCCTTCTATATCGCGATCGCTCACCGTGCGAATCGTCAAGCTAGCCTTGCCCTCAGAAGCCGGGAGCAGCGCTTGCGGATTGGCAACGGATTGCGCTTGCAGGGCGACTCTTGGTTCTAAATTCTCAATCAATACCGTTGCGGTTTCCGGTTCCGGTTCCGGTTCCGGTTGCGGCGGAGCGTCGGTAATAAAGGTTATATTTCCCTGCGCGTAAATCCCCGTTTCCGACACCGGAACTGAAAAAGTCGGCGCAATTGTCGTCGCCCCCGTTGCGATCGCGCCTGCCGTGCCATTGACTCCCGCATTTCCCACAATAAAGGGAACGCTACTGCCGCCTCGGTGTTGAATTCTCACCGCTCCAGAGCGTTCGACATCGGCAGTAGAAATACTGGCATTTATTTCGTTGCGATCGAGAAAAGTACCGCTGATTCGCAGGAAACCCTGAGTGCTGATATTCACATCGCCGCCGGCGGTATTGAGGGTTCCCAAAACATTAATATCGCGGCTGGCACGGAGGTTGATATCTCCGCCAGAAGTTGCGATCGTATCCACTACCATTTCCCCCGCCGAATCTAAAATAGCCGGTCCCCCAGCCGTCGTCACCGTTCTCACCGAAATATTATTTCCCGTTCCTACAGGCGGCGTCACAAAAAACGTCCCTTGTACGTTAATATTCGGCGGAACATTCGCCGGATTTGCCAGCTCTACAACGCCCGATCGCAGAATTAATGCCGGAGAATTTGCCAGCGTTTGTGCATCCGGATCGGAAGAATTTACTAGCGTCGCATCCGGTGCCGTAATATTAATATCCCCCCCTACAATCGAGCCGCCCGCTTCCACCTTCAGCGACACCCCCGTATAATCGCCAAAGCTGACATTACCAGTCGAGCTGACAATCGGATCGTAATAGCTGAAAAACGTACCGGGTTTGCCATCCGTCGTAATAATTGAAAAGTTACCCCCCGCCGCATAGTGAGCGTCGCCAGAAATAATGCCGTCACTCGCCAAAGTTAAATTACCGCCTGCTTGAAAAGCTGGAGTCGGATTATTTAATGCTAGAATATCAATATTCCGATTCCCCCGTACCGTCAAATTTCCCCCCGACACCGCGCTGAAAGGCACATTGCCATCCCGCACCCGCACCGTATCGCTCGCCAGCAGATTTAAATCCCCCGTTGCTTGCACTTGACTTGCAGCTAAAGTCAGACTCCCAGCAGCCGACAGCACGGCAGTGCCAGCATTATTTTGCCCAGTTGCGATCGCGACATCTCCCGAATTTACCTGCAAACCCGAACCCACAAGCTGCACCGTACCGTCACTATTAACCGTCAGATTGCTAGCATGATAGAACCCGCCGCCTGCCAGCAATTGCGGCAAAGAAAGCGGCGCGATCGCGTAAACATTTGGCGCATTGCTCCCCTCCCCCAATCCCCCAATCCCGGCTTTCACATCCAAACTCAACAAGTGCCCCGCTTGAGAAATGCGCAATAGATTTTCACCCGGTACAGAAGCGACAATCAAATTGCCCCCCGGCACATTCAGAGAACCCGCACTCACCACCGTACCGCCAGAAAGCGTTAAATTTTGTCCCGGCTGTACGGCTAAATCTCCAAAATTTGCGATACTTCCCGGCTGTGCAGTGCCGAAATAAAAACCGCTGGGAGTTCCCACCAAAGCAGCATAGTCATTCGTGCCAACGGCATTAAACCAACCCGCATCAAACCCGATAGCAGTTGCGGTTGTTGCCGTAAAAGCAGCCGGAACATTTAGGCGAACATTTGCCCCGAAAACAATCCCCGCCGGATTCATTAGAAAGAGATTGGAATTGCCGCCCGTTACCTGGATTAACCCATTAATATAGGAAGCATTGCCCCCCGCCACTCGTCCGAAAATATTGCGGATATTGGGGTTCGAGAGAAAATTCGCAATTTGACTTTCAGTTAATCCAAATTGCTGAAAACTGTGGAAAAGATTGACGCCATCTCTAGAAAGCGAGCCCCCCGTGATGTTGAGGCGATTTCCCTCCGTCGTCACAGCCGTGCCCGTGCCGTCGGGTGCGGGGATGATGGATTGCGCCCCGCTCGGCAGCGCAACCATCGCAGCAGCGAAGCCCCCGACGAGGAGCGACAGGTGGAAGAGAGGGGGAGAGGGGGAGAGGGGGAGAGGGGGGCAGGGGGGAGAGGTTAAACCGTAGGATTTCATGGGGCTAGCAGGTAGGGTGTTCTTCTAACAACTATTACACAAAACTTGCTGGGGTTAAAGAGATGCTGGAAACTCCCTGCAACACCGCCAAGTATTCCCCTGTTTCCACAAGCTGAATGATGGTATCATTGGCATTTGCACCCGTGCCTTGAAAAATCTTTAACTGCGGCAGCGTCAGAGAGCCGATTAAATCAATCACATCCTCGCCGAGAGTAAAATCGACTAGAATATCCGCAGTTTCGACGCTCATTCCGCCCGTACCCGCCCCAATTGCGATCGCATCCTTTCCGCGCCCGCCCGCCAGCCAATCCGCACCCAAATCGCCGAATAGATAGTCATTGCCATCGTCGCCCGTGATTAAATCATTACCCGCCCCGCCCCTGATTCTATCATTGCCCGCGCCACCATAAATAACATCGCTGCCAGCATTCCCATTGAGATAATCGCTCCCCGTACCGCCATAAATTTGGTCACTGCCATTATTGCCGTTAATTCCGTCGCTGCCATCCCCTCCGTAAATAATATCATCCCCCTCGCCGCCCTCAATCAAATCATCCCCATTGCGCCCGTGGAGGTTGTCTCCCTGTAGGGAACCGAAAATGCGATCGTCACTATCACCCGCTGCATAATTCGCGCTAGTTTCCAGGGTTTTTGCCATCCCCAAATCATCATTATCGCTGATAATAGCAATCAGATTACTAATTGCCAGGTTGTTATATTCGCGGCTCTCGCTCGTGGCACTAAAGCTGATGGTACTGAGGTGCGTTCCCTGCCTGACTTCATCGTCAACAGCCCGAATCTTCACCGTTTGGGGAAGATTCCAATTGTCAGGCGTGAAAATCAAATTCTCTACATCCGTCGTCGTTTGCCCGTCTGTCGTAATTTTAATTGTCACCGCAGCCGTCGGCTGATTTTGCAGCGCCAGCTTGTAGATATCTTCCCCAAACCCTTCAATTAGCTCGATACTCCCCACTGGCAAAGTTAGCGGAATGCCCGCAGGATCGTTGTCGGCAATGGAAGCCGTCACGGAGGGAATCCCGATATCATTATAATCGATATCGGCACTAATTGCGCGGTGGCTGATGCTGCCGAAGTGTTCGCCTTCTGAAAAAGGATCGTTTGCCGCTTCAACCGTGACAGTTTGCGGGATATTCCAGTTCGTTGCATCAAAACTTATCGACGAAATTGCCTGTAATTGCTCGTCTGTGGTAAAATCAACTTCTACCGGCGCTTTCGGTTGCGTTGTCAAAACAACCGTATAATTTCCAGCCTCTCCCCCTTCGGCAATGCTGGCAAACCCCGGATTAATCGATACCCCCGGCGCATCATTATCCACAATCGATGCCGTGACATCGCTAATGCCGATAGCGTTGTAATTGACATCAGCACTGGCGGCAGTATGGGTAATCGTGCTGCTGTGGATGCCTTCCGCTAAATTATCGTCAGCGGCGATAACTTGTACAGTTTGGGGCACATTCCAATTCGTGCTGTCAAATTGAATGGCAGGAATCGCATTTAATTGCCCATCCGTGCTAAAATTAATCACAACCGGAGCCGTCGGAGCCGTCGTTAGCGCCACCGTATAGCTGCCAGCCGCGCCCCCTTCTGTCGCCGTCGCCGCAGTCGGCACAATTGCCACCCCCGGCGAATCGTTATCGGCGATATTGACAGAAATCGGATTCAGCGCGTAATTGTTATAATCAAAATCCGCACTCTCTACCGTCGCGGCAATCGTACTGGTATGGTTGCCCTCGGCTAGCGCGTCATCTGCCGCCTCCACCGTCACCGTTTGGGGAATATTCCAGTTACTCGCGTCAAAACTAATCGGAGCAATGGGCTGTAATTGCCCGTCAGCAGTAAAATTCACCGCAACCGGAGCCGTCGGAGCCGCCGTCAGCACGACAGAATAGCTGCCACCTGCCCCGCCTTCGGCAATATTTGTATTGATGAGAGCGATAGAAATCCCCGCCGTATCGTCGTCGGCAATCGTCGCCGTGACAGGATTTACCTGGAGATTGTTGTAATTGGCATCCGCACTTTCTACCACATGTTGAATCGTGCTGGCGTGACTGCCCTCAGCAAAGGCATCATTCACCGCTTTTACCGTCACCGTTTGGGCGACATTCCAGTTAGCCGGTGTAAAAGTAATCGGAGCAATAGGCTGCACTTGCCCGTCAGTCGTAAAATTCACCGTCACGTCAGCAGTGGGAGCCGCCGTTAATACCAGCGTGTAAGTATCCGTATTGCCGCCCTCGGCAACCTCCGTGCTGCCGCCCGTTTGAGAAATCGAGATACCCGCCGCATCGTTATCCGCAATCGACGTAACAACATCGCTAACAGCAATCGCATCGAAATTCGCATCCGCACTTTCCACCAAATGGCGAATCGTGCTGCTGTGATTGCCTTCTATCAGATTATCGTCAATGGCTTTTACCGTCACCGTTTGGGCGACATTCCAGTTAGCCGAGGTAAACGTAATCGGAGCAATTGCCTCTAATTGCCCGTCTGTCGTAAAATTCACCGTCACCGGAGAAGTGGGAGCCGCTGTCAGCACCACCGTGTAAGTATCCGAATCACCGCCCTCGGCAACCTCCGTGCTGCCGCCCGTTTGAGAAATAGAAACCCCCGACGAATCGTTATCCGTAAGATTTGCCGTGACAGAATTAATCGCAACCGGCAAATATTCCGCTGCCGAGCCCGCCGCCACCGCGTGCGCAATCGTGCTGATGTGATTGCCTTCTGCTAGCACGTCATCTACTGCGGCAACACTCACCGTTTGTGGTGCATTCCAGTTAGCCGCCGTAAAAGTCAGATTAATCGCAATCCCCGCACCCGCCCCTAAATCCGTTTGTGCATCTGGCGTGACGGTGACAATCACATTGGCGCTGGGAGCCGTCGTCAGCACAACCGTATAAGTATCGGTATTGCCGCCCTCAGTCACATCCGTGCTGCTGCCGGATTGAGAAATAGAAACCCCCGGCGAATCGTTATCGGTAATATTTGCCGTGACAGAATTAATCGCCACGGGCAAATATTCTGCTGCCGAGCCCGCCGCCACCGCGTGAGTGATGGTGCTGGTATGGTTTCCTTCTGCCAGCATGTCATCGGTTGCGGCAACACTCACCGTTTGCGCAACATTCCAGTTAGCCGGCGTAAAAGTTAGATTAATCGGAATACTCGCTCCCGCCCCTAAATCGGTTTGCGCGTCTGGCGTCACGGCAATTGTTACATTAGAAGTGGGTTGCGTCGTCAGTACAACCGCGTAACTATCACTATTGCCGCCTTCCGTGACATCCGTGCTGCCGCCGGATTGGGTGATAGAAACCCCTGGGGAATCATTGTCGGTAATATTAACGGTAACATTGCCAATGGGAACGGGCAAATATTCCGCTGCCGAGCCCGCCGCCACTGCGTGAGCAATCGTGCTGGTATGGTTTCCTTCCGCTAGAGCGTCATCGGTTGCAGTCACGCTTACCGTTTGCGCGACATTCCAATTAGTCGGCGTAAAAATTAGATTAATCGGAATCCCCGCCCCCGCTCCCACGTCAGCTTGAGCGTCTGGGGTAATGCTAATAATAACGTTTCCGGTGGGTTGAGTAGCGAGCAGCACCGTGTAGCTGGAAGCTGCGCCGCCCTCAGTCACGTCAGTGCTGCCACCTGTCTGAGAAATTAAGACAGCGGGCGAGTCGTTGTCGGTATTGATAACGGCGACATCGGCAGCATCGACATTATTATAATTGGCGTCATTGCTCCTCGCTCCTGCGAGGAGAATATTGTAGGGAATATTGCCGTCGGCGACTGCATCGTCAGCGCCCGTTACCGTTACGGTTTGGGGAATATTCCAATCAGCGGGAGTGAAGGTAACAGAAGCAGGAGAAACGGTTCCTTCGGCAAGATTGTCACTGCTGACAGCGATTGTCACCGTATCGGTTGGCTGGCTGGTGAGAACGACGGTAAATGTCGCCGTTGCGCCCGATTCGGAGGTGTTGCCGCTGATAGGGCTGACGGTGATGCCATTGGTATCGTCGTCGGTTATTGTTCCCAGTGCTTGACTATCGAGAATGGTAGCGTTGACGGGATTGGAGAGATTCAGGAAAAAGAGTTCATCCGCTTCTTTTACCTCTTCGCCAATAATGGGAATGGTGAGAGTTTTAGTGATTTCCCCTGGATTAAAGGTGAGGGTGCCGCTGGCAGCCGTATAGTCGCTATTCGCTGTAGCAGTATTGTCGGCTGTGCTGTAATCGACTGTTACCGGGGAGGAGGTGAAAGGCGCGCTGAGGGAAACGGTAAAAATTGCGTTAGTCGTGCCGCTGTTGCCTTCTAAAACGGTGACATCGGTAACGGAAATTGTGGGGATGACGGTTAAGCTGGCGGTTTCAAAAGTGCTGCTGAAGGGGCTGGAAGCGCTGTTTGTGGCGATATCTGTAGCGACATCAGCGGTGCTGCCATTCGGGCTGCCTATTCCATCCCAAGCGTGGAAGGTAATGGCGCTGGGAATGATGCCGGCATATCCGGGATTGGGAAGAAAGCGGATGCGCGTTGCGGGGTTATCGGCGAGTAAAAGAGCGCTGTTAATGGAGGGGGCGCTGATGGGATTCCAAGTGCCGCCGTCGGTAGTATATTGCCAAGTACCGCTGCTGCTATCTACACCAATAATGGCAATGCCTCTTTGCGCGCCGGCATTGGCATCGGCGATGGGATTGCCGCTGGCTCCGGTGGCGAGGAGTTCGGCAATTAAGGTGCCGGGGTTATTGGTGTCATTGGCAAGAATATTGGTTAAAAAGGGATTGCCGGAGGTATCGAGTACGGGGGAATCGTTGACAACGACGGTGACGGTGGCGGTGCTGGTGTCGGTGCCGTCTGAGAGGGTATATTGGAAGGTGTCGATGCCGTTAAAACCGGGGTTGGGGGTGTAGGTAATGCTGCGCCCGGGATCGATCGCTAGCGCTGCGACGGTGGCATCCATCCCCGTACCGGGATTAAAGCTGGTATCCAGAGAACCGTCGCTATTCAATCGGGCGATATAATTGCGAGAAGTGCCGTTGACTGCGGTGAAAACGCCCCCGACAATGGGTTTGCCATCTAACTGTAAGGCGATCGCATTGACTGCATCATCCATCCCCAAACCGGGATTGAAGCTGGTATCCAGAGAACCGTCGCTATTCAACCGAGCGATACGGTTGCGAGAAGTGCCGTTGACAGTGGTGAAACTGCCGCCGACAAGGGGTTTGCCGTCTGGCTGCAGGGTTAGCGCAAACACTGTACTATCCATCCCCGAACCGGGGTTGAAGCTCGTATCGAGGGAACCGTCGCTATTCAACCGAGCGATACGGTTGCGAGAAGTGCCGTTAACGGTGGTGAAATTGCCGCCGACAAAGGGTTTGCCGTCTGACTGCAGGGCTAGCGCCTCGATATAGTCGTCCATCCCCGTACCGGGATTGAAGCTGGCATCGAGGGAACCGTCGGCATTCAACCGGGCGATGCGGTTGCGCGTCGTGCCGTTGACTGCGGTAAAAGCGCCCCCGACAACGGGTTTGCCGTCTGGCTGCAGGGCGATATCGCGGACGCCGAAATTCATCCCCGAACCGGGATCGAAGCTGGTATCGAGGGAACCGTCGCCATTTAACCGGGCGATATAATTTCGCGGCGTGCCGTTGACTGCGGTGAAAGCGCCCCCGACAACGAGTTTGCCGTTTGATTGCAAGGCTAGCGGCAAGACGGCGTTATTCATCCCAGAACCGGGATCGAAGCTGGTATCCAGGGAACCGTCGCCATTCAACCGAGCGATATAATTGCGCGGCGTGCCGTTGGCTGTCGTGAAAAAGCCTCCGACAATCGGTTTGCCGTCTGATTGTAGGGCTAGCGCCAAGACGGCGTTATTCATCCCCGAACCGGGGTTGAAGCTGGTATCGAGGGAGCCGTCGCTATTCAATCGGGCGATATAATTGCGCGGCGTGCCGTTGACTGCGGTGAAACCGCCCCCGGCATAAATCCAGTCATCGATCGCTGCAGTGCCATTCGTTGGCGCACTGACAATTCCCTGCACCTTGAGATAGTCGCCATTGACATCGGTATCGTTGCCCAGCACGTCGATTTTGATATTCGGCGTGCCGACAGAAATCGCCGCCGTGTCGGCATTCCCTACAGGCGCAGTCGTGTTATTCAGCAAAATCGAGACGTCGTTAGAAACTTCGTTCGCCACTGCCAAATCGGGCATGGAGTCAGCATTAAAATTACCCACGGCGACGGACAAGGGATATGTCCCCACTCCAAAATTGGTAGCAGCGCCAAAGCCTCCCGTACCATTCCCCAATAGAATTGAGACGTTGTTAGAGTAATTGTTCGCCACTGCCAAATCGGAGATAGCGTCAGCGTTAAAGTCTCCCACGGCGACGGAACTGGGAACTGACCCCACCGCAAAATTGCTAGCAGTGCCAAAGCCTCCCGTACCATTCCCCAATAGAATTGAGACGTTGTTGTAGAGGTAGTTGGCCACTGCCAAATCGGGGATAGCGTCAGCATTAAAATTGCCCACGGTGATGAAACTGGGACTTGACCCCGCTGCAAAATTGGTAGCAGCGCCAAAACCTCCCGTACCATTCCCCAATAGAATTGAGACGTTGGCAGAGCTAGCGTTCGCCACTGCCAAATCGGGGATGGCGTCAGCGTTAAAATTGCCGACAGCGACGGAACGGGGATTTGTCCCCACCGCAAAATTAGTAGCCGTACCAAAGCCACCTGCCCCATTTCCCAGCAAAATCGAGACATTGTTAGAGCCAACGTTCGCCACTGCCAAATCGGAGATGGCGTCAGCATTAAAATTGCCCACGGCGACGGATTCGGGACTTGACCCCACCGCAAAGTTGCTAGCAGCGCCAAAGCCCCCCGTACCATTCCCCAGCAAAATCGAGACGTCGTTGGAGCTATAGTTCGCTACTGCCAAATCGGAGATGGCGTCAGCGTTAAAGTCCCCCACAGCGACGGAACGGGGATATGACCCCACCGCAAAGTTGGTAGCAGCGCCAAAGCCACCTGCACCATTCCCCAGCAAAATCGAGACGTTGTTGGAGCCATAGTTCGCTACTGCCAAATCGGAGATGGCGTCAGCATTAAAATTGCCCACAGCAACGGAATTGGGGTTTGAGCCCACTACAAAGTTGGTAGCGGAGGTGAAATTGAGGGCTAAAAGGTGGTTGTACGCTGCCGTGACTTCCGGCTGAAATGCGATTTCTGCCTCTATCTTGCCTGTCTTTGCCTCTAGTTCCCAGTCTCCCCCGACTGCAGCACTGCCGGTTTTATCTGTAGAAGCGGCGACATCTGCCCCTGTTAGCTCGCTCAGGCGCTGGATGAAGGATGAGCGGGGGGGAGTGGCGATATCGCATCCGTAAAATAAGATATCCGCGTCTGCTGTCAGCGACGCGCTCCACTGTTGCAACTGACTGGCATATTTATCGAGTGTGTCGGAACTGAGGCGCGTGCTGCCCAATTGCACTTGCCCTGGGGCTCCGTGGGAAACGATGTGGAGGCTGCGAATCCCCCGCCGCTTTGCCAGTACCTCGCCAATTTGTTCCACCCCGTCGCGCGTGGAATTGAGTACAATTACCTCTGCGTCTGGCAGCGCGCCCTCGACTAATTTTTGGTAATCTTCAACCGTCGGATCGATGAATATAAGGTTGTCGGACTGATTGGGTGAAGTCATGGGAGGTTAAAATATCTTAACAAAGCGCGATCGCCCGGGTGCAATTGGTTTACTGACTCGACAGATATTTTCTATTAAGGTTCCGATCGCTCGCTGGCATCTATAGGGTGTCTCCCCTCTTGCCAAACGCTGCTGATTGTGGTAAAATTATCGGTTCTCCCGGTTTTCCAGAAATTTCTCTCTGGCAGGAGGCGATTCCCTTCGGGATAGCTGCGCTTCACGCGCGAGTGAATCGCTTTTTTTCAGCCCGCCCCAGCAAGAATACAAACTTAATTATACTGGTTTTTATTTCAAGTACAACTCTCATGCCCGATCTTTACATTTCTTGGTCAGAATATCACCAAACAATCGAGAAATTAGCTGCCAAAATCTACCAATCCCAGTGGCAGTTCAACCAAATTATCTGCATTGCGAGAGGGGGGCTGCGAGTGGGGGATATTCTCTCGCGCATCTACGAGAAGCCGCTGGCGATTTTGTCGGCGTCTTCCTACGGCGGTGCGGGCGGGCAAGTGCGGGGCGAGATTCACGTCTCGCAGCACTTGACGATGAGCGAGGAAAAATTAGGCGATCGCATTTTATTAGTCGATGATTTAGCCGATTCCGGCGTTTCCCTACAGGAAACCTTCCGCTGGCTGAATGCGCATTACGGGGCGGAGATTGCAGAAATTCGCACGGCGGTACTTTGGTGTAAAGCTTCCTCTTGTATAACGCCGGATTATTACGTCGATTACCTGCCCGAAAATCCCTGGATTCACCAACCTTTTGAACGCTACGAGCAGATCAGCCCTGCTGAAATTGCTGCTGCTTGCGAGGAGGTAGCGATCGCAGATTAGAGAGAGTCAATCTCAAAAAAAACTCCGGCGTCTCTGCCGGAGCTATTTAAGAAGCGTGAGGAGAAACCTAAATTAATTAAAAGCTGGGATTTGATAGCGCCAGTTCACCGCGCGGGGAGAGCGAATTTCGGGAAAAGAACTATTTTCACAAGTCTGTCCGGGGATTTCATACCGCCAGTTTACTGCACGAGGCGATCGCGTTGCTTTAACTGTAGGAGTATACTCGTATGTAAAACCTCGGTAGATTAGCTGCATTGTTTTTTCCTATTTATTTAAATCATTAAATTCTCGAATGCAATCGGCTGAATGGATTATTCCGTCAGCCACTCGCAATAAAGCTTGGAGTCGGAGCTGACGCGCCAGTGTGCGACTAAATGTGTCGGTTTGCGGGCTTTGGCAGAAGCAACCAGCGAAAGCAATGTATCGGAATTTTTATGCTGGGCGATCGCAAAAGTTTCTGAGGTAGCGTCGGTCATCATATTTTCGCCTCCCTGACTCACATCTTCAATAGTCGGTTATTGCTGAGGGAATAGATGCGATCGCGGCACGCAAAACCTGTGAATTTCCGCACGGCAGAAGCTGATTTGGCTTACCTATTGGCGGTGACGGGGCAGGCGATCGCTCGTGACGCCCGTCACAGGCGCGATCGCCCGCTCGTGCCTAGACGCCAAACAGCCACAGCCACACCGGCAGAGTCGGCAATAGGGCGAGTGCTCCGACGGCTAGAGCCGTCACGGCTAAGTCGCGATCGAGATGAAAGGCTTCTGCCAGCACTAAAGTCGCAAACGCCGGGGGCATGGCGGTTTGCAGCACGAGGGCGAGGCGCTGCGGCCCGGTGAAGCCCAAAAGTGATAAGATACCGCCTAACATGAGGGGCACCACGAGCATTTTAATTGCCTGACTGACGGATGCCTGCTTGAGGCTGCGCCACGAAGACAACTGGCTCAAGCGCATCCCCATCAACATCAGCGCCAGCCACAAGACTGCCCAGCCCAATCCCTTCAAAACGCTGTCCGCGATCGCCGGTAGCGGGACGTCCCGAAAAAGCACGCCAACCCCAAAACTCCACAGGCTGGGATTTTGCAGCATTGTCAGCGCGAGCTGCCAGTGATTTTGCACGCCCATGCCGAAACGAGCCGAGAGCATCACTCCCAAACCGTAAGCCCCTAGCAAGGTGCCCAGCATGTCGTAGAATAGCGCCCAGGCAAAGTATTTTTCCCCCAGCAACGCCAGCGTCACGGGATAGCCCATATAGCCGGTATTGCCCACCATCGCCGCCAGGAGAAAACTGCCCTGCGTGGGTTTGCTCCAATTCTGAGAGTGCTCGATGCTTCGGCTGAAGTGCTGATTGAAGGAGTCGGGAGTGGAAAGTGCCGAGCCCGCCCCGCCTCCGTTCTGGTGTCTGGTTTCCAGTGCAATCCAAGCCCGGGCGATGGCGGCTCCGAGCAAAATCGCTGCCCAGGCGGCGGCGGGGGCAATCCAAATGGAGCCAGACAAGTCACTGCCGCGCAGAAATGCCACTATGCTGATGGGAATGCCCACCCAGAAAAGAAATTGGCCCAGATAGGCGATCGCGACTTTTGGCAGTATCCACCCCAGAACGAATCCCAGCAAGACTCCGCCGGCGAGCTTGACATAGAGGTTAAATAGGGAAATGGCCAGTGCTGACATGTCGGTTTTAGAGTGTAGAGTGTAGATTTTAGATGGGGAAATCGGCTGGGGAAATCTATAATTTGAAAGGATTTTGGCACGCTGGCTTTGGGCGCATCTCTGTCGGCGATCGCAGGGGGCAAGACCCCCCATCCCCTACCGGACAGGACTTTACGGGCAACCCGCTAGCATATCTGTACTGGAGTATATCGAGCCTCCATCGGGGCAATAAGCAGTTGCTGTTGACAAATTAGTCTACATATACAATTTGTAATATTTAGTGTTGGATCGACGTGCAGGAGTGGCTATCTTGAATAACGCTGGTTCCTCTGGAAAACCGTTGCAAACCTCAATCCCTGCTATAGACGACATTCCGGTCGCTATGCGGGACACGCCCAAGCTCAAGCCCCAGTCGCCGCCTACTCGGCTGTGGCTGATGGCAGGATTGCTGGGATTGGCGATCGCCCTCTGTGCCGGTTTGCTCTTTGCCCTGGCAGAAACCCAATCGATGGCATCTCGCCAGTCGCGATCGGACGCCGCCAGCCCAAATAATGGCGAGTCTGGAGTGCAGGCGGCTGCAAACCCTACCCCCACCCCAACTCCCGATACTCTTCTCGGACATTTTCCCTACAAAGAAGCCCCCGCCGCCGAACTCCAACCCATCACCCCCGATGGCAGCATCAAACTGCGCAAAGCTGCCGCTCAAGCGTTTAAAGCCATGCAAGAAGCGGCTTTAGCCGATGGTGTCTACATTGTTCCCATCTCCGGATTCCGCAACCTCACCGATCAAAAACACTTGTTTTTTGATGTCAAGGCAGAACGGGGACAAGTTGCCACCCAGCGCGCGGAAGTCAGCGCGCCTCCAGGCTACAGCGAACACCACACCGGCTATGCGGTGGATGTCGGAGACGGAGACGTTCCGGTGACGAACTTAAGCACCGACTTTGAAAAAACCGAGGCGTTCAAGTGGATGCAAGCCAATGCCGCTCACTACAGTTTCGAGATATCTTTCCCTAAAGGCAATCCCCAAGGCGTGAGTTACGAGCCGTGGCACTGGCGCTATGTCGGCGACATCCAAAGTCTGGAAACTTTTTACAAAGCGCGCGGCGATAAAAAGTAGTAGGGCATGGGGCATGGGGCATGGGGCATGCGGCTCATGGCATGGGGCATAGTTAAGAAAATCAATCAAAAATAATAACAATTAATACTCAATGCCCAATTCTCAATGCCCAATTCCCAATGCCCAATTCCTAATGCCATAAGCCCAATTCTCAATGCCCAATTCCTAATGCCCAATTCCCAATGCCCAATTCCCAATGCCCAATTCCCCATGCCCCATGCCCAATTCCCCATTCGCAATAACAAACCATGAATCAAACCTCTATTAATATCATCGCGATCGCAGTCTTTACGATGACGGTTTCCAGCCTGTTAGGGCCACTCTTGAACCTGCCGCCCGCCGTCCCCGCGATCGCCATGTTTGCTTTTTTGGGACTCGCAACGCTGGATAATTTCACCTGGCAGGGGCAGGGTTCTAACTTATTCTTAGACTTGCTAGCCACAGCGAACCCCCAGCACCGCGATCGCGTTCTGCGCCACGAAGCCGGTCACTTCCTCGTCGCGCACCTCTACGGCATCCACGTCACCGGCTACGCCCTCAATGCCTGGGAAGCCTTCAAACAAGGGCAATCCGCCCGGGGCGGCGTTCGCTTTGACGATGCGGAACTCTCCGAGCAACTGCAACAGGGCATCATTTCCGCCCAAATGCTCGATCGCTACTGCACCGTCTGGATGGCAGGCATCGCCGCAGAAACCGCGATTTACGGCAATGCTGAGGGCGGAGCCGAAGATCGCCAAATCCTCCGCTCTGTCTTAGCTCAAGTTAAATTTCCCGTTGCCGCCGACATGAAGGAGCGCCTGAGCGCCCTGCAAGCCAAAAGCGCGATCGAAGCCAACCGCGCCGCCTACGATGCCCTGGTAGAAGCGATGGCTCGGCGTCAGTCTGTAGAAGAATGCTGTCAGGCGATCGAGCAGTACCGAGTCGCAACCGCTTCCAAGAGTGATTAACCGGATTTTGCGAATTTTTTTGAATTAAAACCTTTGCTGAGAAAGAAACTTATCAAATAAAATTTTGTAAAATCCTGATGATTAGTTCTGGAAAAGGTTTTTAAGAGGCACAAAAAGAGTCATTAACCGGATGTGAAAAAAAGCCGACTTCGGATAAAAATAGAAATAGAGCATTTCTTGACAAGCATAACATACGCTTCTCTCCCTCCCCCCCTCTCCCCCTCCCCCACTCAGCACTCAGCACTCAGCACTTGAATACGCGATCGCGCCTGAGAAAACATGGACATTCCCCGCCTGCATCCAGACACGATTGAAGCAGTCAAAGAGAGAGCCGACATCTACGAAGTCGTTTCCGAGCGCGTCGTGCTCAAAAGACAGGGAAAAGACTTCGCCGGCTTGTGCCCCTTCCACGAAGAGAAATCCCCCAGCTTCAACGTCATCCCCAGCAAGCAGATGTATTACTGTTTCGGCTGCGGAGCCAGCGGAGGCGCGATTAAATTCCTCATGGAAATCGGGAAGCGATCGTTTGCCGACGCGGTGCTGGAGCTGGCGAGACGCTACCAAGTGCCCGTCAAAACCCTAGAGCCAGAAAAGCACCAAGAATTGCAGCGGCAAATCACCCTGCGGCAGCAACTTTACGAGATAGTAGCGATCGCAGTGAGTTTTTACCAGCACGCCCTCAGACAGCAGGGAGGGCGTCACGCCCTGGAGTACCTGAAATCCGAGCGGCGACTGAGCGAAGAAACCATCCAGCAGTTTCAGCTCGGCTACGCGCCGCCAGGGTGGGAAACCCTGCATCACTACTTAGTAGAAGTGAAGCGCTTGCCCGTGCAATTAGTAGAAAAAGCGGGGCTCATCAAGCAGCGCAAGGGGGGAGGGGGTTATATAGATTTGTTTCGCGATCGCTTGATAGTCCCCATTCACGACAGCCAAGGGCGAGCGATCGCATTTGGCGGCAGAACCCTCAGCGACGAGCAGCCAAAATATCTCAATTCTCCCGAAACCGAGTTATTTAATAAAGGCAAAACCCTCTTTGCTCTCGATAAAGCCAAAACTGCCATTTCCAAACAAGATAGGGCGGTTGTGGTAGAGGGATATTTTGATGCGATCGCGCTGCACGCTGCCGGAATTGCCAATGCTGTTGCTTCTCTGGGCACTGCCTTGAGTGTCGAGCAAGTGCGGATGCTATTGCGGTATACAGACTCAAAGCAAATCGTGCTGAACTTCGACGCCGACAAAGCCGGAACGAATGCAGCCGAACGCGCGATCGGAGAGCTGACAAACCTCGCCTATCGGGGAGAAGTGCAGTTGAGAATTCTCAACCTTCCCGACGGCAAAGACGCCGACGAATATCTCAAAAGTTATTCTTCCGAAGAGTATCAAAACCTGCTGAATGAGTCTCCTTTGTGGATTGACTGGCAGATACAGCAACTATTAACAGGAAAAGACCTCAAACAGGCAGGGCACTACCAGCAAGTTGCCAGAGAAATGGTGACATTGCTGAGCCGACTTGAACACAAGGAGACGCGAGCCCATTACGTCAACCGCTGTGCTTACTTTCTGAGTATGGGAGATAGCCTCCTCGTGCCGCTGCGATCGCACGATCTCCTACAGCAAATTAACCGCCCGAAGTTTCGCCGCGACGAGACTGAGGCGAAAGAGACTGAGAAGAAAAAGAAGGAAGAAGAAATATTACCCTTGCCTTCCGAGCGGGCGCTCCTCGAACAAGCCGAAGCATTACTGCTGAGAATCTACCTGCACTGCCCGGAATACCGCCAAGCAGTGCTCGATGCCTTATCAGAAAGAAACTTGCAATTCAGCCTCTCGCACCACCGATTTTTATGGCGGCAAATTTTAGAAGTAGAAGCGCCGAATATGTCTGCTAGCGAGATAATCTCGAAAATTCAAGATCGGAGCTTGGAGTCTTCCCGCGAGATAGCGGAAGTCTCTCGGTTGTTTTATCTGGATGAAAGAACAAAACAGGATATTTTGCGCGAACCTCTAACTATTCGCTCGGCTGCAGCCTGCATCGAGCGCGTGATCTGCGAAAAGCGCTACCGTCACTTTATGGAAATGTGGCGTCAAACCGATTGCGCCGCCAATCCAGAACTCGGTGGGTATTATTGGGAGCAAAGCCGCGCTCAAAAACTACGAATTCAGGAATTAGATCGGCAGCGTTTCACGTCAATCTTTGATTTGCTGCAAAGTGCTTGGGTAGGAAATTAAACTCGTTTTGGGGCGATTTAACTCGTTACCAGGCTGAGCTTGGGTTAGCCTGCCCGGAGGCTCTGCCTCCCGATAGTTGTTCGGGGAGGAAAAGGGAGCGATAGCCTCAGTATTGATGTATAATATAATAAAAGAAAAAATTTTATCGATCAATACGGAGGGTAGAAGATGACGCGGATATCTGAAGAACGCGAGGCACGCCAGGGGAGAGTATTTCCAGAACGCCAACTCTCTCTTGAAGAGAAAGCCCGACGCAAGGCAGAAGAGGAAGCATTGATTCAGCGGTGCGAGGCTATTTTTGAGCGAGTCAAGCCCGAAATCATTCAGAACAAATACAATTGGTTTATGGTGATTGAGCCTGATAGCGGCGACTATTGCACTGACGAGGATGAAGAGGTAGCGGCACAAAAACTTCGCGAAAAATATCCGAATGCTTGGTGCGTGGTTTTGCGCATTAATGAAACAGGAACTTATTGTAGAGTATGATTTTAGGCAATTTTAACCAACAGGGTGAGTTGGTTTTTAAAATCGGGTTAATTGCCGATGATGAAAGGGTTTTTATCGTTAAAGCAATCTTCGATACGGGATTCAATGAATGGCTGCTCGTCAATAGCCAAGACGCTCTTGCTTTGGGGTGGGCTGTTGACAAAAAATCTAGAATAGTGCAAACAGCAGGAGGTAAAAAAATTTTTAATGTCTTTAAGGGAGTGGTAATTCTCGATGGGGAAGAGTGGAGCATTCCAGTTTTGGCTGGAGATGAAATCGAGGACATTCTCTTAGGCGTGCGGTGGCTGCGGTTGAAGCGTCTAGTCGCGGATTTTCAGGAGAAAGTGCTGAGTTTGGGGTAAGGGGAGGCAGCGATAAAAAAAGGCGATCGCTGCCCACATTGGCTGCCGGCAAAAGTTGTCTGTCAGCTCGCCCCTAAACACCGCCTAATCGCACATCAGGGTTTCGCGAGTGGAGCGCCCCGTTACCGGATTAGTGCCTTTAGCAATTTTACAGAGCATATTCTGGGCATCTTGGCGCAGCAGCACGTCGGTGAAATCCGCGCCGTCGATGTTCGAGCCTTCAAATTTGGTGTTGAAGGCGAAGGCTCCTTCAAGAATGGCGTTGCTTAAATTGGTTCTGGTAAAGCGTGCCGTATCCAACGTGGCTTCGCGCAAGTCGGCTCCTTCCAGGTTGGCTCCTTCCAGGTTAGCTCCGAAGAAGCTGACGCCGCGCGCGTCAACGCGGCTGAGATTGCTGCCGCGCATGTTGGCTTTGGTGAAGCTGGCGTCTTTGAGATCCCGCCCCGAAAAATCGACGTTGACGAGGGTTTCTTTGTTGTAGTCTACAGCGAAAGCAGCAGGGGAGATCGCGAGGGCTGCTGTCAAACCCGCCACAGCGGTGAAAGCGACACTGAAGAAAAAGGCCAAAATTCGCTTGCCAAACCTAGAACTCATGCTGTTTTCACCTCAATCGGACACCGGATTTCGTACAGATAACGGCCTATTGGCCGCAGGTTGTTAATGTTTTTTAATATACTATTGATGTTA
Organism: uncultured bacterium; assembly: GCA_964405435.1. Taxonomy (GTDB): domain Bacteria; phylum Cyanobacteriota; class Cyanobacteriia; order Cyanobacteriales; family Oscillatoriaceae; genus DVEG01. The sequence continues at coordinate 29,624 of CAYOOD010000077.1, forward strand.
AGTTTTCCACACGATCGCGCCCTATGGCACTGCGGGGCGGGCGCTTTCTTCGCCGCTCTACAAAGCCGGGGCGATGGCACAAGCACTCTCCCCCACTCAGCACTCAGCACTCAGCACTCAGCACTCCCGCGATGCCCAATTCACCCCCGCCGTCCGAAAACAACCGATCGCCCGACACCGGGATGCTGGGAGAGGATGTGGTGGCGCGGTGGTTGCAGGAGCAAGGTTGGGAGGTGCTGCACCGCCGCTGGCGCTGTCGCTGGGGGGAACTCGATATTATTGCCCGCTCTGGGGTAGAGGGGCTGATTTTTGTGGAAGTGAAGACGCGCAGTGCCGGGAATTGGGACTCGGGGGGATTAGAGGCGATCGCGCCCTCAAAGCAAGCCAAACTCAGGCGAGCGGCGGAAGTGTTTCTTTCAGAGCGCCCGGAGTTGGCAGAGCTGCCGTGTCGGTTTGACGTGGCGGTGGTTGCGCGCGATCGCCTCGTGCGGGATGGAGGCTGCCAGTTTGCCCTGCAAGCGTACATTGCCTCGGCGTTTGATTGAGGGAGTCGGAGCGATCGCCGGGATGTGGAGATTGGGGGATGGGAGGAGAGTTTCTCTTGCGAGCGAGCTTTCGAGCCTGCAAGCTCGAAAGCTTGCCTCAAAAGGTATCTGGTAAAGCGCTCGGCTTGGGTGTTTGAGAATCCGCGACTACAGCAGGCAGGTAAACTGTAAATTTCGAGCCCACTCCCACCTCACTTTCTACGGCAATCCTGCCGCCCATCATTTCGCAAAGGTGGCGGCTGATAGCCAAACCCAAACCCGTGCCGCTAAACAGGCGCGTGGTGGATTCGTCGGCTTGGGTAAACGGCTCGAACAGCGTCGGCAGCACTTGTGGCGGGATGCCGATGCCCGTATCGCGCACCTCGAAAATATAGAAGTCTGAAGTGAGACGGGAAGCGTGAGAGGGAGAAAATTCACTGGAAAATTTGCCATTCTGCCCGATTTCTTCGTGCTTTGTAATGGAGAGAGTAATCGTGCCCTGCTGGGTGAACTTGGCGGCATTATTGAGCAAATTTAGCAGGATTTGCCTTAATTTCGTCGGATCGGCGTGAATGACTCCCACATATTCGCTCGCCAACACCTGCAAAGTATTGCCGTTGCCCCTGACAATTGGCTCGACGACGCTAACTACTTCCTCGACGACTGCCGATATTTTGAAAGTATCCAGATATAATTTCATCTGGCCGGCTTCGAGCTTGGAAATGTCGAGAATATCGTTGATTACGGACAGCAGGTGAGCCCCCGCCGTGCGAATTTGTTGGAGATCGCGCATGTTTTCGAGATCGCCGACAGTCTCGGCTTCCTCCAGCAGCATGTCGCTGTAGCCGATGATCACGCTCAGGGGCGTGCGCAGTTCGTGGCTCATATTGGCGAGAAAGGCGCTTTTGGCGCGGTTGGCGGATTCGGCGGCGAGTTTGGCTTGTTGGAGAGCTGCTTCCGATCGCTTGCGCTCGGTAATGTCGTGGCTGTTGACGACGACTCCCTTAACTGCTGGGTGATCCAGCAAGTTCGTCACTGCGGCTTCAAAGACGCGCCAAGAACCGTTGCGGTGCTGCACCCGATATTCGGGGACGGTGAAGTGGGCGCGCGGCGACGAGAGCGATCGCTCAAATACCCCCGCGATCGCCGGGATGTCCTCCGGGTGCACCCAGTCAAATGCGCCCTTGCCGAGGACTTCGTTGAGGCTATAGCCTAAAAGCCGCTCTTGCGACGGACTGGTATAGCGGCAAATCCCCTCCGCATCGAGAATCAGGATCAGATCCGTCCCATTTTCGATGAGCGATCGAAATCGCTGCTCGCTCTCTAACCGCTGCCGACTCTGCTCCAGCATTTCGCTCCCCTGTTGTTACATAGCTGTTCCCTTGCGATGCCACCCTGTTGCAGCCTATTCGGCTTGTTGTTTCGATCGTAGCTTTTCTCGCCTTCAAGGATAGCGCGATCGCCCGAGCGGATCGCTGGCATCGCTGCCAGCGCGCCGCGCGATCGAGCAAGCTGGGCTTTTCGCCCCCGCTCCACCGGGCAATGCCAAAACTTCTATTAAGAGAATCCGAAGTTTGACACAACTGAGGTGAAACTGAGGTGAAAATGAGCTGACGGCTAGTGGCTGGTGGGAGTTGTGAGTGCTGAGTGCTGAGTCAGGGGTGTGGAGTGTGGAGTGGGCAGCGTGCAGTAGGGGCGAGTCGCGACTCGCCCCTACAGGAGTGATGAATGTGGAGTGATGAGTGAGAAGTGAGAAGGATAACCTGCCAGATTTAGAGTGATAAGTGAGAGTTTCAGAGAGAATTTAAATTCTTTTAAAGTCAAAACTTAAAACTCCCACTCAGCACTCAGCACTCAGCACTTTTCACTGTTCCCTCCCCACTCAGCACTTTTCACTGTTCCCTCCCCACTCAGCACTCAGCACTCTACACGCTCCCCCGGTCCCGAGTCAAAGCATTCCTAGGAGGCTCTGTCGATGCAGCCAATTCGTACATTTAACGTTTCCCCGTCCCTGCCGCCGCAACTCGAACCCCTGCGGAAATTGGCCTACAACCTGCACTGGGATTGGAATGTAGAAACCAAAGACCTATTCCGACGCCTAGATCGCGACCTGTGGGAATCCAGCCGCCACAATCCGGTTTTGATGCTCGGAACCATCTCCCAACAGCGGCTGCAAGAAGTCGCCGAAGACGAAGGCTTTCTCGCGCAGATGGAACGAGCCGCCCGCCAACTGGACAATTACCTCAACGAGCGCAACTGGTATCGCAAGCATCGGGGCAAACCCCAGTCCCAGGAATGCTACGCCTACTTCTCCGCCGAATTCGGACTCGCAGAATGCCTGCCGATCTACTCCGGCGGCTTGGGCGTCCTCGCCGGCGATCACCTCAAATCTGCTTCCGACCTGGGCATCCCCCTCGTCGGCGTCGGATTGCTCTACCAGGAAGGCTATTTCAGCCAGTATCTCAACGCCGACGGCTGGCAGCAGGAGCGCTACCCGATCAACGACTTCTACAACATGCCCGTCCACCTGGAAAAAGACGCCAGCGGCAACGAGCTGCGGATAGCGGTAGACTATCCGGGTCGCACGGTGTACGCCCGCGTCTGGCGCGTGCAGGTGGGAACGGTGCCCCTGTACATGCTCGACACCAACATCGAACCGAACAACCGCTACGACCACGACATCACCGATCGCCTCTACGGCGGCGATCTGGACATGCGGATGCACCAAGAAATCATGTTGGGAATCGGCGGGGTGCGGATGCTGAAAGCCCTCGGTCTGAATCCCACCTGCTACCACATGAACGAAGGGCACTCCGCCTTCTTGGCCCTAGAACGGATGCGAGAATTCATCCAACACGACGGCCTCACGTTCAACCAAGCCGTCCAAGTGGTCAAAGCCAGCAACGTCTTCACCACTCACACCCCCGTGCCCGCTGGGTTCGACTTGTTCCCGGCGGACAAAATCATGCACTATCTCGGCCACTACGCCAACACCTTCGGACTGTCGCGGGAAGAATTTCTGGCCCTGGGGCGGGAAAATACCGGCGATTTGGAATCGCCTTTCAATATGGCAACTCTGGCGATTAAGATGGCCAGCTTTGTCAACGGCGTTGCCAAACTCCACGGGGCGGTATCGCGGGTGCTGTTTAAAAACCTCTGGGCTGATTTGCCCGTGGATGAGGTGCCCGTGACGTCGATTACCAATGGCGTACACGCCCGCAGTTGCGTCGCCAAGTCTACTCAAGAGCTGTACGATCGCTATTTGGGGCCTTCGTGGGCGTCGGCACTGCCTGACAATGCCCTCTGGGAGCGGGTGAAATCAATTCCCGATGAGGAATTGTGGCGCAATCACGAGCGCTGCCGGTCGGAATTGGTGGTATTTGTGCGGGAACGGCTGCAAAAATACCTGCGCGATCGCGCCGCAACTCCCGTCGAAATCGCTAAAGCGCAAGAAGTCCTAGACCCCAATATCCTGACGATCGGGTTTGCCCGTCGCTTCGCTACCTACAAGCGGGGCACCCTGTTCATGCGCGACGTCGAGCGGATCAAGCGGATTTTGCAGTCTAAAGATCGCCCGGTGCAATTTGTCATCGCCGGCAAGGCTCACCCCCAAGACATCCCCGGCAAGGAAGTGATTCGAGAAATCATTCACTTCATCCAAGAACAGGGCATGGAACACAATGTCGTGTTTATCCCCAACTACGACATCAATGTCTCTCGCTTTCTGGTGTCGGGCTGCGACGTCTGGCTGAATACGCCGCGCCGCCCCCGCGAGGCTTCCGGTACGAGCGGTATGAAAGCGGCGATGAACGGATTGCTAAACCTGAGCATTCTCGATGGCTGGTGGGACGAAGCGGATTACGTCCACACGGGATGGCCCATTGGCGGCGGGGAAGTCTACGAAGATCCCACCTATCAAGACGATGTGGAAGCCAACGCCCTGTACGAGCTGCTGGAAAAACAAGTGGTGCCGCTGTTCTACGATCGCGATGCCGAGGGCATTCCCCGCTCTTGGGTGGCGAAAATGAAAGATGCCATCCGCATCAATTGCCCCTTCTTCAACACCGCTCGGATGGTGGGAGAATACGCGAGTCGGGCTTACTTCCCAGCCAGCGATCGCAACTACACCATGAGTGCCGATCGCTACGCCGCCGCCAAGGAACTCGCCGACTGGAAGCGGCACCTGTTTGACCACTGGTACAACATCCGCTTGGAATCCATCGACATCGCCGCCCCCTCGGAAGTGAAGGTGAATCAAACTATTGGCGTCAAAAGCCGCATCAACCTGGGTGCCCTCCAGCCCAAAGACGTGCAGGTCGAACTCTATAAAGGGCCACTGGATGAAAAGGGCCAGATTGTCAGTGGCGAAACGGCAGTCATGGACTACCAAGGCACCGACGAACACAACCACAGCGTCTATATCGCCAATATCCTCTACAGTACCTCCGGTTTGCAGGGCGTGTCTCTGCGGGTGCGACCCAACCACCCCTACCTGAGCAGCCCCTACGAGCCCGGTTTGGTGCTGTGGGCGCAATCGTAAAAGAGGGAATCGGGCATGGGGCATAGCGCATAGCGCATAGCGCATAGCGCATAGCGCTATGCGCATGGGGCATGGCAAATAGAAAAAAATAATCCAACCTTTTGCCCAATGCCCAATTCCCAATGCCCCATGCCCAATGCCCAATTCCCAATTCCCTATGCCCCATCACCAATTCCCCTTGTCGGAATGACGATATAGCCGCCCGCGCGATCGCCGAGTACCAGATTGCGATCGGAGCCCCAATACCACCAGTGAGCCGCCACATAGGCACAAATCAGCGCATCCAGCCGATCCTCCACGGCTTTGAGGTTTGAACCGCTCAAGACGCTCAGATCGCAGAATAAATCGAATTCACCCTCTCTTCGCGTTCTTTGCGTCCTCTGCGGTTTTGATAAATCCAATTTCGGCTCGATCGCGGGCAAAATATTAACGATATACTCCTGCAATTTCGCTAATTCCAACTTGCGCTCTGCGAGCGTGCCTTTTTTGTATTTGAGAATGCGCGTTAACCCAAATAGATTTACAATAGCCGGATGGGGAAAAACTTCGATTTGACAGCGATCGCGCCCTTGGAGTTCTAGCTCTGGCGCGTGCTCAAAGCCCAGCGCTTCCAAACTTTTGCCAAATCCCACCGTGCGCTCGGCAAATCGGCTGTTGAGATTGGCGGGATAGCAGCCGGCGTGATAGCGTCCGAAATGTTTGTGAGCGAGGCGATCGCACAGTCGCATTCCGGTAGAATTGGGAATTAAAGTCGGCGCGTCTACCGCAATTATTGCCGGTTCTGGCGCGGGCGCTGTCGCATCCACCCAGGCGAGTACGTCGGCGATCGCATCCTGCCGGTCTGAGTCCGCTAACTGCAAGTGGCCATTTTCCCAGCGCAGGCAGCACAACCCGCTCGCCCCCGACGTCCAACCGAAATCAATTCCTATAAATTTCATTCTTTCTTTTCTTACTGATTGCCGATCTTATGAATTTCTCATCTGTAGAGATTGTAACCGAGCGTCTGGTATTAAAACCAGTATCCCTCCAATATAAAAAAGAAATTTTTTCAGAACTTACTGAAGAAGTTACCACTTACCTGCTCGTCAGTCCCCCTTCCGATATTTCGGAAACCGAATTATTTATTAATCAATCGATTCGCGATAGAGAAACGGGAAAAAATCTTGCCCTGCTGGTGCTGAATAACGTATCGGGAGAATTTTTGGGGTGTACGGGCTTTCACGATATTGACAGCACCTCTCCGAGGGTAGGGCTCTGGCTCAAAAAGTCTGCGTGGGGGCAAAAATACGGCTTAGAAGCGATCGCCGGGCTGAAAAAATGGGCGAGTGAAAATTTGCCGTGTCGGGAGATATTATATCCCGTCGATCGCGCGAATATCGCCAGCCGGAAAATCGCCGAAGCTCTGGGCGGAGAAATAATCAGAGAATATGACAAAGAAGGAATGAACGGAAAAATTCTGAATGTCATCCAGTACAGAATTACAACTTAAAAATCTAGCACTTTTCATCTCTGTTAACAGACTGAGAAACCCGGATTCTTCAAGAATCCGGGTTTCTGACATGGACTTCATTCAACTGAAAACCGCTAGATCTTGCTTGTAAGCGTGCGGCAGCTAGAAAAATACAAAAGCGAAGCATTCGCCGACAAACGCTTGCGTGCTAATGCTTCGCCGCCATACCCGAAACCAGGATAATTGTAGAGCAATTGCAAAGCTTTACAATTATCGGAAGTGCTAAATAAGCAGTAATAACCCCCCTGAATTTCTTTCCTCTCTCGGCATTCTCTGTATCTTTGCGGTTTAGAAAAATTGCGACTTCTTCTGACACGCGCCCAACTTTCTCTCTCTATGCCGCAACCAACTCATCCGCCTCTACGGGCTGGGCTGCTTTTAGCGCGGCGAGTTGCGATCGCAAGTTCTCTCTAACTTCGTGGCGGAAAGTCAAGAAGTGTTCTCCCATTCCCAGCACCAGAAAGTAATCATACAATAGACGAGGTTTTCGCAGCGCAACTGCTAGCAATTGCCACCAGAACAAAAAACGAGTAGAGCGCAGCACTCCCTGCCGCCAGCAGACTGCCAAAACGAATCGCAAATCGCGCCCAGTCAGTTGACGTTTGGGTTGAGGGCGCGAACCCTCCATCATCATAAAGTGGCGAAAAGTGCGCTTGAGATAAGCAACAGGATCGTAGAGATTCCAGAAAGCATCGATATATTCTGCGACAATTTCTTCGAGCGGGCGAGTCGGTACAAAATTCATTAAAGACTTTTGAGAACCCAGGTAGGAACTCAAACCTTCCACGAGACGCCCTTCCTGCTTGAGGCGCTTCCACATCGCCGTATTGTGCAGCGCTTGCAGCAAATTCAAGTGAGCTTGAGGAATGCCGGTAGCCTCGACAAATTGCTGAATGCGTTGCCCTGCGCCGGCGCGTTCGCCGTCAAAGCCGATGATGAAGCCCGACATAATTTGCAGCCCACTGCGCGTAATTTTATGGCACGACTCGATCAGGGAATTGCGGGTGTTTTGTTCCTTGTGTGCCACCATTAAGCTGTCAGTATCCGGCGTTTCAATGCCCATAAATATCATGGTAAATCCCGCTTTCACCATCAGCTCTATCAGTTCGTCGTCTTCGGCTAGATTCAGGGAAGCTTCTGTCAGTAAGATAAAGGGATAGTTGCGTTCTTCCATCCAGGGGATAAGCGCCCGCAAGAATATTTTAGCATTGCGTTTGTTGCCAATAAAATTGTCATCTACGACAAATATATAGCGCCGCCAGCCCATCTGATAGAGGACTTCAAATTCGCCGAGCATCTGCTCTGGGGTTTTCGTGCGGGGCTTGCGCCCGTACAGGTTTGTAATGTCGCAAAATTCGCACTGGAAGGGGCAGCCCCGCGAAAATTGTACGGTAATCGCCAGGTAGGCATCTAAATCGAGCAAGTCAAAGCGAGGCATCGGCGTCTGAGTGACGTCGGGTTTTTCAAGAGAGCGAAAGATGCCGCGTTTCTCGCCGCGTTCTAAGGCTTGTAGAAACAGGGGGATGGTGCATTCTCCTTCATCGAGGATGAGATAGTGAGCGCCCGCTTCTAGAGCAAATTCTGGCACGGATGTGGCAAAGGGACCTCCCACTGCCACTTTTTTGCCTAGAGCGACTCCTTTTTTAATGAGCGATCGCAAGTCTTCTTTCTGAACGATCATCGCAGAAAGAATCGCCATGTCGCACCACTCCCAGTCTGCGGCGGTTTCGCAGCGAACGTTGCGATCGACAAACCTAATTTCCCAATCTGAGGGCAGCATCGCCGCGACTGTAATCAACCCTAACGGCGGGTTCGTCGATCGCAAATCGGCGAGATTGAGCGTTTCTTGATAGGACCAGAAGGAATTGGGCAGAATTGGCCAAATTAATAGAGCTTTCATCGGCAAATTTGGGTAGATGACTCCAAGCAAGAGACTCCTCGAAACGAGGTTCCTTTATCCCCAAAGCTTACTTCCTATCTAGGCAAAAACTGCCTCTACCTTCAGGCTGATTTCGTGTTGATTTTAATCGTTATTTAATTACCCTAACTGGGTTCCGACTTCTCGCCTCATTCGTCTCCACCTTCAGGCTGATTTTGTGTTAATTTTAATAGTGATTGACTTAGCAGATGACAGCCTGCCTGCCCTTGACAGCAGCAGGCACCGAACGATTTATCTGGAACTCTTGACAAAAATCCCCACCGCGACTGGGTTTCAGTTCGCCAGCGTGCGGAGTCTGGGTGTTGGTACTCAATTCTGGCGGTTGAGTGCTGCCTCGATCGCGCTGGCAAAAGTTTCAGGCGATCGCGAACCGATGAGAATTTTTTCCCCGCCAATCAATTCTAATTGAACGCCGCGATTGCCGCTGACATTAAAAGCTTTTCCCTTCATCCCGTAGCGAATTCCCCATCCCCCGTATTCTCTCAGGGGTCGATAGGTTCGCACGGCATAACTTCTCAACGCAGAAAAGGGGATTTTTTCTATCGAAAACAAAAACGAGAAAAAACTAATGTACACTCCATCATAACGAACTTCTGTAATTAATTTGCTTGTAAAAAAAATCAGAGGAAAGCCCAGACCGAAAATCAAGCCAAACAGGAATAAAACCATATCTTGCGCGGGATCATTTGCCAAGCGGCTGCCAGCAAGAATCGGGTAAATTCCCGTATAGAGGGAAAGAGAGGATACAAATAAAATCGCCACCCAGAGCCAAGGCTGGCGGAATTGCTGAACCTCTTGATAGAACAGGTTGTCATCTTTGAACGGTGTCATACTATCCAATTTTCCTGAATTTGTACAAATCACTCAAACGCAGGCATTCAGGCTGCGTACCCCTGAAAAGCTCGCGACTGAATGCCGAATGCTTGCTTGTAATCAGAGTATTCCCCGCGCGCGAGCGATCGCCTGCTCGCGTGCAGACAGTTTTACTCCCAAAAACCTGTTATTTCTTCTTTCTCCCCCCCCCCCCCCCCCCCCCCCCCCCCCCCCCCCCCCCCC
>CAYOOD010000078.1:0-39143 GCA_964405435.1 uncultured bacterium
TTCTACATAAGACTCGACACAGAAATCCTTGTAAACTTCTACATCTTCGTAGAAATACAGGTTGGTTTCATTGTCGATATCCGCGATACCGCCTGTGACATTGGCTTCGACGACTTGCAGGTAATTCAGGTCAGAAATAATCACGCTCTTTCTCCTCAATGCGAGTGGTAAATGCAATGCTGTTTGCTTGCTTATTTATAAGATAGAACGGTTTTTTGAGGTTGTGTTGCCATTTTGGCATATTTCCCGATTATTTGGCGTCGGTCTTTTTTTGAATAAGTGACGAGCTTTTGGAAGCACTGCCATCAATGATCTTGCAGTAATTTTTTCAAAAAATAAGCTAATTGCAATAGAAGCATCTTGCTAAAGGAGTAAATTTTTGCTTCAGGCAAAGGAGAGATATCACTCAAAGCCGACAATCGCTTTGTCAAATGCAAAAACTCTCACAAAAGGATCGGCAAAACCGAAATCCTTCCGATCGCAATCGGCGAGTAAGCCGTGCATCTGAAAAAGACAGAAACCAGCTCAAACACAGTTATTTTTCAAAAAAACCAAAGGCTGCCAACTAACCCCAACAGCCAAAATCAACCCATGCCCGTTGCAAGAGAAGTTTTTTGGAAACTCTATTACTAGGGTGACAGTCTCAACTCTTATCTTAGCGAGTGAACCAGTCGGTCGTCCAAAAAATACGAGGCTATCTCCGGCTCTGCCGCTACAGAAAGGGCTGAGTTCCTCAGCCACAAGCGCCAATTCGTCTCGTTCGGCTCGCCTTTTCTTGACCTTCCGGATGGAAACTACTGGTCGCTTTGCTGTTGTTTAGAGTACCGGAGTCGCTGCAGGCGGTGTTGCCATTTTGGCAGTAATTTCCTGCGAGACGAGGGAAAGCAAAAAAAAGCCTCGTTCCTGAGATATAGGCAACGAGGCAGGCGCTGGATGAGCCAATCAGAGGTAGAATCGAGAAGTTGAAAAACCGACCAACTCTCTAGAAACAAGCAGACCCCGCAGTTGTTGAGATTGGGGAATTGCTGAGGGAATGGCCATCTAGATCGTGCCAGTCGCGTGAAAATTGGCCAGCTCCGCCCCGCACTGAATCGCGCTGCTTGTTAGCGGTTTCCAAGTAATTCAAATCTCTAATCTTGGTACTGGCAGAGCCAGAGTTGGTGCTGTTGGGCTTGGAAGCTGTATCGCGATTCGCCTGGACATTTTTGAGGTTGTCTTTGATGAGTCGATTGTAGGTGCGGTATGGGATGTAGTGCAGGGGATTGTACCCGGCGAAACGCAGAATCAAAACACAAGCCCACGAATACTTGCCGGCGAGGATGGCTTCTACCACCTGGTCGAATTGCGCGGGATTCATTGCTTTGTCCATTCTGCCAGATGCGGGGTATTGGGAATACATAGTTATCTCCTCAAAAGTTGAATAGTGTTCTATAAATCAATGCCGCCTTTTTGCAGTTGCTTGATGGGATCGAGCAAGATATCGGCAATGCGGCGGCGGCGGATGATAATGTCCGCCGTGGCGGTTTGACCGGCCTTAAATGGGATAGTTTGAAGGGAGCCTGTGACGCGATCGCTCTCCAGCATGACTTCCACTTTATAAACTGCGCCCTGTTGCGGATCGGCTTTGGCGTCGGGTGAGATAGACGTCACCCGACCGGCGACAACTCCGTAATCCTGATAGGGATAGGCATCAAATTTGACTTTTACAGCCATGCCGGTCTTTAACAAGCCCGCTTCGCGATCGGGCAAGTTGGCACTGAGCACCAGGGGTGCATCATTCGGAGCCATCTCTGCAACGATCTGTCCGGGTTGAACGACTTCGCCGGGATTGGGGACGTTGAGAGCAGAGATGACACCATCAACCGGCGCGTAGAGAAATCTTTGTTTGAGTTTCAGCTTAGCCGTATTGATGAGATTTTGAGTATCGGCGATTGTCGCTTTCAATTGAGTCAAGTCAACTTCCAACTGCTGGACTTGCTGCTGGGCTTCTAACTGAGTCCGGCGGGCTTCGGCTTGTTTCTGGGCAAGCTGGGCTTGCAGTTGTTCGGCTTGTGCATTGGCTTGTTCGAGTTCGCCTTCAGTTTCGGTGATAGAGCGAGTCGCTTCGCGCAGGGCTTGCTCGGCTTGAAACAACTGCTCTCGGGTGCTGGTGGCTTCTTGCAATTGGGTTTGAACGATCGCCCGTTGGGCGTCGCGGGCGGCTTGTTCGGCTTGAAACAACTGCTCTCGGGTGCTGGTGGCTTCTTGCAATTGGGTTTGGATAATCGCCCGTTGGGCGTCGCGGGCGGCTTGCTCGGCTTGAAAGAGCATTTCTTGCGAGATTGCTCCTTCTTGCACGAGCGGTTTGAGCCGTTCCACTCTTTCCTGTGACGCTTGCAGATTCGCTTGCAATTGAGAGAGCAGTTGTTGACTCGTACCCTCGACGGGTTCGAGCTGCTGCACGCGCGCTTTTGCCGCACCAGCCACTGCTTCCAGTTGAGAGAGCAGGGCTTGACTCTGGGCGGCGATCGGTTCGAGCCGTTGCTGGCGGGCGCGATAGGCTGCCTCGGAGGTTCGCAGTTGCTCGAGCATCTGTCGCGCCCGAGCCGCTTTTTCCTTGGCGGCGGCGATCGCAGCTTCCTGCACCTTAAACTCAGCGCTGGCGATCGCTTCTCTGGTTTCTGCCGAAGCGCGAGCTTTTGAGAGCAAAGTTTGCTTCTGACTCAACTCGATGTTGTAGGATTGCAGCATTTGCTCGAGACGCGCCACTTCACCTGCTGCCAGGGAGGCATCCAGCTCCAGCAACACCTGACCGGCTTTGACTGTCTGGCCTTCTTTCACCTTAACGCTGGCCACCTTGCCCGCCTCAACCGGGTGAACTTTGTATACCTCGCCTTTGGGCACCAACTGCCCGCGAGCGTGACCGACTTCTTCCACCCGTCCCAGCCAGCCCCACGCCCCAAAGGCGATGCAGAATAGCAATCCCCCCAACATCACGCGACTGGTAAAAGACGCCGGTGGCTGATCCAGTACGTTTTGCAATTCCGAAGACCAGGAAGGCACCTCGACCGGTGCTGGATCGGGAGTTGCCCCCGTCTGGCTTGCCGTGCCATTCCCCGATGTTTGGGGAATTTCTGCTGGCGCTCTGGCTGGCGGTGCCCCCACAGCCACGCCTCCCCAGATCGACTTTGCCCGCTCAGGCAGATGCAGCCTATTTTCAGCAGATCCGTTCTCCGATGTTCTTTGTTGGCTGGTGAGAGAGCCTGGAGTCCCGGCTGTGAAAGGATTAACCGTTATATCGCGGTGTCTGTTGGTCGTGTTCATCTTGACTTTTGGAAATTTCTGGATGGACTGCTTGCGGTTTGCAGTTGCGAATACTGCCAGACTTGACTTATCTCTAGTGAGAGCGCCAGCCTTTGTTTGTTCCCGCCAATAGTAAGTGCTTATACTTAAAATTTTGTGAGAAATGCCCTTCAATCGGAAAACGGCTCAGTGAATATACTATCGCTTGATTTTTATTCATTGTGCCAAATTGGCAAAAATCGCGGTAAATTTACCGAATCTTTAAAATTAGCGGGCAAAATCTCGTTTTTTTACGGGAAGTTTAAAGTTTTGATAAAGAAGCGGAAGCCAAATAAAGTACAATTACTGGACTCCCGCAGGGAAGCAAAAAGGGTAGAAAAAGGGAGAAAAAAGGGTAGAAAAAGAGAGAAAAAAAAAGTGACGGAGATCGGTAGCGTTGTTGCAGGACGGGATTACAGCGAGAGCTGCTGCTGGGCTAAGTGATAATACAGACCTTGATGGGCCATAAGTTCGTCGTGAGTGCCCTGCTCGACCAAAATACCCCGATCTAACACCAAGATGCTGTCAGCATTGCGCACGGTAGAAAGTCGGTGGGCGATGATAAACGTGGTGCGATCGCGCGCCAAACGCTCCAGATTCTGTTGAAAGCGGCGCTCGGATTCCGTATCCAGGGAAGACGTCGCCTCGTCGAGTACCAAAATCCGGGGATCGCCCAACAGCGCCCGCGCGATCGCCACCCGCTGCCGCTGCCCGCCGGAAAGCGACGCGCCCCGCTCTCCCACTTTGGTGTTGTATCCCAAAGGCAAATCCTGAATAAACGCCTGCGCCTCGGCGAGTTTCGCCACTTCCGCCACCTGTTCGAGGGTAAATTCCGGGCGATACAGGGTGATATTTTCCCAAATCGTGCCAGAAAACAAGAAACACTCCTGCGGCACGACGCCCAACTGCGATCGCAGCGACTGGGGAGAAACGTGGCGGATATCGTGCCCGTCGATGCAAATGCGGCCACTATCCGGGTGGTAAAACCCCTGCAGCAAGCTCACCAGCGTACTCTTCCCGGAACCGCTGCGACCGACAATTGCAATCGTTTGCCCGGGTCGTGCCTGAAAAGAAATATTCTGCAGCGTATTGCGATCCTGCTCTTGGCTATAGCGGAACGTCACGTTGTCGAAGAGCACCTCACCCTGCAGGCGGGGCAAAATCAGCATCGCTTTTCCCGGACTTTCTTCTGGCTGGGCTTCAAAGACGTCGTTGAGCCGCTCCACCGAAATCAAAACTTCTTGCATTTGATTCCAAATGCCCACCAGCGCCAGAAATGGAGCGATCACCCGCCCGATCATCATGTTGAACGCCACAAACTGACCGATAGACAGTTGCTCGGTTATCACCAGCGACGCCCCGTACCACAGCAAAGCCGTGCTGCCCAGCGTATTGATCGAGCTGCCCATCGTTTGCAAGACAATCCCCAACTTCTGACCGCGAAATCCCGCATTCAAAGTGCTGGTAAACTTGTCTTCCCAGCGCCAGCGGATTTCTCGCTCTGCTGCCACTGCTTTGACGGTAGACATGCCGCTGAGCATTTCTACCAGCAGGGAGTTTTGCTCCGCCGCTTCGTTGAAGATTTCCCGAGACACGCGCCGCAGCAGGGGAGTTCCCACCAGAGTCAAAATCACGATCGGGGGAATCATCGCCAGCACGAGGAGCGTCAGGTGGAGGTTGTAGTAGAGCATCAAGCCCAAATAAACCATCCCCATCAGCATGTCTAACCAAGCCAGCACGACTTGTCCGATGAGAAAGCGCTGAATTTTCTGGTTTTCCTGAACGCGGGTGATGATGTCCCCGACGCGGCGGGATTCAAAAAACTTCAGCGGCAGCATCAGGGTATGGTTGATAAAGCCGCCGATCAGCGTCAGGTTCAGTCGGTTGGAAAAGTAGCTCAGCAGGTATTGGCGGGTGGCGGTGAGCCCCGTGCTCCAAATGCCAAACAGCAGCAGCCCGACAATGAAGACGTTCAGGGCAGTCAAGCTTTTATTGACCACTACTTGGTCGAGAATAATCTGGGTAAACAGCGGGGTGATGAGGCCAAAAATCTGTATCAGAAAGGAGGCAAAGATAATTTGCCCGATCGTGGCGCGGTGGGGGCTGAGGGCAGCCAAAAATTGCGAGAGGGAGATTTTCTGAGTTTCAGCCTGTTTGAGGCGATCGGTGGGATCGAGCAGCAGCGCGTACCCGGTCCAGCTTTGCAGAAATTCTTGGCGCGGGACGTATCGCATCCCGATCGCCGGATCGGCAATCAAGAGGCGATCGCCCCGAGCGCGATAGACGACCACATAGTGAATGCCCTGCCAGTGCGCGATCCAGGGGTTTTTCTGCTCGGCGATTTTGCTCAAGGACGCCCGCACCGGTCGAGCTAGAAATCCCAGGCTTTCTGCTGCTTTCGCCAAACCTTGCAGGGAAGCGCCGGAGCGCCCGACTGCGCAGAGTTCCCGCAGGTAGTTGAGGCTGAAGCGCTTGCCCCAATACTGGCTAATCATCACGAGGCAAGTCGCGCCGCAATCGGAAGAACTCTGTTGGTTTATAAACGGGTATTTTGCCAGCAAATCCAGAAGCCGACGGCTTGCGGGTTTGGGAAAGGCGATCGCTTCGGCTTCGGGTTTGCTGGGTTGCGGGCTGGATGTTGGGGGTGGCGCTGGCGTCGATCGATCGCTCCGGCGCTCTGAGTGCTGCCCTTTCTTGACGGCAGAAGATGGGTGATGTCCGTTGCTCGGGCGCTCTCCGACTGCAGCGCTGATGTCTGGGGCGATCGCCAGCGCTTCCTGCCAGCGCCCAGCAGGGAGCTGATACGCCACCACGTCGCTGGCGGCTACCCAATCTGCCGGCACGGGCTGCGGATATCCCCAGCTCGTTCCCAGCGCCGACACCGCCGATCCCGATCGCCCCGTGTCAATCTCCCCGCTTTTGAGCCAGCACCGCCCGGAGGAAGTCGGTGTTATTTCGGAGATGCGGCTGCCCCGGGGTATATGTTGTTCTGCTATGTAGGGTAACAACTGCTGTAGTTGATGGCTGGGGAGCGATCGCAATTCCGTACACGTTTTGAAAAATATCTGCTGCTGACGGAGATCGGTTTCTTGTTGCAGGTGTTCTCGCAGCGCCGGCACCTGCTCTAAAAACCGCTGCAGGTTGGCGCTAGAAATTCTCGCGATCGCGCCGCTGTTCGCTGCGATCGCCCGGTAAGGCAGGGGCGCGTTGCAGAAGCGATCGTCGGCTCCAAACCCATCTCCTGCCTCCAGTACCAGGGCGGTACTCTCTTTATAACCGCGTTGAGCGTCTGTCACTAGCAGCCGAACCCGTCCCTGACAGACGAAGTAAAAATCGCTGCAACATCCGCCAGCAGTCGGTTCCGCCCCTGTTTCTCCTATTGTATAATTTAAAAATTCTGCTCCTAGTTGAAATTCGCCTATTTCAAATACCTTGCTCAACTCCGACGCTAGGTTTTCTCCGCCGTGGCTTCCCGCCCACAGGTGCAGCATCGCCTGCGCCGTTTGCGGAAGAATCGGGGAATGTGAAGCGGCTGAGGACGGCTCCCCAACTTTTAAGATTTGTTTCACAGTTTTTACTCCCTTAGCAAGATAGGTTGACCGTTTCTCGACTGTAAATTTTTCCGGAATCCCTTTTTCCTTTGCAGGATCGGGCTGCTTTGATGTTGCGCCCAATCTCGTTAATCAAGTGGGTTGCAACTGCAGCCCCAGAGATAGGCTGGCGCGAACGGCTTCTGGGAAAATTTTGTCGCTTGTTCCAGCAGTTCCCGCACGGCGCTCATTCCTCTGCCACAAAGAAGGAAGGCTATCGCCAGCCAATTTACAAGGGAAGCCAATATTTCTGAGATTTTTTTGCTCTGGGTTATTGGCTGCCTGTCCGAAGATTCCCCCATTAGGCAGACTCATCTAAGATAATTTGTCCGACCTTATAAGTGAATCCCCCCAAAGGGAGATTTCCCCCAGGGGCGCGACACCTACCTTGGCTAAATTTCTCTCTTTGCACAGCCAAAACGTTTGAAGCGTGACCCAATTTAAAAATTCTTTGTTTGAGTATTTATCGAAAAAATAAAAAAATATTTTGGTGTTGTTTTAGGTCTTGAACTGTATCACCATACACAAAAACTTAATAGGGATCGTTGAATTTTTTCTTTAATGCAAGCAGGCTCTACATATTTTTATAAACCTAAAAATAATAAAAAAAAATCTTTAAAGTTCGTTAAAAAAAAACATTATAGACATTTTTTATGCAAGTTAAATATCTTTAAACAACCTGGAAATCCCGCTCCGTCGTAAAAATCACCTTGGAAACGGCTGTTTCAGTGAATTCTGGGTGACATTCAAGCCTTAATATAAAAATTCAATGAAGTCTCAGTATAATTACGGTCAAACGGGGCGGCAAGCCAGCACCCCCTACCAGAAGCCAATTCTCGATCGCCCGTAAGAGCGTGTTTGGCGCGCGCGACTGCTACTTTCACAGTTCTGCAGGCAGCCTGTTTGTATAGGATCGCAACACTTATATATTTTTTAATGAAAAATTGTGACAGACGAGCGATCGCGAACTTTTATTTTAAATAACTTATAGTTTTATTAAGAAAGTTTGACCGAAAAAAAAACCGCAATCCAAACAGCTAGGCTTTATTACAAAATTTCACGGATTAATGCGATAAAAATTTTTGTAAAGTAAATTAAAAAAATACCTACAGCTATATTTTTTTGTCAGAAAATATTAGCAACAAATAAGTGAGTTTTGCACAAAAAAGAGGTCGAAAGCGCATCGCCTCAAACGGGCAAGCATCTGCTGAGGCTAGCTTTCAGGGTGTCGGCTCTACAGAGCGTGAAAAAGCGCCAGTCAGGGCTTAGTTTTCGGTTAGTTTCGCACGCTTGGTTCGCCGAAGAGCGGCGCGATAAGCAATGATGTAGAATCAATTGCACAACTCTACGGAAGAAGTGAGGGCTAGAAGCCCGCACCTCAAAGAAGCGGGCGTCCTCGCCTGCACTCCCACAACCCTACTGCAATGATTTATGCTCATCTGCTTAACAGCGCTGCACGCGCGGCAGCAGGCGATCGCGCCCGGGCAAGGGCATCAAGCGAGCTCGTGCAGGTAATAGGTTAATTCATTCTCCAGCCACTCTTTAAACATCTTGCTGACAATCTCTTGATACCTTTGAGGCGTTAACTCAGCGGGGATGAACTCCTCAACCATCAGCAAACTATACCCAGACTCTGCCGGCAGCGGACCGAGTACCTCTCCCACGGAACCAGCGAAGACTGTAGCAGCGATATCGGGTTTTAAGTGCCAGCGGTCAAGTTTGCCTTCAAATCCGCACCTGAGCCGGCGGCGCTCGTCAATGTCATACAGGTGAGCAGCCTGATAAAAGCTGATTTCCCGGTCTTCTATTTGATAGAAGAGTTCTCTCGCCAGCTTTTCATCGCTGACGACGATTTGATAGAGCAAGACTTGCTCGTAATCTACTTTATTTTGAGCAAATAATTTTTCCGCTTCTTTGCCAAACAGAGCATTAGCTAGCTTTTTTGCCAGCAGGCGATCGCGAATCCCCGCTTCCCACTCTTCCGGTGACGTCATCCGATCTTCCAGCCACGCCAATGTATCCGAGGCTTTTTCCAGACGGTTTTGCATCCGGAAGCGATCGGCTTCAGCCTGGATTTCCTCGCCAGTTACGGCGACTCCCCGCTCGCGAGCTGCGCGATCGATAATTTGTTGATCTAAAATTTTTTGGCAAATTTCCTTAAATTGCAGCTCTTTTTTCAAAAATTTGGTAATATCATCCGGTTGAATATTAGCTTTTGAAAAA
The DNA here is from genome assembly GCA_964405435.1 of uncultured bacterium. Lineage (GTDB taxonomy): Bacteria > Cyanobacteriota > Cyanobacteriia > Cyanobacteriales > Oscillatoriaceae > DVEG01. The sequence continues at coordinate 9,135 of CAYOOD010000078.1, forward strand.
TTCATCATCGATGTTCCTTGCGACAGTGCTGTGTCAGCCCAGGGCGAGGAATTCGTTTGAAACAGGGGTAAAATCAGCCAGGGGGTGAGGGGTGGCACCCGCCGGATCAACTGTCCCCAAAACTACACCCATTCCTGCCGCTGTGGCTCTTTAAGTTGAATATCGTGAAGAAAGCGTCAGGGCTGCCGTCAGCATTACAGTCAAATCTCTTAAAGATGAACTCGCTTGCTGACGCCTCTTCAATTAGCCGAATTTTATCACCTTCAACGATGCGTCTGCTAGGGCTCCAGGTTGAAAAAACCGATTTTTTATCAAAATCGTTTTTCTGCGTTTTAACAAATTATTTAGAATACCTCTCTAGGAAAGCCAATTAATAACAAGCAGCGAAAAATAGCGATCGCGCTAACTTTTTAGCAAAATTTAAGAATTAAACAAAGCGTTCGCGGCGCGCGGGTAATCGGTAATGGGTCATCGGTGTTTTACCAATTACCCATTAGCAATTACCCATTACCCATCCCCCATGCCCCATGCCCACTCAGCGAAAATCAGTCAGCACGCCATAAAGCGCCCAAATCGCCATCGCCCGGAGGTAGTGGCTGGCGCGGAATGTCCCCACAGCAGTGATCGCTTCCGGGGTGCGGAATTGCAGCCCGTTGTCGTAGATTTGCCGCACCACGGCTTCCGCCATCCGCAACGCCTCATCTTTCATCCCCAGTTGCACCATAAAGGCAGCCAGTCCGAAATTAATTCCCGTCCAAACTTCAAGGGGATGGGTGGCGTCGGGGTTGACGGGCGAGCCGTCGGGTTTGACGCCATTTGCCGCGCCGAATTTGCCGCCGTGGAATTTCAGGAAACAAGCGTCGTAGATAGTTTCCAGGGCGCTTTTGGCGCGATGGCGCGGCACGACATCCGGCAATTCCAGTAATTGCGCGTAGAACTGCCCGCAGAGTTGGTCAGCCATCACCACTTCGGAATTGCTCTCGCTGTCGAGGCGGTAATATTTGCCGTTCCAGAGTTTCTCCTCGTAGACGGAGCGGGCTTGTTGCAGCCAGGTTTGATAAGTGAGAATCGTTTTGCGGGGATCGGGAGCCGGGATGGGGGGATTGGGGGATTGGAAGTGTTGCAAGAGTGCTTCGCCGATCGCGATCGCCGCCTCCAGCGCGGCAATCCACAGCCCGCCGCAGTAAGCGCTGACTCCCCGCATGGGCCAATCGTCGAAGGTTTGATCCGGCGCGCCGCCGTTTTCCGGGATGCCGTCTCCGTCTTTATCAAAAGTTTTTAAATAGGCAAGCGTCTGGACGATAGAAGGCCAGCACTCTTGTAAAAACTCGATATCGTCGCTGCCGGTGAAGAGAAAATCTCGATAGACTTGCAAGACAAAATCGCAGGATAAGTCTTTCCAGAGGTTGCAGTCTTGGTAGCTGGTGTAATTGGTTTCTTCCCAGGGATGCTCATTAGGCGCGCCCAAGTCGTGGGGAGTAGCGCCGGCGAATTTGCGAACGGCTTGCGCCTGGTTGTAGCCGATAATGCGGGGCGTGTCGTCGCTGGCGGGAATGGCGCGCGCGAACGCCCGCAGCACGGATTTTTCTAATTCTGGCCACAGCATTAACAGGGCAAAAGAGCCGTACAAGCGCACGTCGAGGCTTTCGTACCAGCGATAATCGAGGCATTCGAGGACGGCAAATTGCCCTTTGGGATCGCGTTCGTCGGCGGCAGTCCAGAGGGAGCCGCCGTCAGTGAGGGCGTACAGCTCGTTGATAAGCGCCATTTTGAAGCAATCGGGCAAGCTGCGGCGCGAGAGAATCGGCTGCTGCCAGAGTTGGATATCTTCTTTCCAGGTATCGGAGTATTTAAAGGCGGTGCGGATCATTGCCCAGGCGTTTTTGCCGTTGCGCCCGAAGAAGTCGGTATAGCGGCGGTAGTACCAGGTGCCGGCGGCAAATTCGGTGACGGGAAAGTCCCAAGCCAAGATAAAAGGGATTTTGCGGGTTTTGCCCGGTTTGAGGGTGAAGCGAACGGCGATCGCAACGGCGATTTGTTCGCCTTCGCTGGCGGGGCGCTCGTTTTCCTCGTCGGAGATCGAGCCGTCGCGAGAAAACTGCTTCCAGATTTCCGCGCCGCTGCCGGCTGGGTTCCAGCGGGTGTTGTAGAAGACTTCGACGGAGGGGTTTTCGGAGGTGGCGATCGCCCACTCTCCCTCTCCTTCCTGCGGCTCCACGCTCGTACCGTGCTTGCTCATCAAGCAGCCGACGCGAAAGTGATCTTGCATCCAGCGATTGCTCGCTCCCTCACTTTCTCCCCAGCGCGGCTGGTATTCGTAAACCGGGCTGCCGTCATCGCGCACCCGCACCGTCGGCGATTTGACAGAGTTGGTAAACCAGCCTGCGGTATTCTGCCAGGTGAAGAGGATGCTGAGGGTGATCGGTTCGTCGGTGGGGTTGTGTGCCGTCCAGTCAAAAACGGCGATCGGGTAGCTGGTTTCCTGGTAATTATTGGGGAAGATGGGGGAAAACTGCTCGCACGTCAGCTCGGTTTGAAAGACGTTTTTATAGACAAACCAACTGCGGGGATAGAGGGCGTGGTAACTGCCGGCTTCTTTGGGATACCACTTCCACGCCGAGAGGGTGCCGTCTTCTGGGGCTTCGGTACAGAGGGCGTAAGCTTGCTTGGTTTCTGTCGTTTCTTCGTAGACGCTGAACTGGCAAGCGGGAAGGTTTTTGAAGACGTGCTCGCCGCCGTCGATGTGCCAGAGGTTAAAATCGCCTCGATGCGATCGCCCGATACAGCCCGCGCCAAAGCCGCCGAGGGGCATTCCGTGCCAAGGGCCATCATCTAAATTGCTAGCGTAGCGCACGGTATAGGGCTTGTCCCATCCTTGACCGATGGGGCGGCTCCAAGCGCAGGAGGGGATTTCGGGGGGGGTGTTTGGCTCTGTCATGCCCTGATTTTATCAACCTTTTCCTTTTTATCCTAAGATGCAATTTTAGGTAGCGCGCGAGAAGTCGCGATTGTTTTCAACCGCAAAGAGGCAAAGGACGCGGAGGGCGGGAAAGATTGGGCATGAATTAACGATCTGTTCAATTTGACGCGATCGCCCGTTTCGGCTATCGGTCTGGGTTATGCTGAAATTAACTATGTTTGCGCGCATTTAAGGGAATTGGCATGGCTTTGGGAATGTTGGTGCAAGGAAAATGGGTGAAAGAACGCAATCAAGAGGATGAAAAGGGGCGATTCCTGCGTCCGCCGACGACATTTCGCAACGCAATTAGCGCCGACGGTTCTAGCGGTTTTCCGGCGGTAGCGGGGCGCTATCATTTGTATGTTTCTCTCGCCTGTCCGTGGGCGCACCGCACGGTGATAATGCGGAAGTTGAAGGGTTTGGAAGATGTGATTTCTCTGTCTGTCGTCGATCCGTATATGGGGGATGAAGGCTGGTTTTTTTCTGACGCGCCGGGGTGCATTCCCGACAGCGTGAATGGGGCGAACTATCTGCGAGATATCTATGTGAAAGCCGATCCGGAATACACGGGGCGGGTGACGGTGCCGGTGCTGTGGGATCAGGAAACAGGAAGGATAGTGAATAATGAGTCGCGGGAGATCGTGCGGATGTTTGACACGCAGTTCAACGCGATCGCCAAGTCGCAGGCGAGTTATTACCCGGAAGAGATGCGATCGCTCATCGATGAAACTATTGACGCCATTTACCAGCCGATTAATAACGGCGTCTACCGGGCGGGATTTGCCACCACTCAAGCCGCCTATGAGGAAGGGGTGACAGCGCTATTTGACGCCCTCGATCGCTGGGATGCGGTATTGGGAAAACAGCGCTATTTGTGCGGGAATCAAATTACCGAAGCCGATTGGTTCCTGTTCACCACCCTATTTCGCTTTGACGCAGTTTACTACGTCCACTTCAAGTGCAATCTCCGCCACCTCTGGGATTATCCGAATCTGTGGAATTATTTGAAAGACCTTTACCAGCAGCCGGGGGTTAAAGACACTTGCAATCTCGACCACATCAAGCTACACTATTATAAGAGCCATCCCAAAGTCAATCCATTTGGAATTGTACCCAAGGGGCCGATAATTGATTTTGAAGCTCCGCACGATCGCGATCGGTTTGGGAGCATCCCGATTTTGTAAATACGCCTGTAGGGGCGAAGCATTCGCGCCTAAAGTTTTCGGGTTGGCAGTCAAGATATATTCGCGAATGCTTCGCCCTCACCCGACAAATAAACTAGATATAGCGGTTTTCATCCTCGTGAGGGACTCAGAAACCCGGCTTCTTTAAGAAGCCGGGTTTCTGACTGACCTCACTTGAAAAGCCAACTGCTATAATTGCCATTGATGGCAGCGCAAACATGACTCACTGACACGCAGGCAATTTTTTCAATTCATCGGGATGCGAGACAAAATAATCTTGCAGCCAATCGCAACCCCTTGAGAGCAGTTCATCCAAACTTTCAACCCGCCAAATCCGAACGGTTGTGTCACCGGAGGCGGTAACGATGCGATCGCCATCCGGGCTGAAATTGGCGCTGCGTACACTTTCCTGATGCCCTTGCAGGATGGCGAGTAGCTTGCCGTTACTGTCCCAAATCCGGGCGGTTTTGTCCCAAGAGGCGGTGACGATGCGAGCGCCATCGGGACTGAAATTGGCGCTGTTTACAAAGCTCTGATGCCCTTCTAAGACGGCGAGGGGCTTACCGTTACTGTCCCAAATCCGGGCGGTTTTGTCATTGGAGGCGGTGAGGATGCGCTTGCCGTCGGGGCTGAACTTGGCGCTGTTTACAGAGCTCTGATGCCCTTCTAAAACGGCGAGTGGCTGGCCCTTGCTGTCCCAAATCCGGGCGGTTTTGTCGTCGGAGGCGGTGAGGATGCGCTTGCCCTCGGGGCTGAACTTGGCGCTGTTTACAATGCTCTGATGCCCTTTGAGGACAGCGAGTGGCTTGCCGTTGCTGTTCCAAATCCGGGCGGTTTTGTCCCACGAAGCGGTAACGATGCGCTTGCCGTCCGGGCTGAAATTGGCGCTCCACACACTGTTGTGATGCCCTTTGAGGACAGCGAGTGGCTTGCCGTTGCTGTTCCAAATCCGGGCGGTTTTGTCCCACGAAGCGGTGACGATGCGCTTGCCGTCGGGGCTGAAATTGGCGCTGATTACACCGCCCGGATGCCCTTTGAGGACGGCGAGGGGCTGGCCCTTGCTGTCCCAAATCCGGGCGGTTTTGTCCCAAGAGGTGGTAACGATGCGCTTGCCGTCGGGGCTGAAATTGACGCTCCATAGAGAACCGCGATACTTCAACACAGCAAGTAGCTTGCCCTTTAAGTCCCAAATCCGGGCGGTTTTGTCACCGGAGGCGGTAACGATGCGCTTGCCATCCGGGCTGAAATTGGCGCTCCCCACAACGTCCTGATGCCCTTCTAAGACGGCGAGTGGCTTGCCGTTGCTGTCCCAAATCCGGGCGGTTTTGTCAGAGGAGGCGGTAACGATGCGCTTGCCATCCGGGCTGAAATTGGCGCTCCCCACAACGTCCTGATGCCCTTTTAAGACGGCGAGTGGCTTGCCGTTACTGTCCCAAATCCGGGCGGTTTTGTCACCGGAGGCGGTAACGATGCGCTTGCCGTCGGGGCTGTAATTGGCGCTCCCCACATCGGTGCCGTTGGGGCTGGAATCGGCGTTCCCCGCACCGTCCTGATGCCCTTCTAAGACGGCGAGTAGCTTGCCGTTACTGTCCCAAATCCGGGCGGTTTTGTCCCAAGAGGTGGTGAGGATGCGCTTGCCGTCGGGGCTGAAATTGGCCCTGAATACACCGTCCTGATGCTCTTTGAGAACGGCGAGTGGCTTGCCTTTGCTGTCCCAAATCCGGGCGGTTTTGTCAGAGGAGGCGGTAACGATGCGCTTGCCGTCGGGGCTGAAATTGGCGCTCCACACATCGCCCTGATGCCCTTCTAAGACGGCGAGTAGCTGGCCGTTGCTATCCCAAATCCGGGCAGTTTTGTCCCAGGAAGCGGTAACGATGCGCTTGCCGTCGGGGCTGAAATTGGCGCTGACTACACGGTCTTGATGCCCTTCTAAGACGGCGAGTGGCTTGCCCTTTAAGTCCCAAATCCGGGCAGTTTTGTCCCGGGAGGCGGTAACGATGCGCTTGCCATCCGGGCTGAAGTTGGCGCTGAATACAATGCCCTGATGCCCTTGCAGTTGATTCCGCTCTCGGATGCCATGCAGGATTGTTTGTAAAGCCAGAATCGGGCTGGTGGCTGGATAATCTTTGAGCGGGCGACTGTCCCCAACCAGTTGTTTCAATTTTTGCCCTGCCTGCATGGCGGAGAGTAAGGCTTCGATTTGTTGAAACTCAAATTGTCGGATAGCATTGAGCCCTTCAAATTCTAATTGGGTGTTTCCCAGTTCGGTTTTGGTTTTTCCCAGTTCGGTTTTGGCTTTTGCCAGTTCGGTTTTGGCTGTTTCAGCTTCTTTGACGGATTTGCCTGCCCAGATTCCCGCCCCTGTCGCTAAAGCGATCGCCGTCAGCAAGACAGCCGAGCCGATTTTTATTCTCCGCTTGGCTGTTTGGGCGGCTCGGCTCAATATCTGATTCGCTTCTTTTTGCGCTTCCAGTGCTTTGACTTCTGCCTCTAAATGAATCTCCGCTTCTAATTTATCCAGTTCTCTCGCCCGTTTTTCGGCTTCTAAAGCGGCGGCGATCGCGCGCTTATCTAACGCTTGACTGGCGGCTAAAAACCGATAGTCGGAGTCCCTCAAGCTTTTGCCCGCTGCCCACGCCAGGGCGTCTTGCAATGCCTGCCCTCGCAACAGTCGCGATTCATCCTGACAGTGGGAAGCTTCCCAGGCGTTCTGCGCCTCGGCGTAAGGGCACAGTTGCGCTAATTCCTTCTCTACCCAACCCAGATTAAAAACCGACTGGTAAATGGGATTGTATACTTTTAATTTCCCCTCATGTCTGACGATTAATCCCGTCAGCCGCAATTCCATCTGTTCGGGAGAGCCATCTGCAGCGAGTTCTCCTTTTTGCAGAATTTGCTGGTACAATCCCAGCAGGCGAGAAGCCCGCTGCTCGTTGCACAGGATGCGATCGCCTAGGGTTTTTAAATGCTCCGGTTCGTCTTTCGCTTCCCAGGAGTCCAGCACTTCAGCTCGCACCAATTTCTCCACCCACTCCGCCTCACTTTCTGCGGGAATTCCCCCTTCTTTAGAACAGACGATCTTGCAGAGTCTTTGCGTTAAAAATGGCTGCCCTCCCGTCCAATCCAACACCGCTGACAGCACAGCCATCGGATTGCTGGATTTTGCCGCCAATCCCGCCGCTAATGGCTGGGCTTCCTGGAGTTGGAAGCCAGTTAACTCAACCGCGCAACCGATATTAAACGGCGTGCGCCGCTTGTCTTGTATTAAATCGGAAGGCGTGGCGACTCCAATAATCGCAAATATCAGTCGGCGGTAATCTGGATTGTCAGCTCGCTGGTTGTAGCAATCGCGGATAACGGCAAAAAAATCATCGACATTAAAATTCAAGCTGAGAAGGCTGTCTATTTCGTCTACAAAGACGACGATATTTTCAGGAATCAGGTTTAATAAAACCTCCAGAAATTTACTGAAACGCCGCACGGGAGAGAGCTTGATCTGTTCGCTCCACCAGTCGTCTAGATCGAAAGTGTCATATAAATCTAGGCTGCTGATAATGCTGTCAATGACGCCAGCATACCATTCTTCCGGGGTAATGTCCGAGGTGCCGATCGCTGTCATGTCAATGGCAGCGCAGGCGATTCCCTGATTTTGCAACCGCTGCATGGTTCGCACTCTCAGAGAGGATTTTCCCATCTGCCGGGAATTGAGGACATAGCAAAATTCTCCGGCTTTTAAACCCTGATAAAACTGTTCGTCGGCTTGTCGGGTGACGTAAGTAGAGGCATCGGCTGGCAGGCTGCCCCCAACTTGATATTCGCGGACTGATAGGGCTGCATAATTCATAGCTATTTGTTCCCTGGGGAGAGAAAAAGTGCTATTACACTTTGAAAATTTACGGAATGACTTGATATAATGAAACGGGATCGGTGATTCCTTTTAACGGTTGCGGGCCTAAATCTTCAACGGTTAAGCGCAGGTGATTTTTCACTACTTCATAAACCGTCTGAGAAATGCAAATGCCTCCGGGTTTTGCTTGATTTTGCAGGCGAGCTGCTAAATTAACGCCAGCGCCCAAAACGTCGCCGCCGCTGAGAAAGACATCTCCGAGATGAATGCCGATGCGATGAATTAAGACGCGATCGCTCGGCAATTTGGCTGCCAATTGGCTGAAGGTTCTTTGCAGCTCTAGAGCGCAAGCAACGGCACTCACCGCACTCGCAAAATACATCAACAAGCCATCCCCCATTGATTTGAGGACTTGTCCGTTATAGCGGTGGCAGCATTCGCGCATGAAATCGAAATCCCGTTTGAGCAATTCCAGCATCTGCTGTTGGTTGGCAAGCATTTGCTCGGTGGAGTTCACCACATCGGTAAAAACGATCGCGGCGAGGGCGCTTTGCTGTTTGAGATTGTCTTGCCAAACGCGATCGCCGATCGCGTCTTCTTGGCTCACGCGCGCGGGCGCAGTCACTTTCAGGCGATCGCGAAAATACTGTCGGTACAAGTCGCACAGCGGCATCACAGCATTGCCCCGCAACTTCACCAGCCCCATACTGCGCAGCTTAAATGCTTCGGTCGTTTTTACCTCCACTGGATGAGAAGCCGCGACGACTTGTTTGAACGCTTCCGCCAACTGCGCGTCTTTTTCTAACTTCACTAACAGCCGCCGCAGGTGGTCGTAATATGGCCCTTCTTCAGTCGGCGCGACTTGCAGCAGGGTTTCCAAGCTCGTTCTCCCCCGTGCAATTTCATACAGAGCCACCCGCACCAAATAAGGATGCCCTCCGAACATGCCCATTAATTGCTCGATTTGTTCGCCAGAGCAATCTAACCCGTGTCGCTGTACTAAATTTTCTACCTGCGACTGGTTGAGTTCCGGCAGCTCGACGGGCAATCCCACATTAAATGGCGATTGATTGATATTCAGGGGAATGTAAACTTCCTGAGAATGCGCGATCGCCAATCTGAGTTTTTTCCAAGTTGGTTCGTTCTTGCCGCGCTCGTGCCAGGTTCGCAGCAGGGCAAAAAACTCTGCTGCAATGTCGGGATATTGAAAAAGGCGATCGACTTCATCCAATCCCACAACTACCGGAGCGCTAATTTCTGTCAGCAGGTACTTTTGAAAATATTTTGTAGATTTATTTTTTGCCCCTACGACTCCCTGCCAATAATCAGGCAACTTATTGTCTAAATTTAATTCTTCAGTCACGCTGGTACAAAACCACTTCAAGAATCCATCCAGATTCGCTAAATACTCCGCATCCGCTAGCTGAAAATTCAAGAACGCGGTTTGACAGCCTTGCTGCGCCGCGCGATCGAGAATTCGGGACATTAAGGAACTTTTGCCCATCTGTCGGGGAGCTTTGATCCGAATCAGCGCTCCCGGCTTGACAATCGTTTCATAACAATCAGCTTCTACGGGCGGACGCTCGGCGTAAAACGCAGACTCCAAAGGCACTTGACCTTCCGGTTCCTCCAGAGCGAGCGGTTTGATGGGTATTATATCCATCTTGGTATTCATCACTTAGCCTGGGGTATTATAAGGAGAGAGGCGGTCAGACATTGAAAAGCAGCCTAGGTCATCAAAATTCTGCTTGCCTTTACACAAACGCCTTTACAGATGGGTTTACTTATTATAAAATATCTTCTAGGAAAAAAATAATTTATAATATTTTTTTAATATTAAGAGCCGGAACGTTCTCGCGTCTATATAAATATAAATAGCGTCTTTTATATAGAAGGATAAAAAATAATTCCTTCTGCATGTATTCTAAGCGTAAGGTACGGAGAAACCCGGTTCAATAAACCGGGTTTGAAGAGGGTTCGCGACTCACATAGAAACGCTCTAGCGAGAGGCTCTGTTTCTCTGATTCTCCCAAACGCAGTCAATAAATAAAAAAATCAAGGTCTACTCGCTCCAGCTCCAAAAAACAGGATTGAAAACCCTATAAAATAAACGATCGGCACCATCACGCTCTCGACGCTAAAATTCAAACTCCCAAACTTTTCTCGCCGCAACAAACCCAACAAAATTAAACCGGCCATTAGAATAGTCAGCGCCAGCAGGAAAACTTCACTGGCTTGCAAGCCTGCATAGATGGAACCCTGCCGGTAAGCAAAATCGGAAAAGGCGACGAGTAAAACGTCGAAGGTATCGCCGCCGACAATACTGCCGACTGCCAGGGCGATCGCTCCTTGTCGCGCCGCCGATAGCACCGTTACCAATTCCGGCAGTGCCGATGTTAAAGCTGTAAATAAACTGCCCACTAACGTTTCAGAAAAGCCGCTTTGATTCGCGATCGCCACCCCCGATCGCGCTACCCCATAACCGGCAGCCGCGACAGCCCCAGCTAGCCCGAAAAACTGCACCCACAACCAGAAGAATTTGCCACTGCCCGCCTCAACTGCTGCGGCTTCGGCAGCGTGGTTGGCGGTTTGCGCTTTCCCAACCAAGCGCAACCCAAACAGGTAGACTGCTGGCAGCAGCAAGGAAACGGGATGAATCCCTAAAATATTGACTCGCGGGCTCGCCATGCCGATGAGAGGGATTGCCAATAAAACGATCAATAGAGTTGCCTGCAGGAGATTTGCCAAGTCGGCAGGAGCGCGTTTTTCTGCCGCGTTGCGGTAGACTAGAGTGGCAAGCCCCAGAAATGCGGTTTGAGTCGCGATACCTCCGAGGGCATTGCTGACGGCGAGCTCTGCATGACCTCCCGCCGCTGCGATCGCTGATGTCACGATTCCCGCTAGGGAGTTGCAACCTCCCAGAAATAAAGAACCCACCACCGCTTCGCCGAGCCCGGTGGCAACTGCCAAGCGAGCGGCGATCGCAGTCATCCGGCTTCCCGCTAGGGCAATGACTGAGGCAGCGAGCCAAAATAAACCGATGTCAGTGATTAATGGGTTAGCTGTCAAATGCGCGATTTTTGCGTTCAATTGATAAAAGGTTTTTTAAGGCTTTTCACCCCTAAATTATTGTAGCCATTTCTGACCGATTTGGCAACTTTACAGGGGCGATTGTCCTTTCGGCGGGAAACTTTCTATTGCCACACAGGGGGAGAGAAACAGGGTACAGATTCCGAGCTTCCGGTGAAGCGCTGGCTCTTGGCGCGCCAAATTTTCTCGCCTCCTTTCACGCTCAAGTCAGATCTGGCACTGAAATCTCGATCGTCAAGCCCTGCCAATTCCGCCCCGTCGCGGTTAACACAGATGTGAGTAAATTTTGTAAATTTGTGTAAAAAATTTCAAAAATATTTCTTCAGAGAGATATTAAAAAGTTTCCCTATCCCCTAAGCTGAGAGTCAAGCCCTTTGAGAGGGGTTTGACGCTGTAGGGGAAAACCCTGCCGGCAAATCTACTAAAATAAAACAGGAAAATTTCGGTTCTTCCTCCCAAGCGGCAACAACTGACACTGTTGCCAAAACAGATGCCAAAACAGAGCAGTTCGCGACGCTGTAGAATTATTCCCGAAAAAGTGCGTTGCGTTCGAGCCTCCTGCGTGTACTTGCCCCGGGCAACCATTGGCAGGGGCAGCTGCGGGACTCTTCCCTGGCTGTAGGTGGAGCGCGGGCGCGCCGCAAGCGCAGCAAATCGCGTGCTTTGAATCGCCGAACGCGGGCAGCAAGCCTGCCGCGATCGCAACCGGCGCGTTCCGGGCAATTGAGGGCTCGGCTGTGCTAAAACTGAAGTCGGACGATTCGCTTGCGGCGTGCTGCGCGTGACGCGCTTTCACGCCGATTGGCAAATGGGGAAATAGATTTTACTATAAACCTACCTTCTTGCCAAGAAGGCGGCTCTTTCAAGAGCAACAGTTACTAGCAGGCGGTGGGGCGGAAGGGATCGGATTGACATTTAAAGCTAGAATGGGGCGGTCGAGCGATCTCGACCAAAAAGTCTACAAGCTAGCAACTGATTTTTCGCCCCCACAGTGGTAATAACCTTACAGACTCCACTCTCGTTGATATACCTTCCGTGAGTTACTGTCTCAACCCCAACTGTCCGAAACCAACTGACCCATTAAATGCTCACAACCTGATTTGTCGGCACTGCGGCTCGTCGTTGGTACTGCAAAATCGCTATCGCGTCAAGCATCTTTTGGGGGAAGGCGGATTTGGCAAAACCTTTGAAATCGCAGACGAACAGGACAAGCCCCAAGTCCTGAAAATTCTCACCGACACCAACCCCAAGGCGATTTCCCTGTTCAAACGAGAAGCCCAGGTACTCAGTCGCTTGCAGCATCCCGGCATTCCCAGAGTCGAAGAAGACGGCTACTTCACCTACATGCCCCGCAACAGCAAAGAGCCCCTGCACTGCCTGGTGATGGAAAAGATAGAAGGGTCGAACTTGGAGGAGTGGCTCGCGGAACGGAGCTATCAGCCGATACTAGAAGGTCAGGCGCGCAGTTGGTTGAAACAACTGGTAGAAATTTTGCACCAAGTCCACCAGCAGCAATATTTTCACCGCGATATCAAGCCCAGCAACATCATGCTGCGCCCGGATGGCCAGCTCGTCTTGATCGACTTCGGCAGCGTTCGAGAGGTGACGCGCACCTACCTCGTCAAAGCCGAAGGGGGCGTCCAAAAGGGAACGGGCATCATCTCCCCGGGCTACACGCCGCCAGAGCAAGCGAATGGGAAATCAGTGCCGCAGTCAGATTTTTTTGCGCTGGGGCGCACTTTCGTATTTTTGCTGACTGGAAAAGACCCGAATGATTTTCCCGAAGACCCCCGCACCGGGGAATTAATGTGGCGGCAGAGGGCGATCGACGTTTCGCCGGCGCTGTCGGGGCTGATCGATCGGATGATGGCACCGTTTCCCGGCAATCGCCCGCAAAATACCCAAGAAATTCTCCAGCGGCTCGCGGATATGGAACGCTTCGTGCCGCCCAGCGGGCAGCCTCCGATGCCGGTTCGTTCCGTCACTTACAACACTTACAATCGGCCCCACTTGCAGTCGAGAGCCGTCATCCTGCCGACGACTAGCTTTCCCAGAGCGAAACGCAAAAGACGCTCGGCAAAGACGCCAGCGTTCAATTTTCGCGGCTTTGTGAAAGTCAGCCCTAATTTTATAGCGGGCCTCGTCTTGCTGCTGTTAGTCGGCGGCGGCATCAGCCTGCTGGCAACTGGAGCCGCAGTCGAAATCTATCAAGATTTGCTGGCTGGATTGAATGCGTCGGCGGCGAGAGACGTGCAACAGCCAAGCGGCTTATCTCGATATAACCGCAGCAAAAAGGTGGCTTTTAAAAATCTCGGCACTCACGCGCGGGGCGTCAATGCTGTGGCCTTGAGTCCGAACGGGGAATGGCTGGCCACTGCCAGCACTGACAAGACGATTAAGGTGTGGAATTTGCAATCGGGCAAGCCGCTGCACGTCCTGCAAGGGCACAATAAGGAAGTGTGGGCGGTGGCGATGAGCCCGGATGGCAAAACGCTGGCGAGTGGGGGTGGCGACAATACTGTCAAACTCTGGGATTTGGCGAGCGGAGGCTTGCTGAACACCTTGGAGGGCCACGACGGCAGGGTGATGGCGATCGCCATCAGTCCCGACGGCAAACTCATCGCTTCTGGCAGCAGCGACAAAACGGTAAGATTGTGGGAAGCTGCCACGGGCAAAACGATCGCCTCGCTCCCCGGTCATCTGGGTTGGGTGAATGCGGTTGCTTTTCACCCGAAATTGCCCCTACTCGCCAGCGCCAGCGAAGACGGTACGATCGACCTGTGGGACTCGCGATCGGGCAAGTTGCTGCGAAGTCTCAACGGCTATTCTCTGGAAGTCAAAAGCATCGCCTTCACTCCCGACGGGCAAATCCTGGCTAGCGGCAACGGCGACGGCAGCATCATCCTGTGGGACATGCGAACGGGCGATCAGGCGCAGTCGCTATTTGGCCACTCAGCCCCGGTGGAGTCCCTCGCCTTCAGTCCAGACGGTCAGGCCCTCGTCAGCGGCGGCGGCACTCTCGACCACAAAATCAAGGTTTGGGACTGGAGAAGCGGTCAATTGCTGCAAGTCCTCGAGGGGCATTCGGATCTGGTGCGCAGCTTGGCGATCGCTCCCGATGGCACGGCGATTTACAGCGGCAGCGAGGACAACACGATCGGAACTTGGCAGGTAGAATAGCGGAAATTGAGATTTTAGAGGGCAGGTTTTAAATTTTAATCATTCACATCGAGAGTCTGGCGGCAGCAGCTTGCCGAGACAAAAAAACAGGGGACAGCGGAAAATCGAAAATCTAGGCTAGAAACTCTAAAATCGTGTACAGAAAAATTTTTGACTCGGGCACGTCAAGCGATCGCGACCCGCGCTCTGATTTCGCGATCGAGCAACTGTGGGTGTTCGGGCTGCTGTTGGCTGCAGTTTTCCTGTACGGAACCGATCTCGACACGCTGCCCCTGCGGGATTGGGATGAAGGCATTGTGGCAGCAGTGGCCCGCGATATTTGGCGGGGCGATTTGAATTGGCTTTACCCGACTCTGGCCGGTCAGCCCTATTTTAACAAGCCTCCCCTCGTCCACTTGTTGGTGGCGATCGCCTATCACTTCGGCGGCGTCAGCGAATGGACGACGCGCTTGTTTCCGGCGATGCTGAGCGCTATCTCGGTGCCCCTGCTGTACGGCATCGCTCGGGAAATCTTTCCCCGCCGGACGCCGGCAGTGTTTGCCGCCCTGATTTACCTGACCCTGCTGCCCGTGGTGCGCCACGGACGTTTGGCCATGCTGGACGGGGCGGTGCTGTGTTTTTTCTTGCTGATGCTCTGGTGCCTGCTGCGATCGCGCCGCGACTTGCGCTATGCCCTCGGCGTCGGCATCGGGTTGGGGCTGATTTGCTTCACCAAAGGCATCCTCGGCTTCTTGCTCTTGGCGATCGCTGCCATTTTTATCGCCTGGGACACTCCGCGACTGCTCGCGTGCGGCTATCTCTGGCTCGGCTCGATCCTCGGCTTAGGGCCAGTTGTCGCCTGGTATGTCGCCCAGTGGCAGCACTATAACTTGCTGTTCCTCAACGTCCACCTTTTCAACCAATCCCTGCAGCGGATTTGGGAACCGGTCTCCGGCAATACCGGCCCTCCTTGGTACTACCTGCTGGAAATTGTTAAATACAGTTGGCCCTGGTTGCTGTTCTGGCCGCCCGGGTTGCGCTTGGCTTGGGAAAATCGCAACATGGGCTGGGCCAAATTAGTCCTGGTTTGGAGCGGCGTCTACCTGTTGGCCATCTCTGCCATGAGTACCAAGCTGCCTTGGTACGTCTTGCCCGCCTACCCCGCCCTGGCTCTGGCTGGCGGTGCCCAGTTGGCTGAAATCTGGCACTGGAGCGCGATCGGCAAGCCCGATCCGCCGCCGCCCGTCTACTCGCGCTCTTGGGTGACGATTTTTGCCCTCCTGGCGCTTGCGGGTTGGATCGGCAGTTTTTACTTTGGCGGATTGGGCCCCCAAATCCAGCGGGACGTGCAACTGACCCTGGGGTGCGCGGCGCTGACGATGACGGCGGTGGCTGTTTTAATTCACCGACAAGACCCGCAATTTATCTTAGTTTTGTTCTGGGGCAGCTATATTTCGCTGACTTTGTTTGTAACTTCCGATCGCTGGGTTTGGGAACTGGCAGAAGACTATCCGGTAAAGCCGGTTGCGGCGGTGGTTCAGCGGCATGTGCCGGAGGGGGCGGTGGTTTATACGTCTCATCCCTATCACCGCCCGTCGCTCAATTTTTACAGCGACCGGCAAGTTATTCCTGCAGATATCGGCCAAATTCGCCGCCACTGGCAGCAAGATCGACGAGCCTATCTCCTGCTCGACAAAGTTGCCAGGGAACAACTGCAATTAGAGAATGCCCGGGCGCTCGGCACTGCCGCCGATTGGATGTTGCTGTCGCAGGAAGCGCCGCAGCGGAAGGACGAGTAATCGGCAATTCGCAAGAGCTAAAAATTGATTTTAAAGATGGCACGGATAAAATTTGAAGGGAAAAGTCTTTTTTGGCTGGCGATCGGTTAAAAATGAGACGTTTTCTCTTTGTTTTTATTTCCACCCAAAACCCCAAAACGCAAAACGCTTCTCCCCTCTGGATTCTCCCTTGTTCATTCTTCCTTGTGGTTTTTTTTGGTAGCTTCTCCCTACTTCACAGTTGACTCAAACACCTCAGTGACTTGTTCGACAAGCCCCTGAAACGGATTGCGATCGCCGATCGCAAAGCCGTCGATCGCCACAAAAGCGACGCCCGCAACAACCGCAGTCGCCAAAACGCCCAGCAGCGCCGGAGGTTTAGCCAGTCCGACGTCGCGGAGGATGCGCGCGAGAGGGCGACTCTGACGGCGCAGCATCCGCCCTACCGCCAGTTTTCTGAACGTGAAAGGGTCCCGGACGTAATGACCGCTCCAACTGATCACCAAACGCTCCTGGCAGTAAGGGCAAGTATAGAGTCCACCGAACATCAGATCCGAGTGAATGGTGCCAGTGCGATTGCAAATCGGGCAAGTGACAGAGTGACTATTAAATGTGTCAGCGTTCATTCGGATTTCCCGCTTTCCCAAAACAAGTTTTAACGATGCAGGCTGAGGCTCTCGCTTTCTTCAGGTTGCGTGCGGCAGCGCCTCGGCGTTAAGCGTCAGCCCAGCCTTGAGCTAAATGGCGCTTCTGTCAAAGAGTGTCAGAGTTAGCGATCGGTCTGATTTGTCGATCGCTTTTCTCTCAACCCACCTGTTCCCCGCTAAGGAAGGAACTACAGGCGCGCTCAAAAAGGGTATTTGGGATTCCTCCCGCAAGCCCGAGCGGTGCTGACTTTTTTCGCTTGACTGACCGGCAGACAAGCCCCGTCGGTGCCCGATCGAGCGCAGCAACACCCAGATAGCCGGCGGAATGGGTTGAACCCGTGCAGATTGTCCCACCCAATCTCTAGTTTACTCTTGTTGTTTAACTCTTCTCAACCCGAGGCGAAGCGTTCGCCCGTCACTTTCCCGCCAGCGAGTCGCTCTCGCGATCGGTAAATTCCCATCCCAGCAACGTGGAGATGCCCGCTGCGTCGGTGAGGTTGTAGTGCAAGGGCGTAATCGTGATATAGTTGTCGCGAATTTTTTGCACGTCGGTGATGACGTGTTCTGGCAAGCGCGGATCGGCAGGTTGTTCGAGTTCTTCGAGGACTTCACCCGCCAGCCAGTAGTAAGTTTTGCCCCTCGGATCGACCCGCTTCTGAAAAGTATCGACATAGCGGCGCATTCCCAGACGGGTAAGGGCGACCCCGGCAATTTCAGAAATTTCCACCGGCGGGATATTGACATTCAGCAGCATCGGTGCTGGCAGGGGGTTTTCGGCCAACTGCGCCATCAAGGCGATCGCGAATTTTGCCCCCGGTTGAAAATCGCGCCCCGAATAGCTCGCCAGACTGAAGGCGATGCTGGGAATGCCTTCTAGCAGTCCCTCCATTGCCGCCGAAACCGTGCCGGAATAGAGGATATCCGAGCCCAAATTCGGCCCCTGATTGATGCCGGAGAGGATAAAATCCGGGGGACTCTCCAGCAGCCCCCACAGCCCCAGCTTGATGCAATCAGCCGGAGTGCCGGAACAAGACCAGGCTTGGACGCCGGGATGAAAAACTGACTCGACCACCTCGGCTCGGATGGGTTGGTGCATGGTGAGTCCGTGACCGGTCGCCGATCGCTCGCGGTCCGGACAAACGACCGTCACGTCGTGGCCGGCGGCGGCGAGGGCGTCGGCGAGGGCGCGGATGCCTTGGGCGAAAATGCCGTCGTCGTTGCTAATCAGGAGTTTCATCGAGCGAAAGTGCGGGAGGAAAATCGCATCTGTACTGATTACAAGTTTGAACTGCTCTGACGCCAACAAGACAAAAAATTTTCTTTTTTTCTCCAGCCAGCAGCCGGGAATCGGTCTTTTCGCGCTGTTGCTAAAACGCATCGATCGCCGAGGGATAAACCCACCGGGAACTAGACGTTCTCAAATCGCGTTAAACTCAACATTGCCGGTCATTCCCATTTAAAACCCCCGCATGACTACTACTGCGCTCGGCGAGCTGGAAACTCAACTAGAAACCCTGCGCTCTGAAGGAACGAGCGCGATCGCCACTGCCGATACTCTCGAACGCCTGGAAGAACTGAGAGTCAACTATCTCGGCAAAAAAGGCCAACTGTCCCGCATCTTGGGCAGCATGGGCAAACTCGCCGCCGCCGACCGTCCCCGGATCGGAGCAGTGGCCAATGAAATCAAAGAAGCCCTGCAAACCAGCCTCGATGCTCGACGATCCGACTTGCAAGCCGCCCAAATTCAAGCCAAGCTGGAGGCCGAAACCCTCGACGTTACCATGCCCGGTGTCTGCCGCTCTCAAGGTCGCATTCACCCCATCAACAGCGTCATCGATCGAGTAGTCGATATCTTTGTCGGACTCGGCTACACCGTGGCCACCGGCCCGGAAATGGAAACCGACTACTACAACTTTGAAGCCCTCAATACCCCCCCCGATCACCCCGCCAGAGACATGCAGGATACCTTCTACCTGCCCGATGGCAACCTGATGCGGACTCATACCTCGTCCGTACAAATTCGCTACATGGAAGCCCACGAGCCCCCCGTGCGAATCGTCGCACCCGGTCGCTGCTGCCGCCGCGATACCGTCGATGCCACCCACGCCGCCGTCTTCCACCAGATAGAAATTTTGGCAATTGACGAAGGGCTGACCTTTACAGACCTCAAAGGCACCATTAAAGAATTTTTGCGGCAAATGTTTGGCGAATTGCCTATTCGCTTCCGCGCCAGTTATTTCCCCTTCACCGAACCCTCTGCAGAGGTAGATTTGCAGTGGCAAGGGCGGTGGCTGGAAGTCATGGGCTGCGGGATGGTAGACCCGAACGTTCTCAAAGCAGTCGGGTACGATCCGGAAAAATATACTGGCTTTGCCGCCGGTTTCGGTGCCGAGCGCTTTGCAATGGTGCTGCACCAAATTGACGACATTCGTCGCGTATACGCCAGCGATTTGCGCTTCTTGCAGCAATTCTAATCGCCTGGAAACCTGCCAACACGGAAAAGCAGCTCTCTGACCTTTTCGATTTTTAAACTCACTGCAATGCCTGCTTTCCAACTCGTTACCAGGCTCTGTCTGGTAACGCTTTCTCCGCGAGGCTCGGCCTCCTGACCGATAAGTTTCAGCGTTCCAATAGAACCGCTACGGCGCGTCAAAATACCCGCGCCCCATTCCCATTCAGCCGTTCTCACTCTGCCAAACTGAAAACCTTACTCAAACTTCACATTTGCAAGTCGGAAAGATGGTTGAAAAAAGAAAGTGGTTGCCAGTATTTTTACGATTAAATGGTTCGGTCATTCCCGCAATTTGGCCGCGAGTTCTGCTTTGCGGTTTGTTCGGGTTTTTAGTTTCAGTTCTTTTTTATTTGAAACAACCCATACAGTGGCCTTTTTTTGGAGTTGTTCCCAATATCGTCATCGGTTTATTATTAGTTTTTCGGACTAATACGGCTTACGATCGCTTTTGGGAAGGGCGCAAACTCTGGGGAACTTTAGTCAACACTGTTCGCAATTTTGCGCGGCAAATTTGGGTAGCTGTTGACGAACGCGATCCAGCGGATGCTGCAGAAAAAATAGCAACGGTGCGGCTTTTAGTGGCGTTTGCGGTGGCGACGAAATTGCACCTGCGGCAGGAGGCTCCGAATCGAGAACTAGAAAGTTTGATGTCGCCAGAACGCTTTCACAAGCTCGAAAGCATGAACAATCCGCCGCTAGAGGTGGCTTTTTGGATAGGAGACTACCTACAGCACCAGCACGATCGCGGGTGCATCAATAGCTATCAATTGGCTGCCATGTACAAGCTCCTAGATGGCATGGTCGATGTATTGGGAGGCTGCGAGCGAATTTTGAAAACTCCCATGCCCCTTGCTTACGCACTTCACCTCAAACAGCTACTCTTTATTTACTGCTTGTTAATGCCGTTTGAAATTGTCAGTAAATTGCACTGGTGGACGGGGCCGATAGTCGCGCTAGTGAGTTTCATGTTGTTTGGCATTGAAGCCATTGGGATTGAAATAGAAAATCCATTCGGGCGCGATCCCAATGACTTGCCGTTGGATGCGATTTGCGCAACCATGCAGCGCAATATTGAAGATTTAATTTCCCTCGATCCCAGCGTTCGCGAATCGGTCGAAGCGTCGCCGGCAGTTTCTACAGGGGCGGACGAATGGGAGCCCGTCGCCGATCGCGCCGTTCGTAGTGAGGGCTGAAGCCCTCCAGGTGGCCATTCTACGAGCCGTTAAAAAGCAGTGCCAGCATTTTTGAGCGGACATTCTCGACTCGGCTTTGAAGAGTTTTTCTGTAGCGATTGGCAGGTACGCCCATGACAGAAGTTCACTTATCGATTGTCGGGAAAGGAGCAGTTCAAGCCTCAGAAGCCCTGCTATCCAGTCCCAATATAACCGGAACCTGGCAACCCGTAGCAGGAACGCAGCGCGATAAGATCGAGTCGGCGATCGTCCACATTTTCCTCGCCGCCAGTGGCGAGGCTTTATCCGAGCAAATTCAGGAGTGGTATCAGCAATATCAGCAAGCTCATGCTGAAAATAGAATCGAAACGGCGGTACTCGTCTGTAAAGGGCAGCGAATCGTCGTAGAAGATTCCTCTTTTCAAGACATCCACCAGCTCTTAGCCGGCTGACATCTTTTCCCTCGCCCAATATCTTGTCTCCCATGAGGGAGTTACGCCAGTCACAGAGTAGCCAAAAGTCAAAAGTAAACACGCCGAACCGCGAGAAGGATTTACTTTTGACTTTTAATCGGTTTCCAAGCAAACGCCCGATTAGACAAATCGGAAAATAAACGGGTAGCGATAAGGCGCGTCAGGATTGCCGAGAACCTGCACCAGGGCTATAATCGGCAAAACCCAATGAAACAGGAAGAACGGAATCATCAGCAAAAGCGCCACCGGGATGCCAATTATTGAAGCCCAGAGTATCCCGATAATCGCCTCATAAATCCACACGTTCAAGTGAAAGTTCAGAGATTCTTTGGCATTTTCTTTGACAACCGGGTCATCCGAGACTAGCATAACCGCCAAGGGAACCCCAATAAATACCAACAAAGAGCCAAAAAAAATCGAGCCGTGACACAGCGCCGATAAAAGCTTTCTTTTGTCTGAATCGTACATAGAACCAACCCCCTCACCCTTTTCGGGTTCGTGCTTAGCTACGAGCGTCGCGCTCACTTTATTGTCATTATTGATTTTAACTTTGCCTGTGAGGATTCATCTGGGGTGGCATCTGGGGGTAATATCCCTACCCGAATGCGATCGCCGCGCGCTATGTCAAGAGCTAGTGATAATAGCTCAAGGCTTTGATTTGCTACACTTTATTGTCTAACCCACCTAGAACGTTACCGCGCTTGTCCAGCATGACCGCAGAACTCCAAGCCGAAATCGCATCGGCGGTTGACCGTCGCCGCAACTTTGCCATTATCTCACACCCCGACGCCGGGAAAACCACCCTCACCGAGAAATTGCTGCTCTACGGGGGTGCCATTCACGAGGCGGGTGCTGTCAAAGCCCGCCGGGCTCAGCGCCATGCTACCTCCGACTGGATGGCAATGGAACAGCAGCGGGGCATCTCCATTACCTCCACCGTGCTGCAGTTTGAATATCGGGGACAGCAGATTAACCTGCTCGATACCCCCGGGCACCAAGACTTCAGCGAAGACACTTATCGCACGTTGGCGGCTGCTGACAACGCCGTGATGCTCGAAGATGCCGCGAAGGGGCTAGAGCCGCAAACGCGCAAACTGTTCGAGGTTTGCCGGATGCGATCGATTCCCATCTTCACATTTATTAACAAACTCGACCGCCCGGGGCGCGAACCCTTGGAGTTGCTCGACGAGATCGAGAAAGAATTAGGTTTATCGACCTATGCGGTAAATTGGCCGATCGGCATGGGCGATCGCTTCAAAGGCGTGTACGATCGCCACACTCAGAAAATACACCTGTTCGAGCGCAGCGCCCACGGAGCGCGCGAGGCGATCGATACCGTCATCGATTTAGGCGATCCCCGCGTCGAACAACTGCTTGATAAAGACCTCTACTATCAATTCAAAGACGAATTAGAACTCCTCGAAGGATTGGGCTCGGAATTGGATTTAGAGCAAATACACGCTGGCAAAATGACGCCCGTATTTTTCGGCAGCGCCATGACCAATTTCGGCGTGCAATTGTTCCTCGATTCGTTTCTCGAATACGCCCTCAAGCCGGTCGGGCGAAAGAGCACGATCGGGGAGGTCGATCCGACCCACCCAGAGTTTAGCGGTTTCGTGTTCAAATTGCAAGCGAATATGGACCCGAAACACCGCGATCGCATTGCCTTCGTGCGCGTCTGCACCGGAAAATTTGAAAAAGACATGACGGTGAACCACGCCCGCAGCGGCAAAACCGTGCGCCTGTCTCGCCCACAGAAACTTTTCGCCCAAGATCGCGAATCCATTGAAGAAGCCTATCCGGGAGACGTAATCGGCTTAAACAACCCGGGCGTTTTCGCGATCGGCGATACAATTTATCTCGGTCAAAAACTCGAATATGAAGGCATCCCCTGCTTTTCCCCCGAACTATTTGCCTATCTGAAAAACCCCAACCCTTCCAAATTCAAACAGTTCCGCAAAGGCGTTTCAGAATTGCGGGAAGAAGGAGCCGTGCAAATCATGTACTCCGCCGACGAAGCCAAGCGCGACCCCATCTTAGCAGCAGTCGGACAGTTGCAATTTGAAGTCGTGCAGTTCCGAATGCTGAACGAGTACGGCGTCGAAACGCAACTGGAATTGTTGCCGTTTAGCGTGGCTCGTTGGGTTGCGGGGGGCTGGGAGGCGCTGGAAAAAGTCGGGCGACTGTTCAACACGGTGACGGTGAAAGACAGTTGGGGACGCCCGGTGCTGTTGTTCAAAAATGAATGGAATTTGCACCAAGTGCAAGCCGATCATCCCGAGTTGAAATTGAATGCCTCAGCGCCGGTGGTTTCAGGGCAAGAACCTGCATCGGTATAAGTGGCGTCGCGCGCGATTCGCTCTCGAAAAAAGGCGCGATCGCGCTTCGGGAGAATTTTGTAGGGTGCGTTTCCGCTTGCCGGTACGGCACCCTACCCGAAACTCCCTAGAAAACGCTTTCAAGTCGCGCCGTCAAGCGACCCCGTCCGGCAATAAGACGCCTCGCGTGGCACTATTGAGGATGGCTGTCGCACCTTGGGGGTCAAATATGAAGTCCGATTCAAATAAACCAACTCGATCTAGCACGACGCCGGGATAAGTCCCGTTACCCAGCTTGATGGCTGTATCGAGTATTCCATTCCCGTCTATATCGACCGTTTCGAGAATGATGTCGGCAAATGACTGCACGCCTGACAGAACGATTTTATCCCCCTGAAACGAAGAAAAGTCTGTAATGCGATCGGCTACGGCTCGATTCGCCACAGCACTACTCAATCCCAGAGTTTCGTCGTTATCTGTTCTGAATACAAACGCATCGCCGTTAGACACGCCGAACGGATCTCCCGTGAGGATGTCAAACCCAAAATCTCCGACGAGAATATCTGCGCCATCACCTCCGTAGAGGTAATCATCCTCTTTGCCACCCCGCAAAATGTCGTTGCCATCGTCTCCAAAAACGTAGTCGTTGTTATTATTGCCAGCCACGAAGTCACTGCCACTCTCTCCGAGCAAGTAGTCGTTATTTTTTCCGCCCAGCAGGTAGTCATCGCCATCGCCGCCAAAAATCTGGTCGTTTCCCAAGTTGCCATTTACTTGGTCAATTCCTATCGTCCCCTGTACGAAATCATCGCCAGCCAAGCTCCGCACATATCTCCTGTCCGTGATGCCGCCAAAGTTGACGAGTGCAACGTTGTCCGGATTGTCGGAAAGGTCAAAGAATTCTCCGAAGTTTCCTACTATCTCAAAAGCCATTTTTTTGCCTCCCTCATGCGAACCAGTATTTTCAATAAATTAGAAGTGCTTTTGAGTGAAAATAGGTCGAATTTTGGGCAGTTTTTAACTTCCTTTTAGCCTTAAAAAACTAGCCTTTTTGATTGGCGTATTTTTTTGGCTAGCTAGTCGGCTGTAAGAAATTTTCTGGGATAATTTTAATTGATTTGCTTTGCCGATATTGGCGATCGCCTTTCCGGCACGAAAAGCTTTATTTTTTTGCCTCTCAGGCTAGCACCCCTATTTTATTTGGCAGGATTTTCCTCGTATTATCGAGCTTGCCTGCCAGCTTGTTGTCCGTCATATCCGGCGAACCCCCTCTCAAAATTCTCTCGGCTTTGCCTACCCCTCCACTGTTTTCTCAAACACTTCCAATCTCTACTTGTATTTTAGCACGGTCAATTTTTTACCTGACCAGCGATGCTTTCTTTCGATAATTTTTGTTAATTTTTGCAAAATTTAGCGATTTTTTTATGGCAATATGTTATCATAGAATCAATTTGACAATTCTTCAGCTCCTCTGGTTAATAGAGCGAGAAGTAAGGGTTATTTATCGCTGAGAAAAAGCTCCTCCCGGCATCCAATTGTTGAGGCTGCATCGGGAGCATTGCTTTTTTGTAGAACGGAAAAATTTCTTTCTTCAATTCATTTGTGCGTCTCCTCCTATCGCCTCAACCCCTCGCCCCTTCTACCAGGCATTGGGATGCTCCCGCTACATCAGCGCCGCCCCATTCAGATAAGCAGCGATCGCGCGATTCACCTCATCCGGTTCGCAGAAATGCGGCAAGTGACCCCGCGCCTCGAGATACACCAATTGACTGTTGGGAATATTATCGGCGAGATACTGCGCAACTTCCGCCGGCACAGCGATATCGTCCTGCGACTGTAAAATCAGAGTCGGTACGCTCAGGCGCGGCAATTCGGCGCGAAAATCCGACTGGAAAATGGCGCGAACCAGAACCGAGGCAATATCCGGGCGGACGACTTGAAGGGCTCGCGCGTACTCCAGCGCCAGTTCCGGGCGCTCTGGATTTCCCATCAGCATCGGTGCCAAAAAACCGCAAATCCAAGCATTATAATTCGCCGACATCGCCGCATATAAAGCATCGAGATCGGACTGCTCGAATCCGCCGACATATCCCGCATAGTTGAGATAGCGGGGCGACGCGCCAATAAAAATCAGGCGGCTGAAACGGTGGGGTTGGGAGAGAGCTGCCAGCAGCCCGATCGTGCAACTGACTGAGTGAGCGACTAGGATGCAGTGCGTCAGTTCCAGTTCGTCGCACAACTCCAGTAAATCCTTCGCATAGCCGTAGAGGCTGCTGTAGCGCTGCGGATTGTAGGCAGAAATATCTGACTTTCCTGCCCCTATGTGGTCGAACAAGACGATGCGATAGTCGGATTCAAACGCAGCCACTTGATGCCGCCAGAAGGTTTGGTCCGAGCCGAAACCGTGGGCAAAAACGATCGTCTGACTGCCCGTGCCGAGGACGCGAACATTGAGGCGCTGCAAGATACTTTTTGACATGATAAAAATTTTCAATCAGGGGGATTCAACCCCGACGCGATCGCGCGAATTGGCCGTAAAAATATCATAGCCAATCGCCGGACAGGCTGTGAATTTTTCTAAACCTAAAGCGTAAAATAGAACGTTGCGCCTCTCTCCAAAGCCGCTTCCGCCCAAATCTGCCCGCCGTGGCGGTGAATGATGCGCTGTACGGTTGCCAGTCCTACACCAGTGCCTTCAAAATCGGCATTGCGGTGCAGGCGCTGGAAAGTTTTAAAGAGTTTTTCGGCGTGAGCCATGTCGAAGCCGGCACCGTCATCGCGGACAAAATAGGTGTAGGGGCGGTGCCCCCGGGAGAGCCCCTGCGGGGAGGCTGCGGCTCCGCTATCGGGCGAGTCGGGCAAGACTCCAAATTCGACGCGAGCGATCGCGTGCTTGGAAGTGTACTTCCAGGCATTATTGAGCAGGTTTTCCAGCACGATTTGCATCAAGTGGGCGTCGGCTTTCGCGACGACGTTCGCAGCGATCGCGAATTCAACCTGACGGTGCGGTTGAGCTTTTTGCAGGTTGCGAGCGATCGCCGCCACCAAAGCACTCAAGTCCACAGGCTCGCGCTTCATCTCCGAGCGCGTCACCCGGGCAAATTGCAGCAAGTCATTGATGAGCTGCCCCATCCGCTCCGCCGCCGTGCGGATGCTTTGCAAGTCCTCCAAACCCTCCTCGTCGAGCTTATCCCCATAATCTCTGAACAAAAGCTGGCTGAAAGCGTCAATCACCGCCAGCGGAGCCCGCAAGTCGTGGGCAACAGAGTGAGAAAACGCTTCTAGCTCTTGGTTAACCGCTTCCAGTTGCGCCGTGCGATCGACGAGGGCTTGGCGGCTGAAATACTTGTCAGTAATATCATCCAACAGCCAGAGACGACCGGGCACGTCGCGGACGCGGGTGGGAGTGCTGGAGATGCTCAGCACCCTGCGGGTATCAGCTCCGGCATCAGGCTGTTCTCTCTCGCCCGTCGCCAAAGCCTCGCCCCGACAAATCCACACCCAGTCGCGAATCTCCGCCATTGGCTGCGAAAAAAACTCCGCCGCCTGCTGGGCGATCGCCCCGGCATTCTCGGCAAAAGTCCGCAATTTCCCCATTGCCAGGGCGATCGACACCGGCTCTACCGCCCCCGGGCTCAAGTCCAACTGCACTGCTCCCGCCTGATTCACCCAGCCGTGTTCGCCGCTTTCGTCTGCAAATACCACCCCCTGGGGGATCGTTTCCAAAATGGCGCTGTAGCGTGCCTGTAGCTTCTCGAAGTGAAACGCAGTGTCTGAGAACCGCAACAGGGTGCGCAAGCCCCCGATCAGCGACTGCGAGAGCCCCTTCAGGTGCGCAGAAATCTCAGTCCGGCGGTGCCAGATCAGCACGACAGCACCGCGCAGGCTGCCGGCATCCTGAAGCGGCAGTACGGCGAGGGACTGGGTGCCTTTGGCCACTAAAACGCGAACGGCATCCGGGCTGGCGGGATAGTCCGTATAGTACAGGCAGCAGTTTTGCGCGAGTGCCTCGGCAAAAATTTTGGGCGTAGTCAGTTTGTCCGGCAGGGCGGTTTCGGGAAGCGCGGCGATCGCCTCTGCCGTCACCTCGTCGATTTGGCGCAGGACGATCGCCGCATCCGCACGCGCCAGGGAGCGCAACTCGGCAATCGTTCTGGCGATCGGAATGTCGGGAGTGGCAGTCGCGTCGGTTTCTACCAGTTTCCCCAGCAGCTTGCGGCACGCCAACTCCCACTCTACGCCCAGCAGGAATCGGCGCGCCGCACTGCCGAGCACCGCTGCCCCGCCCAGCTCGATACTGCAACGGATCGGCCACGGATCGCCGCCGCCCAGCAGTACCGCCAGCAATACGCCCAGCCCCGCCAAATACGCCGCCAGTATTTTCGGCAGGGGCAGCACCGCTGCTGAGGCAAACAGCGCCAATTCTGCTATCAGTACCGGATCGCATCCCGCGATCGCCAGCAACAGCGCCACGGACAGCGCCAGCCACGCGATCGCCCCTCTGAAGGTGGGCAGTCGCTCTGGATGGTCTCTCGGCATTTCTGCGGTAAATTGTTGATTTTCCCTGGCAGATTTTTGCTTCAAGATTGACGTGCCAAACGCCTGTAAATTAGCGATTTTCAGCAGGTGGCCAGTTCCATCTAACATGCTCGTTCTACCCGATTAATCCGCAACCGCGATTGCGGCAAACTGTCGAAAAATCTCGAAAAGTTAAAAGACAGCAATTTGATATTCTATCTGAAACTCCTTGCGCCACTCCCTCTGGCAACTGAGTTGCACGCTTTTTCTTTAGAATTCCCCATAACTGCAAGAAATCGAATTTCTCTTCTCGCACCCGGGGCGATCGCCTCAAGACAGATTCCTGAGAAACTCGGTTTCTGCGTCAGCGGTATTCAAATAAGCCGCGATCGCGCGAGTCACCTCCTCCGGCGCGCTCATGTGAGGCAGGTGTCCCGTTGCATTGATGTTCATTAACCGAGCGTTAGGGATTTTTTCTGCCATATACCTGCCCACCTCCGGCGGAACGGCGATGTCGCCATTTGACTGCAGGATCAGCGTCGGCACCTGCAGGCGCGGCAACTCAGCCCGGTGATCGGACTGGAAAATCACCCGCGCCACCGCCTGGGCAATATCGGGACGGATCGCCGACAGCCCGCTGGCAAACTCTTTCGCCAGTTCCGGTCGGTCCGGATTCCCCATCGCCAGGGGCGCAAACCCACTCGCCCAGGCATAGTAATTCGAGGACATCGCTGCGTAGAACGCATCCAAGTCCGACTGCTCGAACCCGCCGTAGTAGTCCCCATCGTTGAGGTAGCGGGGAGAGGCTCCGATAAAAATGAGTCGGCTGAATAGATTCGGATCGACCAGCGCCGCTAACAGGCTCGCCATGCCACTCACGGAGTGACCGACGAGAATGCACTGAGAAAGTTTTAACTCAGCGGCTATCTCCAGCAAATCCTCGGCGTAACTGTAGAGGCTGCTGTAGCGGCGCGGACTGTAGGCCGAAAAATCGGACTTGCCCGCTCCAACATGGTCGAACAGGACGACCCGATAGCGGGATTGAAAGGCGGCTACTTGATGTCGCCAAGCCGTTTGATCGGTTCCGAAGCCGTGGGCAAAGATAATCGTCTCGCTGCCTTGCCCTAACTGGTTGACGTTATTGCGCTTGCAAGTGCTAGTTAACATTTGAAGATAACAAAGATATACTCTAATTTTCCTACTTTGTCAAAATTCAGAACTTTGCTTTTTTTTAACTTTAATTGTCGCCCTTTCCGCATTTTTACGGAGAGACTTAGCGGCACAGACAGAAAAGTTTGCGATCCGCTGAAAATTCAGTCTGACATGCAAAACGTGCAGGCAACAGGCGCGCTCAAGGCTGCTGGGGAGCATCTCAGTTTTGTAGTGCGGGCTTTCTGGCCCGCGATGAGGTTATAGATCGCGGGCTTTCTGGCCCGCACTCCTGATAGTCTTTTTACAAAACTGAGATGCTCCCGGCTGCTGTGCCCAGCACGACGTCTTGAAGGCTACCCTGCGTGCAAAATTTTGCCGACAAAATTTGTCTGAAAAATTCTCACTCCCGAACCGGGCGGCGATCGCCGCCCGGTAATGCACCATTCTCGAAAAACCGTACTCTGCCAACAAAATTCGATTCTCCATTGCAATGCCTGCTGATTCTAGCAGCCCCCTCAAACAGACGGCCACGACTTTAACAAGTTGCGGCAGGCGCGGCGGCACCGCAGCGAGGAAGGCAGCAGGCGGCACAAGACAACAGTAGAGCAAAAATTTCTAAGTTATGGTGGGGAAGTAAGTCAAGCGAGGACTTATAAAATTGATTCCCGATAGCCCTTCAGCTAGTAAAAAATACCCTATGGGTGCAAATCCCTCCCTAGAAGCTGGATTGGCGGCACTGCAGCAGTCCGACTATGCGACAGCGATCGCTCACCTCGAAGCCGTCTGCGAAAACGAGTGCCACCCAGCCTCAATCTGGCGGGCACAGATGGGATTGGTCGCCGCCTACGCGCGCGCTGGTGACACTCAAAAAGCGATCGCCCTCTGTCAAACCCTCAGCCAAAGCGAAAATGGCCAGGTCAAGCAGTGGGCGGCGCGAACGCTGGCCGATTTGCAAGCGCGCCATCCCCAACCTCCCCCACCCCCACCCGCCGCCAAACCCACCGGATTTGTCCCCTTGGACAGTACCCCCGCTGCCAGTCCTACCGGATTCGTCCCCTTGGACGCCGCACCCAATCGGCGCGCTCCCAGAAGCGATCGCGTCCCTCTCCCCCCGCCTCCCCCTAAACGAGGAGAACAAAAAGAAAAACCCCTCTCTCCAACCGCAGCAGGCAAACCTCTCCCCCCGCCTCCCCCGCCTCC
>CAYOOD010000079.1:0-38909 GCA_964405435.1 uncultured bacterium
GGATAAAACCGTGCGGCTGTGGGAGCTGGCGACTGGCAAAGAAGTGCGCCAATTCACGGGACATAATGTTGAGGTGAGCAGCGCAGCCATCAGCAGCGATGGCAAATGGCTCGTTTCTGGGAGTATTGATGGTGTGGTGCGCTTGTGGGCACTGGACATGACGCGGATTTAAACGCGGCTGCACGGATACATTCATCCGCGTGTATCCGTGCTATCCGCGTCGGGCTCTGTTGTGGGGGCATTTGCGCGCGTCGCGCGGGTGTCTATCTGTTCTCTTTTCTATTTCCTGTAGCGATGCGATAAACCTCTCCGGCGGTTCAACCTCCCTGCTAGCAAACCAGGCGTTCCTCCTGCAAGGGGGGTTATAGGGCCGCACCTTTTCCATTCTATCTATAGCCTAACACAAATTTGGCAAGTGTCAAGGGGTTTTGTAAAAAAAATTACGCGCGATCGCCCGGTGTTTGCGAAAGAGCGATCGCCCGGTTTTGAAGAATTAGGAAGCGGTGGGTGTTTCACCTGCTGAAGCCGTTAACAGCGCGATCGCCTGCTCAAACTCTGCCAGCGAACCGATTGTAACTGCCTGCCGGAGCAGCGTTTTCAGTTGCTCCTCATCCTCGATTTTATTAATCGATCGCGCCAACTTACCCGGCACTTCTTGAAAGCGAATCTGAAGCACATCAATGATATCCTCGCGTCCCTTCAGAATCATCCCTTTAGCTTGAGCGCGACGCTCGATACTGGTAACGTAAGGCATTTGGTTTTCCTCCTCGTCAAGCTGGATTTCTTGTTCAAATCCTAACTCGAAAATTTCTGGGAGCGCCATCATCCAGTCGATTAACCGGAATAACTGCCGAATCTCCGAACGATTGTAACCCCGTTGATAGAGAAAATCGTCAATTTTAACAATAAAAAATAGCCAATATTTTTTTTCTGGAGGCGGAGCCTCGGAGTAGGCGTTCCCAGGCTGAGCCTGGGAACGAGTTGTTTTTAGGGGAATTTTGGCGGCTGTGAAAAGAGAGGAAGAATCGATGAATGGCGATCGCACCCCTGTCTTTCTCCCCCAGCTTGACTGTTTCTTTTCCGAAAGTACGGATATCTCGCCCGATCGCTTGCCCCGGGATGCCTCCCTATCGTTGGGGGAAAGCGATAAATTAGAAGTGTGCCCTCCCTGATGCCAGGGCAACACGCTCGCGCTTGGCTGATGCTGCTGTCAGCACGGGAACCGCTAACCCCGTCGAGCTTTGATGAGATGAGTTAGGGACATTACCCATGCATAAAAAACTGCTAAAGTCAATCAAACCTGTTTTTAAATCTCTGTTGGCGATCGCACTCGTTCTCGCCGTAGCCTTCAGCCACGCCGATTCAGCCCTCGCCGCTCGCACGGGCGGGCGCATCGGTGGCGGTTCGTTCAGCGCCCCCAGCCGCTCCTACTCGTCTCCCCGCACCTATGCCCCGGGCGGCGGCTACGGCGGCGGTTATTACCCCGGTGGTGGCGGTTTTGGCTTCCCCTTCTTGCTTCCCTTTTTCTGGGGCGGCGGTTTTGGCGGCGTGTTCTCGATCCTGATTTTTATCGCGATCGCAAACTTTATCGTGCAGAGTTTCCGCCGCGCTGGCGAATCTTCTGACGAACTCGAATACACCAATCCCACGGTTTCTGTTGCGAAAGTGCAAGTCGGTTTACTCGCCGAAGCTCGCGGCTTGCAAGCCGAACTCGACGAACTCGCCCGCAGAGCAGATACCGGTTCGCCGGAAGGGCGCGCTTTCGTACTCCAAGAAGCCTCTCTGGCTCTGTTGCGCCATCCCGAATATTGGGTTTATGCTTCGGCTGAATCCCATCAGGCGCGCTTGCAAGCGGCGGAAGCCAAGTTTAATCAATTCTCGCTGGCAGAACGCAGCAAATTCGCTGAAGAAACGCTCTTCAATGTCAACAACCAACTGCGGCAAGCCGATGTTAAAGCTTCCCTGCCTGCGGCGGAAGGCGACGGAAAAGTTTCGGGCGATCTGGTTCTGACTGAAGGACCGAGCGAATACATTGTCGTAACGCTTCTGGTTGGAATGCTGGGCAAGATGGAGCTGCCTGCGATTAACAATACCGACGATTTGCGTCAAGCTTTGCGTCAAATGGGCGGGATTTCCAGCGATCGCCTGATGGCGGTTGAAGTGCTGTGGACGCCGCAAGCTTCCAGCGATACCCTCACCACTGACGACATGCTGGCGGAATATCCCAATTTGAAATTGGTGTAACGGTCAGTTTCAACTTGCAAATAGGAGGAGGTAGAGCCTCCAAACATTCGTTCCCAGGTTGAGCCTGGGAACGAGAGAATTTCCCTGTAGTGCGGGCGTCTCGCCCGCGATCGCAAGGGGGGGGTTAAGTTTTTCCGCCTTTCCCTGTAGTGCGGGCGTCTCGCCCGCGATCGCAAGGAGGGGTTTGGTTTTTCCGCCCAACTTGGTATTAACTCCGCTTTTGTTCGCCTCGATAGCGCAGGTATTCCGCGATAAATGCCAGACTTCCCGATGCCAGCATGAGGATGACGCTCAGGGCGTTAATATCCGGTTTGACGCCCGTGCGGATGCGGCTGAAGATTTCCATCGGTAGGGTTGTCGCGCCCGTTCCGGCAGTGAAACTGGCAATTAAGAAATCATCCATACTCAGAACAAATGCCAGGAGACAGCCGGAAATAATCCCCGGCATCAATTGCGGCAGCAGAACTTTGAAAAAGGCTTCTACCGGCGTTGCTCCCAAATCGAGGGCGGCTTCTTCTAAGTAGGGATTTAAATCGGAAAGGCGCGTGGAAACAACCAAACCAATATAGGCGAGGCAGAAAACGATGTGGGCAGCAACGATCGTCCACAGGCTCAAGCGAACTTGCATGGCAGCGAGGAAAACGAGGGTTGCCACGGCGATCGCGATATCCGGTACAATTAGGGGCAGGTAGGACATGCCCGCATATAAACTTTTTCCGGGAAAGCGATATTTGCTCAAGCCCACTGCCATCAGGGTGCCGAAAACGGCTGAGAGCCCCACTGCACTGAATGCCACCGTCAAACTATTTTGCAGCGCCGTTAAAATGCGCTTGTCGCTGAAGAGTTTGACGTACCAATCTAAGGTAAATCCCTCCCAACCGGCGCTATAGCGAGAAGCGTTGAAGCTGTAAAATGCGAGCACTACGATGGGGAGGTACATGAATAAGTACATCAGCAGGGAAACGATCGCCTGCCAAGAAACCTGTAGTTTAGGTTTGGACTGCAACATAATAGCTTCCGGGATGTCCTCCTGTTGATTGCTCACCGTCTCTATCATTGAGATTCACCTGCAGCGATCGCGATTGGTTTGCGCCCACTTGATATTTTCCCTTATAGTTTAAGATGTTTCACCTCCCACAGTTTCCTCTTCCCCGCAACAGCATAGTTTTATAGATTTGTCAATAGCTTGCAGTGGGCTTTGCTTGTGGGAAACCGGGTTGCTTCGAGGGGGGGGAAGAGAAACCCGGTTGTTGGCAGGTACGAGTCAGCGTTTGGGGGTGGCTTCGCCAAAGCGAATTAACAGGGCGATCGCGATGCTGACGAACAGAATCAACACCATGCTCAGCGCCGAGCCAAATCCCCAGTTCTGCGTCGCGCCTAGAAACTGGTTGTAAATCAAGCGGGCTGCCGTCATGCTAGACGCGCCCCCCAGCAATTCCGGATCGACGAAATCCCCCATAACGCTGATAAACACCAGCAGCGAACCGGCGGCAATCCCGGGCAGGGTTTGCGGTACTGTCACTTTCCAGAAAGTTTCTACCGGATTGGCTCCCAAGTCAGCCGACGCTTCCAGCAAGCGCCTGTCGAGCTTTTCCAGGGAAGCGTAGAGAATCAAAACCATGTAGGGGAGATAGCTGTAGCTCATCCCAATCAACACCGCCGAACTGCGGTTGAGGATGTCAAGGGCGGGCAGCCCGATGCTGGTGAGGACGGTATTGAGGACGCCTGTGGGGCGCAAAATCGTAATCCAAGCGTAGGAGCGCAGCAGGGAGGAAGTCCACAAGGGCAAGACGAAGCCGAGCAAGAGCAAATTCCGCCAGCGCGCCGGTGTCATTAGGGCAATCCAGTAAGCCACCGGGAAGCCCAGGAGCAAGCAGAGGAGGGTGGTGCCGGTGGAAAAGAACAGCGATCGCCCCATCACCTGCAGCTTGATCGGTTCAAACACCCGCAGGTAATTGTCGATCCCCGATGGAATGACTAAATCTCCTGGTTTGATATTCGGCACCAAACTCAGCTCGAAAATCACTAAAGTGGGGATGACGAGCAAGAGAAACAACCAAAGCCCAGCGGGACCGAGCAATGCCAGCGGCCCCAGCAATTTTGACCCCAGCCGCTTGAAGTCGGGCTGGTAATTAGGGGTAGCGGGAGGGGTGGTTTTAGTAGAGAGAGTCACCGGATTACTGAGGAATAAAGGATAAAGAGATAGGGGTTTTTGATTTTCGGTTAAATCTCAAATCAGAAATCAAAAAAACAAACTAGCTGCTGGTCAGTTGCGTCCAGAAGCGATCGTAGATTTCGGTAACATTTGGCGGCACGGGGGAAAGACGCTCGCACTTTTCTAGCGCCGCTTCTGGCGGAAATAAGCTGGGATTGTTTTGGACTTCTTCCGGCAGCAAGTCGAAGGCGGTGCGCGTCGGCGGCGCGAAGCTCAAGCGCTTGCAGAGTTCGGCGGCGACGCTGGGCTGGAGGACGAAGTTAATCCAGGCATAGGCACCTTCGACATTGGGGGCAAATTTGGGGATGACGAGGGTATCCGTCCACAGAGAAGAGCCGCTGCTGGGCAGGGCATACTGCAAATTTTCGCTTTCCTCGATGATTTCATTGGCATCTGCCGAGTAACACATGGCGACGAGCAAGTCGCCTGCGAGAATTTGAGGTCGCCAGCCGTCGGAGGTGAAGGAGGCGAGTGCTGGCTTGAGGGCGGCTAATTGCTCGTAAGCTGCTTTAATTTCTTGGGGGTTTTGGGAGTTGTAGGAATATCCCAACATCCGCAGCGTCGCTCCCATGACTTCCCTGGGATCGTTGAGCAGGGTCATCCGCCGCGATAGAGCTTGCTTGTACTTCCAGAGATAGTCCCAGTCTTGGGGAAACTCTCTGAGTTTCTCGGTGTTGTAAATCAAGCCCGTGGTTCCCCAACTGATCGGCACGCTGTGCAGGTTGCCCGGATCGTAGGAGGGGTTCTGGAAGCGAGGAAAAAGCTGCTTGAGGACGGGCAGGCGGCTGTGGTCGAGTTTGGTGAGGATATCCAGCTCTGTCATTTTCCTGACGGTATAGTCCGACGGATAGATGACGCTGTAGGCACCGCCGCCGCCTGCCTGAATTTTGGCGAGCATTTCTTCGTTCGATTCGTATACGTCGGCAATGACTTCGATGCCGGTTTGCTCGGAAAAGCTTTTGAGCAATTCGTCATCCGTATAGCCCGCCCAAGTATAGATGTACATTTTAGTGGGGGGCAGGGGGCCGGGGGATGATTGCACGTCAGCCAGCCTCCAGCCGCAGCTACTCAGCGCCATTCCTGATAGAGCCGCCGCTGACGCCTTGATGAACTGACGCCGTGTTGGGTAGATGCGAGATTTCTGCTTGTTTGTGGGAGGCACTGTAGATTTTAGGGTTGAGAGTACAGAGTTTGGCAAGCCCAGTCGAACTGCTCCGCACGAGCGGCGATGCTCAACAGTATTTTACTGCTTGTTCTAGCGGCAGCGGTTCTCCAGTTTTTGCATCGGTGTTTTGACAGGCAAACATCATGTTAGGAGAGATTTTTTCAAATTCAAAGCGATCGCTGTGAAATTGAAGGACGTAACCGCGCAGTTCCTTGACTGGCAGCCGGGTGAATTCATCGATTTCTGAGGTGAAGGAGCGCAGCACGACAGAACCAGAGGGCTTGCAGCGTCCCGCGAGGAAAGCGGCGAACCGTTCCTTTATACCCTCCTGGTAGCCGTAGATAACGCGATCGCCCCAGCGCTTGAGGTCAACCGCAAAGGATTCGCCGTCGCTGCCGACAAAGGTGGCGATCGCCGTTGACTGACAGTGCGACTCCAATTCTGCTAAAAACCGATTCAATCCCTGGATAGTCATCTCAATGGAGGAGTGGGGTGTAGGGAGTAGTAAAGTGCCTGTGGCGCGGTGCTGAGTGAGGTATAAAGGGCTGAGCGAGTCGTTTTGAGTGTCAAAACCTAATGGCTTCTGTGAGTTTTTCTTGTTTTTTTCTTTTGAAATCCTAACTCGAGTTAGGATTTTCAGTGGCCTGGCAGCCGAGGCACAGAACATTTTTTACTTTTCTCACGAATTGTACTCAGCACGAGCGCGATCGGCACTTTTTACTCTTCCTCACTCCTGACTTTTTTCAAGCTGTCAGCGCCAGACAGTCTGAAGGTTCCCAAAACGCATAAATGGGAGTGTGGGGGTCGGGAGCGCTGCCAACGGTATTCGGCTGGGTGACGGTAATCGTATCCCCCGATATCAACGTCACCATATATTGAACGTGGGTGCCCTTGTACATTGCCTGTTTCAGGCGTCCTTCAAAGCAGTTCACCGATACGGAAGGCGGATACAGGCTCAATTGAATCTTTTCCGGGCGCACGCTGACGGTTACGGCGTCGCCTTTGCCGATGTGGCTGAGAGATTCTGGCGACTGCACGGCAATTTTGAGCTTATTTTCCGTGATGACTTGCAGGCTGGAACTGTCGTGATTTTCGACGCGCCCTTTAAACTGGTTGATTTCGCCGATAAAGCTGGCAACGAAGGAGGTTTGAGGGCGATCGTAAATCTGGCTGGGGGAGCCAATTTGCTCGAGGCGTCCCTCATTCATTACGCCAATCCGGTCTGACATGGACAGGGCCTCTTCCTGGTCGTGCGTCACCATGATAAAGGTCAACCCCAAGTCCTGATGCAGATTTGAAAGTTCCACCTGCATCTCTTTGCGCAGCTTCAAGTCCAAGGCACCGAGGGGCTCGTCGAGCAACAGCACTGCGGGGCGGTTCACCAGCGCCCGCGCCAAAGCCACCCGCTGCTGTTGCCCCCCGGAGAGCTGGGCGGGAAAGCGGCTGGCATATTTTTCCATTTTGACGAGCTTGATGGCTTCTCGGACGCGATCCTCGACTTCTGCCTTGCCCAGTCGTTTAATTCTGAGTCCGAAGGCGATGTTATCCCAGACATTCAGGTGGTTGAACAGGGCGTAGCTTTGAAAGACGGTATTCACCGGTCGCCGATAGGGCGGCGTGTGGGTCATTGGCTGGCCCAGAATTGTCACTTCTCCGGCGGAGGGTGTATCGAATCCCGCGATCATTCTCAAGGTGGTGGTTTTGCCACAGCCGGAGGGGCCGAGAATGCTGAAGAATTCGCCCCGACGGATGTTTAGGTCAACGCCTCTGACAGCGGTTTCTTTGTTAAATACTTTAAAGACTTTGCGCAGCTCTACGTCGAACGTCGCATCAGTTGCCGTAGCCCCTTGATTGTGCGTAGCAGTCTGAAACATAATATACTTCCCTGCCGTGTTACCCTGGTGGTCTGAGCCAGTTGTATTGGATTATCTCATTTGGGTTTATTGTATCCAGCCCACTTGCTTTTCGGAACGGTCGTCTGAGGGCGGCGCGATTTGCTCTCCCTGACGAAAAACGCTTCGCGCTTTCTCCGCTTGGCCCCAGACTGGGGGCGCTCGTGTAGCGGGCTGGTCTATTCCAGTTTAGAGTTTAAATAGTAGATTTTAGCTTGGCTGTGAATTGTTGAAATTTTACATTTTATCAGGTGCGCGATCGCCCTGGAATGCCGCTAGAAATGGCGTTGATTTTGCAAAAAAGTCGCGGGTTCTGTCGCGATCGCCCGCCGGTTCGAGGTGGGGTGGCGGGGTGGAGCTTGTAAAATCCGGGCAAATGGTGTAAATTTGCCTCGCGATCGCCTGCGTCGGTGCGTGCCTTTCCGAGGGAAGGGGAGCTTCTCGCGTGCCAAAATCGACCTTTATGTAGATCCTAAACGCAATTCGATCGAATACAATCGCACCCAATCTTTGTACATCCCAGCTTTTTGACGTGAGGACGTGAACGACGCATGACAGCCAGACTTTTTTCTCCCTCTGTATTTTTGAGAATCTTGCAGTCGTTGAAATGGGCAGGGCGTCACGGGTGGTTGGCGGCGCTGCTGTGGCTCGCCCTGGCAGCACCGACTCTAGCGCTAGAATTGCGAGTGGCCATTGAAGAAGGTGCCAGTAAGGTTAAGGTCGGCAGTTCCACTAACGCGGTGGTTCGCAACGGTGCCGGTCAGGTTCTGGGAGAACTGGCGGGCTTGAATGGTTTTTCTGCCGAACTCCGAGGCGGCAAAATCGCGATCTCCAAATGGCTTGCGGGCCAAATTTGGATCGAACCGAAGGGCGACGGTTTTGTGTTTATCGGCGATCGCTGGTATCGCGGGCGCACCTTCCTCGTTCCCACTGGCAAGGGACTCACCGCAGTCAATCTCGTTGATTTGGAACAATACCTCTACAGCGTCATCGGGGCGGAAATGGCCGGAGATTGGCCCCAAGAAGCCCTGAAGGCGCAAGCCGTCGCCGCCCGCACTTATGCCCTGTACGAGCGTCAAAAAAGCGGCAATGGCGTCTACGATGTCGGCGACTCCCAGGGATGGCAGGTTTACAAGGGCGTCGCCACGGAATCTGCCGGCACCTACGCCGCCGTCAACGCGACAGCGGGCCAAGTCCTCACCTACAATGGCCAAATCATCCTCGCCGCCTTCCACTCGGCATCGGGCGGGCACACGGAAAATGTCGAAGATGTCTGGATGGAAGCCCTGCCCTACCTGCGCGGCGTTCCCGATTACGATATGGGCACGCCCGGGTATCAGTGGCGGAAAACTTTCTCTCGCGATGAACTCAGCCGCCGCATTTCCGGCGTGGGCAAGATTATCTCCATGACGCCGGAGCGCACGACGCCGCGCGGCAGCATTATCAGCATGAAAGTGGTGGGAGATGCCGGCACCCGCATTATCAGCGGCGATGACTTGCGCGACACCCTCGGGCTGCGGAGTACCCGTTTCCGGGCGATCCCCCAAGGCGTGCAAGCGGGGAGCAAAGGTGCTGCTAAAGTGCCGAGTTCTTTTGTTCTAGACGGGTATGGGTTTGGGCACGCGGTGGGCATGAGCCAGTGGGGCGCTTACAAACTGGCTGAGAAAGGAATCCCCTACACGTCGATTTTGGCCCACTATTATCGGGGCGCTTCTCTGGCGAAAATTAAGTGACTCAGCCCACCTGCGAGTAACGGGCATGGGGCATCGCGAATAGGGCATGGGGCATGGGGCATCGCGAATAGGGCATGGGAAAGAATTATTCAAGCCATTACCTTTTTCTCAATTACCAATTCCCAATGCCATACCCCATGCCCCATGCCCCATGCCCAATTCTCAGCAATTTGAGTTAATTGTTTTCATCCCCGCTGTTGAGCCGCCGCTGCCATTCCGCATCGGTTTTTGCGAGTTGTTCTATCTCTTGTTCTACCAAATCGGTTTCGGTGGTGTAAGCCAAATTTTGGCGATCGATGACGGTTTCGGCAGCAAACTGGCGGGCAAAGCCGAGTTTTTTCTGCAAGGTAGCGTTGGGTTGACTTAATACAGCAGCACGCTCCTGCCTGTTTTGATTGCGGGCTTCAATTTTGCCGTTTCGCCACTGAATCCAAAAATAGCGAACCAAGGGCACTGCCAGAAAAGCCGCGCCGTAGGCAATCAGTAGGGGATAAATCCAGGCGACGAAGGCAACTAAACCTCCCAATTGTTCGGCGATGCCTCCTTTGAGAAGGGAACCGAGCACTAAACCGCCGACAAAATTCAGGACGCCCAAACCAGCGGCGAGCATGAGCTGTCCGGATTCAGCCTGACTGAAACGCCAGCGAAATTCGCGCAGGTGGGCGTGTACGGGTTCGGGACGGTGGGTTTCTGCGGTGGTTTGCAAGTCGGGGAAGTGATAGACGAGCTGCCCTTCGGGGCTGACTTCGGGACGCCCGTTAAACCGGGCGAGCACGGGGAGCATGTATTCCTCGAATTCGTTCGCGTATCCGCTGCCGGTATCGTCGAGATAGGGGGCGATTTGTTCGGCGACGACGGCTCCTTTGTTATTGCGAATGATGGCGGCGATCGCCTGCCAGCGGCGTTCTTCTAGGTTCCAATTGGGATTGCCGTCCCCGAAAAGGAAGGAGAAAACGGCTTCGAGAAAGTGCATCTGCGATCGCTCTGACTCGGCAGATTGATAGCGCTGCTGCCGCCGGTAGGGAGTGTCGTAGTCCCAATATAAGAACCAGAACCAATCGGGGCCAAACCAGAAGCGGGGTACGAATATCCAACCGCCGCTGGAGCGATCGTCGCGATCGTCGCTGCTTTGATTGCTGGCGGTGACGATCAGAAGAATACTCAGAAAAATCAGGACGATAGAAACCAGCAAGACAATCCCGAAGGAAATGCGGATCAGGTAAAATAAAACCCGCCAGATTTTTTCCCACCATTCCTTCAGTTGCAACTGCAAGTATTTATTGCGGAGAATCGCCTGCAAGTCTCTGGGAAACAGGTAAGCCACATCGCCGCTTTCGGTTACTTGCAAGTGTCCGCCGACGTCGGAGGCGAGCGCTAATAACCCTCGCTCGGCGAGATTTACGTCTAACCCGGCTTTGGCGGCGACATCGCCGACGGTGACGCGGTAGCCGAGCTGTTCCACCGCCCGCATGATAAGTGGGTCTGGTGCCATGTCTATCTCTCTACACTGATTGCCTCTACTACTTTTAGTATAGGCTTCTGCGAATTTTCGGGGAGTTCCGGCGGTGGGTAGAGCTTTTGCTTATTGCATTTTTTTGAGTTTTGTGGTAATAACTTTAAGCTTCCGAACGGGGGCGATCGCCTGCTTTAAAAGTTTTTCTTATCAAATTGATTGAACCGCAAAGACGCAGAGAACGCAGAGTGAAAAGAGAGACTTGAGAGGGTTTGTCGTTTGAAATTGGAGGTTTGAATCTATCTTGAGGGAGAGGGATTTGGAAGGCGCTATCGCTTAAATGGAGAAAGGGAGATTGAAGGTTGATTCTCGCATTCACTCATGGGAAAACGCAAGCGACGGCGGCAGGAAAAAAGTGCCTGGTTGAATGAACTAGATGATTTAATTCGGGGCGTTTGCGGCGGTTTTTTATTCGGCATTCCGCTGCTGTATACGATGGAGGTTTGGTGGATTGGCTCGTTGGCCGATCCCGTGCAGAGAATCAGCAGCCTCGCGGCTACTTTTATCGGGGTTTTCCTGCTCAATCGCACGGCGGGATTTCGCAAAACTGCCAACATCCGTTTTCAGGATGCGGCGATGGATAGTGTGGAGGCGATCGCGATTGGATTTGTCTGCGCTTTTTGCGTGCTGGTACTTTTGCGGGAAATCACGGTTGAGACGAGATTGAGCGGGGCACTGGGAAAGTTGATTTTTGAGGCGATGCCTTTTTCGATTGGGGTGGCGCTGGCGCGATCGTATTTGAATGGCGATCGCACTCAGGCGAAAGACAGCCAAGATAATCATCGAGGTGATTCTGGAATTCACCCGACTTTAGCGGATTTGGGCGCGACTTTTTTAGGAGCAACTATTTTCGCTTTCAACGTGGCACCTACTGACGAAATACCGATGCTGGCGGCGGCGATATCGCCTCCTTGGCTGTTGGGTATTGTGGCGGCATCGCTGCTGATTTCTTACGGGATTGTCTTTGAAGCGGGTTTTACCAATCAAGCCAAGCGGGAACAGCAGCGCGGGCTTTTTCAGCGTCCTTTCAGCGAAACGGTTATCTCGTATGTGGTATCGCTGGTAGCAGCAGTCTTGCTGTTGATTTTTTTTCACACGTTGAAATTTGAAGATCCGAGTACAATGTGGCTGAGCTACACGATAATTCTCGGTTTGCCGGCAACCGTAGGCGGTGCAGCAGGACGGTTGATAGTATGAATGAGGAAAAGAAACCAGAAGAAACTTATAAAGGGCGTTCTTTGCCGGAATGGATAACGTTTGGTATCTCGGCTGCAATCGTCAGCGGAATTGTGGGATTGGTTGGCTACGATTGGGTGGCAACGCGCCACGAACCGCCGCTGATTTCGGTTGAGATAAACGGCGAAATTCGCGCGGCAGGAGGGCAGTTTTACGTTCCATTTAAGGTGACGAATGCGGGCGGGAGTACGGCAGAGTCGGTGCAGGCGATCGCAG
Source organism: uncultured bacterium (assembly GCA_964405435.1). Classification (GTDB taxonomy): domain Bacteria; phylum Cyanobacteriota; class Cyanobacteriia; order Cyanobacteriales; family Oscillatoriaceae; genus DVEG01. Next base: position 12,215 of record CAYOOD010000079.1, read on the forward strand.
AATTGAGTATTGGCGGAAAAGTTGAGGAATCCGGCGAACAGCAAATTGATTTTCTCTCCGGCGGCGAAACGGAGAAAGGCGAATTTGTGTTTACCCGCAATCCCCGCGACGGGGAACTAAAAATGCGGGTGGCGAGTTATAAGTTACCTTAAGTTTTATTAAAAAAACTTATTGTTGGAAGTCGGGCAGCGACTTTTTGGTAGGATTGTCCGAGGGCAAACGCAAGATGCCCCGAAAATCTACACGCCGAAATCGCTGCGAATATGCCAAAATATGTAATGTGGGGGAGTTACTGCGAGGATGTTCTGGAAAAGCGCGCGCCTTACCGACAAGCCCATCTCGACGGGCTGGCGAAGCTGAAAGAAGAGGGCACCCTGATTGCTTGCGGACCTACTAAAGATTTAACCAAAGTTTTCACGATTTACGAAGCAGAAGACGAAGCGACGGTGCGGCGTTTGGTAGAATCCGATCCGTACTGGCAAAACGGCATCTGGACTGAGTATGACGTGAAAGAGTGGAATCAGGTTTTTTGAAGGGGTAGCAGGGTGAACGTATTAAGGGCAGGTAATGAGGAGTTAGTGCCGGTAAATTATCGCGATTTACTGGATAAGATTATTAGAGCTTTGCGGGAGCGAAATCCGTTTGACTTGTCGAGCGATCGCAGGCGTTTGCGGGTGGATATTGACGCGATCGCAGCGCATTTAGCGACATTGCAGGTGGAAAATCCCCTGGGAGCCTCCGAGCGCAGCGCTCACTCTGCTACGATTCATTTTACCCCAGATTTTGAGCAGCGTTTTCCCCGACAGATTCGCCAAATCCGAGACGGATTGCAGCAGCACCTAAAAGCGATTGTCGGGGAAGAAATATCGCTTCAGAATTTTGCGGCAAGTTTAACGACGGATTTGCGACAATTTCGCGGGTTTGCGGGCGAGTCGGGTTTGAAATACGATTTTGACAAGCCCTATTCAGGTTTGCAGAAGCAAAGAATCACTTTATCGGGTAGCTCTCCAAGCAATTCTCTGCTAAAATTTCACAAACTGACTGTCACCGTGCGGAATACGGCGCAGTTTGCCGAACAGCTCCAGCAGAGTTTGACAAACTACATCGACGAGAAAGCCGAAACTGAGAGCGATAGAGAAGATTTGCGCTACAATCTCAGTGGGATGATAGTAGATCCTTTGTCTGATTTTCACCTACTGCTGAGAATCGTCAACAGAGAAACCCTGGGCAAGCTCAAGAAAGAAGCGAAAATCCGCTATCTGGAATACTTGCTGGAAAACAGCAGTATCGGCAGCGCCCCCAATGCCAACAGCATTTATCTCGAAGATTTAATCCGCCGTCTCAGGTTGATAGAGGAATACATCAACGATCCCAGTAAAGATGAGGGATATTACACGGTAAACTATGCGGGTGTCTCGCTTAATTACAGGGATTTGTTTTCGCGGGCAGAAGCGTTAGATGCCCTGCCGGTGATTCCAATTGTAGAGGGGTATTTGGGAGAAACTGCGGATCAAAATAATTGCGATCGCCACTATATTTTCGGCTTGAAGCTGAAGTTAAACAAGCCCGTACACGCGCGGGGAGGCAAACCAGTATTTGATTATTACATCAACATTCTCGATCCCGACAGCGAGGAGCATCAGGCAGCTATTTCTGACAGGGATAAAAGTCAAGCCTTTGCCATCAAAGTCTTGAAAATTGCCTTTCTTTACTATTTTGTGTTTGCGTCTCCGTGGAATCCAGAAGCGGAAGATTACCACCCCGCATCAGAACTCGATTACAATCCAGTGGGCAGTTTTGACGAAAGAGTTCTGCCGTGGCTGCGGGGTGCTAGCGATGACGCCAAGAAAAATTTATTTCGCAGCTTGAAGAATAGTTTTGCCAAATTGAATGTTAGAATAAAAATAGACAGGCTCAAGCACCTGCTGGAAAATTGGCTCAAGCGGCAAACTCACCTGCCAACCGGGCACTATCCCGTACACATTGGCGTCAGGCGAGGGATACTGGAATCCGATATCAATAACCTTTTGCTGGGGCATTTTTTCAATGGGGTAGTCGGGCGAAATCCCAAGGAATGCCTGCAGTATATCTCCGTGGGAGAGCCCCGCGTCGATGACAGATTCCTCTGTCAGATGTCGGCTCGGATTACTATCGAAGATTTGCGATATTTTCCGGCTGAGGAGCAGCAAGATTTCAGCATGGCATACAATATCAAGGGGCTCAAAGCCCTGCCGGTGCTGTGGGTGCCAGAAACCTGCATGAATACTTATAAAAACAATTTCATGCGGCAGCATAAATTGCTCTTGTTTTGCTACGACAACCGCCGCTTAGATAGCAGCGGGTTGCAAGGGCTCCAGGGGTTTGTCTATCGCTTTACTTTCTGCCTGCTGGCGTATATCTGTTTGAAATTATTGTTCGACGGCGCAGAGAAAAACCTGTTTATTCCGATGGTGCGCCTGCACGAGGGAACCCACGATAACCCTTCTCCATCGGAGGAGTTTGTCGCTGCGATCGCAAAAGTATTATCCCACCTATTTAGCGAAAACTACAAATCCAACTCTCAGGGTTTCCGCATCCAAAACCAAAATTCTCCTCATAGCATCCGCAACGGGCTGAGTTCCCTATACTCCGTGCTTCCCAAACAGTTTGACTGCGCGGCGGCTTCTCTTTCTCCAGAAGTCGATAAACTAGCGATGATTGTCGTTTCCAGCCGGGAAAGTGACGCGCGAATAGGCAGTTTGAATCGCGACAGTCGCCTCTCTAACTTGCTAGGAGAAATCGTAATCTTGCGGCAACTGGAAGGCGGCTCAATTCAAATCGAGCCGCTCAAAACATTCTCGGAAAATTACAGGCGCAGCCACCTTTACAGCAATCCGCCGATTCTTCAAGATGTGGCGAGCGAACTTTACCACCAGGGCTACCGGCACTTTTTATATGTTGCCCAAGCCCCCTATTCCAGCACCCTGCACGTCACGCAAGGTGAGGAAGACGAGGAACTCTTTTTCATGTCGCCAGAGGTGATAAAATCTCTGAAGGGAACCCGCAGCGATATGAAAATTTATCCGGTTTTCTTCGATAAATACTATGTTCTTGTGCGGGATGAAAAGTCAACAGGCTCTCGGTACATTCAGGATAGCCGAGAACTCACCAACTTAGTAGACGATTCCAGCCGTAAAGTCGTCGTATTTTTCAACTTGTTTAACGGGTTGAAGGTGGGAAACGATCGCTTTTACAGGGGCGTCATCTCTTATTCTACCCTATTGAATATGTATCCTGCGGATATTCTAGACAATGGAGATATCTGGCAGGGGTTGATTTCGGAGACTCCCCTGAAAAATACCCTATTGCACTATCTTACCCTTTTTCACTTCTCCCGGTACGAAGCCCGCCAGTACATCAATTTCAAACTCGATCCCTACGAAAAAATTATCGGCGACGAATCCATAGGGGCGCTGTCGCTATTTTATCACGCGCGGGGCACAGCGAATTTTAATTCCCTGGCATTTTTAACCGAAGTGCGAAATGTATTGAATGCAGAGCCGATAGGTACAGAAGAATGATAGCAGAAAATTTGGGGCGTCTATTTGAAGTCGGTTTCAATATCGGCATTCTGACTTATATCGAGCAAAACAATCTCACTCACAAGTTTGGCGATGCCTACCGCCAAGATTTGCACCAGTTTAAATTTTCAAAGCTGGCTCAGAAAATTAGCAGCCAAATCAGTGCTGTCGATCCCCTGAATATTCAAATTATCGAAAAGTGGAGCTTGTTTTTCCTCCAAAAGGGTTTTCTGGGCGGCTTGAATTTCTTTCGGGAGTACGTCGAGTCAACCGGCTGGAAAGAGCGGGAATTGGAAATTTTGTACTATCAGTGCCGCTTTTGCCAGGAAAACAGTCTGGGCACTTACACGAGCAAAAGCGAGACGGAAGAAGTTGCCGCTCTGCTGGCTCAGCTTGGTATTGTAGAGAATATTCAGCCCTACATCAATCAGTACAAACAGAAAGGCGAATTTTTGCAGGCAGACACGCTGATGCTGCTGCGGCACCGCCAGCAATATCGAATTCTCTGCGTGGATTTGTCTGTATTTTCTGTCAAAACGGCTGAGGATGTCAAGAATCTCGACGATATCGAGACAATTCGAGGTTTATTGGCAAGTGAGATAAAATATTTGCGATCGAAAAGTTTCTTTGCGAATCTGAGAATAGATACGGGAGCCAGCCAAAATTTAGACTTTAATTTTTCGGAAGGGCTGGCGCGGTACTTGACAGCATTCAACCGCCAAGATAAAGAAAGCGCCAAGTTAATCCAGGCGGGAAGCTATGCCTACAGTTTCTATAGATTTTTGCGGGAAATGGGCAAAATTCCAGAAGAGGCGCAGGTAATATTTAATGCCGTGGGATATACGGATAGGGGCGCAAATGCGATTGCCCTGCGGCGAGAAAATCTCGATTTCTTGGCAACCTGTTCCCAGATTTACCGCCGCCAGCGGAAACAGCAGGAAGTCGGCGAGGCGAGGCGGCAAGTTTTGCGGGCGATTCAGCTCAATGTCGCTCAGAGTTTTGAAAATGGCAGGGAGTTTGTGGAAAACCTAGTCAGCAAACCCCTGAGCCTGAAGCGAGAAGGCGTCACCTCGGTTTTTCACTCGGAAAAAATAGCGGGTTTTTTCAATTCGGTAGGGGAAGTGCCGGCAGAATTGATGCAAGAGCTGGGGCTGTCGGGTAAAATGAACCTGCGACAAGCTCACGCGCAACTGATTGAAAATTATCTGGAGAGCGAGAGACTTTATCTATTTTTAACCGGGAATCCAGGTATCGGCAAAACAACTGCGATCGCAAAGTTTTTGCAAGCCCATATCGACGACGGTTTCTTATTCTTCTACGTCAGCCCCCGCAATCAAGTCAATCTCGACATTATCGACAAATTCAAACAACCCGAAAGCGATTTACTCTGCAACGACAAACTCACCTGTATCAACAGCAACGCTCACCTAATTGCAGACAATGGCGGCTGTACGCCAACCGTGCAATATTTCTGCAATCAGCCCTTAGAAGAATTGCAGAAACTCCCCGTCGATTTTATTCCCGCCGGAACAAATTGCGATCGCAATCCCCGCCCGCAAAAACGCATCGAAAGAATCGCCGAAGATACGCTTCGCGATAGAGGCGCGCGGCATATTGGCGTTCTCAATAGCATTTGCGAGGCACTTTATCACCTGATTGACGGCAAAATTTCCAATAATATTGTCGCCACCGCTTCCATCCAATCTTTGCGGATAACGGAAAACGGCGCAAACACCCTGCGTCACTTCGAGAAAATTTTTCAGGGAGCCTACAACAAGCGAGATAATGCCGTGCTGCCCGCACAAATGAGAGCCATCTCTGGGCGAATCAAACACTTATTTATAATGATAGACGAAATCACCGGAGACGACAGCGGCGTCGAGTTTTTAAATGGCATCAGCTCCATTTTGCGGCGCTACGAGCTGACAGACTCCCGCCACGGATTCAACACCAAAGTGATTGTCGCCGACGCCTCTATCGTCGATGCCGAAGTGATAAATCAGCACCTCTGCGAAACCTCACCCGAACCCGATAAAATCTATTTTCGGCGGGCTGTCAATACAGGCGCTCCCCTCTCAGTACAGCCGTTTCAATTCAAAAGGTTGCCCGCTGCGGTTATCAATGCCAACTCCTACCCTGCCAGCAGCCTATCCGTCACTTACAAAGTTTTTGTCGAGTGCGTGAAATTTAGCAAACAGGCGGATTTTAAACATAGAAATGAATTAGCCGAACCCGTACAAGCTGCTATTTTATCCGATATCGCTGCTTTTCTGCAAGCGCAGGGCGACGAGCGCCAGATGCTCGTCTACATTCAGGATAAACGCCGCTTGGCTGAATTGATAGAAAAGCTGAAAAAACAGCGGGGAGCGTTTGAACTTCACCAAGACTACTTGGAAATTCACGCCAATCTCTCAGAAGCGGATAAAACTAACATCCAGAAACACAAAAATTGTGTTAAAGTCGTCTTTATGACTTCTTCCGCCAGTCGGGGGCTGTCGTTTCCCAAAGCCAAAACTATCTTAGTGGATATTCCCCGCTTTCAGATTGAGAAAAACCTGATGGAAGTCATCCAGGTAATTTACCGGGGGCGCGGGGAATATCTGGAAAATGGGAGAAATCGCACCCTCGACACGGAGGAGAAACAGTTAATATTTTACTTGTGCGATCGCTCCTTTTACGCCGAAGAAAATCCGTCTCTTTCCCTGCAAGAAAGCGTCTTGAATCTTCTCAATATCTTATTAATCCTCAAAACTTCGATAATGACGCGGATTGCAGGATTCGGACGAGTGGGGCGGGAAAATTTTCTGATGATTCCCATCGGCGGAAAATCAGTATCGGCAGTAGGAGATACCTTTACCGGGCAGATGGCGAGCCTGATTCGGGACTTAAAAAACGAATACAAGAGCCGCAGGAGCGATCGCAGACTTTTAGAAATTTATACCAGTTTGGAACAACTACTCAGAGGTGCAGAATTTGTCTTGGCTCCCCCCGCCGAGCCATCCGCCAGTATTTCCTACCTTTCCATCTGGCAATCTTTCAGCAAAGACTTTTTGCTGCGGGCGAACCACGGGTGCGATCGCTTGCTGGATTTTCCCAAACTAGAACGCAGTTATATCAGCGGCAGCCTGCTAGTAGTGCCTTTCGACGGCAGGGCGATGGAGGAAAATTACCTCCTGCAATTGGAAGCACAGGTAAAAACCTACGCCACCGACGATCTTTTAAACAAAATGCTCTCAATTCGCTACAGCACCGACTACCCCGAACCCCTGCGCTCCGCCATTGCAGGCGCGATCGAATTTGCCAATAAACTCAGGGAGCCAGTCAAAAAAAGCCAGTGGTTCGAGCAAACCAGCCGCCAAGCTGACCAGTATTATACTTTGCCCTTGTTTGTTTCGATCGCTCCCGAACTGATGCGGGATTATTTCAGCCAGGGCGAAGAATCAGAAAACGCCCCCTTCCGCGATATCCTCTCTGCCTATATCCGCTCTCTCTACCCCGCCGGCGACATCTTGCCCATCGGCTGCAACTATAAAGAATTTCCGTTTATTATCTTTCGCTGTTACAGTTTCGCGGAGATGAGGAATAAAATTTTTACCGATAAATACCTGTTGAGTTCCAATGAGTTGAATGTCTTAAATCTCATTCTTGCTAAAAGCCCCTCACCCTAGTATTTTTTGCCGGGATTGGGGGATTAGGGGATGGAAGGGGGAGACGTTTTCGGTGGGGAGGCGAGGCTTTTTTTCAATGCTGACAGAACACTAGAGGGGTATCGCACTGTTGCAAAACTCCAGAGCTGCTGCCATATCGCTCGTTTGCTGCGGATACTCGACTTGCGGGCGTTCAATTACAACCAAAGACACGCCCAACTCAGCCGCCAGCACCCGTTTAACATCCTCTCCCCCCGCTTCCCCAGATGCCTTTGTCACCACCATTGAAATCTGCCACTGCTGCCACAATGCTCTCTCTAATTCAAGGGATATCGGCGGGCGAATTGCTATCAAGCGATCGCTTGTAAAACCTGCATTCAACGCCGCTTCTAAGGCTGTCATAGAGGGAAGAATGCGAGCAAATAACGTCGCTCTTTCTTGCCACGGGCGAAACAGGGTTAAAAACCGATAGCCCACCGTCAGCAATACCCGCTGTTTTGTTAAAAAATCGCCCGTTACTAGCGTCTCGAAGCTGTCTAGTTGAATGAGAGTTTCGGGATTTTTGCCGGGATTGGGGGAACTCGGGGTTCCCTCTGAGGATAAGGGGGAATGGGGGATTGCCGGAGGGCGTTCGTAGCGCAGATAGGGGATTTGGTAGTGAGCGGCAGCAGCGATCGCTAATTTAGAAATCTCTGCGGCATGGGGATGCGAGGCATCTAAAATTCCTGCAATTTGCTGCTCTTGTAAAAATTTTCCCACCCTTTCAGCATCTAGTTTTCCCACCCAAACCCGCAATAAGGGCGTTTTTAAGTATAGTTTTTGAGCGGCTTCCGTAGTAACAGAAATAGTACAGGGAAGCTGCGCTTCACGGGCGATCGCTTCCGCTAGGCGGGCGCTTTCGCTCGTGCCGCCAATCAACCAAATGCGGCGGGAATTGGGCATGAGGAGAGTGTGGAGTTGGGAGTGTGGAGAATAAATAGCGAGTTCCTTTCTCTAAAAAATTCTTTTCTTTCCTCCCTTTGCGTCATTGGCATCTTTGCGGTTCAAAAAGCCTCTCAAAATTTCACTTTATACAGTTGAAATAATTCCCCTGGCTGGCGTTTGAGGATTTGGGCACCGCTGGCTTTAATCGTTTTTTCCCACTCAGCGATCGGGTCGAGAAATACCTCCGCGCCCTTGTAGGTTTCCAGCACTGCCCAGTCTTCGGCTAGCGGTTTTTCCGGATCGAGGATGTCAAAAATAAACTGTCCTCCTGGTTTGAGAACCCGCTTCGCCTCATCCATTACTGCGCTCCAGTAATCGAGGGGGAAATAGCAGCTAAAACCCGTCGCGATCGCCCAATCAAACTGATCCGCCTCGTATTTTAATTGATGTGCCGGCCCCAGTTCCACTCCCTTGTACAATTTCGAGTTGAGCTGAGGACCTCGGGCGTTGAGCGCATCCCGCGCCACCGTACTGATTTCCTGCCCGCAAAAAAAAGCGCCCCAATCCCGCCACGGATAGAGCAAAAAACTCACCCCGCAGCCGATATCCAAACAGCGCTGGTTCTTCTGAGGCTGTCCGATTTCCCAGAAGGGAGACGCCAGCTTCGCTTGCAGCGCCCCCGACGCCCACTCCCGAAAGATTGGCATCGCCTCGACTTCTGCGGGCAGCTCGAACGCCTCGCCCCGATATTCGCAATTGAAGCGAGACGATACCCGATCTAATTGTTCTTGCCAAATGGGCGATCGCTCTCCGGGCAGGGGTGCATTCCCCCCCTGAAACGGTTTTTCCTGCTTTTTCGACATGCGATCGCCTACCGCCCCTTGAGAGCTTTTCTAAAGTTCTTGCGATACGTTTGATTCGCCACCCACAGAACCGGCCACAGCAGCGACAACTTCACCCGGTTGGGCAGACTCCGCTCGAAATTCGTCCGCTCGAACCCCTGCCAGAACTTCCAGATTCCGACTCCATATCCCGCCAACAACGCCACAATGATTACAACTTGCACGATTGACTCCTGGAACAACTGACAAAAATAATCCCGATACAACAAAAGCTGAAGTGTGCCATCTAGCAGCCGGAAAAAATCCCCTGCACAGCCGGGAGCGCTCCGCTGGTTCTGGCGCTAAAGCACCCCCACAAGGGCGCTTGCTCAGCCCGTGAAGCACTTCGCGATCCCGAATCGCCTCAGAAAGCCCGTGCTTGCCAAAGCTTCTTGCCCTGACTGGCGCACGCACTTCAACTCAGCCGTTACAGTTTGTTTCATTAGCGAGTTTCCCACCTATTAATGTTATAGCGCTTTTCGTGCCGGTGCAGGAGGCAAAAAGGCCCGCCGCTGCTGTAGCATATACATTGGAGGTGCCCGGGGTAAAGGCATCCCCAAAAGGGACTGAAATCTATTTTGCCGTTATTTTTCCTCGCCGTCCCGAGTGCTCGTACAGCCCGGAACGCCGCAGCCGAAGAAGCCGCGCGTTTCGCGTCAATATCGAGCCAGCACGGCGATCGAAACGCAAGGGAAAGCGAATCTCGCCTTTCTCCCAGCTTTGCCCCCTGCCGCCAGAAAACCACCACTGATTCTCGAGTCAGTGTCCCATCTCCGTTAACCGGGCTGCCAGATCCTCGATCGCCAACAAACCCCCCGAACCATTAATGAAAATCGCTTTTCTTTTCGGCCACTTTCCATCCCCCACTCTCCCCATCCCCGCTTTTCCCATTTGTCGGGGATGCAGCCGGCGGGCTGTCAATCCCGCTCAACCCAGATTGCCGATTCAGCCCTCCCTCAGTGGCGATCGCTCCCAATAGGTATATTTCAGATGACCTTCACGACCTCGAAAAGCAACCCACTTCAGGGCAGTTCGCACCTTTAGCGGGATTTTACAGATACCCCCTTCACCAAAAACAAAAAACAAACAAGCCGAACGCCCCGGATTCGCCACAATATCAAGAAGCGTCCAAATATTCAAGGAGGACTTATGCGCGCAGTGCTGATGGCTGGAGGCTCAGGAACGCGATTGAGGCCGCTGACTTGCGACCTGCCCAAACCAATGGTTCCCATTCTCAATCGCCCTATTGCGGAGCATATCATCAATCTCCTCAAACGGCACAACATCACAGAAATTATTGCCACGCTGCACTACCTGCCAGACGTGATGCGGGACTACTTCCAAGACGGCAGCGATTTTGGCGTGCAGATGACCTATGCGGTCGAAGAAGATCAGCCCCTCGGCACCGCCGGTTGCGTCAAAAACATTGCCGAACTTCTCGATCGCACCTTCTTAGTCATCAGCGGCGACAGCATTACCGACTTTAACCTCAGCGCCGCCATTAAATTTCACAAGCAAAAGCAGTCAAAAGCAACCATTGTCCTCACCCGCGTTCCCAACCCGATCGAATTCGGCGTCGTCATCACCGATAAAGAAGGTCGCATTCGTCGGTTCTTGGAAAAACCCTCCACCAGCGAAGTCTTTTCCGATACCGTCAACACCGGCACCTACATCCTAGAACCCGAAGTCCTCGAATACCTGCCCCCCAATCAAGAAACAGACTTTTCCAAAGACCTCTTCCCCTTGCTGCTGGAAAAAGGCGAACCCATATACGGTTACGTCGCCGAGGGATACTGGTGCGATGTCGGCCACCTCGAAGCCTATCGCGACGCCCAATATGACGGACTCTACCGAAAAGTCAAACTCGATTTTACCTACGAGGAGCGCTCTCCCGGGGTCTGGGTTGGCGAAAATACCTACATCGACCCCACCGCCAATATCCAAACCCCCGTCGCGATCGGCAATAACTGCCGCATTGGCCCTCGCGTCCTCATCGAAGCCGGAACCGTCATCGGCGACAACGTAACCATCGGCGCTGACGCCGACATCAAGCGTCCCATCATCTGGAATGGCTCCATTATCGGCGAAGAAGCCAACCTGCAAGCCTGCGTCGCCGCCAGAGGCGTGCGCATTGACCGACGGGCTCACGTTCTGGAAGGAGCCGTCTTGGGCTCCCTCTCCACCGTCGGCGAAGAAGCGCAAATCAGCCCCAACGTGCGCGTGTGGCCCAGCAAGCAGATCGAGTCCGGCGCGACCCTGAATATCAACTTAATCTGGGGCAACGCCGCTCAGCGCAATCTCTTCGGACAGCGCGGCGTTTCCGGACTCGCCAATATCGACATCACCCCAGAGTTTGCCGTGAAATTGGGGGCGGCTTTCGGCTCCACCTTAAAACCGGGTTCCTTGGTTTCCGTTTCTCGCGACCAGCGCAATATTTCCCGCATGGTTTCTCGCTCTTTAATTTCCGGTTTGATGTCCGTCGGAACCCACGTCCAAAACTTGCAAGCCACCCCCATTCCCATCTCGCGCACGGTCGCTCGCACCCTATCCGTAGCCGGGGGGATTCACGTTCGCGTACACCCCTACCGCCACGATTCCCTACTCATCGAATTCTACGACCAGCAGGGAATTAATATCTCTAAAGCCCGAGAGAAAAAAATTGAAGGGGCTTATTTTAAAGAAGACTTCCGGCGGGCGCAGATTGACGAAATCGGCAATATGGCTTACCCCAGCCAAATCAACGACCTTTACAGCATTGCTTTTGAGAAAAATCTTAAAATTGAGGCGATTCGCCACAGCCACGCCAAAGTCGTCATCGACTACGTTTATGCCGTATCGGGCGCGGTGCTGCCGCAATTGCTGGCAAAGTTTGGCTGCGATGCCGTGGTACTCAATGCCAGTCTCAATCAGACGCCCCCCTCAAATGAAGAACGCGAAAGCCTGCTGCTGCAACTCGGGCACGTCGTAGAAGCGCTCAAAGCCAATTTCGGCGTGCAGGTATCGGCAAACGGCGAACAGATGACGCTCGTGGATGAATCCGGCAATATGATTCGGGGCGAAATGCTCACCGCGATGCTGGTGAATATGATTCTGATGGCGTATCCCAGGGGAACGGTGGTGGTGCCGATACACGCTTCCTCGGCGGTGGAGCAAATCGCTCGGCGTCACGACGGCAAGGTGATCCGCACGAAGGCAAATCCCACGGCTTTGATGGAGGCGTGCCACTCCAATCCCAACGTAGTGCTCGGCGGCAGCGGCGAGATGGGCTTTATTTTCCCGCAACTGCATCCCGGATTTGACGCGATGTTCTGCATTGCGAAATTAATTGAGATGCTGACGCTGCAGGAGCGATCGCTCGGACAAATCCGCGCCGAACTGCCCCGGGTTTTCCACAAAAACTATACTCTGCGCTGCCCGTGGACGGTGAAGGGAGCCCTGATGCGCCATCTCGTCGAAATTCACCCTGCCGAACGCTTGGAACTCATCGACGGCGTAAAAATCTGCGATCGCCGCAATGACAACTGGGTTTTGATTTTGCCCGACGCCGGGGAACCGCTTGTCCACATCTATGCTAACAGCAACGATCCGGACTGGGTGGACAATACCTTGCGGATTTACCGCAACCGGATTCAGACGTTTGTCGAACAAGAATTAACGGCTTAGATCGAGTTGTTAACTGGGCATGGGGAATGGGGCATGGGGAATGGGTAAGGGGTGAGTAGATGCGCAGGCGTAATTGCCATCATTGGGAGTGGAGAAGTCCCCGAACTCTACAGGGCAGCGGGCGGGGACGCCCGCACTACTAATTCTAGGAGCCTTGCCGGGAAAAGGGGGATTAGGGGAAATGGAAACAAGTTTTGTCTGGGGAGGCGCTCCTTTTTTTCAAAGTTGACAGAGCCATAGGCGATTAACCGAAGTTGCTATTGACAGAGGCGCGATACTTTTCAGGAGCGAGAAGGAAGAAGGGAGAAGTCTTCCTCACTTCTCACTGTTTGAGATTACAAGCCCAACCGGAGGAAGAGATCGGCGCGGCGGACGCCGGCTTCGCTGCCGGTGCTGGTGATGGCGATCGCCCGCAAGCGATCGACAATCGACTGGCTGGACGCTTCTAAAAGCTTCAACAGGGGGAATCGGCGTTCCAAAATCTCCTCAGCCGCCTTCCAATCGAGATAGACGTAGCCGTAATTGGGGCTGGGCAAAACCGAGATAGCCTGGCGGAAATCAGGGGCGGCAGTCAGCGAACCGGCTCTGTGAGCGGCGATCGCAGCTTCCATTGCCTGAATCGACGAGGTGAAAATCTCGTAATTGTCCGCAGAGGCGCGGACGCCAAACACCCGAGCCTCGAGGGCGATCGGACTGTCAGCTTTCTCGACGGCGGCAGTCGGTGCCGCTGAGAGTTTAGTCCAGGCAAAAATCTCCCGATCGCCCAGTTTGAGAGGGCCGGAACTCAACCCTTGCTGCTGGGCGATCGCGTCGAGATGCTCAATTCCTTGCGAAGCGTCAGGCGATTGCTGCGCCACGAAAATCCAATCGAATTCAGGGCCACCGGCTGCCGCCTCTGCATCCCGGGGCAGCAGAGCCAGCGCGTACTCTCCCCGCACCCAACTGAAGACATCTCTGGGCAAGTCGAGCCCCCAGCGATCGCCAATGCCGGCGAGAAGCCGGTCGAGCAATTGGGCGATCGGATCGTGGCTGGCACCCTCAGCCACCTCGCTCCACAACTGCTGCAAGTCAGTCCCCGCCGCCGCCAACACGCTCGCCGCCGGGAGGTATTTCAATGCCTGCACTGGTTCAGACAGAGACGGCGCAAGCGAATGAGTTGCATTCCAGTCCGCGATCAAAGCCGTTTGAGCCAGCAATCCGTCCCGATTCAAACCCAAAGCGATCGCCAGTTGGTCCTTTGCCGTGGCACTAGCAGAGGCGGATTCCGTTCCGATCCAGGCAGCTAGTTGGGGCAGGTTGACAAACCCCAGAGCGATTTTGGGCTGTGTCAACTGCTGCACAGCCGACTGATAAGCGCTGGAATTCTGCAAGTTTAAATTCGGCACTTGCACGTTGTTAATCGCATCGCGCAGCACCTTTGGGTGATTGGCAAACAGGACAAACTGTTCGCCCGCAACCGGGCTAGTCACGGCAGTTGTGGCAACCGAGCCAAACGGGCTGCCGGCAGTTTTGTTGTAAATCAGGGTTGTACCCTTATAGGATTCAAACGTCACCTCAGAGCCCGCGATCGCCTTCGAGCCCCAGAACAAATCCAGAAATTCCCGACTGCGCTGTTTGTCCTTCGTGGCGATCGCCAGCAGGTAACCGGGCTGCGCGCCGTTGTCCGGATCGCGGTCGATATCAGCCGTCGTACAAGCGATCGAGATTTCGTCGCCCAGCCAGGGTTGGATATCCCGCTCGTAGTTCAGATCCGTGGTGGCGAGGAAACTTTGCTTGATTTGGGCGAAATAGGCGCGCGATCGCCGCCTCAACTGGGGGGCAGCCACCACCTGCCGGAACGCCTCCAACTCCTCTGGATTCACCAGCAGCGACGCAAACGCCGGTGCAGAGGACGGTACAAACATCGCAGCCGCCGGAGTGGCGGTTTGGGTGGGCCGCAATACGGCCAGCGGACTGCTGGCAGTCAGCCAGAACAAGCCACCGGCAGCGATTGACAGCAGCACCACCGCGCCGGCTGCCAAGAACGCAAAAAATGATGTAGGCTTCATGGTTGAATTCTTCGGTCAGCGGTCAGCTATTCGCTATTGACGCGAGAGAGCGATTAGCGAGAAAGCAATTAGCAATTAAGCACGATCTATCAGCCATTATCTATTAGCGCTCAGCCACCTAGGGCAAGACAAGTCAAGAAATCCAGCAGTGGCCTGTTATCCAACCCGCCGGATCGGGTAGGGGCCGCAGTGGGTGGCAGCGTTGCTCCATTTCCGAGAGCCTGCCAGCACAAGCCAATGCCAGGGAAAGAAGACGTTGGACAAATGAACGTCAATTTCGAGCCTGAAAAGGGGCATTCTTAAATCAGGGGGCGAATGCTTCCACGAAATCTGTTCGAGAACAGAAAGGGGAGCCCTTCTTTCCTAGTGACCCATCCGTGAGGCGATCGCCATGCCCCATACCCAATGGAATCCACCAGACCACCCTCCCTCCCCCGACAACCTGGAATCGCTCTCTGCCATGAATTTGGAACAGTGGATCGAAGCCCTCAAAAGCTCGGATCGATTGTTTAACAAGACAATGGCCATTGAAGTCTGGGCGATCGCCAAAACAATGGACGATCTATTTCCCGGTTTCTGGAACCGCTTTATGGCAAATCGCCGAGCCGCGCTCGAGCAATTTATCAAGCAAAAAAAAGCCGAAAAGGCGGCGAAAAGAAATCCAATCCAGACGGGAGAGCCAGAGCAGGCACGAGCCGACGACAATTCCCAAGCCAGCACTCCCGGCTTCCCAATAGGGCGATCGAATCCAACCCAGAGTTAAGATGGGCTTAGAGCCCCATCAGGCAGCAGGAATTGACCGCAACCGCACGCTTTCTAACTCTCAAGATGCTAGGCAGCCTTCCCCGATGAAAATTTTACTGGTAGAGGACGACGAGGCGATCGCGCAAATGCTCTCAGATGTCCTGGCCGAACAACATCACACGCTAGATGTCGCTTCCGACGGCCAGAGAGGTTGGGAGCTGGCAGAGACATTTACCTATGACTTGATCGTCCTCGACGTGGTGCTGCCGAATCTGGACGGCATCAGCCTCTGCCGCCGCCTGCGATCGCACCGCCTGACTATGCCCATTCTCCTGCTCACCTCCCGCAACAGCAGCGACGATAAAGTCATGGGCTTCGACGCCGGAGCCGACGACTATGTAGTCAAACCCTTCGACGCCCAGGAATTAGTCGCCCGCATTCGCGCCCTGCTGCGCCGGGGGCCTGCTCCCTTGCCGCCGGTACTGGAATGGGGAGCCCTGCACCTCGACCCGAGTACCTGCGAAGTCACCTACGGCGAACACCTGCTGCACCTGACTCCCAAAGAATACAGCCTTCTGGAACTGTTCATGCGCAACAGCAGCCGGGTTTTCAGCCGCAGTGCCATCCTCGAACAGCTCTGGTCATTTGAAGAACCGCCCGCCGAAGAAACCGTCAGAGCCCACATCAAGGGTTTGCGGCAGAAATTAAAAACAGCCGGAGCCCCTGCGGATTTAATCGAAACGGTTTACGGTCTGGGCTATCGCCTCAAGCCGCAAACCGCTTTCTTCACTGGCAAAAGCGAGGCTTTCGGCTTTGCCGCCGTGCCGCCAGCCGAAAAAGAGCCAGCCGCTGGCGTCGCGGCAGAACGTCAGAGAGACGCGGCCAAAGATGAATTCAAAAAAAGCAACGCCGCTCCTGTTTTGGCTGCGACGCCAGCACCCCCGATCGCGGACGGCTTGCAGCAGCCGTTCCGCGATGCCGCCGAGTCGCTTCGCGAAGCGGAAAATACCGAGCGTGAAAATTTTAATGCCTCGATCGGTCGATTGTGGGAGCGCTTCAAAGAGCCGATCGTCAAGCGGATGGACACGGTAGAAGTGGCGATCGCTGCCCTCTTCACAGGCACCCTCAACAGCGAACTCAAAGCCCGGGCGATTTCGGAAGTCCACAAACTGGCCGGCTCGTTGGGCACTTTTGGCTTTGCCCTCGGCTCGGAAATCGCCCGCAAAATCGAGCATCTTTTCCAAGCAGAATTTTTAACCCCAGAGCAAGCGCCTCACTTGCAAGAGCTGATCCAGCAGATGCGCGCCAGCGTCCAACCTCGCGAGACAGCAGCCGCCTCCAGCGAAGAAGCCGCCGAGCGGGAGGATGTTGGAACGGCGGCGATCGCCAGAGGAAAAAATCCGCGCGAACTTCCCGAGTTGGAAGCCGCTAATTTCTGTAGGGACGCTTCGCGAAGCGTCCCTACAGTCGGCGCTCCTCACTTCTGTGCTTCCCCGTCCCCCATTGCCGAGACTTCCCCCCTGCCGTTTGCCCCCTCGCGGCGATCGTTTGCTCCAGAACACACTCAACCCTCAGTCCTCCTGATCGCGGACAGCGATCCAGAACTGGCGCGGCAATTAGTGGCCCAGGGGACGGCAGCGGGCCTGAACGTGGAAACCACCCTCACTTCTGCCGCATCGGGGGCGATCGAGCGCCACCCAGCCGATGCCGTCTTGCTCGACCTCTCCTGTCCCGAAACGGCTGAGGAGGGCATGTTGCTGCTCAGCCACCTGACTAGGCGCGTGCCGCCCGTCCCGGTGCTGGTTCTCACGGACAAAGACGGGTTTGCCGACCGGCTGGAAGTCGCCAGACGCGGGGGTCGCGCCTTTTTGCAAAAGCCCGTCCCGCCCGCCGTGGCGATCGACGTGGTACTGGACGTACTGCAGCGCTTCAAAACCCATCAAGCCAAAGTCCTCGTCGTTGACGACGACCCCCAAGTGCTCGCCGTTGTCCAGACTTTGCTGAAACCCTGGGGCTTCAAAGTCACCACCCTAGAAGATCCCAGCCAGTTTTGGGAAACTCTCGAAACCTGCGTGCCAGATATCCTGGTTCTCGACATCCAGATGCCCGATCTCAGCGGCATCGAACTCTGCCAGGTGGTGCGCAATGACCCGCGCTGGAGCGGTCTGCCGGTGCTGTTTCTCACCGCCTACACCGATGCCGATACGGTGCATCAAGTCTTCGCCTGCGGTGCCGACGACTACGCCAGCAAGCCGGTTGTTGGCCCGGAACTGGTCACCCGCCTCCTCAACCGTCTGGAACGCACCCAATTACTCCGCAGTTGGGCGGAAACCGATGCCCTCACCGGTGTCGCCAATCGCCGCAAGTCGCTTCAAGACTTGGGTCAATTACTGCGTCTGGCCGATCGCTACTCTCAACCCCTGTGTTTTGCGCTTCTGGATTTGGATCGCTTCAAACAAGTTAACGACTTGTACGGTCATGCGGCGGGAGACAGCGTATTGCGCCGCTTCGGAGAACTTTTGATGCGGACGTTCCGCAGCGAAGATGTCGTCGCTCGCTGGGGTGGCGAAGAATTTGTTGTCGGCATGTACGGCATGAGCAGAGACAATGGCATCAAGCGGCTTTTGGAATTTCTCGAACACTGGCGCGAGCAATTGTTCTCGGGTGCCGGCGGGCAACCGTTTCACGTCAGTTTTAGTGCCGGGGTGGTGGAATATCCCCAGGACGGTTCGGAAGTGCAAACTCTCTACCGCAATGCCGACGCCGCACTTTCCCGGGCTAAGTTAGAAGGGCGCGATCGCGTGGTGAGTCTTTTACTTCCTTAAACGCTCCTAATTTTTTACTGCTCCCGTGCCTTTCTCCTTTTTTCTCGCGCTCAATCCGCTCTTTTGTTTTCCTGAAAAATCGGCAAATTATCCTTATTTTCAGCCAGTTTGCCCTGACAATAACGCTAAAAATAAGGCTCTCAGGAAAGCCAATTATTATGGCATTCCCGATAGAATGAGGTGAAATGCCTTACTGAGTGAGGCGATCGCCTTTCAACGAGAAAGCTTGACGAAACCAGTAAGATAAAGAGTAGGGAAAACGGTTCAGCTATGGCACCACAACGGGCAAAGCAAGGGCCAAACAAAAATGCAGGCGGTATCTGGAGAAGGGTTGAGCCGAAAGATTAGAGAGGGGCGAGGAATGAACCGCATTTTGCTACTGGTAGACCACGAAAAAAACCGACACCTGCTTTGCGAGGCGCTGGCCAGAGACTACACGATCTTGCTACCCGAAAGCAAAGTCGAACGCGAAAAAGCAGAAAGGAAAAGGGCAAAAAGGAACCCCCCGGCAAAAGACCGGCAAAATCTGAGGAAAACTAACAGCTCGGTGCCAAGCGATCGCGTCTCAATTTTGCCCGCGCCGTTTTCACTTCCCAGTTCTATCTCGTTTGACTTGGTGCTAGCCGATATGTCGGCCCTCGACCGCTACGCGGAGGGGCTAGAAGCCCAAAAAGCACGCAGCAACGGTTTTTTGCCCGTGTTGCTGCTCCTGCACCGCCCCGAAAAGGCAGGGGCGAAAAGCTTTTCGCCCCTACAGCCAAACAGACACCTCGCAGACGACGCGATCTTCCATTCCCTCGATATCGGGGAACTGACGTGGCGGCTGGAAACCCTGCTGTCGCGCCGCCGCCTCTCCTTAGAAGCCGCAGGGACAAACCAGAAGCGGTTGCCCCCCATCCCCGCCGCCGAAGCGTCCATCCTGCAGCAAAGCGAAGAACATTTCCGGTTGCTCGTCGAAGGCGTCAGGGATTACGCGATTTTCATGCTGGACAATTCCGGAAAAGTGGTGAGCTGGAACGTCGGCGCAGAAAGGATTATGGGCTACACAGCCGCTGAGGTACTCGGTCGCCATTTCTCCTGCTTTTACCCCGAACGCGACATCGCCTGCGGCAAACCCGAACAAGAATTGCAGCTCGTGGACAGAGCCGGACAGTGCGAAGATGAAGGCATTCGCACCCGCAAGGACGGATCGCAATTCTGGGCAAACGTGCAACTGGCGGCGCTGTACGACAAGCGAGGAGCGCGGGTGGGTTATTCGGCGATCGTTCACGACTTGAGCGATCGCAAGCAAATCGAAGAAGAACTCTGCAAAGCCAACCGCGCCCTCAGAACCATCTGCGCCTGCAACCAAGCACTGGTGCGCTTCTCCGAAGAATCCGAATTGCTCCAAGATATCTGTCGGATTGTCGTGGAAGTCGGCAGATACCGAGCTTGCTGGGTTGGCGCAGCAGATGGAAAAGAAAATCGCCTGCAACTCGTTGCCCGTTCCGGGATCGATCGCTTTGCGGGAGAGCAACCTCACGACTTCACGCCCTACAGCGCCCTCCTGACCGAAACGGCCATTCGCACGGGCCAACCCTGTGCGGCCACCAATCTCCTCGATCGGCCCTCTCCTTTGACGCCAACCACTGCCCGCCTGCGGGCTGAAGCCCTGGCGGGCGGCTGGACTGCCGCGATCGCCCTGCCGCTTCGGAATGCCGAAACGAGCGGGAATTGCGAGGTATTGGGTGCCCTGACGATTTACGCCGCCGAACCGGACGCCTTTGATGCCTCAGAAGTGGAGTTGCTCCAAGAACTGGCACTCGATGTCGCCTACGGCATCGTCGCCCTGCGCGCCCGACAAGAGCGCCACCGCGCTTTATCCGCACTCCGAGAAAGCGAAGAACGCTACCGGCGGCTGGTAGAACTGTCTCCGGAGGCGATTGTCGTCCACAGTCAAGGCATCATCGAACTGATCAATACGGCGGGCGCGAAACTCCTGGGTGCAGACAGCCCGCAACAACTCGTCGGTCGTCCGGTCACGGATTTCGTGCATCCCCAGTGTCAGGAAATTGTCAAAAAAGGCATTGCCAAGATTGCCGCAGAAAAACAAGCCGTGCCTTTCGGGGAACAAAAACTGTTGCGCCTGGACGGGACGGAGGTGAGCGTAGAGTCGGCTGCCACGCCTTTCACCTATCGATCGCAGCCCGCCGTACTCGTGGTTGCCCGGGACCTCACCGAGCGCAAGTGCATGGAGGAAGCGCTGCGGCGATCGGAAGAACTGCACCGACTCACTCTCAGCAATATCTCCGAGGCAATCTTAATCACTGACAGCACCGGAGCGCTGACTTATATTTGTCCGAACATTCATTTAGTCTTCGGATATTCCGAGCGAGACGTGTATGGGCTCGGCCACATTTCGCGGTTGCTGGGAGACAATCTTTTTGAGGAAAAGCAACTGGAAACCTCGGGAGAAATCCAGAATATCGAGCGAGAAATCGCGGACAATACCGGCAGGCGGCGCACGTTGCTAGTGAGCGTGAAGCGAGTGGCGATTAATGCAGGGACTGTGCTTTACACTTGCCGGGATATTAGCGATCGCAAGCGAACCACCGTAGCCCTCGAACAAAGCGAACAACTCCTGCGCACGGTTTTGGAAACCCTGCCGGTTGGCGTTTGGTTTACCGACAAAACCGGTAAGATTTTGCAAGCCAATCCAGCGGGGCAGCGACTTTGGGCGGGTACCCGGTATGTCGATTTAGAGCAATATGGCGCATACAAGGGCTGGTGGGCAGATAGCGGCGAGCCGATCGCTCCGGGTGACTGGGCACTGGCGCGGGCGATCGCCCTTGGCGAAACCTCCATCAATGAAGTGATTGACATCGAGTGCTTCGACGGAACCCGCAAAACGATCCTCAACTCAGCCGTCCCCCTGCACGACGCCGCACGAGAAGTCACCGGGGCGATTGTCGTCAATCAAGACATCACCGAACTGAGGCGGGTGCAGCAGGCGCTCTCCGAATCCAATCGGCGGATCGCCAATATTCTCGACAGCATCACGGATGCGTTTTTAGCCCTAGATCGCCAGTGGCAGTTTACCTATCTCAACCGCCAAGCCGAGCAAATTTTGCAGAAAAAACGAACAGAAATTCTCGGTAAAAATATTTGGGAAGTCTTTCCCGAAATGGTGGGAACGATTTTTTTCGAGGAGTATCACCGGGCTGTCAGCAGTGAGAATGCCGTCAGCTTTGAAGGGCTTTACGGAGAACCTTTGAATATTTGGTTTGAAGTTCATGCCTATCCGGGAGAAAACGGACTGGCAATTTATTTGCAAGATATCACCCAGCGCAAGCAGGCGCAGGAGGCGCTGATCGAAAGCGCCCACCAACTGCGCGCCGTCTTCGAGGCGGCGATCGATGCAATGGCGATCGCGGACGACTCTGGCCGCTATTTGGCAGTCAACCCAGCCGCTTGTCAATTATTTGGCCTCTCCCCATCAGAAATTCTACAGCGCTCTGTTGCGGACTTTTCGCAGCCCGGTTTCAACTTTGAAACAGCTTGGCGGATTTTCCGAGAACAGGGACGGGCGACGGGCGAGTTTGCTTTGAAACGCCCAGACGGGCGAGTTTTGGAAATCGAATATTCCGCAGTCGCCAATTTCCTGCCCGGTCGTCACCTCTCGGTTTTGCGCGACATTACCGCCCGCAAGCGCGCCGAGGAGGAGCTGCGGCAATACCGCTTTCAGCTCGAGGAATTGGTGGAGGCACGCACCAGGCAACTGAGGGCGACGAACGAAAAGCTACAGGAAGAAATCCGCCAAAGATCGCGGATAGAGGCGGCACTGCGAGCCAGTGAGGAGCAGTTGCGGACGTTAATTAATGCAACGCCCGATATTATTTGTTTTAAAGATGGAGAAGGGCGCTGGCTGGAAGCCAATCAGGCGATTCTGGAACTTTTCCAACTGGAAGGAGTGAAATATCGCGGCTTGAAAGATTCTCAGCTCGCGAATGTGAATAGTTTTTATCGAGAGGCTTTTTTGACTTTCGAGCGAACTGACGAAACGGCGTGGCAAAAGGGCACGCTTTCTCGCACGGAAGAAGTTATTCCCCGACCGGACGGCACCGCGAAAATTTACGACGCGATTAAAGTCCCGCTATTTTACCTGAATCGGGCGCGAAAAGGACTGGTGGTCTTGGGACGCGACATTACCGATCGCAAGCGGGCAGAGGAAGAATTGGTTCGCTTGGCGTCGATTGTCGAATCGTCGGACGACGCGATCGTCGGCACGACGCTGGAGGGGATTATTATTAGTTGGAATTCGGGGGCGGAAAAAATTTACGGGTATGCGGCTGTTGAGGTGAAAGGGCGATCGAGTTCGATTTTAGCCCCGCCCGATCGCGGCGACGAGCTGCCGCAAATTCTGGAAAGAATCGAGCAGGGAGGGCGTTTGGAGCATTACGAGACGGTTCGGATCAGGAAAGACGGGCAAAAAATCGACGTGGCGATGACGATTTCTCCGATTCAGGATGCAGCCGGGAGAATCATCGGCGTTTCCACGATCGCCCGGGATATCAGCGATCGCCATCGCATCGAAGCAGCTCTAGAACGCCTGCGCCACCAAAATGAATTAATCTTAAACTCTGCCGGAGAAGGAATTTGCGGCTTAGACGAGCGGGGAAAAATTACCTTCGTCAATCCAGCCGCATCGAGACTGTTCGGCTACGAACTCAAGGAACTGCTCGGTCAGCCCATGCACGCCTTTTTGCACCATTCCCACTCGGATGCCACCCCTTACCCCCTCGAGACGTGTCCGATTCACGCTTCCCTGCAAGACGGTTCCGTCCACCACGTCACCAATGAAGTGTTCTGGCGAAAAAATGGCAGCAGTTTCCCCGTCGAGTACGTCAGCACGCCGATTTTAGAACAAGGCAAAATCGTCGGGGCAGTGGTGACGTTCAAAGACATTACCGAGCGCCTCGCGGTAGAACGGATGAAAGATGAATTTATTTCGATCGTCAGTCACGAACTGCGCACGCCGCTGACCTCGATTCGGGGCTCGATGGGATTGCTGGCATCGGGGATTTTGAAGTCCCAACCCGATAAAGCCCAGCGCATGTTGGAGATCGCCGTCAGCAATACCGACCGTTTGGTGCGCTTGATCAATGACATTTTAGATCTCGATCGCATTCAGTCGGGAAAGGTGACAATCGAAAAGCGCAGTTGCAACGCCGCCGACTTGATGCTGCAGGCTGCCGATACCATGCGGGCAATGGCTGAAAAAGCCGGCGTCACCCTCTGCGTCGAGCCCGCCCTCGTCCAAGTGTGGGCCGATCCCGATCGCGTCATCCAGACCTTGACAAATCTGCTCAGCAATGCTATAAAATTCTCTGCTGTAGGAACGACCGTTTGGCTGAGCAGCCAAGTTTGGGAAGTCGCTGAGGGCTTCGACCCGCTTTGGAACTCTGGAGAACTGGAGCTGGACACGAAAAAGCCGGGTCAGAGAAATTGTCAGAAGGGAGAGAGCAATTTTTCACTCCTCAGTTATGATTTCTCGCTTAGAGCGCGCTCGGCAGCTCCTGCCGAAATGCCTCCCAGCCTCGTGATGTCCTATCCCGCCCCGAACACGCAGCGCTCGTTGCTGATTGCCGTGCGCGATCGCGGGCGCGGCATTCCAGCGGACAAGTTAGAGAGCATTTTTGAACGCTTTCAACAGGTGGATTCCTCAGACGCCCGCCTTCACGGCGGCACTGGTTTGGGATTGGCGATCTGTCGCAGTATCGTACACCAGCACGGCGGGCAGATCTGGGCTGAAAGTAGCCCTGGTGAAGGCAGCACTTTTTACTTCACCCTGCCGCTTTACAAGCAGGAGGTGGAGAGATCGGTTAGGTAATCGCATCGCAAAACCCGCACCTTGCAGGAGGTAGAGCAAAATCGTGACAGCCAAGCGCATTCTGGTAATTGATGATGAAGAAGATATTCGAGAAGTTGCCCAGCTCAGCCTGGAAATGGTAGGAGGCTGGGAAGTTCTCACAGCAGGTTCCGGCAGCGAGGGCATCGCTAAGGCTGACGCCGAGCAGCCGGATGCGATTCTGTTGGACGTGATGATGCCAGATATGGACGGCCCTGCTACTTTTGCCCAGATGCAGCGCCGCAGCGGCACCCAGCACATCCCCGTGATTTTGTTAACGGCTAAGGTACAGGCAACTGACCAGCGGCGGTTCGCCGAGCTGGGCGTAGCCGGGATCATTGCCAAGCCTTTCGATCCGATGAACTTGGCCAGTCAGGTGGCCGAGGTGTTGGGCTGGAAAGACGCCTGAGAATGGCTGGAAATGTCGGCCCTATTCGCGATCGCGCTATCGCAGGGCTTCGGGTGCTGGAGAACGGGATCGAACGGATTCTGGCAGCGCTATGCCAAACGCAGCACGCAATCAAGCGAAGCGCTTTCTCGCCGGAGTCAGGGCTTGCTCCTGACCAGCGCCTGCGATCGCTCTGGCTTCTGTCTGCAATAAACAATGCTTCGTCACAAATGACTTGAAAACCTCGCAGGGGAAAGGAGAGACGGCTGCGGAGATATCGGAGACAGCCGCCGCCTCGAACGAGCGGGATAGGAGCGCTTCACGGGTGACTCTGGCTGCTAGTCTGCTGTCAAATGTCAGCTTTTGCGGACAATTTTCTATTTCTTCACCCGTTTTTCACCTTTTCGATCTAACTTCTAAAAAGAGTCCGCTCAGTCCTAGAATCAATGGGAATTTATCGGCTCAGCAATTGAACCCAATCGATCCTGGAGACCCCCCCATGAAGTTGGCAAACATTATTGAAGAGGCTTTTACCTCTGGCTTAGAGCAGGTGGGATTGGCTTGGTGGATACATATTGTCACGACCAAGCCTGACTGTACCTACTACTTTGGCCCTTTTATGAGTGCTAAAGAAGCCGAAATGGCCCGTTCGGGTTACGTTGAAGATTTGGAAGCAGAGGCTGCAGAAGGAATCGCCGTGCAAATTTATCAGTGCCAGCCCAAGGAGCTGACGATTTTTTAGGTTCCTTGCACTTCGCTGCATCAAAGCGCTGCACGCACGCGCAACCCCCAAGCCATCTCGATCGCGTCGGTTTCGAGAGGCTCTCGATTTCTTCCGGTCTGTCAGGCGTTGTAGAGTTGGCGTGAATTTCCCCCCTGCAAGGGATTCGCACGCTCTCGCTCCAGCAGGAAAATCGCTACAGCTAGCTGAGTTCGGGCGATCGCCCGCGCGCTGGCAAAACCGTGGCGTTGTCCCATCTTTTGCTGGATCGCCGGTGTTGTGGTGCTTCGATCCCGCTAAAGCTCAACCGCACTCATCGCCGCCTCAACCGCGAATTTTTCTTGACTAAACTTGATAAAAATTTTTAGCTGAGTCCGTTTTTAAACCCGATTGTAGAGGATCTGGCGCGACAACAAGCAAAATTGCTTTGAAACTGCATGTATTAATCGGGCGCGATTGCTAGTAAAAAAGCTTACAAAAGTGCGATCGCGTCCTGCTTACTTGTAACGGTATCTTTCAAATTTAAAATAAAAAATATCGGAGTATTTGTTTTCTCCCGGCTACTATTGGCTCGGCGGCGATCGCCCGACGCCTGCCAACAGGCCAATAAGCAAGCTCGACAGTAATAATTTATACAAAAAATCAACCTTTCTTCACGAGTTCTTCACATTTTGGATCTACCTTCAAAAGGGTAGGAAACTCATCTTGGGTGTTGGCCAGCCAACGAGGAGGCGATCGAGGAATGCTGAGTTCGCCGAATTTTCCCGGCAATGAAATGAATTGCTCAGAGCGCATCGGTTCGCTTTCCCCCTGAACCCATTCGCGTCCCGGTTTCCAAGCGCCTGCATTTTTTGGCTGGTGTTTGGCTTGATAGCGCCGCTCGACTCCTATGGACTGCCACTGTTCTCAGGCTAAGCACGAGCCACCCTTGCATCAAGTCATTAATTTACGCAGACTTTTTGGATAATTACTTGAAATTATTAAGCGGTTCTGCCAGCGTAAATTATACCTGCCTAAGCCGACAATAAACCGAGCAAAAGTGAACCATTACAGCCTGGTTTATTTCTAGGGGTCTAACTCCTTTCTCCCCTTCACTTCAATGATTTTATAAAAACTGGGTTATTTTAATGCCTAAATATCCGCTTTGTTTTTGGGCGATTTACCGCAGAACTTGATAAGTTTAAATATCTTTTTAGAAATCGCATTGTTGGCGATAACTACTAGGAGGCAAAAATGAGAAAAACTGGCAATTAAATGAGAGCAATCGGGAATGAAATCGGCGGCGGGCAAAAAGGGGAAACTTCCTCATTTTATCCGCCAGACAAGATTGAGTCAGATCGCATTGGAGGCAAGAATTATACTAAGTTGGCTAAGATAGTATTATACTATTAGAGAAAAACATCAGGA
>CAYOOD010000080.1:0-36086 GCA_964405435.1 uncultured bacterium
TATTCTGACTGGATAGGAATTACATGACTATCATATCATATATGTGCAACGCCCCGATCGCTCGCCAGAAATACCCCGGCGGCTGGGAACAAGCGCGATCGCACCCTCCGGCGATCGCGAAACCGCCTTTACCCTATCCGAAGCAGAACAGGAGGCTTTCAATCGCGCAGGCTGGCTGTTCGTTCGCCCCTCAGCCGAACTCGCCCGCGCGGTTGAGTCGCGCCAAACGCCGCAGCAAGTAGCTTTCATCGGGCGCGTGTTTCGCCATTCTGACGGGCACCTCGAGATCGGAACCGATCGCCTGACGGTGAAGCTCCAGCCTCAACTGTCTCAATCTGAGGTGCAATCTGCTCTCGCTGCTGCCAATCTGGAAGTGGTACGCGAACTCAAATTTGCCCCTTACCTGTACGAGGTGAGAGTCGGTGCGGGCAGCGATCCGCTCGATGTCGCTGTCGCGCTGCATGAAAACCCTGCCTTTATCTATGCAGAACCGCAGATGCTCCGCCACCTGCCGCAGCGGTTTACTCCCACCGATCCGGACTACAGCGAACAGTGGCAGTGGCACAATGACGGTTCCAACGGCGGAACCGTCGGTGCAGATATCGATGCAGAAGCCGCCTGGGATTTTACCCGAGGTGCGGGCGTGCGGGTGGCTGTGATTGACAACGGCATCGACGTGAATCACCCCGACTTAGCGCCCGCGATCGCAGCCGGCGCGGCTTACTTCCAAGACGACGGCATGGCAGGGGCAAACTTCGTCCTCGGACTGACCGGCTTTCCCGATAGCAACCACGGCACCTTCTGTTCCGGCATGGCGATCGCCAGAGCCAACAACAGCGAAGGGGGCTGCGGAGCCGCCAACGAAGCCGATTTCTTGCCCGTCGCTTGCTTGGCGGATCAGGTGGGCACCCAAGCCACCCTCGCCCGCGCCGTCGCTTACGCCGCCGATCCCACCACTGAAAACGCTGCCGCCAACGCCGACGACGGCGCGGATGTCATTTCCTGCAGCCTCGGTCCCAACGATTCGCCCTGGCAGTTGGAATCGGTACTCGACGACGCGATTAATTTCGCGATCGCTTCCGGGCGCGGCGGGCGGGGCACCCCCATCTTCTGGGCTGTCGATAACTCCCCAAATCCGATCGCCAACGACGAAGTATGCTCCCATCCCGGCGTCATCGCTGTAGGGCGCTCCACCCGCAACGACACGGAAGACGGCTCTGCCTTCGGACCGAAACTCGAGTTTCTCGCGCCTGGGGTAGACGTATACAGCACCACCTCCGGCAGCGGCTACGGCACGAGTACGGGCACCAGCTTCGCCGCCCCCACTGCAGCCGGTGTTGGGGCTCTCCTCCTCGCCGTCAACCCCGAGCTAACTCGCGACGAAGTGGTGGAGATTATGCGCGACACCTGCGAGAAAGTGGGGGGCGTTGCCTACGGCGTGGATGGCCATCACGACAACTACGGTTTCGGGCGCGTCAATGCCGCGCAAGCCGTCTGCTCTGCCGGTTGGATAGTCGAGCTGCTGACGCCTGCCGTCACTTTCAACGACGTGCCCGAAGGCGAAACCACAGTCCGCGCGATCGTCTTTGAAGTGCTATCCTGCCGCTCCGTACAATTCCAAATCGTATCGGGGCCAACAACGTTAACCGGCCCCGCCGACAGTTTCGGCACCCCCCTGGGCACCAGCGTCTCGTTAGGCTCCACCACCGATTTCACCGCGCCGCGCACAGCGCGCCTGTGGATTTCCTACACCGGCAGCAGCGCCGGCGACACCGCCACCGGAACCGTTACCGTCCGCTGCGTCGAAACTGGCGAAGAGTGGGTGATTCCCCTTAGCGCCAACACGATCGCTCGACCGACTGTTGCTGTAGAACTGGTGCTCGACAAGTCCGGGAGCATGGATTCCGATGGGGGCGACGGACGTACTAGACTGCAAATCCTCAAAGACTCTGCGCCAGTTTTTGCCGACGTCATTCAAGCGCAAAACGCCCTCGGCATCGTCAGTTTCGACCAAGATGCTTACGATGTCATGCCCGTTACCCCAGCAGGTCCCGATAGCTTCGGAGCCGGTCGCACGGCGGCGAAAGCTGCCATCTCGGCGCACGCTACCAATCCGACAGGCACCACCTCCATCGGCGACGGCGTGGCACTCGCTCATACGCGATTGGAAGCCGTCGCGGGCTATGACGTCAAGGCGACAATTGTACTGACAGACGGACAAGAAAACACGCCGCAATACATCGCCGATGTCATGGGTGTCATCAACGAGCGCGTCTATGCGATCGGCTTGGGCACGCCGGAAGCGATTAACCCGATCGCTCTGAATGCCCTCACCAACGGCACGGGCGGCTATCTGTTAATGACCGGCATCCTCGATGCAGACGATTACTTCCGGCTGAGCAAATACTACTTGCAAATTCTTGCCGGGGTTACAAATTCGGACATCGTTTTAGATCCGGAAGGGTGGATTTATCCCGGACAAGTGCATCGCATCCCCTTCCGGCTAACCGAAACGGATATCAGCAGCGAGGTGATTTTGCTGACGCCTGCGCCTCGGGCGCTGCGGTTTGCGCTGGAAACTCCCAGCGGCGAAATAATTGACCCCGCTGCTGCCGGCAGCAATCCCGCCGTTTCTTACGTTGTCGGCGATCGCGTCAGTTTCTACCGCCTGACGCTGCCGGTTCCTGTCGGGGGGAACGAAGCCCGCGAGGGCACTTGGCACGCGGTTCTCAGTTTTGACGACATCGCTATCCCGATCGTGCAAGTTGCCGCTTCCCAAAATCGCGGCGTGCGTTACAGTCTCAACGTTCACTCCTACTCTAACTTGCGCTTGCGGACTTCTCTTTCGCAAAATAGCCGCGAACCGGGAGCGCTGCTGACGCTGCGGGCGATTCTGACAGAATACGACTTGCCTGTAGAATCGCGTGCCAAAGTCGTCACCGAGCTGGAACGCCCCGACAAAACCACTGCCACCCTAGAGCTTTTTGAAATCGAACCGGGGGTGTTTGAAACCAGCACTGCGGCTGCCATATCCGGCATTTACAACTTCCGAGTGTTGGCGAACGGACGCACCCTGCGATCGCGTGCTTTCACCCGCGAACAGTTGCGAACGGGTGCAGTTTGGATTGGGGGAGATGCACCTTTACCCAGCAGTAAAGATGACCAAAATCAATGCTGCCGCAGCACCCTGCCGCTTCTGAAATGGGGCGTGGGATTGCTGGGAGTGTTGGTATTTTTAGCACTGCTGCTGTTGTGGGTAGCGCTGCGCCACAGTTTCGGTTAGGGCTTGACCTTTCGCTGAAATAAGCAGTCGGGGGCGTTATTAACGCCCCCCTAGCTTTAAGAGCATAATTCGTCATAAATTTCGTTAAGCTTTTTTACGACTTCCTGAGCTTTTTGTTGCAGTTGTGGATTGTCTTGGAAGAGATCGGGATGCCATTTTTTTAGCAAGGCTCTGTATGCCTGCTTCACCTCCTTTAGCGGAGCGTCGGGTTGCAGCCCCAGAATTTTGTAAAAGCGCTTGATTTTGTCGCTGGCGGGTGGGGGAGGGTTGTTGTTAGTGGCGGAAGCAGTACGCTGCTGACCTGTTTGGCTGGTTGTTTGCCGCAGTTCTTTTTTCAGTTGCTCCAATTCGTGCTGGATTTCAAGAGCGCGGAACTTGGCTTCAAAATTATTGGTCATTTTATGGCTTTCGCAATTTCACTTGACAAATGGATAGGGGGAAGTAAAAGCCTGATTTTACTGTCCCACCGCTGGCGGGCTGCTAACTCGCGCTCAAAGATTGTAAATCTTGATTCAAGTTATCCAGTAAGTTCTGCATTAACTGCATCTGGTGGCGCTTGGCGATCGCATCCGGCGATTCGGCTGGGGGTTGCAAGCGAATCACCTTCAGCGCTTTTTCTTCGTATTGGCGCAGCACCGAGAAAGCTTCCGCGCTGAAGCGGGCGAGATAATCCTCCGCCGCTTTTTCGTAAGCTTCTCGCACCTCAGTGCCATAAGAAGAGGTTGAGGATTCGGATTTTTCTTTGTCGATGGTTTGATTGAGCAGATAGCTGGCACCGCCAACCACGGCGGCTCCAACCGGCCCCCCCAAAATCCAACCCAATCCCGTCGCGATCGCAACGGGCGCGCCGCCGCTCGATGACTTTGACGAGGTGGGTGCTTGGGGCAGCACGACTTGGGGAGCGCCAGGAAATGGGATCGTTAATTCGCCGGGGTGCGGTTGGTTGAAAAAGTCGCAGGCTTTCTTAACCCAACTCCCCATCGTTTCTTGATGTTCGGCGATCGCTTGTTTGAAATGTCCTCCTTCCCAGGTGCTAAATTGACCTTGGTTTAGTGCCGCCACGACTTCTGATTTGTAGCGCTCCAAGAGAGTTGGCAGGTACAGCCAGCTCTGAAAGTCAGAAACGCTCCCTTCAAACCCTTGTTTAATCAGCTTTTCAGCTTTTTGTTGAATTTCAATCTTTGCCTTGCGCTTTTCTTCCGCTTCTCGCAACTCGGCGGCAATACTTTGCGTTTTGGCTTGCAGAGATTGGCAGATTTGAGAGGCGATCGCCTGCACGCGAGGCAGCCAATTCGCCGTTTTTTCCTTCTGAACAGCGGCAATACTTTGCAGAGCCGATTCAAACATGGGCAGCCCCGTCGTTTGCGCCGCCGCCGCATCCCCTTTCAGTCTGGCTCTCAGCGCCGGCAGGGCATCGACTCGGTACAGGTTGCTGATGCCCGGAGGCAGCTTCGAGCGAAAACTTTCCGCCACAAACCGCATTCGATTGGAAACTTCTTTTTGGTCGTCAGCTTCCATTAAATTCAGGAAGTTTACTACAAAAACAACCGTTTCAATCCCGCGATCGAGCAACCAATCTCTGAGATTTTCCCGTTCGCCCAGCGTCATTAGTTTGCGAGCGTCAAGCACCTGCACCACCAAATCAGCCGTGAGAAGGCGATCGCGCACTAAATTGTCTTGTTCTTCCCGATCGTTCGTTCCCGGCAAATCCATAAATTCCACCCCCATTTTCAGGAAGGGATGCGGGCAAAAAACCTCGACAGATGCCACGTCATTTCGCATCCGCCGCTGTTCGTCTAGAATTGCATACTGTTTGAGGATGTCAGTGCCGCGATCGCTCGTAACCCGCCCGTCTTTGAGCGCAATGCGCGTGCTTAATTCGTCCCCGTAGCGGACGTGAATCGCAGCGCCCGTCGTGGGAATCAAATCGATGGGTAGCGTTCGCTGCCCGAGCAGCGCATTCAGCAGTGTTGACTTGCCGTAATTAAACGGGCCAAAAACAGCAATCCGAAAGCTCGGATTTCCCAGATGTTCGCAAATGGAAAGCGTATCGCGATAAAGCTGCGAGGTTTTCTCGAGTTCGACCAAACCCAATGCCGCCCTGAGATTATTTAGAAGGTTTTGATAAACTTCCTGCTGTTGCATACTCTTCTTCCCCTATCTTTAAAAATATCCCTAAAGAAATTTTACATCTTACGAGAGCCTCCCAATTGTGTAGGGGCGAAGCATTTGCGTATATAATTTCTCGGTTGGTAGCAAAGATTTATTCGCAAATGCTTCGCCCCTACAGCTCCGATTCGGACTGAGTAGCCGCCCCGATGGATATCAAGTGATGCCGCACTCCCTGCTCAAACTGGTAGAGGTAGGCAGCAGCAATCAGCCGATACAGAGTCGGGAGGGTGAATAAATCTTTCAGTTCGTCCCACCAAGCAAGCGTATCGTAAAGGGAGTTATAGGATTGCGAGAAAAGAACCTCAATCATGGTACTGGCGACAAATGCCAGAGCGATCGCCAGCCAGCCATACAATCCCTCCCACCAACTGAGAATGCCGGGAAGCAGCCCTCGGGTGCCGCGCATTTCAGGCGATCGCGTATTGGGAAAATAGCGATCGAGAATTCTGTGCAGCCAGTGGTGAGCGATCGCCACCACCCAAATCGGCGACAGCAGTGCTGCCAAATACAATAAAATTTTGACTTTCGGCGAAATTTCCATCGCCGAGCCGCCCATTTGAATCATGAACCTGATGACAACTGCCAGCCCCCGCACGAGCAAAATTAGAAGAGCGGCACTCATCCACGAGTTCGGATTGGGAAACCATTTTGGCCAATTGTTGTTCATGGGTATAACCTGCTGGGCTAGTCATTGGAATCGGGCGGGTATTGCCCGCCCGGAAAAAGAGAATTTATGCAATAGATGAGAGTAAATTCTGATACGCCGTTTCAACGCGCTGCGATTCAGAATAAATCTCCCCTTCCAGTTTTCTCAACCGCTCTAATTCCGCCTCCCGATTGATTTCGCGGGATTGCTTTTGTTCGAGCAGGTTATCTAACTCGGCTTTGCGAGATTTGATGTCATCGTCAATGCGAACGCTCACTTCGCGATCGTAAGCGTCAAAACACTCTTTCACCGCATTATAAATCGGCTGCCACTGTTCCTCAGCGACTTGCGGCAAATATTTCACTAACTCTTTCTTCGTCGCTTTCACCACTTCCACGCGAGCGCGATCGGCTTGAAAAAGACCGACTCCCAACCCAACCAGCGCCAGCGTCAGGGGGCCTAAAATAATCCCGAAAGCCGTCGAGACAGCCATACTAATTCCTATCACGGCTATCATATTTAGCAGGATATTTTTCCAGTCGAAACCGGCTCCCATGAGGGCAGCTCCTGCAAGATTTCCCGTGGCTAAAGAAACTAAACCCATTGCCCAATTTGCCCAGGCAGGAGAGCGATCTTCTGACGAGGTACTGCTGCGAATCGGTATTTTTTGCCCGGTTAGCTTCTCGGTAATTTTGTCGGTGACTTTGGTATAGTCAGCCCCGTACTGAGCCGCGCTCCGGGCTAACTGCGCGAAAGCGGCATTCATCTCTTGTTCGGCGGTGAGGCTCCAAGCAGCCAACTTGTCGTTAATGTACTGCTCGAAAGCTTGTCTGAGCCCAGATTCAAACACCTCTCGCTTGCTTTTGTCGATAAAATCCCCAAATTTAATATCGGGCTGGTAGCGCAAGAAATCCGTTTCAAAGGTATTGCCCAAGTTGAGAACGTAGGCGCGGAAAGAATCAGCGATCGCGCGAGCCTTGCTGTCGCGCACCTGCTTGATTTCGTCCTTGAAGCGATCGCGAATATTCGTCAGCGCGGTAAACTCCGGCTCAACCGAGTTAATCCGCTGCTTTAATTCGCTGACATCCCCGTCGAGCAAAGGAATGCGACGCTCGATCGCCTCCCGCACGCGCGTAGAAGTTTGGCGGGCTAGCGTTCTCGCCTGCCGCAATTCCGAAATCGCCCGCTCCTTCGTTAGAAACGTATTCAGCGCCCCCAAAAACTCTGGAAATCCGGTGCCATCCAGAGCCGCTTTAGTATCCTTCACCCGCCGGCGCAGCGCTTTTATCGCCGAAATTTCAAACACGCGCTCGTCATAAATATCGTGCCCATCTACCGTACAATATTCCGCCAAATTCGCTTTAAAAACTTGCCGCAGTCGTGTTTCAGCCTCTTGCAATTCTTCTTCGTCATCGGGATCGATCAAGCTCTCGCGCACCTGATCCCACGCATTGATGAGAAAGAAAACGCTCAGCCCCCGCCCTTTGATATAATTTTCCAGATAGCGGCGTTCGCCGAGGGTGCAGGGTTGCGACGCCCTCAGCACGAATAGAATTGCGTGGCAATTGTTGATATATCCCAGAGAAAGTTCATTTCGCGATTCTGTATCGTTGAGTCCGGGACTGTCAACAATTTCGACTCCCTTTTCCAGCAAGGCAAGTGGATATTCTACCACGGCATAATCAATATCGGGGAATGCTTGCCGCTTCTCTTGTTCGAGTCTTTTGGCTTCCCCCGGATCGATGGTATAGTTCTGTTTGAAGCTCTTAAAATCCAGTTCTTTCGGGGCTTTTCCGTCTTTAAAGTGGACGGTGACTCTTTTTTCGGAGCCGTAGCGCAACACCGTGAGCAGCGCCGTGCAGGGATTGACATCGCTGGGCAGTAAATTTTCTCCGATTAAGGCATTCAGAAAGGTACTCTTACCCCGCTTCATGTCTCCCAAAACTAGAAGCCGGAACACGCCCTGACTTAAATTTTTGCTGGCTTTATTTGCATCTTCTATTTCTCTCGCTAAACCCAGTTTTCCGGATTTTTTCTCTCCTTCTGATTCGGCTTGATTTAAAGTTTCACTGATCCGGCCCAGATACGCAGCCACCTCATGGCGCACTTGGGCGACTCGCTCCAAATCTGTGAGAAAGTTTTCCGTTTCGATTTTATAACTCATGCTGATTCCATCGCCATGAATGAAGATTTACTCTCGTTCCCCGGCAAAGCCAGGGAACCAGAAAATGAGAAAAACGAGACACCTAAATGATGATAGCAGTTCAGGCAGCGCATGACAGTAACGAATCATACACTGATTCAACCGTCCGGCATTCGGAGAGAACGTCAGCGTCAAGGGTTTTTAAGCGCTGCAATTCGGCATCTCGATTGATTTCGCGGGATTGCTTTTGTTCGAGCAGATTCTCTAACTCGGAGCGGCGGGATTTGATATCATCATTCAGGCGCTTGATGACTTCGCGATCGTAGGCATCGAAACACTCTTTAACTGCTTGATGAATCGGCTCCCACTGTTTTTCTGCCACTTCTGGAAGATACTTGACAAATTCTTTCTTTGTGGCTTTCATAAATTCCTTACGGGCTTGTTCTGCTTGCAAAGCACCCACCCCCAAACCGACTAGGAGAATGCCGATAGGTCCCGTCACCAGCAGCGGTATCGAAAAAATTGACAAAAAGCCGTAGATGCCAATCACGGCAAGAGAGTTAACGAGGATATTTTTCCAGTCGAAACCAGCACCCGCTAGAACCACTCCTGCGACGTTACCCGTTGCAAGGGAAACTAAACCCATCGCCCAACTCGCCCAAGCAGGTGAATTCTCTCCGGCATTGACATCCGTACTGGCATAAATTTTTTGCCCGAGCAACTTTTCAGTCATCGAATTGGTGACGCGCGTGTAGGCAGAACCGTACTGCTCGGCACTTCTGGCGAGTTGCGAAAAGGCATCCTGCATTTCGCGAGTCGCGCCGAGTTCCCAAGCAGCAATTTTATCATTGAGGTACTGCTCGAATGCCTGTTTGAAAGCGGCATTAAATTCTTCGCGCTTGCCTTGGTTCAAGGAATCCAAAAAGCCCAGGTTAGGCTGATAGCGCAAAAAGTCGCCTTCAAAAGTATTGCCCAAATTGAGAATGTGTTCGCGAAATGAATCCGCGATCGCTCTGGATTTCGCATCCCGGAGGCTTCTAATTTCCTCCTGAAAGCGATCGCGGATTTCGCTGAGTTTCTCGAATTCTGGCTCCACCGAGCTAATTCGCTCTTTCAACTCGCTGACATCGCGATCGAGCAAGGGGATGCGCCGCGCGATCGCTTCCCGCACGCGATCGTAAGCCCCCCGTGCTAGCGTTCTCGCTTGCCGCATTTCAGCCACGGCGCGTTCCTTCGTCAAAAACGCATTCAGCGCTCCCAAAAACTCTGGAAATCCCGTTCCCTCCAGAGACTCCTCTGGGTTTTTCACCCGCCGGCGCAGCGCCACGAGCGAAGATAACTCAAAAACTCGCTCGTTATAAACATCATCCCCCTCTACCTCGCAGTATTCCGAGAGGTTGGTGTAAAAAACTCGCCGCAGTTTTTCCTCTGCTTCTTTAAGTTCTTCTTCGTCATCCGGATCGATGAGTCCCTTGCGAATTTCGTCCCAAGCATTCACGAGGAAGAAAACCGTCAACCCGCGCCCTTTAATATAATTTTCCAGATAGCGGCGCTCCTCAAGCGTCAAAGGCTGATCTGCCCTGAGTACGAACAAAATCGCGTGACAATTATTGATATAATTGAGCGAAATTTCGTTTCGCGCTTCCGTATCATTGAGCCCCGGGCTGTCAACGATTTCAATTCCCTTTGCCAGCAGCGGCAGCGGATACTCCACCACCGCATGAGTGACATCTGGAAAGGCTAGCTTTTTTTCTTGTTCTAGATTCTTCGCTTCTTCCGGATCTATTGTATATCGCTGCTTAAAAGTTTGAAAATCTACCTGTTCCGGACGCTTGCCATCTTTAAAGTAAACGATCGCGTTTTTCTGTCGCCCGTAACGCAAAACCGTGAGTAAAGCCGTGCAGGGATTTACGTCAGCCGGCAGTAAGTTTTCACCGATGAGGGCATTGAGAAACGTGCTTTTTCCCCGCTTCATATCCCCCAGAACCAGAAGCCTGAATACGCCCTTCCGTAAATTTTTACTGGCTAGCGTTAGGTCTTCTATATTGCTGTCTAAACCCAGTCGTCCGGAGTATTTTTCTCCTTCTGATTCCTCGCGCTCTAGCGTCTCAGCGATCCTGCCAAGACACGCAGCTACCTCAGAGCGGACTTTTGCCACTCGCTCCAAATCGCTGAGAAAACTAGCCGTTTCAATTTTGTAACTCATGGGTATTTTAACTATTTATTAATTTTCTCTGACTCAAAAAACAGTTTGTAACAAACCCAGGCGAGTCCCCCCACGATCGCTGCAGTAGCGAGCCAAGTTCCCAACTTGACAGCCGCCACCACAGCCACTACAATGATTAAAAATTTGCCAGCGAGGACGAGCTTCCTCGACCACCGCTGCAGCGAAGTTTCGGCTTCCTCGTATTTGGCAGGTTGATACAGGGGCGGTTCTGCCTTGTAGAGTTCTGCCTCGATTTCGCGCAGGCGAATGGCTCGCTCTCGCTCCGCTAGCTCTTGTTCCCGCTTCTGCAGCTCGTTGTCATTGTTTTTTGGCGAATTCATCTGCCGTCACCCTCGCTGTCTGTAAATGGGTTTAAAGCGCGATCGAACAGGTTGACCGGAAACCGACAAGCTGTTCTGGTACTATTTTAATAGTCTATTCCCCGACCTTCAAGAGGACTATTTTAAGAATTAAATATTAAGGTTTGTGAAGACTTATTTAAGTATTATATTTTGTGCGAAGGAGCGAATCGCTCCGCCGGGTAGCCCTTTTCGCACGCACGGTTTTTGTCAGAATTTCCTGACAGCGGCAGTAAAAATAGAGGCGAAGCGCCTTCCTAAAGCCAAGGTAATTCGCACTTAGGAAAGGTAGTAATAGAACTCCCTACAAAAGCCCGTCGCTACCGCATCAAAAGCACCCATACGCAAAAAAAGCGGCGAGTATCTATCGGCATAGGGCAGAAATGTTTAAAAACGAGTGCCAGTGAGACTCAAAGGCTGCATTCCTGGCTTTGTATGAGGGTAGAGCCTGGGAAAACAAGTTCACTCTTTATCGTAGCTGGTTAAACGCTTCCTCCGCAATCCCCAACTGCTTGAGAATTTCATAAAAAAGCCAACTACCGATTTCAGCATTGCCATGAATGGGAATGGTGGTGGCGCATCCGTCAGGGTGCTGCCAGCGGGCGTGGCTCTCCTTCTGGCGTACTTTTTCAAACCCGAGTTTCCGGGCGACTCTTTCCAAATCACTCGCTTTAGCTGGCATTAGCAACCGCCAACTCAACGTCTTCCGGCAACTGACGTCCTTGTTCTTGATATTCTTCTTGAATCATCTCGAATACACAAACAAGTTCAGCACGGGCTTCGTCTGGCGTCTTTCCCCAAGCGTGGCAGTCGGGAATCGCTGGAACATAGGCAACAAAGGTGCTGTTGTCGTCAGGTCGCGTAACAAGGGTGTAGTCTGTCAGAGACTTCATAGGAATGTCCCCAAGTTGAGGTGACATCTCAAGTGTATAACTGAAATTGCCGAAGTGTGTTCTAAGGAAATGATAGTGCTAACCCCTACTGATATTTATTGCTAGGTTTCAGGCTAGCCCCTTTCATTGAGCTAGCCTGAATCGATCTCTACTCTTACCGAGGCCAGACTTTAACGGCTATAGAGGCTAAATATTCAGCGCGACGTTTTATTTCGTCTGCATTCCACGTTTCTATATCCCGAAAGTATTGGTTGAGGGAAACTTTAGATTCTAGGTAGATCGATTTTTTTTCTTCAAAAGATTTATTGCCTAGCTCCGAATTGTAGGCTGTTAACGTAAGATTGCCCAAGGTATCAAGCCATTTTTTCTTTACATTTTCAGGATTATCGCCTAATATTGTTTCCCATTCTTGAGATAAGGTTCGCGGCATGATATGTTCAATCGTCAAGTTCTGCGTATCAACCCGCTCTTTACTACGGCATTCCTCTTCCTCTAGACTCTCTAAAATTAGCTTCACAGTTGAACTCTTAGTATACACATCTTCAGTGAGGATGCCATTGGAAAAAATATCATTATTTGGCCAGACTTTAGTGCCATCGTAGCCCATCAATACTGTGCGCAAGCCATTGACCAAATCATCTGGGTTTTCCTTCTGCACGTCTTTGTACAAGTTATTGAATACGTTTCCCAATACTCCAGGATGAACTCCGGCAAATAAACGGCGTACAAAATAAGACTCTAAATACTGTAAAATCTTTTCAAAATCTTCAAGAGATAAAGCTTTTTCTTCATATTTTTCGTAAATATTTAATAAGAAAATATGAACCGTTTTAAAATCCAATCGGCTCAGTCGTTCAAACCAACGTTGTAATTTAAGTTCTGGCTCTAGATGAAAAAATTTAAGACGCAAATAGTAATGGGCAAATTTGACAATGTTTTTCAACTCTAATAAAATATCAACATTTGGGCTATCAAAGCGTTTTTTCATGGCTTTATAAATTTCTTTCTCGTTGACTGATTCGCCGTCTTTGCGCAAATAAAACCACAAGGCATTGGTAAGTTCTTTCGCATATTCTTTTTGAGATTTTTTTCGTTTAGATTGCTGTTGGTTTTGAGCAAGTTTTAGTTGAAACTGCTCTTGAACAGGCAACCATTCTTTTTTATAAATATCTTCTCGTAAATCGCTTGGCAGTTTCATAAATATATAATTGCGAACTAAATCTGCCTGGGTAAGGTCTTGACCCTTGTAATTTAAGCTCTCAAAAATCAGGTAGGGATTATCGCCGTCATCAGAAGTTATATTGACTAAGACTATTCGCTCTAAAATAACCCTTTTAAATTTGGCACAATCAAGAGGCTGGCCATTATCTTCATTAGGTTGTTTCAGGCAACTATAAAAGAAATTATAAGCTTCATATATCCTTCCTTCTTTTTTTACTTCTTTGTCTGTCTTAGCTTCGATAAGACTCCTGTACGCCTCTCTATCGTTCTGGGTAGGCAAGACTTTATAAAAATCTTCTCCCTTTTTAAACTTATTTATTAAAAATAACTCATATAATTCCTCTGCTTGAACCTCATCATTTTTAATTAAAAAGTGTCGTAATGTGGCTAAAATAATAGTGAGCGTCGTGAGACGTTGCTGGCCGTCAATCACAATAAATGGAGATATTCCGTCTGCAGTTCCGCCTAATGATTGAGTAACGATAGGGCCGAGAAAGTAAGAGCCTTCAACCTCTCCATTGTATAGATTAATTAAGTCTTCCCACAGAGTCTCCCAATTTTTCTTTTCCCAAGAGTAGGGCCTCTGGAAAAGCGGTATTTGAAACTGTTTAGTACCTTCGAGTAAGTTACGGAGACTGGTTTCTGATGCTTTCATTTTTTCTATTTATGTCACCCTTGCACCTACATTAGTATAAGCTGTCTTTTGGCAAATGCAATCAAAAAAATGTAAATTTTTGTTAAGCATCGCAGCCCGGACAGACTTCGCTCACCTAGCCGCGATTCCCCTACCTTTCGGCTCGGACGCGATCGCTTCTTTCGCCGCAGACGTCACATCCGCAGCCCCTGCTTCGCGACTAACCACAGGCTCAGACATGATTGCCTTCTTTGCATTACTTTTCCTCTACTGTAACAAAAAAAGCCCCCTTGTGTGGGGCTTTTTTTCGTGCAACCCCAGGTTTTAACGTAGGGGTTGGCAAGTAAAGCGACTCGCCAGAAACCCGGCTTCTTCAAGAAGCCGGGTTTCTAAATGTAGATTATCGCGCTGCCGCTGTCGGCATTCCCAAAATATCCTCAATGCGAGGCATTTCTTCCACAGGAATCACGCGCCCTTCATCCTCAAAGCCGGCAATTTCATCGAAATTCAAATACCGATACAAATTCCCGGCAAAGGGATTAATCTTCTTCGCCACAATATCCAGGTATTCCTGCACGGTAGGAATCCGACCGAGCATCGAACACACGGCTGCTAATTCCGCCGAACCGAGATAAACTCGCGCGTCTTTGCCCATGCGGTTGTTGAAATTGCGGGTAGACGTTGAAAACACCGTTACGCCATCTTTGACGCGGGCTTGGTTGCCCATGCACAGGCTGCACCCGGGCATTTCCGTGCGCGCGCCGGCGGCTCCAAAAATGCCGTAGATTCCCTCTTCTTTGAGCTGGTGTTCGTCCATGCGGGTAGGCGGACATATCCACAGGCGCGTGCTGACTGGGGCTTCGCCTTCTAGCACTTTGGCGGTGGCGCGGTAGTGTCCGATATTGGTCATGCAGGAACCGACGAAGACTTCATCGACGCGATCGCCCGCCACTTCGGACAGTAATTTTACGTTATCCGGATCGTTCGGCGCGGCAACGATCGGCTCTTTGATTTCATTCAAATCAATTTCGATGATTTCTGCGTACTCGGCATCGGCGTCGGCTTCCATCAGCACCGGATTCGCCAGCCACTCTTCCATTTTCGCCACGCGGCGCATGATGGTGCGGGCGTCTTGATATCCGCGCGCGACCATATTTTTCAACAGCGCTACATTCGATCGCAGGTACTCGGAAACCGTCTCGACGCTCAGCTTAATCGTGCAACCGGCACAAGAACGCTCCGCCGTGGCATCTGTGAGTTCAAAGGCTTGCTCGACTTTCAAGTCGGGCAGCCCTTCAATCTCCATAATCCGCCCGGAGAAGATATTTTTCTTGTTCTGCTTCTCAACCGTCAGCAGTCCTTTTTGAATCGCCACATAGGGAATCGCATTGACGATATCCCGCAGGGTGACACCGGGTTGCAACTCACCTTTAAACCGCACGAGTACCGATTCCGGCATGTCTAACGGCATGACGCCCATTGCCGCCGCAAATGCCACCAACCCGGAACCGGCAGGGAAGGAAATTCCCAAGGGGAAGCGGGTGTGAGAGTCGCCGCCGGTTCCGACGGTATCCGGCAGTAACATGCGGTTGAGCCACGAGTGAATGATGCCGTCTCCCGGGCGCAGGGCGACGCCGCCGCGCTGGGCGATGAAATCGGGCAAGTCGCGGTGAACTTTGATATCGACGGGTTTGGGATAGGCGGCGGTGTGGCAGAAGCTCTGCATTACTAAGTCGGCGCTGAATCCCAGACAGGCGAGTTCTTTTAGTTCGTCCCGCGTCATGGGGCCGGTGGTATCCTGGCTGCCGACGGTGGTCATAATCGGCTCGCAGGATGTACCGGGGCGCACGCCTTGGAGCCCGCAGGCAAAGCCTACGATTTTCTGCGCGAGGGTGTAGCCTTTGCCGGTATCGACGGGCGATCGCGGGCGGGTGAAAATCGGGCTGGGTTCTAATCCGAGGGCGGCGCGGGTTTTGTCGGTGAGCCCGCGTCCGATCAGCAGGGGGATGCGCCCGCCGGCTCGGACTTCATCGAGGATGGTGTCGGGTTTGAGGGTGAAGGTGGAGATGATTTCTCCGGCTTCGCTGGCGATTTCTCCTTTATAAGGATAGATGGTGACAACCATGCCGGTTTCCATGCGGGTGACGTCGCACTCGATGGGCAGGGCTCCGGCGTCTTCGGCGGTGTTGAAGAAGATCGGGGCGATCGCGCCTCCTAAAATATATCCCCCACTGCGCTTGTTCGGCACGCAGGGAATATCTTGTCCGATGTGCCAGAGCACGGAGTTGATCGCCGACTTGCGGCTCGAACCGGTGCCGACGACATCCCCGACATAGGCGACGGGATAGCCTTTTTGCTTGAGTTGAGCGATGGTTTGCAGCGCTCCGGGCATCCG
The DNA here is from genome assembly GCA_964405435.1 of uncultured bacterium. Taxonomy (GTDB): domain Bacteria; phylum Cyanobacteriota; class Cyanobacteriia; order Cyanobacteriales; family Oscillatoriaceae; genus DVEG01. The sequence continues at coordinate 15,953 of CAYOOD010000080.1, forward strand.
GGATTCCAGCATTGCCAGGGCGTGCAGGGGAATGTCGGGGCGGGTGGTGGCGTGGGTTGCGGGAGAGAGATCGTCGGTGTTGGTTTCTCCGGGGACTTTGAAGACGGTGACGGTGATGGATTCGGGCAGTTTGGGGCGGCTGACGAACCACTCGGCGGCTGCCCAGGAGTCGATCGCCTGTTTGGCGTAGGGGTTGACGTCGGATAACTGCAGGATGTCGTGGAAGGCATCGAAGACGAGCAGGGTTTTGCTCAGGGCTGCGGCGGCGGAAGCGGCGATCGCCGGCTCTCTGGATTGGAGCAGCTCGACGAGGGATTGCACGTTGTAGCCGCCCACCATCGTGCCCAGGAGTTCGACGGCTCCTTGGGGGGAGATCAGGGGGCACGGGGTTTCGCCTTTGGCGACGGCGGTGAGGAAGCCGGCTTTGACGTAGGCGGCGGCGTCTACCCCCGGCGGCACGCGATCGCGCAGCAATTCCAGGAGCGTCTCTTCTTCTCCAGGCGGCGGATTTTTCAGCAGTTCGCACAACTGCGAGGTCTGCTGTGCGTCCAACGGCAGGGGGGGAATGCCCAGGGCTGCGCGATCGGCTGCGTGTTGGCGATAGGATTCCAGCATCTTTGAACTCTCTTGAAACAAGGCATCAGCTTTATAATTTTGCGGTCAGGATAGGGACACTGCCAAAAACTTTAAACCTTTGTTAAGCTGAGATCCCGCTTTCGGCTTTCTTCGGCGGTCCAAAAAGCCGTCCCCACCGTCCGGGCTGCCGGGAAAGCGGGGTATTTGGGGAACTGGCAGGCCGTTTATTCCTTCATTGCCACCCAGCGATACGTTTCCCTACTTCTTTTCGTTTTTGGCTAGGCATGGGGCTGTAAAAGCGGCGTTATTTTGGCCCGCGACTGGGCGGCTCTCACCCGGCGATCTAACACTGCCGCGTCTGGGTTCGTTCCTGTTTTTATTTTAGATTTTCTCTCTCAAAATAGAACGGTGCCGCACAAAACCTTTTAGAAAGCTGACTTGTAGGGCGGATATCCTCAAATAGTTGTGGCTGGTTTAACGCAAATTTGCAGCGACTTTCCCCGGGGCTCTAGCATAAAAATATCAGGGTGTTGATTTTCTTAATAAAAAATCTATAATTTAGATAAGAAAATAATTTAAGCTTTTCTTTAAGAGAAATTAAGTTTTTTTTCAGATTCGTGAAAAAAAGCTTAAAATGTCCAACAAAATGTTAAAAGCTAGCGTTGTTGGATAGGTACTTTGTTCAGATCCTCAGAATCGTTTCAAGACGAGCCCAATACGGGCAAGCAGCCAAGGGATGTACTTTCAGCAGATCCAGAACCAGAGAAACAAAGCACCGCTCGAGGCGCGGCGCGGAGATCGGAACCAATAGCAGCGGCAACCGGGAACAAAATGGCCACATACTGCACCTGTTTGACCTCTCATGCGGAAGAATGGCGGGCGATCGCCGAAGTGATGGCAGTACCGGCGATCGTCAGTTGCGCGAACAATGGTATCGTCCTGCACGCGAACGCGCTTTTCGGCCAGACCTTTGGCTATTCCGAGCGGGAGTTGATCGGGCACCCGAACCCGGATTTTTACTGCGACTCGGACGCTCCCGATCGACTGCTAGAGAAACTGACGCGAGACGGGGGCGTTCGCAACTGCGAGATCTGCGTGAAAACCGCAGATGGCACCCCAGTCTGGGTGGCGGCGTCGTTCCAGAAAGTCGCATTCGGCGGCGACGTTGCCATCCTGGCCACTTTCTGCGCTATCGGCGATTCCCTGACTTCACGCAGGTGTCTTCTCCCAGCGACGGCTCCTCGCTTTTCAAAGGAAGCGTTGCTAGAAGAAAGTGAGGAACGCTATCGCCAACTGGCAGAACTTTCTGCTGACGCTACCATCCTCCTGGTGGGAGGTAAATTCACTTACGTCAATGCCTCCGGCGTCGAACTCATGGGTGCTGCGACTCGGGAGGCACTCGCAGGCAAACCCCTACTGGATTTTATCCACCCCGACTCTCAAGAAAGGTTTGCCGCCTCGGTTTTAAATGCGCGATCGCCCTCAACTATGCGCAATCTCATATTGAAACTCGTCAGCCTTGACGGTGAAGTCAGGGTTGTGCAAGTATCCGGGGCGATCGTCACCGTTCGAGGCGAACCAGCCGTGCAGCTCGTTTTGAAAAGTTGCAGCGCTGCGTCGGAAGACGACACGCACGGGGCTGGCAAACAGGAGGGCGATCGCGAGCAAGTCCGTGCAATCTTGGAAGCCGTGCCCGGGATTGTTTCTTGGGTAAACTCGGATTTGCGCTATCTGGCGGTGAACCGACGCTTTGCCGAACTTTACGGCTTGCACCCGGATGACTTTATAGGGCAAGAGATTGGATTTCTCTCCGGGTATCCTGAAATTACCGCTTTCGCGCGCCAGGTTTTTGCCGGGACGGAACCCGAAACGATCCAAGAGCAAGAGGTGAGAGCCAACGGCTCATCGAGAACTTACCTGCTCGGGGCGCGCAAATCCGATGGGGGCAAAACTGCTTTCCTCGTTGGGATTGACATCAGCGATTCCCTGCTCCCCCTGCGCAAAAACAGCTTCCTCCTGGAGGCAGCCAGAGAAAAATCGGAAGCGAATTTAAGAGCCCTCTTAAACAGCCGCCTGCAATCTATTTTGTTAATTGGCAGAGATTATAAAATTAAATTATTTAATAAAACGGCTAGAGAGATCGCGCAATTGGTGTGGAAAAAAACGATTCAGGAAGGCGATTCCATTTACGAGTATGTGGCGGAGTCCGATCGGGAAAGCTTCACTCGAAATTTTCACAAGGCTTTGCTGGGTAATTTTGTCAAGACTGAAAAAAATGTCAAAGGATCTGGCCAGCAAGATAATTGGTTTGAAATAGCTTACCAGCCGGTGATTGATGAAGGGGGAGAAGTGAGCGCCGTATATTTTAGCGCTCTCAATATCGACAAGCAGAAAAAAGCAGCCGATGCCCTCGCGATCAGTGAAAAGCGGTTCCGATCGCTGGTTCAAAATTCGTCAGATATTATCACGATTCTCGAAGGGGAGGGAACAATCAGCTATGAAAGTCCCTCAATCGAGCGAATTTTGGGGTATGAAGTAGAAGAATTAATCGGCAAAAATGCCTTCGAGTACGTCCACCCGGAAGATAGAGAAACCGTTGAGAGCGTGTTTGCTGCGGCACTCCAAACCAGCGGTGACGCCGTGACATTAGAGTTTCGGTTTCGCCATGCCAACGGCTCTTGGGTCACTTTGGAGGCAGTCGGCAGGAATCTGCTTTCCGATCCGGCGGTTGCCGGATTCGTCGTCAATTCCCGCGACATCACCCAGCGCAAACAACAAGAGGAACGCTTGCGCCTGCTAGAGCGAGCGATTGCCGCCAGCAGCAACGGCATCAGCATCACCGATGCCCAGCAGCGAAATAATCCGACGGTTTACGTCAATCCGAGTTTTGAAAAAATGACGGGATACAACGCCCGAGAAGCGATCGGGCGAAACTTGCGGTTCCTGCAGGGAAAAGACCCCAATCAACCAGCCTTAGATAAATTGCGGGCGGCGATTCGGACGGGAAAGGATTGCAAAGTAGTCCTGCGAAACTATCGCAAAGATGGCACGCTGTTTTGGAATGAATTGCAAATTTCGCCGGTGTACAATGACCGGGGCCAACTGACTCACTTTATCGGAGTGCAGACGGATATCACGGACCGGAAACTCGCGGAAGAACAATTAATTTACAATGCCTTTCACGACGGGCTGACGGGACTGCCCAATCGGGGGCTGCTGATGGCGCGGCTGCGGCAGGCTGTGGCGCGAGGCAAACAGCATCCAGATTATTTGTATGCCCTGCTTTTTCTGGATTTAGATCGCTTTAAAGTGGTTAACGACAGTCTGGGGCATTCAGTCGGGGACCAACTGCTGATCGCGATCGCCCGTCGCCTGGAAGCGTGCATCAGTCGTTACAACTTCTCGAGTTTTAATTCTCGATCGACGGGACAGTACGCCCTCAAGCCTCAAAACTCTCTGGTGGCGCGTCTGGGAGGAGACCATTTCGTGATTCTGCTAGAAGGAATGCGCGACATCGGCGATGCCGCCAAAGTCGCCGAGCAAATCCACAAAGAACTGGTTGCCCCCTTCGCACTCAACGGCTACGAAGTGTTCATCAGCACCAGCATTGGCATCGCAACTAGCTGTCAGCTCGATCCCGACGGCAGCCCCGAAAAAGCAAGTCAGAGCGATCGCCAGCGCCCGGAAGAGTTGCTCAGAGATGCCGATCTCGCCATGTACCACGCCAAAGCGCAAGGCAAAGCCTGTTATGCCGTGTTTGACAAAGCCATGCACGATCGGGCGCTAGCCCTGTTGCAGTTGGAAAACGACTTGCGGCGGGCGATTTCGGTTTGCGATCGCCCAGCGGGAGGCGATCGCTTCCTTCGCGACTGCGAACCCCGAGAGTTTCAACTTTACTATCAGCCGATTGTCGGCTTCCAGAGCGGCAGGATTGTCGGATTCGAGGCGCTGGTACGCTGGAACCATCCAGAGCGGGGGCTGGTTTCCCCCGCTGAGTTCATCCCGGTAGCAGAAGAAACCGGTCTCATCCTCCCCTTGGGAATCTGGGTGCTGCGCGAAGCCTGCCGGCAGATGGCTTTCTGGCAAAAACAATTTGCACGTTTGTCAGAAACAGGCTCTTTTGAGAAACCGATCGGGGATATCAGACAATTAACCGTCAGCGTCAACCTGTCCGGCAAGCAATTTTTGCAGCCAGATCTGGTGGAACAAATCGATCGCATTCTCCAAGAAACCGGGCTAGATGCCAGTTGTTTGAAGCTGGAGATTACCGAAAGCGCGATCGTGGACAATATCCAATCGACCATCAACACCCTCTGGCAGCTCAGATCTCGGAATATTCAACTCTCCCTCGATGACTTCGGCACCGGCTATTCATCTTTGAGCTACCTGCACCGCTTTCCGATCGATACCTTGAAAATTGACCGCTCTTTTGTCAGCCGCATAGGCGGTGCTGGCGAAAACATCGAAATCGTCAAAGCGATCGTCATGCTCGCTCACAGTCTGGGCATGAATGTGGTGGCCGAGGGAGCAGAAACAAAAGAACAGCTCGCGCAATTGCGATCGCTCGGCTGCGAATGCGGGCAGGGCTATTTCTTCTCCAAGCCGCTGCCCGCCACGGCGGCTGAGGCGCTGCTGGCAGCATCCCCCCAGTGGTAAGCCGGCACTCGTCAATCAACCGCACCCGAAGCCAACCCGGGTTCTCAAAAAAACCGGGTTTCTGACTGCCGTTAATCGACTGGAACGCTCGGCAGGTTCAGCGCCTCGACTGAGGAAGCGCGATCGCTTTTTGGCGCGACGATATCTTCAATATTATCCCGGATGGTGGCGCAAATCTCATCCAAAGGCAAGTCATTGGCAGCGCAACCGAATGGATTCTCTATTTCTTTCCCGATTTCTTCCACTCCCAATAACACGAAACTCACGATCGCGACGTTCAAGCCCGTCCACATTTTGACGCTCTCGACAATCTGCAGGGGCAATAAAAAGCAATAAAGCAGCATGACTCGCCTGAGATAAATTGCATAAGCTGGCGGAATTGGGGTGGTTAAAATCCGCTCGCAGCCTGTCAATCCCTCTACCAAACTATCCAAGAGTTTGTTCATCGCTAGCAACTGATTGCTGCTGATGCCCTGTCGCTCGTGTTGCTGCTGCAGGTACTCCCCAAGCCAGCGAATAATTTCTAGCGGCGGACTTTTGACAGCTTGCAGCTTGACAAATTGCTCGGAATTTACCCGGCTTTCGAGTTCGTGATTTAAGGCTTCTTTTCGCAAGCGCAATTTCGTGGCGATCGCGAAGGCATCTAACAGCCGCAGCGCTGCCGCCTTCTTTTCTCGATCGTCCAGTTCTGTCTCGGCAACGCCAACCCAGATTTGACGGGCTAAGTTGCGAATATTCACCACCAGCGTTCCCCAGTTTTTCCGCCCTTCCCAAAAGCGATCGTAAGCCGAATTGGTTCTAAATACTAATAATAACCCTAAAACTAGATTGAAAACCACACTGGTAATCACATTTCCCAAAACCAGCGCCGGGATGGGGACGTCAAAATAATACAGCAGGGAAATTCCGAAGCCAAACGCCCCGCAGGAAAGAACGCGGGGTAATATGGCGGGGGCGACGGAACCGCGCAACTGTACAGCCAGTTTAAACCAATTCATTGTATCGAGAAGGAGGAATGGGGAATTGGGCAAAAGGGAACAGGGGATTGGGCAAAAGGGAATTGATTTGATTTCTATTCTCCATTCCCTTTTGCCCATTCCCAATGCCCTATTTTACAAATCTCGGTGCGTAAAAGATTTGGCATCCTTGCCGGAATAAGTGGCCACAACGTCACCGTTGCCGGCGATTTGGTACTTGTAAGTCACCAATCCTTCTAAACCAACGGGACCTCGCGGCGGCATTTGTTGGGTGCTGATTCCCACTTCTGCGCCGAAACCGTAGCGGAAGCCATCTGCAAAGCGAGTCGAGCAATTGTGGAAGACGCCGGCAGCGTCAACTTGCCCGAGGAAGGCTTCAGCAGCCGCGCGGTCTTCAGTGACGATCGCCTCGGTGTGTTTGGAACCGTAAGCCGTGATATGGTCGATCGCTTCTTCCAGAGAATCGACGATTTTAATGGCTAGAATTAAATCGCTGTATTCCGTCGCCCAATCTTCCTCAGTAGCCGCAGCAGCGGAGATAATTTCCCGCACGCGATCGTCTCCCCGCAATTCTACATGGCGTGCCGAGAGCGCCTCAGCAACTAACGGCAAAAATGCCGGCGCAATCTCGGCGTGAACCAACAGGGTTTCTACCGCATTGCAGGCGGCGGGATACTGAGTTTTGGCATCGGTTGTTATCTCGACTGCCTTCTGAATGTCAGCGGCTTTGTCAATGTAAACGTGACAAATTCCCTCGGCATGACCCAGCACCGGAATCCGGGTATTTTCCTGCACGAATCGGACGAAAGAATTCGAGCCTCTCGGAATAATTAGATTGACGTACTCGTCCAATTTCAACAGTTCGAGGGTTTCTTCTCTCGTGGTTAATAACTGCACCGCTTCTGGAGAAACCGCCGTTTTTTCTAAGCCTCGGTGAATCGCTTTTATTAACGCTTCGCACGATCGCGCGGCTTCTTTACCGCCCTTGAGGATGACGCCGTTACCTGATTTGATCGCCAGACTGGTAATTTGAACCAGCGCGTCGGGGCGGGCTTCAAAAATAACGCCCAAAACCCCCAAAGGACAGGTGACGCGCTTGAGAACGAGCCCTTCATCCAGTTCCCGGTGAATTTGCACGTTTCCCACCGGATCGGAAAGTTTGCCAACGTCGCGCACCCCCGCGATCGCGGCTTTTAGCTTCATTTCGTCTAGCTTGAGGCGATTGTAAAGCGGTTTGGCAATCCCCTCGACTTCGGCTGCTTGGCAATCCGCTGCATTCGCCGCCAAGATATCGGCAGCATCGGTTTCTAAAGCGGCGGCGATCGCTTCGATCGCTTCGTTTTTCGCCTCTACAGACAGCAGGGCTAATTTGCGTGCCGCTTCGCGGGTTGCTCTGGCGATCGCAACCAGGGGACGGGAAGCAATCTGTAAACTGGTCATGGTTTCCTGTCAAGCAAAACAATACAGCCACAATGGCCTGTATTTTCATCGTACCCTGCTACGTCGGCTGCTTTTTTGGGCATCCTTTATTTCATCCCCTCCTACGCCCTAGCCTTCCGAGGCGCTCGCGGCTGTTTTACTGAGATAAAATCCGTTTAATTGCCCTTTTTATTTTGTCGCATTCCTGCCCCCTTCGGAAGCGGCAGAGAAGAAAGCAAAACCCCCGATAAATGCACCTTCTGCATCGGATTAGTTGCCCGGGCTACAAAATCAAACTGTACAGCAGGACGTGATATGATTTAGGCACGAATAGCGCCGCCAAGCCTATTTTTCAAACGCTGGCGGAAAACCCGCTAGCTGGGTGCATCCGATCGCTTGCCAATAGACTCCACAGGCTCGTAAGGCTCGATCTTGTGGGGCTGAACTTTCTTTGCTGCCGCTTGAAAGCAGGCGCGAGAATTTCAGCCGACTTTCACCCCGGGCGCTTTTTCCCAACAAGAGGGAAGTTTTGTCATTGCTCCGCCCCACCCCAGGGGATAGAGTGAAGCACACAACCGTCACGCTGTCAATAGTTGCGTTGCAGAGATTTACAGGTTGGGCACTCGCTGCTGAGCGTGCCCACCTCGCTTTTCAAGCCGGGAAACCGGGCTGTAAAAGCGTTGAAACTGACTGCAAACCAGACTAAATCGGTGACGCAGGGGGTGGAAATTCCGACGATTCGGCTGCCAACAAATTCGTTTAAAATATATGGACGAGCAGATTAAAAAGCAATCCATTCAAAAGTCATTATCCTCTGATTTTGACCGCGATGTCAAAGCAGAGCCATCGTGGAAAATCGATCTGGGTGACGCTCCCCTCGACGACGAGCCAGACTCGGATTTGGTGGAGTATGTGAAAGAAAAGCGCCGCGATCGCTTTAATGGCAGCCGCCAGTTAGAGGACTTCGAGCTAGGAGACGAGCCGGCAGGAGAGAGCGATTTATTTTCTGACATCGACTTAGGAGACGATTGGTTTGCCGGAGAGCGATCGCCCGAAACCCAGCCCAAAAGCCAAACCCCAACCGCTCCGATTGAATCCAAGGATAATCCTCCCAAACCAAAACACTTCCTTTCTAATTTTTCCCTAAACTTCGACTTTTTCCAGCGGCGAAAAGACGCTCGAACCGAGGCTCAAAAGCGCGAGAGCGCGAACGAAAACTCGCCGCGCGATCGACCAGAAGAAGCCACCGTTCATTCCCCCGCAATTCCAGGGGAAAAACAAGGCGGAGGCGAAACAGATATCGCCCCAATAGCCAGCCGAATTATAGAAATCGGTTTAACCGAGGGAGCCGATGAAATCTACCTCGAACCGCAGGCAGACAGTCTCTTAATTCGCCTGCGAAAAGACGGGATGCTGCAAGAACCGTTAACCGACTTGCCCGAAAAAGTAGGCCCCGCGCTGCTGTCCTACTTGAAAAACTTAGCGGAATTAGACGCAGAAAAACAGCAGGTGCCGCAACAAGGTCACTTCACTCGGGTTTTTCAAGGGCGAAACCGCGACTTTTTGATGAGTACCTTGCCCAGCCGCTACGGAGAGCGAGCGATCTTGAAGATTTTGGGCAATGCAGACATCGATCGCGGCTTGGGAGATTTTATCTCCGATTCAGAAACCCTGCACGCGATTCGGAAAATCATCGCCCGCCCGTATGGATTGATTTTAATCGTAGGGCCATCAGAATCGGGGAAAACAACAACCATTGCAGCCGCTTTAGCGGAGCGTTCCAATCCGGGCACTAATATTTTTACAGTAGAAGACCCGATCGAGTATAACTTGCCCGGAGTCGTACAAGTAGAAGTCAACCAAAATCGGGGAATGGATTTTGCCGCCACCTTGCAGTCGGTACTGCGGGAAAAATCAGCAGCGATTTTTGTGGGAGACATTCCCAACCGAGCCACCGCTCAAATGGCAGTTGAGGCAGCTTTCGGTCGCTTGGTGCTGGCGAGTTTGCACGCGCCGGATGCAGCAGGAGCGATCGCCCGTTTGAAAGCAATGGGAATTGAACCGGAACTGATTGCCAGTGTCGCGATCGGGATTGTCAACCAGCGGCTAGTGCGGCGGCTGTGCAGCGAATGTTGCATCCCCTACAAGCCAACTGCAGAGGAATTAACGGCGTTTGGTTTATTTTCCACCACCGCGCGGGATATTGCATTTTCTACCGTGTATAAAGCCGCAACCGTTCCGCTAAAAGAACGGGAAGAAGCGCAGCTCAACGGCGAACTCTGCCCCCACTGTCAGGGCGTCGGCTATTGCGGGCGAGTTGGAGTTTTTGAAGTCATGCCAATAACCGAATCGCTAAAATCCGCGATCGCGCGCGGCACTTTTGCAGAAGAAAGCAAAAAAATCGCTGTGGAAGAGGGAATGACAACCCTATTCGATTACAGCCTCGATTTGGTATTGCAGGGAGAAACATCATTTGAAGAAGTCGAGCGGGCGATACTGGCTGAGTCTCCCTTAGCTTCCCAGCTCCGCTACTCGCGAAAATTGCGGGAACAACTGAACAGCCCGCAACAGCAACTTCAGGAACTCAAGAGCCTGCGGCAGCGACTTGAGGAAGTCGAAAAAGAAAAAGAAGACCTGATAAAAGCCCTGCAGCAGCAGCCAGCAGAACTCAGGGAAAAAAGAACCGTTGAAGTGTTTCAAGAGCTGCTAAAAACCCTCGATAGTTTCGAGAAGGCAAAAGGGCAAATTAAACTTAAAACTGAGCGAGAAACCGCCATTCACAAAGGCTATCAGGGGATTTACCGACAATTAGAAACAGCCGTAAAAAACCTGGGCATTTCAGTGATTGAGGTAGAAGGAAAACCTTTCGATACCGAGCTGCACGAAGTCGTCGAGCGAGAAGTCACAGACGAATATGCAGAGGGAACGGCGATCGCGGAAATCCGCCGGGGCTATTTATTGGGCGATCGCGTTTTGCGCCGCGCGCAGGTGAAAATCGCCGCGCGATCGGCGGATATCCCAGCCGAATAAGTAGAAAGAGCGATGGCGTAGGGGCTTTCATCGGTAGGATTGCCCCTACGGAACTGAAGGTAACGTTAATAAAAATTTCGAGGCGAGCGATCGCCCCACCATCCAAATTTACAAAATTGAGAAGCGCCTGCCGTACTCCTGAATGCGAAGAATATATAGAAGTTTTTAGGGGAATGAAGTACAGCGCAGAAACCCGGTTTCTTCAAGAAACCGGGTTTCTCAGTCTCTCAGCCCAATAAAAACCGCTATAAAATGAGTGAGGAATACCCCTACCACAAGCGCCATGACAGAACTCAGACTCAACGCCATTACCAGAGATTGGGTGATTATCGCCACCGAAAGAGCAAAAAGACCGCACGAATTTGCCAAACCTGCAAGGGAAATAGCAGCCCTCCCCACCATCAAACCCGACTGCCCATTTTGCCCCGGCTGCGAGCACCTCACTGGCGAAGAAACCGTCCGTTTGAGCGACGATCGCGGCTGGCGGGTACGCGCCGTTACCAACAAATATCCCGCGCTTTCCTCCCTGGGAGAGCGCGTCAGAACAGGCGATGGCATGTATCGTTCCTTGTCGGGAGTTGGATTTCACGAAGTGATTATCGAACATCCCCGCCACGACTTGACGACTGCTCTTTTAGAAGTGGAAGATGTCGCCAATATCCTCAGAGTTTACCGCCAGCGCTATGCCGTAATTCGGCGCGATCGCCGCGTCGAATCCATTATCATTTTTAAGAATCACGGCTTTTCAGCAGGTACTTCTATCGAACATCCTCACTCGCAAATAGCCGCCACTCCCATTGTTCCTTATCAATTGCGAACCCGGGCGCAAGAAGCGATTCGCTATTACGACGATACGGGAGAATGTATTTTTTGCCGCACCCTCAAAGAAGAGCTGAACTCGGATAAAAGAATCATCCTAGCAAGCAAGCATTTTGTGGCGTTTATCCCCTATGCGGCACTTTCCCCCTTTCATACCTGGATTTTTCCCCGCCGCCATTCTTCTTCTTTTGACGAAATTTCAGAGTCGGAAATTTTAGATTTAGCCAAAACTCTTAAAATCGTGCTAGCTAAGCTTTATTATGGCTTGAACAATCCCGATTACAATTACACCATTCGTTCGCTTCCGACAGCCGAGGGGCGTGCCGATTACTTTCACTGGTACATTGCGATCGTGCCGCGCACGAATGTGACAGCAGGATTTGAGTTGGGAAGCGGCATGTTTATTAATACGGCGCTGCCCGAAGAAAGCGCCAAGTTTTTGCGTTCTGTTAAAATTGCGTCCGTGTAGGTTATTGTTGGAGCAATAGCCGGGATTGGGAGATTGGGAGATTAAGGGGTGTTTTTCGGCGGCATTGCTGGCTGGCAGTTCGAGAGATTTCTCAGCTTTTCAATGGCGGATTCTACTAAGGTTCGGGAACCGCTTAAGGTGAGAACGTTCTTAGTGTCGTCTGCGATCGCTTGCAATCCAGCCCACGGGGGCAGGGAGTCTTTCTTGGAAAAACAAAGGGCTTCTGCCGCCGAGAGCGGGGAGGTGGAAGGGCGTTCAACTCCCAAACTGAATAAATAAGCGGCAGCTTGGCTGGCTGGTATTTTGTTTGTGGAAATAGAGCGCGAAATTGTCTCGGATTCTACTTTCTCGACGGGGGCAATTAAGCTGACAACAATGGTACTGCCGACTCGCACTCCTTGCAAGCCGCTGAATTGCAGGACATAATTGAGAATGTTCTCCACTTGTTCGTTTTCGATATCGAGAGAAATTTTGGCTTTTCTCCGCTCTGCCATCGCGCGATTTTGCGAGCGAGGTTCCTCGCGAAAAACTACCTTCAGATCGACCGTATTGCCGAGGAGATTTAGCACGTCTTCTACGGGAACGTCTCGCAATTGCAGCCGATTAATTGTCGTGGTTGTTCCCAGACGAATCGGAACCGTTGGGGGCGAATTCAAGGGGACAGTTGTTTCGCCGACTGAAAGTTCTACTTGCCCAGATAGCAGCGGCGAAGTCCCGGAATTTGGGGGAATCACTTCTCTGCCATTCACTGTCACTTTTGAATCGGGTTGAATCGCGGTATCAGGGATTTCGGCGGTTCCGCCTTCGCTGTTTGTGCTTGCTTGAAAGCTCAGGGCAATTCCTTTAGAATCTTGTCGGCTAATTTGGCTGACAGGTACGCTGTCAGTGCCGCTAACGAGAATCAAAATATTATTCGGACTTCCCGGCATCACCGTAACGGAAGCAATCCCAGGTACGGGATTTTCTTTATAAAAAGTGTTGCTTTCTGGCAAGCGCAGTTGGAGATTTTTTACCTCCACAGTCAAGGTTTTACCGAGATTGACGGTAAAGATTTCAGAAAAACGGCGATCGCGATCGCCATCCGAGATTTCTAAGACAACCTCAACGCCGCTGCTGCTAGGATTGAGCTGCACGCCAGTCACCAAAGCGATCGCTCGCGCGGGCTCCGGGGCGACGACAACTGCCATACTTCCCATGAGTATTGCACTGAATAATAGAGGCTGTTTCATCATTTTATCTTTGCCTGTCAAGAGAACCGCGAACGAGCCTGTCAGCCTGCCCAGAGGGGCGGGCACGAGGGCACCGCCCCTACAGCCTCCCGACACAGGTTTTCCACAACTCCAATAGATTTGCTATATATTAAATCATACAGTATTTTGCGATCGCGATCGTACCATGCACGCAGCCACATTTGCAGCCGGTTGTTTCTGGGGCGTCGAAGAAACCTTTCGCCAAATCAAAGGCGTCACCTCTACCTGTGTCGGATATACAGGCGGGCACTTTCCCAACCCCTGCTACCTCGACGTATGCGCTCGCATCACCGGGCACGCTGAATCCGTGCGGGTAGAATACGATCCTGCCCTTATCAGCTACGAGCAATTGCTAGAAATTTTCTGGAATTGCCACGATCCCACCCAACTGAATCGCCAAGGTGCCGACAGAGGCGAACAATACCGCTCTGTAATTTTTTACCACACGCCAGAACAGGAAAAAGCAGCGCGGGCATCCAAACGAAAACTGCAACTTTCGGGCAAATACGAAAAAGATATCGTCACAGAAATTAAACCTGCAGGCGAATTCTATCTCGCCGAAGACTATCACCAGCAGTATTTGCACAAAAAGCGGCGTCGTTCGGGCGCTGTACTGTAATGAATTATCTGCCCCAAAGCGCCAAACCCCCTCCCCGCCCTCTGGCAGCAATTTCCCCCTCTGTCACGAGAAAATAAGCGAAAAACGCTTGCTTTCCCACACTCTCTGTATAAAACTTCTCCTCCTGCGATTCTCCCCCTCGAATCGAACCCCGGTACAGCGTTGCTCCAAACAATTTTACCGTCATTGTGGTAAAATCAAAAGCGAGAATATTTTTGTTTGGCAGAAATTTAGTCGGTCCCGTCAGAATCAGTTGCAGCCCGCCAAGCTGCACGCTATTTTCCACTCGCCCCGCGTCGGGATACTTTTCTTGAATAGGAGCGATCGCTCTTATATAAGAAATTTTAATTTTCACAAATTGAGGAATGTAGCGCCCTGCACCCATCACGATCCCCGCTCTCTGACGAGTCTTTTTCGTGCCCGTGATAAAACACAGCCGCCAGCTCCCGATTAACGGCTCGAAAGAATAGCGAACTTTATTGGATTTTGCAGCTTTCTCCGCTTCGAGGAGCGCTGCCACCACCTCCCCAGGGGGCACAGACGCCGAACCAGTCGTAACGGATTTAGCAGCTTGTTCGAGAATAGGCGAGTTTCCCATTGAATTTACATTCACTCAGTAGAAAGTCTCTTGTTCGCAGTTAAAGCCTAGCATCTAGGAGGGCTAAAGCCCCTCGTACAAACCAGGCACTTGCCGCACCCCGAACCGAGCGATCGCGGCTGGAGGTTGGCGGCGAGGGATTTTTCTCTCTAGAGAAAAGTTTATAGTTTTGTGGAGCAATAGCCGCAAAACCAAATTTATTAGCTATGACAGAAGGATAGAAAACCCTGCACGGGCGGTAGTATTTGTCAACGCCTCGCAGGTTGAAAGCACAATCTGTTCCAATCCTTCTTCAGCAAGAATCCTCATGTCATCTCAACCCGGATCGCAACCCAACCCCGCCCCAAAGGCAGGAAGAGCCGCCGGCGCGGGCATCAAATTGGCGATGGCTGCCGTGGGGGGCAACCTCGCCCTCGCGTCTGGTGTCACCATCACCCTGCTGTTCGGCATGGTGTTCGTTCTCGCTTTAGCGATTGTTTTCATCATCAACAGCGACGATCCCGCAACCGGTCTGGCTATTGCCATTGCCATCACCGTAATTTTCAATCTCCTCACCTTTTTCCTCTCGCCTTGGTTGATGGACTTGACGCAAGGCTGGCTCTACGGCACCCGTTGGGTGTCTCTGGCAGAAATTGAGAGCAAAAGTCCCGAAACTGCCCGAGTGCTGAGCCAAGTCTGCGCCGAAAAGAACCTCAAACAGCCGCGCTTGGGCATCATCGACGACCAAAACCCCACCGCGTTCACTTACGGATCGCTGCCGAATACAGCGCGCCTCGTGGTGAGCGAGGGATTATTTACCTATCTCGACGACGACGAAATCGCCACCGTCTACGCCCACGAACTCGGGCACGTCGTCCACTGGGATTTTGCGGTGATGACTTTAGCATCAACCTTGGTGCAGATTTGCTATTTGATTTACACCTTTGCCCGACGGATGAGCCAAGGCGGCGGCGACAACAAGGCAAAAGACGCGATCGCCCTTGCTGCTGGGGTGGCTTACATTTTTTACCTAATCGGCACCTATATGGTGCTGTACCTGTCTCGCACGCGGGAATATTTCGCCGATCATTTTGCGGCGGAAGTCACCGGCAACCCGAACGGGCTGTCTCGCGCCTTGGTTAAAATTGCTTACGGCATCCTTGAAGAAGGGCAGCGATCGCCAGAACCGAGCCGCCTGGTAGAAGGCACCCGCGCCCTGGGAATTTACGATCACAAAGCCGCCGCAGCCACCGGCACCGCCTACCGCATCGCCTCAGAACCGCAAAAAATCGGGCGCGTTTTTCTGTGGGATATGTTTAACCCTTGGGGCTGGTGGATGGAATTGAACTCGACGCACCCGTTGACGGGCAAGCGCGTCCGCGCCCTGAGCACCTACGCCGAACAACTCGGCTTGGCGATCGAATTCGATATGGGGCGCGTCATCGGAGAAGGGCGAGAACTGAACAAAGGCAGGCTGTACGGCAACTTCTTCGGAGATTTGCTCCTCTACTGCAGCGAAACGATCGGCTTGTTTGGCGGGTTGGCGATCGCCCTCTTAGTTGCCCCAGGAACACCGCAAATCCTCGTTGCAGCGCCGATTATCGGTTTCGGATTGGGAGTCCTCGTCAAAACAATGGTCATGTTTCCCGACTACAAACAAGCACCCGAAACCGACGTACTCGCCCTGATGTCCGATCCCTATGCCAGTCCCCTGCGCGGAAAGCCGGCAAAACTCCAAGGCGAATTAATCGGGCGCGGCGATTCCGGTTACGTCTTCGGTTCCGACTTGCAATTTAAAGACCGAACCGGAATGATTTTCCTACACTATGCGTCTCGTTTCGGCCCCCTGGGAAATTTCCTCTTCGGCATGAAGCGAGTCAACAGCTTGATTGGCATGGAAGTAGGCACTTTGGGTTGGTTCCGCCGAGGCGTTGCCCCTTGGATGGATTTGATTCAATTGCAGAGTGAAAGCGGCACGACTGTCAACAGTTACCACCGTTTCTGGTCGATAATTGTCGGCAGCGGCGCGATTATTTTGGGTATGGTTTTATATGCCTTTTTGAGCAGCCAGACTTTGTAAGGGTTAGGGCGTTTTCTCACTGGGGCTAGAAACCCGGCTTCTCGAAGAAGCCGGGTTTCTTGTCTCAAGCGATCGCACCGTGCCGAGTAGGAAGCGATCGCCTTTGGTTGGCTGAATCCATCCCCTATGCAGACAAAGAAGGTTCTTTCACATCCTGAGAGCGATCGGGAAAGAAGCTTAAAGGATGATATTCGGGAAACGACTCGCGTTTAATAAATAATGTGGCCCAATGATGGACGAGCATTGACCAAGCGCCCCAGCCATAATCCTGATACTTTAATTCAATAAGGCGCTCTCTTTCTGCTTCGTCCAGATCGTAAAGTGAAGGAGGAATAATTTTATGAGATTCCCAGACAGTTGACGGCTGAAAATCATACAGCTTTGTTTGCTTGTTAAGGAGGAGATAGCCCAGAGCCTCCCATTGCCTTTGCTCGTTAAAATCGAAAGACTCAACCAGATATTTAACTAGGGTATCGTCGTGCTTTAACTGAGTCAGTCTAACGTGGACAAAAGTCATATTACTCTCTCCAACTATAAGGAAACAATTCTGGATATTTACGGATTACATCAGAATGGAATAAATCCCTCTCGGTCACTCTCCTGAACTTCAGGGCGGCTTCGTGGGCTTTCTTCAAATCCGCTGTGCGGCGTAAATTTGCTGATTCTATCAGTTCGTGGAGATAGAACTCGATATCTTGTCGGGTGGTGTTTCCAGCTCGCAATCGAGCTAACATAGCTCTTTCACCGGCTTGCAGCATCGGCGGAAGGTCTTGCAATTCGAGTATAGCATCAAGATGGCGTTCGATGCGACTCAGTAACGCTTCAGTTATGCGGGGGGTAGGCACGGGGTATCTAGGATTTCTGCGGGCTTTGTCTATTTTACTGCTGAAGGGCGATCGCACCGTGCCGAGTAGGAAGCGATCGCCTTTGATTATGGCGATTTTCATCAAGCGCGAGCTACACAGAAACCCGGCTTCTTCGAGAAGCCGGGTTTCTCATCGGTATAGTACCCGCGATAAACCACAACCATGCCAGCGGCGGTAGGGGCATTTCCAAGAAAAAAAACCGCTTGTATTACGAATTGTAACATATTCGCCTGAAGCCAGATGAGGCCGCTAATATCGAAGTAAGTTTTTCCTCTCGGGCATCTGTCCATGAATAACCCTTTTGACGACAGCACCCACAGTGGCAATCATTCACTGCTCGATGACCTCATGCAGTCCCTAAATCTGGACTCGCACCAGCACGGCAACCCTCAGCCCTCAGAGGTTGTTGATTTATCTCACCTTCACTTGAATCTAGGCGACACTCACCATCCCCCAGATTTACACGCAGCCGGGGCTTTAGATGGGGCTGACGCTTCCGGGCATTCATTGATGCCTCAGTCGGGTGGTTTGGATGCTGACACTAGAGAAGGTTTGGGCGAGATAAAAACCGAATGGATTGCAGACGCGGTTGCCGGAGATTTAGCGGCTTTGTCCACTATTTTATTCAATAGTGAGGCTGCGTCTTCTCAAGGAAATTCTCCATTGACTCCATCAGACGATACTGCCTTGAGTCCGCAGGTTGAAGCCACCCTTAATGCTTTTAATTATACCGATTCTGGGGCGATTACTCCCGATGATACGAAGTCAGTTGAGTTTATCGGTAATCATGTTTGGTGGCATGGTAATGGATGGGGACAAGCGGGGACTGTAGACGGGCATAAATTTTATCGCGGTGGTGAGTATATCGGACGTTTGGGGGCGGATCTGAATGTGTATGATGCTGATGGACATAAGATAGGTTATGTCACTCCTTCGGGATACGCTTACACTCCCGATGACCGGCTTTTTGCTACAGGGGGAACAGCACGTTGGGCGGCGGCTACCTTGGTATTTAATACTTGCACGCAGAGTTGAGGTGGCTAGGTAGAAACCCGCAGATTTGAAAACTAAAATCAGGAGTAACGACAATGGTTTGGGATTTTGCGCAGGGGATAGTCACGGCAATTCAAGGGGTTTTTGCGCCCCAGACAGTGGTGGCGATGACGCAAAGGCAGAATGAAATTGACCGCATTGAGGCTCAATTTGTTATGCAAGCGAATCAGCAAGAGTTTCAGGAGAATTTGGAATTCTTCAGAGCTGCTTCTCAAGTTGCCCTACAAACTAGGGGGCAAGCGTTTCAGGCGGAATTGGAAGGGATGCGGCAAAAATTTAATCGAGAAATCGAGGAATATCGGCAGTTTTGCGAAAATGCGCGCCTGCAAAATCGGCAAGATTTTGAGCGAGAACAGCTAGCCAGACGCTTGCAACACGAGCAAAGGCTGGAACAATACCGCCGGGAAACTCAACTGATTTTATCTCGCGCTCAATTGCTGACGGCTCTAGAACTCGCCGACGATAAAGAAATCCGAGAGAGTTTTCCCCTCAAAACCCCAGCGCGGGTAATCTTAGAGGCTTACAAGGGCTATCAGGAGAGTCTCAGCCCCATTCCTCTACTGGTTATCATTTCACCCCCGGCTTTGGAGTTTGAAAAATTCCCCAACGCGGCGCAGGGGTTCAGTCGCATTGAAGCCCGCTTGACGGATGAAGTGCAGGAATTTTGCAAACATTACCCCCTCGCGAGTCAGGAAAGACCGGTTAGATATCAAGGAGCGGATTGGGAAAGCAAATCTTCTCACGGCAAAAGTGCGGTGGATGTTCTGCATCACGTTCTGAAATCGGTTCCCACTCTGGTTTTAGAATCTAAAGTTGATGGGGATTTGCTGCGAATTTACCTGGCGGGTTGGGATATGCTGGAAAAAATGCCGCACTATGAAAAGGTGCTGACGATTCCTTGGAAAGAGGTTTTGTATCCCATCGCTCGCAAATATGCCGAGAAGTGGCGAGACTACCGGATGATGCTCTTAGACAAAGGCAAAACCCTTGAGGAGATTAAGCGGCGCGGTGGCGATGACGAACTGAATCTGTTAATTTTGGAAGAGGAGGAAGAAGATAGGGAGTTTGGCTTCAGTGGGGAGCGGGATTACAAGTACAATGTTAAGGAAGACAAGTACATTCAAGAACTGGCGCAGTTTTTAGGGATTTGCCACTGCATTTTAGTGGGATTGATGGCGGATCGCTACCATTTCTCTCATTCCGATGCGCCTCCGAAGTTGCCAGAACTGCTGCCGGGGTTGCTGGAAAAGGTGCCGAGCGACAGTTTGAAGGAAATGCTCGTGGGTGAGATTGTTTCCAGCTATCAAAGTCTCTATCAGTTGACGGGAGTTGAACGCCCGAACGCCCTTCCCTATTTATTTTTGGATTTGGCGCTGAGTTTGAGTGGTTTGCCGGATAAGTCTTGGGCGAGAAAGCAGGTTGAGTATTCGCTGTTATCTTGGCTGAAACTCAGAAACCCGGTTTCTGAAGAGAAAATGGGTTTCTTGGAGATAGTAGAGGCATTCACGTCGGCTTTGACGGTGGCGGATGGGGAATATGCGGAAAAGTTGAGTGCGTGTTTGGGTGCGATCGGAGAAAGTCAGCACCAAAAAATGATTTGGGAGGAAATGCAGCGCAAACAAGCGGAATACGAATGCCAACAAGAAGCCGAACGTCAGCGACAGCAAGAAGCCGAACGTCAGCGTCAACAAGAAGCCGAACGTCAGCGTCAACAAGAAGCCGAACGTCAGCGTCAACAAGAAG
>CAYOOD010000080.1:36186-36304 GCA_964405435.1 uncultured bacterium
CCGAACGCAAACGTCAGCAAGAAGCCGAACGCAAACGCAAGCTAGAAAATGCCTCAGTTGCTTGCACCCTCACCGAGCATTCTGGCTGGGTTATTTCCCTCGCCATCAGCCCGGATGG
>CAYOOD010000081.1:0-36074 GCA_964405435.1 uncultured bacterium
GAGTGGGGGAGGAAGGGAGGGGGGGAGGGGGAGGAAATTTTTCCCCATTCCCCATGCCCGATGCCCCATTTACCATGCCCCATTCCCGATGCCCCATGCCCGATGCCCCCTTCCCCATTCCCTTTTGCCCAATTCTCGATGCGCGGTGATTTACTGAGCCATGCGGGCTGGCTCGGCGGGCCAGCTCGGAGCCTGCGGCTGGCCCGCTGGACGGGAGGCGCGCAGGTGCGGTTGCAGGACGTCGTGAACCACCCCGGTTTGCGTGCTGACTTGAACGCAGCTCGGCGTGAACAAGAAAATGCTTTCGCCGATGCGCTCTTGATGACCGTCAAGGGCATAAGTGCCGCCTGCGATAAAGTCCACAGCCCGCTGTGCTTGGTCTGGGTCCATCAGCGTCAGATTCAAAACCACAGACTTGCGCTCCCGCAGCGCTTGAATCGCTTGGGGCATTTCTTCAAAAGAGCGGGGCTCCATTACCAACACTTCAGAAATGCCGTTGGCAGCTCCCGGCAGACCAATTACGTTGTTCATCGTCGCTCCTAATCCCGAACCAGTTCCCATAATACCTGTACTGGGGGCACCCAGTCTTTGATCCCGCAACCGAGTCCGATTCTGGCGTTCTTCCGGTGGAGGAGCAGGAGGGGTTTGCTCTTGGTAAAGATTTTGATAGCCCTCTCTCTCCATTTCATCGTACTCGTACTCGTAATCTACCGGCTGATTGAGCCCGACGAAATCTCGTAACTTGGCAAAAATCGAGTTCACTGTTAGCGCTCCATTACAACTACGGTTAACTCTGGCACCCAGCGCGCGACCGTTGACAGAAGTTGGTCTCTCGCCTCGTTGCCAATCCCGGTCAAAGCACTGCACCCTGGTTGAACTTTTTTTATCACAGTTTATTGATACGCTCCACTTTAGCAGTAACCTTGATAGGATTTAGCGGCGTGCCGAATTTCTCCGGCAGCTTTGCCTCGGCATGTTTACTCCCTCTGCTTGCCAACACTTGCAAGGAGGCTGGTTCCTTCAATGTCAATGGCTGGGTCTAGACCGTACCAGTTTAACTGCTTTATTCTATACCGCCACTGCGGCAGGCTATTCTCCTGCAATTGCTCGCGCCTGTCGCTCCCCAAACAGTACAGTCCCCAGCCTCACCATTGTTGCCCCTGCTTGCACGGCGAGGTGGTAATCTCCCGACATTCCCATAGAAAGCTGCTGCATTTGCAGATTTGACCAATTTTGCTGGGCGATCTGCTCTGCCAGTTCGCGGGCGCGATCGAAGACTGCCAGGGTTTCTGAGTCGTCTAATCCCAGCGGGGGAATTGTCATCAAACCTTGAATTTTTATCTGAGAGCAGCGATCGAGGGCTTCGAGATCGGCGAGCAAGTCCGGCACGCTCCAGCCGTACTTGTTGGGATCGCTGAGAATTTTCACCTGCAGGCAGACTTTGGGCGAGACTTGCAGCTCTCGGGCCAAGCGCTCCAGGCGTTCGGCTAGTTTCAAGCTATCGACGGAGTGAATCCACTGGAAAAGCTGCAAAGATTTTTGGGCTTTGTTGGCCTGCAAGTGGCCGATTAGGTGCCAGGTGATATCTGGCAAATCTTGCAACTGCCCTTGTTTGACCTCTGCCTCTTGGATTCGACTTTCGCCAAAATCGCGGATTCCTGCGGCGTAGGCTTCTCGCATGAGGAAAGCCGGCACCTGCTTGCTGACGGCAATCAGTCGGACTGATTCCGGCAGGGAGGCGCGTATTTTGGCAATCCGTTCGGCGATGCTCATTGAAAGGTTCTGTGATGGATTTGCTGTAGTTGCTCGTATTCCTTCAGTTGGCCAGTGCGCCGGAGCAAGCGCAAGCGGTTCTCTACCATCAGGCGAGAATCCGACCGTCCGATCGGCTCAAATTTCAAGCCATTGGGCGCGGTAGTCACGAGAAAAAATAAGCGCTGAGCGTAGAGTGTGGTGAACAATTCCTGGTTTTCCCCAACCATACATACTCGGTACAGCAGGCCAAACGTGGGATGATTCAGGTAGGTTTCGCCGTCCATTCGGTGTCTGTTTCAGCAGAAAATAGCTCGAGTTTAGATGGTAAGAGAGAGGCGGAGAGGGAAAGAGGGAGGGAGGGGGGGAGGGGGGGAGAAAGAAGAAATAGCGGGCATTAGCAATCTTATCCGGATACGACAATCATACTATTTTATTTTATAAAATTTAGCTTTTTAAATACAAAAAATTGCTAAAACCTAAGATGGGAAAGGGGTAGACGGAGCGATCGCCTGCCAATTAACATGCAAAATCAGAGCAAAAAGGCGCGATCGCGATCGCGACGGCGACGCAATAGTCCCGATCGTGGCTGATGCTCAACTGCCACTGGCACTCTCCCCACGTCGCTGCTACCGCCGCTGCTGCCCCGTGCAGGCGAACGGCAGGCGCGCCGCTAGCAAGGCGTTGGATTTCGATATCGGTATAGCGAATCCCCTGCCAGCCCGTTCCCAAGGCTTTGGCTGCGGCTTCTTTCGCCGCCCACCGCCCCGCCAGTCGCGCGATCGCCTTCTGACTGACGCTGCTGCTGTTGGTGAAGCGATCGCCCACACCGCAGTCTTCCTGTTCGGCAGGGGTGTACACCCGGCGTACAAACCTTTCGCCAAAACGGTCTAAAGCGGCTTGAATCCGAGGAATGCAAATAATATCAGTTCCCAGATGAATCCTCAAAGTGTCTCACAGCGAACGATTTCAACCCTTACTTTATGTGAAAATGCCCCCGGGCGCTACCGTCATCAATTTTAAGCTGTTGCTTGAGATTGAGTGGGAGAGGGAGAGAGTGGGGGAGGGGGAGAAAGATTAAGGGCTTTCTTATTGTCAGCATCCGGGGGGATGCGTCTGAGCCACTCTCAGGGCGGCGAGTTGCGCCTGGGCTTTGTGCAGGGACTCGTACCACTCTTTTTCAGGATCGCTGTCGGCGACAATCCCCGCCCCTACCTGCCCCCACACGGTACTGAGTTGTTCCTCTTCCCGGGCATATAGCAGCGTCCGAATCAAAATATTTAAGTCTAAATTGCCCCGCCAATCCAGATATCCGCACGAGCCGTAGAACAAACTGCGCCGCACGGGCTCCAGCTCTTCAATAATTTCCATACAGCGGACTTTGGGGCAGCCGGTGATGGTTCCGCCGGGAAACATGGCGCGGATCAAATCTGCCGCGTCGCACTCCGGGCGCAAGGTGCCAGTCACGTTGCTGACGAGGTGCATGACATGAGAATATCGCTCGATGACGAGCAATTCATTCACCTCTACCGATCCCCACTCGCAAACTCTTCCTAAATCGTTGCGCTCTAAGTCAACGAGCATGACGTGTTCGGCTCTTTCTTTGGCGTTAGAAATTAAATCTTCTGCCTGCTGCCGGTCTTGTTCCGGCGTGACGCCGCGCGATCGCGTACCGGCGATGGGGCGCGTCTCGGCTTGGCGCGCTTCCAGCCGCACCAATCTTTCTGGCGAACAACTGATAACGTCTCCCCACGGCGTCTGCCAGTAACTCGCAAACGGAGAGGGATTGATTTCCTGTAGAGCGCGGTATATCGCCCAACTCTCCGCAGCAGTCCGAGCCTCAAACCGCAGGGAAAGATTGGCTTGAAAAATATCTCCCGCTCGGATGTACTTTTTCGCCTGGATGACGGCGGCTTCGTAATCCGTTTGGGATATATGGAATTGCGGAACGGGGGATGGGGGATTGGGAATCGCTGGTGGGGGGATTTCCGGCGCTCTGTTCCTTTCCAGTCGCGCTTGCAATTCGTCGAGTTCCGCCGGCTCTGTGGCAGCGAGCCAGAGCGCTTGCTCTTGGCGATCGAGTACGGCAAATGAGGCGGGTTCGTACCAGTAGGCAACGGGAAACGGCAGGGGATCGGTGTTGAGAGAGGGCAGGTGTTCGATTTCCCAGGCGAGATCGTACCCCAGCCAGCCCAACCAACCGCCGGTGAAAGGGAGTGAAGAGTGCTCAGTGCTCAGTGCTGAGTGCTGAGCGTGCAGTGAAAAGTGCTCAGTGCTGAGTGCTGAGTGTGCAGTGCTGAGTGTGGAGTGTTCGGTGCTCAGTGCTGAGAGTGCCTCCGGGAGCGCCCCGGAGCGCTGCAGCAGGCGGCGCAGGAAGGGGAGAATTTCGCCGACGGGCGGCGTCCACAGTTGCGGCTGGCCATTGATAATGCGAGGCCCTCCGGCGCAAATGGAATATCTCGCGAGGGGTTGACAATCGGCAGAATTTGTGTACGGGCTTTCGAGGAGGGTGGCGATCGCTTCTACTCCCGATGCGGTACGGGGCGGGCGAAACAGGGCGTCAAAAACTTGCGAACCGGTGCGATTGTTTAAAGGGAGCGATCGCCAGTACCAAGGCTGCATCGAATTCGCGTTCACGCTTCCCACCCCCAAACCAACCGCGCTGCCCAGAAAACCACCATCGTCCCCAGAGCCAGCCAGTCGCCGCGCTTCAATCGCAGCACGTTCCACTGCACGCGATGTTCGTTCGGACTCGTGAAGCCGCGCACCTGCATGGCACTTGCCATTTGTTCAGCCCGCAGCAGTAAATTTTCCAAAAGCCGCTGTGCCACCGTCAACCAAACCTGCATCGTTCCCTTAAAACCGAGTTTTTTCCAGTTTATTGCCCGCGTACTCACCGAGCGCGCCAAATTTTGCACTTCTTCCAAAACCAACGGAATAAATCGCAACGATAAAGTCAGCGTGAGCGCGATTTCCGTTATCGGCCAGTTGAACCGCCGCATGGGTTGCATTAAACTTTCAATACCGACGGTAATTTCCTCCGGCGCAGTCGTCAGCAGGAAAAGATTCGTACTGTAAATCAAAGTAAAGTACAATGTACTGACACCAAGCCCCAGAGCGAAAGAGCGGCGGGTGACTCTAAAAGGTCCCTGCTGAAATAAAACGTAATTGTAATCCGTGGGCTGGGGAAGTTTTGAGTCTTGAATGGTAGGTTTTGACGCTGAGGTGTCTGGAGAAGGCTTTTGCCCCCAACCAAAGGGATCGTACCAAGGATTGCGCGGGGCGGGCTTTGGCAGAGTCGCGCTTTGCTGGGAAAAAGCTAGCTCGTCAGCAGGGAGGCGGGGTTGCTGGCTGACGGCGAGCCCGTCGGGAGCGATCGCGCTCAAAATAAACAGCAACAAACAAAACGTCAGCAGCCATCCCACCTGCTGCCGCCACACCCGCAGGGGGATCGCAGCCGCCAAAGTCAGCAACATCAGCGCCGCCACCAAGCCGATGCGCCAGAGGGGATCGGCTTGGATGGGAGCGAACAAAAAAGTCATCAACCAGGCAAATTTCACCCGCGAGTCGAGGTGGTGCAGCCAAGTAACTGGCTGTTCGAGATAGAGCCCCAGGGGCAGCGATCGCATTAAATCCATTGTTCGTCTTTTCGTCCTTTCTCCTGTGCTGCAAGCCCCTGACTAATGACTCTCGAGTATTATCAGACGCGAGTGGCTCGATTGGCGCTAGATTGCTCGACTTCGCGAGTTTTCTTGCCCCGCCACATCAATCGCAGCGGCGTCCCCGCAAAGCCGAGCTGTTCGCGGAATTGCCGCTCGATGTAGCGGCGGTAGTTGTCGTTAAACCGCTGGGGATCGTTGACAAACAAGACGATCGCGGGCGGTTGGCTGGCGACTTGCGTGCCGTAATAAAGTTTCCCCTGACGTCCTTGTCGGCTGGTAGGCGGAGAGTGCCAGCGCAGGGCTTCTTCGATCACTTCATTAATCACCGCCGTGCTGACGCGGCGCTTGTGCTGTTCCGCTGCTGCATTCACCAAGTCGATAATTTTTTCGACCCGCTGCCCGGTGAGGGCGCTGACAAAGATCGTTTCCGCCCACTCGACAAAATGCAAGCGAGCTTTTAAGTGTTCTTGGTACTCGTAAATCGTATGGGAATCTTTTTCGATCGCGTCCCACTTATTCACCACCACCACGCAGGCGCGTCCTTCTTCAGCAATGCGACCGGCGAGTTTTTGGTCTTGTTCCGTCACCCCATCGATCGCGTCGATGACCAGCAAAACAACATCGGCGCGGCGAATCGCTTTAAAAGCCCGGTTAATGCCGAAAAATTCCGGCCCGTATTCGACATTTTTCTTCTTGCGGATGCCGGCTGTATCGATGAGGCGGTAAGTTTGGTCATTCCGTTCTACAACCGTATCGATCGCGTCGCGGGTTGTGCCGGAAATCGGGCTGACGATCGCGCGTTTTTCCCCGACAAAAGCGTTCAACAAGCTAGATTTGCCGACATTGGGACGTCCGACGATCGCCACTTTTATCTCTTCTTCTTCGGGAATTTCGCCCACTGGCGGCAAGTATTCGATGACTTTATCGAGCAAATCGCCGGTGCCGCTGCCGTGAATGCCAGAGACGGGGTAAGGTTCTCCCAAACCCAACTCCCAAAACTGCGCTGCTTGCGTGAGTCCCTGTTCTGGAGACTCGCACTTATTGACGGCGAGCAGCACCGGTACCGGTTGCACGCGCAGCCATTGCGCGATCGCTTCGTCCGCTGGCGTTGGCCCTTCTTGACCGTCTACTACAAATATAGCCGCGCTCGATTCTGCCAGAGCCGCCATTGCTTGTTCGCGGATCAGGGGGAGAAATTCCGTATCGTCGTCAAATATCAAGCCGCCCGTATCCACAACTTGAAACTCGCGATCTTGCCAGTAGGAGCGCCGGTAAGTGCGATCGCGCGTCACCCCCGGTTCGTCATGCACGATCGCCTCTTGGCTGCCAGCGAAGCGGTTGACGAGGGTGGACTTGCCGACGTTAGGGCGTCCGATAATGGCAACAATGGGCAGGGACATAAGCAAAGGCCTACAAGCTGGCCTGATAATAAACGGCTCGATCTTTATATTGTAGCGACCTTTCCTGTCCCCTAACCGACCGAGCCGTTCTTTGCCATGTCGCCCTGACACGCAGTTGTCGCGAATTTTTAATTGATATTTGCTATTTGCGCGTCAATTTTCTTTCTGCCAGATTTGCCAAGTCGCGCCCAGAGCTGCGCCTGCCCCAGCCACCAACCCCAAACTCATCCCTTCTAGTGTCTTCATCACGGGATCTTGAGTCAGGCACTCGGCGGTAGGCGTGGGAGCCGCCAGACAGTGGTTCGTCTGGGCTAAGCTGGAAGTACCCCCCAGAATCACACCAACAGCGCTACAGGTAGCAATCAAAATCAGGAGGCGATGATTTTTTCTAACCATAGATAGATGTATACTCCTCGGGGATGACTCCATTTTATTCTGCCGGTTCTCGCTACATTCAGCACCCGTATTACTACGGATTTCAGAAAAAATCCGCAACGTGCTGCAGCGGGTTAAAAGGCGCGATCGCCCGACACTCCAAACCGCTCAGCTTGGCTTCTTTCGTGTTTCCCTGCACGATTTTGCTGTAAACTTGCAGGATCGATCGGCCCTGAAAATCTCTCGACGCATCAAAAACAAATCTAAACTCTTAAATATAAAACCTAAAATCTAAAATTAGATATGATTCCCACTGTACCTTGCGATCGCAGTGGGAACTATATGGAGCGAGCGATTTCACTGTTGGGTTTGGTTGTATTTGTCGGCATCTCCTACGCCCTCTCTGCAAACAGACGAGCTGTGCAGTGGCGTCCCGTGCTGTGGGGCATCGCCTTGCAGTTAATTTTTGCCCTTCTCATCCTCAAAACAGCCCCCGGTTTTGCACTGTTTAAATTTCTCGGCGATACAGTCAGCCAGTTCCTCGCCTTTTCCGATGCCGGGGCAAAATTCGTCTTCGGCGACAATTTTGAGGAACACTTTATCGCCTTTAAAGTGCTGCCCACCATTATATTTTTCTCCTCATTTATCAGCCTGCTCTATCACTACGGAATTTTGCAGCGCGTTGTCGAGGGAGTCGCGTGGGTAATGGTGCGCACCATGCGGACATCGGGTTCGGAAACCCTTTCCTGCGCTGCCAATATTTTCGTCGGACAAACCGAGGCACCGCTGCTAATTAAACCCTACATCCATACGTTAACGCGATCGGAACTTCACGCAGTAATGACGGGCGGATTTGCCACAATCGCAGGGGGAGTAATGGCGGCTTATATTTCCTTTGGAGTGCCAGCCGAACACTTAATCGCCGCTTCCGTTATGTCTGCCCCAGCCGCCCTGGCAATTTCTAAACTATTTTACCCCGAAACCGAAAAATCGCTGACAGCGGGCACCGTGCAGTTAAAGGTAGACAAGACTTACGGCAATGCCGTCGATGCAGTCGCATCGGGAGCCAGCGACGGGATGAAACTCGCGTTAAATGTCGCGGCGATGTTAATAGCCTTTCTGGGATTGCTGGCGATGTTCAACGCCCTGCTCGGTTGGGTTGGGGCAGTGTTGGGCGTGCCGCAGTTATCATTAGAATGGATATTGTCTTATTTAATGGCACCCTTGGCTTGGGTGATGGGAGTGCCTTTGGCTGACTGCGCAAAAGTCGGAGTTTTATTAGGCAAGAAAACCATCCTCAATGAGTTTATTGCTTATTTGGATTTAAAGGGAATGATAGAAAAAAAAGAGATTTCGGAACGGGCGGTGCTGATTGCTACTTATGCCCTGTGCGGATTCTCCAATATTGGCTCGATCGGGATTCAACTGGGCGGGATTGGCGGAATTGCACCAGAACGCCAGCACGATTTGGCAAGGTTGGGCGTGCGGGCAATGATTGCCGGTTCGATCGCTTGTTTTATGACGGCGTGTGTTGCCGGAATGTTGTTGTAGGTGGAATAAAATAAATTTCTCGTTCCCGGGCTCAGCCTGGGAACGAAGAGCGCGAGGCTCTGCCTCCATAACCCTTTATTTGCCTTGCCAATTCAATCCCCAACCGCTTATAATAAAATGAAAGTCACGCACAGCGCGAAACGAGGAAGGTTGTTATGTCGCTTCAGTTAGCAAGACGGCGATTCACCGTAGAGGAATACCGCAAAATGGCTGAAACGGGTATCCTGGGAGAAAGCGATCGCGTGGAATTGATAGAAGGAGAGGTTGTCGAAATGCCACCGATTAGCAGCCGTCACGCAGCGCCTGTGCGACGATTAATTAGACTTTTTTCTCAGCGAGTGGGAGAGCGAGCTATACTGGGCGTGCAAGATCCGGTCGAATTGAGCGATCGCTCCGAACCGTTACCAGACATCGCTTTGCTGCCACCCCGCGCAGATTTCTCCGAATCCGGGCACCCCCAACCAGAGGAGATTTTCTTATTAGTAGAAGTAGCCGATACTACTGTCGAATCTGACAGAAAAATCAAAGTTCCCCTCTATGCCAGTACGAATATTGCAGAAGTGTGGCTGGTAGATATCGACGAGCAAGCTGTTGAGGTTTACCGGGAACCAGCCCCCAATGATTATCAAAATTTGCAGAAGTTTCAGCGCGGACAAAATCTTTCTCCGCAGGCTCTCCCTGACATTCAGATAACTGTAGATGAGATATTGGGATAGTTGTGGAGTAGGGGGGAAGACTGGAAACGCCCCGTGCCCCCTCGTTCGGGGTTCTAGAGTTTTGGCTGAGCGCTTCAAGCGCTATTGCATTATAATATTGCAGGATAAAAGATTCAACTGATAAAAAGATAAAAGGAATGATTCTCGCCATCACGCCAAATGAAATTCACTTGCCACCCGGCGCTGTGGTGCGCTTTCCCGGCAGTTGGCAAGACTACCGAGCCCTAGTTGAACAATTGGGCGATCGCGCAATTCCTCGCATCAAGTACAGAACCGGAGAGATTTTGCTGATGTCCCCACTCCCCCAACACGGACGCCAAGCCAATATAATTGCTGATGTAGTCAAGGCTTTGCTCGATTATTTAGAGCGGGATTACGAGGCATTTACTCCAATTACAATGGAATTGCCCGAAGAGAGCGGTATCGAACCTGACTATTGCTTTTATATAGAACACTGGGAAGCTGTTGTCGGCAAAGATCGCATCGACTGGAGTGCCGATCCTCCTCCTGATTTAGCCATTGAGATAGACGTGACGAGCTACACAGACTTGAATGATTATTTCCCCTATCGCGTACCGGAAGTTTGGTTATTTAAAAGCAACAAATTGACGGTTTACCAGTTGCAGGGCGAACGTTACGTCATTCAGCCCAGCAGTCGCTATTTTTCTAGCTTTAACGTGGCGGATCTGGTGGCTGAGTGCTTGCAAATTGCTCGCGAGCGCGGGACAAGTGCCGCAGTTCGTTCGCTGCGGCGGAAATTAAAAAGCGAGTAAAGCGATTCCCTTCTGGATACCTAGAGCGAATCGCTACTTCCCGGTTAATTTACGAAAATGCCGTCGCGCAACCCAATCCCGATATAGTATAATAATTTTTACAGGTTCGCTATGAGAAAAATTGTCATAGGAGTGATGGGACCTGGTGCCAATCCGTCACCAGAAGACTGTGAAAATGCCAGGGAACTCGGCAAACTCGTCGCCCAGCAGGGTTGGGTACTGCTCACAGGCGGTAGGGATGCTGGCGTGATGGATGCCGCCAGTCAGGGTGCGAAAAGTGCAGGCGGGCTGGTTGTCGGCATCCTGCCTACAGCCGACACCAAGGGCATGTCGGATGCCGTCGATATCGCGATCGCTACCGACATGGGCAGCGCTCGCAATAATATCAACGTCCTCTCTTCTGATGTAGTGATTGCCTGCGGCATCGGTGCCGGGACTGCATCGGAAATTGCTCTCGCCCTCGTAGCGAAAAAGAAAGCGATCTTGTTGAATAATAACCCAGAGGGTCAAGTTTTCTTCAAAAAATTATCTGAAGAAAACGTTTTTGTGGTGCAGACACCCGAAGAGGCGATCGCCCTAACTAGCAAACTCATATCTACTTGCAGATGAAATTGACCAAATTACACCTCGGTTTGAGCGCTCTGGCAGCGGGTATCCTGACTGTAGCCGGAACGGCGGCAGTCCGCGCCAATGCTGACAGGCTATTTACCCCACCAGTTTCTGAGGCAAAACAAGCCAACATTCAGGCGCAAATTCCCAGCGGCGAAGGACGAGTGGGACGCCCGATTTCTACTACATCGGGGCCGGCAGAAATGGCATTGGCACGCCACCTGAAAAGCAAAGGAGCGAAAATGTACGGCGCTTTCTGGTGCCCCCACTGCCACGCACAGGAGGAACTTTTTGGGAAAGAGGCATTTGCTGTCATCGACTACATTGAATGCGATCCCCGGGGCAAAAATGCCCGCCCTGAATTGTGCAAAGCGGCGAAAGTTCCCGGATATCCGACTTGGCAAATCAACGGCGAGTTATATCCGGGCAGGCAGTCGCTGCTGGAATTAGCCGAGCTGTCGGGATATCAGGGCGATCGCAAGTTTAAAAACTCCCTGCCAGAACGTTAAGTGCCGGAAGCTAGAAAGCTGGTTTGAAGTAGGGGCGCGTACCTAACGCCCCTATAAAAGGGTTTCCGAACCCGATCGCGCCCCAGTCCAAATAAAAAGCGTTCCCAAGCGATCGCCCGGAAACGACAAAAAAGCGGAAAGATAAAGGATAAAAAATACATTAACTCTTTTCCGTGCCGCCAGTCTTCCTCCTTGAGAAGTAGTTTTCCACGATCGCCAAGATGCGATCGGCAGCGTGCCCGTCTCCAAAGGGATTCACCGCCATCGCCATCGCCTGATAGGCGCTTGAGTCGCTCAGGAGTTGCGCCGCCGCCGCCGCAATGGAGGCGGGGTTGGTGCCGACGAGTTTAGCCGTGCCGGCAGAGATTGCCTCCGGGCGTTCCGTGGTTTCGCGCAGCACCAGCACCGGTTTGCCCAGCGCCGGGGCTTCTTCCTGCAATCCGCCGGAATCCGTCAGCAGCAAATAACACCGAGCGATCGCTCCCACCAATTCGGCATAATCCAACGGTTCCGTCAAAAACGCTCTGGGATGCTTGCCCAAAAGCGCCTGTAGCGGTTCGCGCACTGTCGGATTTTTGTGCAGCGGCAACAGCAGCGCCGTATCGGGGAAGCTATCTAAAATTTCCAGAAATCCCCGGGCGATTCCCTCAATAGGTTCTCCCCAATTTTCCCGGCGGTGAACGGTTGCCAGCAGCACGCGGTACTGCTGCCAATCCAAACCGGGAATCTCGCATTCGGGCTTCTGAGACGCCACCTGCAGCAGGGCGTCAATCACCGTGTTGCCCGTCTGGTGAATTTCACCCACCACCCCGGAACGCTGCAGGTTTTCCACAGCCAGGGAAGTGGGGGCAAAGTGCAACTGCCCGAGTTGGGAAATCAGACGCCGATTCGCTTCTTCGGGGTAGGGATTGAACAAATCGTCAGTCCGCAAGCCCGCTTCGACGTGCCCCACCGGGATTTGCTGGTAGAACGCCGCCAGCGCAGCCGCAAAAGCTGTCGTCGTATCTCCCTGTACTAACACCAGTTGGGGTTTTAGCTCTTGGAAAAGGGATTCGAGCCCCTGCAAGCTCCGACAGGTGATATCCGTCAGGGTTTGTTTGGCTCGCATGATGGCGAGATCGCGATCGGCTTTGAGATCGAACAGTTGCATGACTTGATCGACCATTTCTCGATGCTGCCCCGTCAGAACTACTTGCGTGTTAAAGGAGGGCGATCGCGCCATCAACTGAATGACTGGCGCGAGTTTAATCGCTTCTGGACGGGTTCCCAGCGTTATACAGACAGAGATAGGAGACTTGAGCATTGAAACCGAATTGACAACGACAGCCAAACCAGCAAAGATTCTCTCATCCTCCCGCTCCCCTCCCGCCAGATTCCGGGAATTTTACGGCGGGCAGCCCGCCTAACTCACCAGAGAATCAGTCAACTGCCCGCGATCGCAGAGATTTTTTCGAGCTACTCGGAAAGCCAAAAAATCAGCAGGAGATTCACCAAAAATCAACGAGATGCCTGCCGCCACCCGCCACCAATCTACTAAGGCTATAGATTGAAGCCATTGAAATCATGCAGGTATAATTTTAATAGCAGGGAATTGAATTGCCTATTTTAGAGCGATCGGCTCGCAGGCGAACAGCGCGGCGATAAAAAGTAGGACCGACAATTTGCCCGGTTTCCGCAGCAGAGACTCTACTGGCCCACTCCATCGGGTGCGGCTTCCTCGTTATTCTAACTCAACTGATAGCGAGTCCCTCATTTTGGGAAAACTGAAAGAGAAAGTTTTGTAAAATTTATCCGAAAAAACATGCAGGGGCAAAACAGAGCAGTTAACCTGTCAGGTGGGGAGTCATTCAATTTCCCTTTGAACTAGGCCACCCAGGTGGGGATGAACCCCCCTGCATCTACAGATTCTCGTGCAGGCAGCTTCCGGCCTCCAGCGGCCACGCGCCCAACTCCGATAAGTTGCTTGCATCTGCAAAGCTTTACTCGTCAATCAGAAGTAGTGCTTTATGACACAATCACGTCCACCCGTTCCGCCCCCTCCTGGTGCCCCCCGCGTTCCACCCATGCCGCCGCCGCCCGGTCGAGCTCCGGCTCCGCCGCCGCCTCCAGGAGCTCGCGCCACGCCTGGAACGCCGACGCAAGCCATGCAAACAGTCACGATGCCTGCTGCGCCGCCACCTGTAGCGGACAAAGCAGGCGCAGCGGCAGCCCCCCCTCCCCCAGCCGCTCCTCCAAGCGCTCCTCCGGCGGCAGCCCCTCCAGCACCCGCACCCGCACCCGCACCGGCAGCGGCTAAGGCTAAGGCTCCCATGCCGGGAACGGCAGAAGCTGCCCTCTTAGAAGCAAGGGAGAAAGGGCTGCCCAATCCCGCACTCTTGTTCTCCGATATCCCCCCGATTAAGGGACTGGTCGCGCCAGACCCCGTGCCGACCAGAGGCCCTGGCCCCAGTCCGGGCAACCCCACGTTGCGGGATATCGTCTGGACAGCCAACGAAAACGGGGTTTCTGACGTTCACTTGGGTGTCAATGAAGGCCCCCGCTTGCGCAAGCGGGGCGACATCGTGCCGACAGAGTGGCCGGTGACGGATCTGGACACCTTTATGAGCTGGCTGCGGGAAGTGATCACGGATGACGAAATTCGACGCTTTCAAGAACACCTGGATTTTGACGGAGTAGCGGACTTGGGCTTCGTGCGCATCCGGATCAATATTTTTGACTCTCTGGGCGGACCGGCGATGGTGCTGCGACTGATCGGCGCGTCAATTTTGACGATGGAGCAGCTCAAGTTGCCACCGGTGTTTAAGGATGTCTGCCACTACCACAAAGGGCTGATTTTGGTGACGGGGCCGACGGGTTCGGGTAAGTCCACCACAATGGCGGCGATGATTGACTACATGAATAAAACAATGGCGAAGCACATCATCACCATTGAAGACCCCGTTGAATTCGTTCACGTCAGCCGCAAATCCTTAATCAAACACCGGGAAGTCGGACGGCACACCCTCGAATTTAAAAACGCCTTGAAAGCAGCCCTGCGGGAAGACCCGGACATGATGCTCGTGGGGGAAATTCGCGACCAAGAGACGATGAATATAGCCTTGAAAGCTGCTTCTACGGGTCACTTAGTGGCGGGAACGCTGCACACGAACAGCGCTATTAAAACTATTGAGCGGATTATGGGGATGTTCCCACCCGCAGAACAGCCACCCTTGCGGGTGTCGCTGGCTGAATCTCTCGTCTGTATCATTGCTCAAGGTTTGTGCAAAACAACCGACGGCAAGCGGGCGGCTTTCCACGACATTCTGATCGCCACTGACGCGATTAAAGAATACATCATCAAAGGTGAGATGGAGGAAATCAACCAAGTGATGTTGAAGGCAGAGTTTGAGGGCATGATGACTATGAATAAAGCTCTGTTTAACCTCTATCAAGAAGGACGCATTACGGAGGAGACGGCGTTGGAAATGTCGCCGACTCCCAATGAAATGGCTCAGTTCCTCCGAGGACGGATTTAAATAAGAATGCAGGAGGGAGGAGGGAGGATGAAGCCTAAAAATAGGTTTCATCCTCCTTCCTGCACAGGCATTCTTCGGCTTGCAGCGTTCCAGAATGGTAAGGAGGATTTTTCAGCGTCGTTTCATTCTCAAGTCGCGATCGCCGATTCTCCCTATTTTTCTCTAGCGCTGGAAAGTTCGCTTCCCCAGTTGACGCCAGTTAAATATTTCTCCCGCAAACAGGGAGTACCGATTATGCCCGAGCCATCAGAACCTGACGGCTACGTCCTGCGCTTGTATGTCGGCGGACGCACGGCTGCGACAGAGCGTACTCTCCAGCGCCTCTACCAGCTTTTGGAAGAGGCGATCGCCTGCCCCTACACTCTGAAAGTCATTGATATTTTCAAACACCCGGATTTAGCAGAAGTCGATCGCGTATCCGTCACGCCCACCCTCGTTAAAATTTGGCCGCTACCCGTGCGGCGAATTGTGGGTGAGTTGGAGGATGTCAGTGCCGTTCTCAGAATCCTCGGAGCGATCGAGAATTCTGATTTACTCTGACACTCTGTGTTCTATTATACAGGAATGCAAATATCGGGAGCGCACAAACCCGTAAATTCTAGCGTCGTGACTTTCATCGTTGCGAGTTCCATCCGACGAATGGCGTGGTTGTTGGTATCAGCTACATACAAACAAGAACCAGCAGCGCTCAAGCCCGAAGGTTCAAAAAAGCGCGCATTCGTTCCCTGCCCGTCTTGCAAGCCCGCCGTACCGTCGCCCGCGATCGTTTCGCAGACACCAGCGCGAGTCTCAACCCGCTTGATTTTGTGGTTGTAGGTATCTGCTACCCAGAGATAATCCCGGACGTATTCGACGCCCAAACAGTGCTGCAGTCGCACTTCTAAGCCGCTGCCGTCTTTATCGCCAAACCCGAAGAGTTCGCCGCTGCCGCAGACGGTTCGCACTCGGGGCACGGCACCTAATCCAACCGCGCGGATCGAGCTGATTTCGCTATCGGCAACGAATAATTCTCGCCCGTCGGTTGCGATGCCGCTGGGTTGGGCAAAGGCGGCTTTGATTGTCACGTCATCAACGCCAGCTTCGGCACCGGTACCGGCATAGGTTTGCACGATTCCGCTGGCGAGTTGCATTTCCCAAATTTGGTGGCAACCTGCCATTGCGATGTAGAGGCGAAGTGCGCTATCGCGCCCCGCTTCGCTAACGCCTATTTTTTCCACATCCCAAGGCGAATTTAAGGCGGTTTCTAAACCTCGTCCGCCGTGGGGGCGAATGTTGTGACTTTGCTCTCCCGTACCGGCGATCGTTTCAACGGTTTTCTTGTTTAAGTCAATTCGCCGCAGGGCGTGATTGTCGGTATCGGCGACATAAAGAATCTGAGTTTCTGCATCTAGCGCCATGCCTTGGGGGGCGGAAAATTGAGCGGTTTCAAACGAACCGTCGGTTAAACCCGGTTTCCCCGTACCAATAACGTGCAAAACTTTGCCGTCGAGGGTGCTGACGATGAGGCGGTGATGTCCGGAATCGGCAACAAACAGGCGATCGCTTGTTTCATCTGCCAGGACTTTTCCCGGAAACGCCAGCGGCGCGATGAGCGGCTGCCGCTGTTTCTCCAGTGCAATACTGAGTTCTTGAAAAACTATCGTACCTGAAACGCGATGCGCTGCAATTAATTGTCCGATAAATTCATCTAAAGCCTCGCGATGTCCTTCGCCGGAAACGCTGCCCAAATAATAGCCTTCCGGATCGATGACGGCTAAAGTCGGCCAAGCTCTGACGGCATATTGCTGCCAAACTCTGAAACCGCTATCGACTAATACGGGATGTTCGATATTATAGCGCAGGACAGCTTGGCGGATATTTTCGACTTCT
This sequence comes from uncultured bacterium, assembly GCA_964405435.1. Taxonomy (GTDB): domain Bacteria; phylum Cyanobacteriota; class Cyanobacteriia; order Cyanobacteriales; family Oscillatoriaceae; genus DVEG01. Next base: position 16,732 of record CAYOOD010000081.1, read on the forward strand.
TTTTCGCCGTCAAATTTTGCAGAGTGAATGCCGATGACGGTGAGGCTGTCTTTATATTTTTGCTCGAGATATTTTAAATCTGGGAGGACGTGCAGGCAGTTGATGCAACAATAGGTCCAAAAATCGAGAATGACGACGCGCCCTCTGAGTGCTTTTAGGGATAGGGGGCGATCGCTATTCAGCCAGGGATAGTTCTGGGGAAGTTCGGGCGATCGCACGCGGTTGATAGATTTCATTGGGGGGGTAACTCTAGAATCGTTATCGGTTTTTACTTTAGCTGGGCGGCTGGCTCTCGGCTGATGGGGCGCGATACCCGCATTCTCTTGGCTCGTTTTTTGTCCAGCCGGGATGCTCTCCCAAAAGCGGCACCACTTCGCCGCGACGAGCGACCCGTGCTGTTTGTGCAATTGTTCCGGTTCGTTTTTGCCAGTTGCGATCGCTTCTTACCTTAAAAAAACCTTAATTTTTTGACTTTTCTACCTAAGTCTAGATTCAGCAGCGAATTTTACCACACTACCTTAATACATAATACCCAAATTCTCACTTTTTCTGTCCGGTTTCTCAACGTCAATTCACCCGCACTCATTGACAAACAAGTCTCCCTTTCTGCCCCTCCCACTCAGCACTCAGCACGAGCGCACTTTTCACTCCTCCCCCCCTAGCCTATGCCTGCATACCTGGAGATACTCGCCCGATATGTGCCAGCACTGGTGGCGCGACGCGCTGCTGGCGATCGCGCGCTGCCGAGCGAACCGGTACTCGATCGCTTTCCGGCGGCAGTAATGTTTGCCGATATCTCCGGGTTTACCTCCCTAGCGGAAAGGCTGGCGCAGCAGGGGAAGGGGGGGAGCGAAGAACTCACTAAACACCTGAATGCCTACTTTGGCAGGCTGATTGCGCTGATTGCCGAACACGGGGGAGATGTCGTCAAGTTCGCGGGCGACGCGCTGCTGGCGATCTGGAGCGTGACGGAGGGGGAAGTGAATGCCTCGTTGGAAGAAGCGACGAGCCGCGCCGCTGGATGCTGTTTGGCGATCGCGGCAGAACTGGGGGATTATGTTGCAGAAGACGTTCGCCTCACCTTGCACGCCGGCATCGGTGCTGGCGAGATCGCGGGCTTGCACGTCGGCGGCGTCGGCGGGCGCTGGGAATTTCTGATCGCCGGAGCGCCGCTGGCGCAAATGGCTAGGGCTGAGGCGGCAGCAAAACCGGGTGAAGTCTGCATTTCTGCAGAAGTTTGGGCGCTGATAAAAAACCAGTTCGCGGGAACGGTACTGGAATCGGGGGAGGTGCGATTGGAAGGGGCGATCGCTCCCCTGCCGCCCCGTCGGGCACCCGTGCTGGTACTCGTGCCGGAGATGGCAGCGGCGCTGCGAGGCTACATTCCCCGCAACATTCTCGCTTACCTGGATGCGGAGCAAACCCAGTGGCTGGCAGAACTCCGCCGCGTCACAGTGCTGTTTGCCAAACTGCCTGAATTGAATTGCGCGGCGGCAGGTTTTCTCGATCGCTTGCAGGAGGCGATGCGGGGGATGCAAACAGCCGTTTATCAGTACGAAGGCGTCATCCGGCAGTTGATTGTAGACGACAAAGGCTGCGTTCTGATTGCCGCCTTCGGGCTGCCGTCAGTTGCCCACGAGGACGATGCCGGTCGCGGTTTGCTGGCGGCAATTTCCATGCGAGATAACCTGCACGAACTGGGGTTAAACAGCAGTATTGGCGTCACGACGGGTTAGGTTTATTGCGGTTTGGTGGGGAGCGAGAGGCGCTGCGAATATGCGATGGTGGGAGATATCGTCAACTTGGCGGCTCGGCTGATGGTGGCAGCCAAAGACGAAGTGCTGTGCGATCGCTGCACTCGCGAAGCGGATCGGGGGCGTCTGCTGTTTGAAAGTTTGCCCCCAATTCGGGTTAAAGGCAAGCAAGAACCCGTAGCGATTTACCGACCGAGCGCCTCCCTGCTTGCTTCCTGCCGCCTGCGCTTGCCCCTCGTCGGGCGGGCGGCGGAAAGGCACCTGCTGGCAGAAAAGCTGGAGCGATTGTTTCAGGAAGGGGCGGGCGGCGTCGTGGCTGTCGAGGGCGAAGCGGGGATCGGCAAATCTCGGCTGCTGGAAGATCTGCGCGATTGCGCTGTTGAGAAGGGAGCAACTGTTCTGGAGGGCGCTGGCGATGCGGTGGAAAAATCCAGCCCCTACCGGGCTTGGCGGGATGCGTTCAGCCAGTTATTTGCATTAGACGCGCTAGGGGAGTCGGCGGACAAGACGGCGCGGCAAAACCAAGTCAACGCCCAATTGCGATCGCGTCCCGAATGGCTGCGCAAAGCGCCTTTGCTCAATGCCGTCCTGCCGCTGAATTTTCCAGAGAACGAACTCACCCAGCAACTCATCGGGCAGATGCGCGCCGACAATACCCGCGAACTGCTGCTGGATTTATTGCAGGAACAAGCCAAGGCCTCGCCGCTGCTGCTGATTTTAGAAGATGCCCAGTGGATGGATTCGGCTTCGTGGGCACTGGCGCGGCTCGTCGCCGAGCGGGTGAGAGGGCTGTTGCTCGTGATCGCCACGCGCCCCCTGCCGGAAGCGAGTCAGTACCGCCAAATCCTGCGATCGCCGCAAGCGCTGCACCTGCACTTAGAAGCGCTGCCGTCGTCCGATACGGTGACGATCGCCTGCCAGCGCCTGGGAGTCGCCAGGGTGCCGGAACCGCTGGCTGCACTGATCCGCGAAAAGGCGCAGGGCAACCCGTTTTTCTGCGAGGAGCTGGTTTATGCCCTGCGCGATAGCGGCGCGATCGCGATCGGCGATCGCGAGTGCCGTCTGAATACCCCAACAGAAGACTTCCAAGCCTTCTCCATCCCGGATACCGTCCAGGGCATCATCACCAGTCGCATTGACCGGCTCATGCCCATGCAGCAGTTGGCGCTGAAAGTCGCCAGCGTCATCGGGCGCGTGTTTGCGTTTCGCATTCTTCACGACACCTACCCGATTGAGGAAGATAAATCCTATCTCAAAGAGTACGTCCAAACCCTCGAACAACTGGACTTGACGCTTTTGGAAACGCCAGAGCCCAACCTGGCTTACCTCTTCAAACACGCCATCACCCGGGACGTCGCTTACAACTTGATGCTGTTTGCCCAGCGGCGGCTGTTGCACGAAGCCGTCGCCAACTGGTACGAACGCACCCAGGCGGGCGATTTGTCGCCGTTTTACCCGATCTTGGCTTATCACTGGAGTTCTGCCGCCGAGCCGGCGCGGGGCGCGTCGGTGCAAGTCTCCAAAGCCATTGATTATTTAGAAAAAGCAGGCGAACAAGCCCTGCGCGAACACTCCCTCCAAGAAACCGTTCGCTTTTTTCGCGAAGCCCTCACCCTGGCACGCCAAAGCCACAGCCCCATTCCCAAATCGCGAGAAGCTTGCTGGGAGCGGCAACTCGGCGAGGCTTATTTGGGATTGGGGCAACTGCTGCACAGCCGCGAACACCTGGCCCGAGCGGTGGCCCTCTCGGGGCGGCCCGTATCCGCCACGGGGCCGAAATTATTCATCAGCCTGTTGCGGCAACTTTGGCAGCAAGCCCTGCACCGAGCGGGATATATCCGCGATCGAGCTAAATCGGCGGCGGAGCGAGAGGCTCTGTTAGAAAGCGCGAGAATCTACGACTTGCTCGCAGAAATCTACTACCACGCCAACGAGATCGTCGCCGCCATCTACTGCGCGCAGCGAGCCCTCAACTTGGCGGAACGCGCTGGCCCTTCTCCCGAATTGGCCCGCGCTTATGCCAACAGTTGCTATGCCGCCGGCGTCATCCCGCTGCACCCGCTCGCGCAAGCCTACAGCCGCCTGGGGCGAGACATCGCCGCTCGGATTGATTCTGGCGGGGCAACTGAGGCGCGCGCGGCGATCGTCACCAGCGCTTACAGTACGGGAGTCGGTGAGTGGGAGAAAATTCAAATCTCCCTTGACAAAGCCAAAAAAATATGCTGGGAACTCGGCGACTGGCACCAGTGGGGCAATTGCACGGCGATTCTGGCAAAGGTTGCGTACTTTCGAGGCGATTTCGGGCTGGGCATCGAACTGTGGGCGCAAGGCGGCGAAGTGGCGCTCCGCAACGGCGACATCCTCCAGCAAGCTTGGGGACTGAATGGGCAAGCCGAAGGGTTATTGCGGCAGGGCGAGGTGGATAAAGCCGCTAGTTTGCTCGAGGAGTCGCTGCGCTTGTTTGCGCAAAATCGCGATCGCGTCTCGGAAACCGCCACTTGGGGGATGCTGGCGATCGCGCGCCTGGAACGGGGAGAGGGGCAACTGGCATTCTCAACCGCTTTGAAAACGCAAGAGCGGCTCGAACAACTCTCCTCGCCCAACTCCTACTATTTGCTCGAAGGCTATGCCAGCACCGCCGAAGTTTACCTGACGCTGTGGGAAGCCAAACCTGCTGGCGATGTCGCAGCGCTGGCGCAGCTTTCTACAAAAGCCTGCAAAGCCCTGCATCGGTTTGCCCGCATCTTTCCCGTCGGAGAACCCCGGGCTTGGCTGTGGCAGGGTTTGTACGATTGGCTGCGCCATCGCTGCGCTTACCGCGCCCGCTCCGCGTGGCGAAAAAGTTTGGCTGCAGCCGAGCGGCTGGCGATGCCCTACGAACAAGCGCGGGCGCACTGGGAAATCGGGCGGCACGCCACCGGGCGCGAAAGGTTGCAACACCTGACTCGGGCGATCGAACTGTTTGCTGAGTTGGGCGCGGCTGGCTATTTAGCGCGCGCTCGGCTGGCTCTGGAAACCGCCAACTCTCAACCGGATGTCCCGATCGAGGTTATATCTTTATAAAGGCTGAATGCTTTCTCCGGCATCGTTCCTCCTTATCCTTATCGCTATGGCAATCAGTGATTTCTCAAGTACAAATCCAGTTGAGTCACCCGAACAACTGCTGCCCAGAATTAACCTGCTGACGATGTTTCGGCTGGGTTTATTCCAGATGGGATTGGGCATGTTGGCGGTTCTGACGCTGGGAGTGCTCAATCGGGTGATGATCGCCGAGCTGGCTATACCAGCCACCATAACTGCCGGCACCCTAGCGGTTTCTCAATTTGTGGCTCCGATGCGGGTGTGGTTTGGCCAAATGTCCGACGCGAAGCCTTTATTCGGGCAACACCGCACGGGTTACGTTTGGATTGGAGCCGCCTTATTTGCGATCGCCCTCTCCGTCGCCGTGCGCGTCATCTGGCTGTTGGGCGGTGCGGTGCAGGCAGCGGGCGCGTGGGCGTGGACGACCGAAACCATCGGCTTAACCGCTCTTTTAGCGCTGATTATTGCCCTGTACGGATTAGCCCTGTGCGTCAGCTCCACGCCATTTTTTGCCCTCTTGGTCGATATTTCTGACGAAGACAATCGCGGCAAATTAGTGGGGATTGTCTGGTCGATGATGACGGTTGGCATTGCCGTCGGCGGCATTACCAGCAAAGTTTTGCTGAAGCGATTGGAGGCAAGCAATGCCTCATTCGAGCAGTTGCAAGCTTCCATCAACGGGCTGTTTATTGTCGTCCCCGCGATTGTCTTCCTTTTGGCGATCGTTGCCACCTTCGGCGTCGAGAACAAATATTCCCGCTATTCCACCCGTTCGACGATAGGCGATCGCGAAGACAAAATTACTCTCGGTGCCGCCTTAAAAATCCTGACTGCCAGCCGCCAAACCGGCTTATTCTTCACCTTCCTGCTGGTGATGACGGTGAGTTTGTTCATGCAAGAAGCCGTTCTCGAACCGTATGGCGGTCAAGTTTTCGGCATGTCAGTCGGGCAATCTTCCATGCTGAATACCTTTTGGGGCATCGGCATGTTAATGAGTTTGAGCGCGACGGGCTATTTTCTCATTCCCCGCTTGGGCAAGCGAAAAACTACTGAATTTGGCTGTCTGGCAGTTGCCGGTTGTTTTATCTTGATGATTTTGTCGGGATTTACAGGCAATGCCAGATTATTTCAAACCGTGCTAGTATTTTTCGGGTTGTCTGCTGGCGTTGCCACCACAGGCGCTCTCAGCTTGATGTTAGACTTAACGGCTGCTGAAACCGCAGGGACATTTATCGGCGCTTGGGGAACCGCACAAGCGATCGCCCGGGGAACCGCAACCGTTACCGGCGGGATTGTCTTGGATGTAGGCAAAACTCTATTTAGCTCCTCCACCGTTCTCGCTTACGGCTTGGTATTTGCCCTGCAAGCAGTCGGCATGGTTTTAGCGATCGCCTGTCTGAGCCGAGTTAATATCAAAGAATTCCGCGATACAGCCAAAGCCGCGATCGCCGCTGTCATCGAAGGCGACTTAGACGGTTAAACTTCTCCCGTTCGTAGTGAGGGCTTCAGCCCTCTTCGTTCGTCGTGAGGGCTTCCGCCCTCTACCTCATCCAAACAGGAGAGCTTTAGCTCTCACTACAAACGGTTGTACAAACTAAATCCAAACAACTATGACAGATTTCTGGGACACCGTTTTAACCTTTGCCGAGACAACTGCTGCGAGAGTCGGCAAACAATTAATGGCAGATTTCGGATTCGTGCAGGCATCTGAAAAAGCAGATGGCAGCTTGATTACCCAATCCGATAAATGGGCAGATCGCGAAATTCGCGAAAGCATCGCCGCCGCCTTTCCCGAACACGGCATCTTGAGCGAAGAAGGCGAACATACATTCCCCGATGCCGAATGGTGCTGGATTATCGATCCCCTAGACGGCACCACCAATTTTGCCCGAGGAATCCCCATTTGGGCAATCTGCTTGAGCTTATTTTATCGCGGCATCCCCGTTTTCGGCTACGTTTCCCTCCCCCCACTCGGACAAAATTTTCACGGATTTTGGAACGAACAGCCCGACGATTTACCCGCTCCCCTCATCCCCCAATCCCGGCATTTATCCCCCGGTGCTTTTCTCAATCACCGCCCCATTCTCGCCAGCAGCGACGCCCCCACCAGCAATCACTTTTTCAGCTTTTGTTCGCGCAGCATTTCGGCGATAAAACATCCTTTCCCCTGCAAACTCCGCATGTTGGGAGTTGCCAGTTATAATTTTCTCATGGTGGCTGCCGGTTGGACGCTGGGCGGCGTGGAAGCAACGCCGAAAATTTGGGATATTGCCGCCGTTTGGGTTATCGTGCAAGCAGCCGGCGCGGCGTGGGTGCCCCTGGAAGCAGAGCCGATATTTCCGCTAACGCCCGGTTTGGATTACAGCACGCGCTCTTATCCGACTTTAGCCGTCAGCCAGCCGGAATTAGTCGCGGTGTTTAAACCGCTAATTCAAGGATTGGGCGATCGCGCCAAATAGAGGGAGAGAGGGAGAGGGGAGGAGGGGAAGAGGGAGGGGAAAATATATTGGTCTGAATAAGGTTTTTCCCTTTTACAAAAAAATGGAAGTATCCTCACAGAGCAGTTTTTAGTCAGATGAACTACAAGCAAGAAACCCGGTTTCTTGAAGAAACCGGGTTTCTGAATAAAGGTTTCAAGCAGGAGCAATCCTCGCTCACAACAGTCCCCGATAGCGAATAAAAATCAACACAGCAGCCCAAGAACCCAAGGCGACTTTTATGGCAACCAGGATATTGAGGAGGGGGAGAACTCCACCGCTGAACAGCTCTCCCATTTCTCCGTGCGGCAATTCCACGCCGGCGAGGGTGATAACCGACAGCACGATGAAAATCAAGACCGAAACTTTCTCCCAAGTCGCGGCGTGCCAGCGCTTGTAAATCGCCTGCATCGCCTCCGGCGATGAGGTAATCGCCACCAACCCGATCGCAGTTCCGCCCGCCACCCCAGCCGCAAAACCGCCGCCGGGGCTCAGGTGTCCGCGAATCGCCAGCTCGACACTCACCAAGGCGCAAATCGTGGCTCCCAACCGCGCCAGAACAATCGAAGGGCGATCGCTAAATTGATAAATTTTGCTAGGAGGTTTTTCATTCGCCAGCAGGTAACTGCATCCTAAAATAGCGATGGTAAATACCACCACTTCAAAGATAGTATCGTAGAGGCGATTCCTGAGAATAATCCCCGCAACAGCACTGGGCACTCCACAATCTTTTACAATCTCTTCGACAATCGAGATCGGCTCAAATTGCGTTGCCGGATTGGGCATGACGAGCATTTTGACGTACAGCACGATTCCCGCTGCAATATACACCCATTTCATCGATGTTTTTCCTCCGAGTCTAAGGCTCTAACGTAGCTGACAATAGTCGCAGGCGAGGAAAGTTCACTTTGCAGGATGTTATAGAGGCGCTGCAGCCGGGTGGTGGTGAGATAGAGCGGCTGTTTGGCTTGCGATCGCCGGCAACAAGTCGCGTGAATTTCTTTTTCCATCAGCGCCCGCTGCAAGTCTTCTATATTCCCATACGGGATGAGTTCTAGACGCATGTAACGCTTGCCAAAAATAGTTCGCAAGTCATCCATGAGTTTTTCAAAAGTGCGATCGCTTTCTTCTTCGGCTAACTCATCTTTGAGGACGCCCAGACGCATCACTAGCGACGAACGCACTGCCACGGCATAGAGCGTAATCGCCAGCATCGTACCGACTAAAGCTTCTGTCAACGCCACATCTGCCGCCCCCAAAATCGCATAGATAGTCGCTGACACTGCACCCAATATTCCCCGAATCACTAGCGCATCGTAGGGATTGACTTGCAGAACCAACATGCAAGCAGAAAGCGGCAGCAGGGCAACGATAACGTAAATATAGCTATCATTCATACTTCCCCCCACTACTCGAACAGTATGCCAATACATAGCCCAGCATTGTATTCCAAATTGCCAAGCAGATAAGAGCCAGTAAAAGCAGCGGCCATTCCCTGGTTCTTTGCAGGAGCAGCCCGACGATGATAATCATCGAACCGAGGGTATCCGATACCGACATGCCGTGCAGCTTGTACAATACCGATCGTCGGCTGAGCAGGTGAAAGGTTCCCCAGAACCAAAAGAAAATTCCTATGGCTAGGCAAGTATAGCTTGCTATGTTTATCATGCTTCGCTCATTCTTTTTACGATCTGCGCCAGGAGCATTAAGCCAGCATTCCCCACGGTGAGGATAATGACCGCTACAATGCCAATCATCCAATCATCCCGCAAGACGGAGACAAACAAAACCATAATTGACGTTTTCGTCGAAACACTGCTAAGCGCCAGCATTCTCTGCCAGATATTCTCATTCTTCCACACGTCGTAGAGAGGAATGAGTAGCGAAAGAATCATAGCTATTAGTATCAAGTTCACGCCTTTTTCCTCCGAACAATGTGGACTTCATAGGAGCCCTCTTCGCGGTCTTTTACAACAATCGTCTTGGGCGTAAAGGTAATCAGGAAGATATCCACGAAGACGAGACGGCGCGATCGCTGCGGTGATACCCGTTCGAGAATAATATCTTCTTCCTTATGGGGGCGGAGGATCATTTCAAATGCCTCAATATAGGCTTGCGGAATCGCCAGGAGTATCTTGCCCAGCACCAGCAGCCAGTCTTTTATGGCTTCTGGCTCCGTGTAGCTGCGCGGCAAGAGCAGGGAGACACCGACGCCGATAATGATATTTGGTACAGTAAAATTAGCAGTAAGCAAAAACCAAATCGCCAGTCGCAATATCAGATGCCCAACCATGCAAATCCCATCCAAAAAAGAAGAACCAACACCAGACTCATAAAACCAACTAGATGATCGAATTGCTCCAGCACGCGCGGCAGCTTGACTGCCGTGCGGTGAAAAATCAAACCGTAAGCCAACCATCCTAAACCAATAGTCGCGAGGGGTTTGATGATATTTTCCAGGGTATACGCCTGATAGTAAACGACATTAGCGGCAAACAGCCCGCCGAGCAACAGGAACACCGCCAGCCAGAAACCAGAGCGGATATTCTCTCGCCCCCCATGCGGCAGAAATATGAATTTAGCAAAAGATATAGCCGTTCCCAGGGCGGCAACGTTCATGGCAATCACTTGCCAGGGTGCCAGACTTTTCATCGTCAGAACTTTTGCCCCAAAGCCGGATAATAAGGGAAAACCCGAGATGGAGAAGCTGGCAACGACGAGGGCAATTCCAAGTTTCGTATCGATCTGCGCGTGTTGCAGTTCCTTGAAGTTTCGGCTCGGTAATATGCCCGCTATAAAAAAGAGCGACGCTTTAACCAAGCCGTGCGTAAGGGCATAAAATCCGCCCACTTCAGGTGCCGCGAGGATAAAACCTAACTGCGAAATGGTGTGAAACGCGAGCATCCGCTTGGTATCTTTTTCAAAGATGGCATAGAACACGCCCAGAAGGGCTGTCCCTACGCCGAATATCCTAACTATGGGGTTTATTTCTTCCAAAACCAGCGCGCAGCGCACCAGCGGAAATACCCCGGATTTGACTACAATTCCCGACAGCATGGCTGACACGGGTGTATCGGATTCGGAGTGAGTCAGCGGCAGCCACAATCCCGATACAAAAATGCCCCCTTTTGTCAGAAGTCCCATAAAAATTAGGGCGAGTGCTTCTGGAGGCGAACCGCGCAACCCCGCAAAGGCAAATGAATGATGCGCTTGATAAACCAGCACCGCGCCAACTAAATAAAATAGCATGGCGATGTTGCTGATAAATAGATAGCGCAATCCCACCCAAATCGATCGGTCAGTTCGGGGATAGGCGATGAGGAGAAAGGCGGCAATCCCGCTTACTTCAAGCGCCACATATAAACTGATAAAGTCCGAACAGATAAATCCGGCATTGACGCTGCCGTGCAGGATGATGGTTTGGGCATAAAAAAAAGCCGTTTTGCTAGTGCCCCAACAGTAGAATAGGACGGCAAGCGTCACTAGGGCATTGGTTAATATAAAAAAGCCGCTCAATCGATCGGCTTCTAAGGTGACGCCAAAATTATCGAGTAATTTCAGCGTCAGGGGTTCTGGCTGGGCAAAAAGCTGAAACGCATACACACCCGAAGCCGCCGCCGCGACTAGGGCGAGGTATCGGTCGAGTTTGGGGAGCAGAACAATGACGAACCCTATAAAAAATGGTAAGGCAATCCACGCGATCGTAATGGTATTCATGGCGTATTATTTTTCTCGATCTCGTTGCTTTCTAAGGTGGGATTGTCCCGCGACAGCTTCATTACACCGACGAGCATTAACGCCTGAATCGACAAGCCGATCACGATCGCTGTCAATATCACCGCTTGGGGCACTGGATCGGCATAATCAACCTTTTTCGCATTTGACAGAATTGGGGTGAAGTAACCTTCTCGCGATGCAATCAGTACATAATAGGCAACAACCCCGGTACTCATTACGTCCATAGAGACGATTTTCATCACCAGGTTTTTTTTCAGGATAATGCCGAAAAATCCGCACAATATTGTCGCGAATACACACGCTTCTAACACGGTAATTGCCTGTGGGTTAAGAGGGATTATTTTCTACAGATGATCGGTCAATGACTGGCATTCAATTGGTTGAAGTGTATCTCTTTTTTTGCAGGTTGACAGTCCTCCCTCTCTCTAAAAATTAACGGATTAAATTTTCGCTCTATAACAGAATATAAGGTTTCCAACGCGAGTTAATGTTTCATATTAATCTAAAATAAAATTCTCTGCAATACATTAATAAAATTGAATTGAAATCGCCTTCCGACTGGCCTGAAAAATTATATAAAATATATAAGGCCGTAGCTTATACAATGTGCTATAACTTGTACAATTTGTCTATTAAAGCAAATAGTAATCCGACTGCTCCCTCTTGTCAAATCAATTAAAATAATTATTTACATAGAGTAAAGTCAATGATGTGTCAGCCAGCAGAGCGATCGCAACCGCATAATTTTTCAGTTGCGGAAATCTCGACTTGACAAAATTACGTCAATGAAATATAATGTGAAGTTGCGCCTAAAGAGGTGTCGAAAATAAAAGCCCGATCGCGCCGTATTAATCACTTCACGCTTCGAGACTGCCGCCAACGATGCAAATGATTCGCTGACAGCCAGAAAGTAGTTATAACCGGCTACAAACCACAGCACGAGCATGAACAGCGCCAGCATTCCGTAATTGATGAGAGCGCCGTCTACCCAGCCGTCAAATTCTCGGCGGCGCGTAAAGTAAATAATGGCAACTGCCATACCTTTGAGAAATTCTTCTGTTACGGGCGCATTTACGGCTCCTTCTATGAATTCGCCACTCAGGCTTTCTGTGCCGAACGCGATCGCGACGGGTACGCCCAAGACAATTTGCAAAACCAGGGCGGCTATGACTGCCGGCATCGCCCCCCACAAAAAGGCAGCCACCAGGTAAATAGGCGGCTCTTTCTCAAAGCGATCGATGCTTTGCACTACCCGGGTGTAAAAGTAGGTGGGAATGGCAACCAGAATGGCGGTTATCAGAAAGCGAGTCATGGCTGTCAGGGGGTACGGAGAATGGAAAATTGCTATTTATAATAACCCAAGTTGCTGCGGATCAAGTAATAAACTGGTAAGGAGGGAGGGAGAGAGGCAAAACGAGCCGAAGCATTCACCCAGCACAGCTTGAAAAAATTCTGGAGCTGCCGCACTACTGCGTCACATCGCCTTGAGAAAATTATAATGTATCAATAGCGTTAGACGTAAATTGTCAGCCGCCACTGGGTTTAGAATTAATGAATGTAAGAGAATCTAAAATTTCAGGAAGTTTCCTCAGCTATGTCTGACACTAAACAAGCAGCTCAAAGCTATTTCGAGCAGGGCAAACTTCTCAAACAACAGGGCAAACTGTCAAAAGCCGCTGACTGTTTTCGTGCAGCGGTTCGCCTCCAACCTGACTTCACCCCCGCGCTCAATAATTTGGGCACTGCCTTGCAAGGGATCGGGCAAGTCGATGAAGCGATTATTTGCTTTCAGGAAGCGCTGCGCCTCAACCCCGACTTAGCAGTGATTCACTGCAATTTAGGTGCCGTGCTGCAGGCGCGCTCAGAAATAGACGCTGCGATCGCCAGTTACGAGCGGGCACTGCGCTTGCAGCCGGATTTGTACCCAGCATACACCAATCTCAGGCAACTGCTCGTTTCCCTGGGGCGGATGGACGAAGCAGACCAACTCTACCGAAAAGCGATCGCCTTCAAACCCGACTGGGCACAGGCGCATTTCGACGCGGGGAACTTGTACTGGCAGCGCGATCGTTTGGAAGAGGCGATCGACTGCTTTCGCGCCGCCATCCGCTCCAAGCCCGATTTTGCCGCTGCCTACAATAGTTTGGGAGTGGCGCTGCAAACTCGCCAGCAAATGAATTTGGCTCGGGCGTGTTTCCGGCGCGCGCTGCAACTGCAACCGAATATGCCACAAGCGTTAATCAATTTGGGCGGTTCGCTGGAATTGGAGGGCAAATGGGAAGCAGCACTCTCCTGCTACGAACGAGCGATCGCGATCGAGCCAGAAATCACCGATGTATTTTACCGCCAATGCCTGCTGCGCTTGAAGCTGTGCGACTGGAAAAACTACGACAGCACAATTCGAGAACTGTGCCATCGTACAGAAGCCCTCCTTAACAGCGGAAAACTGGCGTTTTTGCCTGCTGTCACGTTGAGTTACCTTCCCATACCAGAAGCCCTGCACGCCGCTGTAGCCACTTACTGCGCCCGGTTTGTCAGCCAGTCGGCAAACGCCGATAAATTGCGCTTCATCAATTTAAAGAATTTGAATAATTTGAAAAGCCGCCGCCTGGGAACCCCTGAAAAACTGCGCATCGGGTATGTCTCGCCAGACTTCCGAAATCACGCGATCGGGTGGTTAATTCAAGGAATATTCCAGCATCACAACCGGGAGGAGTTCGAGATATACGCCTATTCTCTGCTCGGCAAAAACGATGACGTCACCGACAATATCCGGGCAGGGTGCGATGTATTTGCCGATATTTCTCTGCTGCCAACAGAGCAAGCCGCCCGCCGCATTCACGCCGATGGCATTGACATTTTAGTCGATTTAGCCGGTTACTCCACTCATTCCCGCCCTGAAATTTTCGCCCTCCAGCCGGCACCGGTTCAGTGCAGCTATCTGGGCTATCCCGATACGATGGGAGGTGACTTTATTCAGTATCTTCTCGCCGATGAGTGGCTGATTCCAGAAGAGTGCGCGGGCTATTATACGGAAAAAATCGTCTGTCTGCCGCACAACTTTGTCGCCTCGCCCGTGGAGATTTCTGAGAAAGAGATGACGCGGGCTGAGTTTGGGCTGCCGGCAGAGGGGACAGTATTTTGCTGCTTCAATCGTCATGAAAAAATTGACCCGCAAGTTTTTGACGTGTGGGCGCGGATTTTGCAGCAAGTTCCCGGAAGCGTGCTGTGGCTGCAAGACGGTACAGACAGCGCGAAAGATAACCTCCGCGATCGCGCGATCGCGCGCGGCGTGGCAGCCAATCGCCTCATCTTCGCACGAGAATTGCCCGTGTCGGAATATTTGGCTCGCTATCGCCTCGCCGATTTATTTTTGGATACTTTTATTTACAATGCCGCCAGCACCGCTATTGCCGCTTTGCAGGCGCGAGTGCCGGTGCTAACCTGCCCGGGCATGACGAATGCCTCCCGCATGGGTGCCAGCATCTGCGCCGCCGCTTTGCTCCCAGAAATGATTTGCAGCAGTCAGGAAGAATACGAGCGCCGCGCCGTATACTTGGGAAATCATCCAGATGAATTGGCAGCCATTCGCCGCAAGTTGGCTGAAAATTCCAGCAGCGCTCCCCTATTTAACCCCCAACAGTTTGTGCGGCATCTCGAAGACGCTTTTCAGCAAATTTGGGCGCAGCAAAATCAATTGTAGGGGCGGGTTCGCCCATAACTGCTGTACTCAAAGCCGTCAAGTTTGGCATTCACAGCTTGGCGGCGCGTGAAGCTCAAGCTTAGCGCTTCCTCACATCGCCAAAATTCCGGTGCTTTTCTTGGGGGCGTTATCTACAAAACCCGCGTTTTCGGCTTTGCCCAGCTTGTTATTCAAGTGGCAACCGTGGAACTGTTCAAACAAGCTACTTTTGCGAAGGAACAAAATTATACTTTACTTCGTCATTTATGAGATTTTGATGTTTAAAATTGCCCGCATTTTCGATCGATTGCAAGGCGCGGCAATGCTCAAATAGCTTTGTTTGCCCGGGGAAGCCATTTATACTTTTTTGGTCAATCGCTATATTTTCATTGACTAATAAATTTAGGCCACCTATTGCCAGAAGCCAGTAATGCTACTGTCAAAAAATGGAACTCGGGCATTGACATCCCAAGAATTGCCCTTTAAGATAGATGACAATTAAAAATCAAACAGCCGTCAATTTTTGTAAACGAGGCGGGATAGGGCTGACAAGACTTACTAAAACGAGCTTCTTGTCAGGAATAAACCTATGGAAAAATTGTCCTAAAGACGGCTTTCGTATGCCAGCCGAGAAAGGAGCGGATGGAAGATTTGCCGAGTCGTAAATTTTGCGTGAGCGGAGGAAAATAACGGGTGCTGAAATTTTCCAAGGTCAGATACAACAACTATCAAACTGTCCCGCTCCTCAGTCGGAGCAGTCTGTGAAGCCGCTTCACAGCACTTTCTGAATTGGCTGGATGTGGAGTGGGATTTAGCACTTGTTCTTTTCTACTCCCCACAGCCGAAATCGACTCGTCTCAAATTATCTCATCCAAAAGCTAAAATCGAAAATCATGGCAATTTTTCAAGAAAACACCGGCACCGACAATCCTTTGAGCAGCGTGAGTGTAGATTCCTACTGCGCTCCCACCTTGGCAGACATAGACTCTGATGGGGATCTAGACGCATTCATAGGGGAAAGATATGGTACTGTCAAGTTCTACCGCAACGACGGGGGAACTTTTACCGAAATTACCGGCACTGACAACCCGGTTGGAGTTGTAAATACAGTTGACAAAAGTACCCCAACCTTTGCAGATATAGACTCTGATGGGGATTTAGATTTATTTAGCGGGCAGAGTTGTTTGGCTCGTATCCTTTTCTATCGCAATGATGGCGGTATCTTTACCCCCATGACGGGCACCGACAACCCCCTGAATGCCGTAAATGCTATCGCAGGCGATCCTTCCTTGGTAGATCTAGACAAAGATGGAGATTTAGACGCTGTAATCGGATTGGCTTTCGGCACGCAGTTCTGGCGCAACTCGGGAGGCACCTTTACCTCGATTAGCGGCACCGACAACCCCTTTAACAGTGTAAATGTGGGTTTCGAGAACGCTCCCGCCTTCGCAGATATAGACTCTGATGGGGATTTAGATGCCTTTATTGGATCGCTGAGCGGCACTGTCGCGTTCTACCGCAACGACGGCGGCACCTTTATCTCAGCCACTGGCACCGACAACCCCTTTGACGGCGTTTCTGTGGGTTCCCACAGCCAACCAACCCTTGGCGACATCGATGATGATGGGGATTTCGACGCTTTAATTGGGGCAAATGATGGCACGGTTAAATTCTACCGCAACACTGCCCCTGTAGCGAATGTAACCGCCAGCACCGCTCCTTCGGAAGCAGGCACCACCGCCACCCCTGGCATTTTTACTGTCACTCTCAGCGCTCCAGCACCGGTTGGCGGCCTTACTATAACTTATACGGTAGGCGGTAGTGCTACTGCCAATGCGGATTACACGGCTTTGTCGGGAAGCGTCGCCATTGCCGAGGGCACGACGAGCGCGACTATTGAAGTCACCCCTCTGTTAGACAGTATTGCTGACGCGAACGAAACGGTAAGCCTCACCCTCACGACAACGCCGACAGCCCCCTACAACGTGGGGAAATCCAAAACTGCTGTCTTGCGCATAGCCGACAATATTCCGAAAACCTTCACGGAAGTTACCGGCACCGCCAACCCATTGAACGGTATCAATGTCGGTTCTTTCAGCGCTCCCACCTTTGCAGATATTGACGGCGACGGGGATGCAGATGCCTTTATTGGGGCACAAAACGGCAGTATTAATTTCTACCGCAACGACGGAGGTACGTTTGCGGCAGTTACGGGCATCGACAACCCCTTGAACGGCGTTTCTGTGGCTCAGTCTTCCGTGCCCGCCTTTGCAGATATTGACGGGGATGGGGATCTTGACTTTTTTAGCGGGCAAAATACTGGCAGTATTAACTTCTATCGCAACGACGGCGGCACGTTTACTTCAATTACCAATGCTGGCAACCCCCTGTACAACGTAAATGTCGGTTCTTTGAGCGCCCCTACTTTGGCAGACTATGACTCTGATGGGGATGCAGATGCTTTTATTGGGGCAAACGACGGCACGGTTAAGTTCTACCGCAACGACAGAGGCACGTTTACCCCAGTCACCGGCACCGCCAACCCCTTGGACGGCGTTTCTCTCGGGAATGCGATCGCCCCCACCTTTGCAGATTATGACGGTGATGGGGATTTAGACGCCTTTATTGGGGCAAACGACGGCACGGTTAAGTTCTACCGCAACGACGGCGGCACTTTTGCTCCAGTCAGCGGCACCGACAACCCCTTAAATAATGTTGCTGTGGGCGTCTCCAGCAAATCCTCCTTCGCCGATATTGACGGCGACGGGGATTTAGACGCTTTTATTGGGGAACAAGACGGCAGTGTCAATTACTTCGAGAATGCCCCCACCGTTACCATTGCCGCCGGCATTGCACCAGCAGAGGCTGGCCCAACAGACGGCACCTTTACCGTCACCCTTTCCGACGCGGCACCGGATATCGGCATCACGGTCAACTACACTGTAGCCGGCACTGCAACTGCTGCGGACTACACCGCCTTGTCGGGAACGGTGAGTTTTGCGCCGGGGCAGACGACAGCCGCCATTACCGTGACGCCACTAGACGATGCTGAAGTAGATCCCGACGAGACAGTCAGCATCACCCTCACCGACGCAGCGGAGTACAACCTCGGAGCTACCGTCACTGCTGAGCTAGCGATCGCCGACAATGAAATTCCCAATACTGCCCCAGTCATTGCCACAAATGCCGGGTTAGCGGTTGCGGAAGGCGCAGTCAATCAAGCGATCGGCAATAGCGCTCTCAATGTCACGGATGCCGAACAAACCGCAGCGCAACTGACTTATACCCTCACCTCTTTGCCCGCACAAGGCACCCTGCTTTCAAATAACACACCGCTGGCGGTTGGCGGCACCTTCACTCAAGCTGACATTGATGCCGGCATTCTCATTTACTCGCACGATGGCAGCGAAACCACCACTGACAGTTTCACCTTTACGGTTGCCGACGGTGTTGGTGGCAGCATCGCCGATACAGCTTTCAATATTACCGTCACTCCCACCAACGACGCGCCCACAGCCGGAGTCATTCCCAGTCAATCAGCAACGCAAGATATTGCCTTCAATTTCTCCATCCCCGCTGGCACTTTCGCAGATGTTGACGCAAGCGACACCTTAACCTACAGTGCCACCCTGGCTGACGGAAATCCCTTGCCGGCATGGCTGACATTTGACGCCGCAACGGGAAGCTTTTCTGGCACGCCGACTGCAGGAGATGTCGCCACTCTCAGCATTAAAGTAACGGCAACAGATAGCGCCAGTGCAGCAGCAGAAAGCACCTTTGAATTGGCAGTTGCCAATATCAACGATGCACCAACGCTAGCCAACCCAATTACTGACGTGACGGCTGACGTTTCCGCGCCGTTTAACTTCACAATTCCAGTCAATACTTTTGCCGATATAGACGGAAATGCACTCACTTATACCGCCACATTAGAAGACGGTTCTCCCCTGCCTTCTTGGCTGAGTTTCGATGCCACAACTAGCACGTTTAGCGGCACTCCTACTGCCGATACTGTCGGCACTTTCAATATCAAAGTAGAAGCTTTTGACGGCAGCGCAATTATCAGCGATGTATTTGTAATAACCGTTAATGGTTTAACCCCACCACCGGGAGCAACCGACGGCGACGATACATTAGTCGGCACTGATAGTAGCGACACCATTTCTGGAGCCGATGGCAGTGACTCCCTTGTCGGATTGGGAGGCGATGATAATTTAGCGGGGGATGCGGGTAACGATACCGTTGACGGCGGTGACGGCAACGATACCCTCACGGGCGGCGCGGGCGCAGATTCCATCACTGGCGGCATCGGCAACGACAATATCGACGGCGGAGCCGATAACGACACCATCGACGGCGGCGAGGGTAACGACATTCTCTCTGGCGGCGACGGCGACGACGTTATCACGGGCGGCGCGGGCGCAGATTCCATCACTGGCGGTATCGGCAACGACAATATCGACGGCGGAGCCGATAACGACACCATCGACGGCGGCGAGGGTAACGACATTCTCTCTGGCGGCGACGGCGACGACGTTGTAACTGGCGGCGTTGGCGCTGACTCCATCACTGGCGGCATCGGCAACGACAATCTCGACGGCGGAGCCGACA
>CAYOOD010000082.1:0-35980 GCA_964405435.1 uncultured bacterium
GGGAGAGGGGGAGAAATGAATTGAACAGACCAATTTTTTTCTCTTTTACAAAAATGGGATGTTCCCAACCGAGCTGGCAAAGAAGCCGGCATCAATTGCAATTTTTAATCAAAAACTCTGATTGAGCAAATTCTATGATAGAAATCGACGGATCTTATGGCGAAGGCGGCGGGCAGGTACTGCGCTCCTCCCTGAGTTTAGCCGCTATCACCAGTCAGCCGGTACGCCTCGATCGCGTGCGGGCGGGACGCAAAACCCCCGGGCTGGCAGCGCAACACCTCACCAGCGTGCGGGCAGCAGCGGCAATTTGTCAAGCAGAGGTGAGGGGAGACGCCCTGGGTTCGACAGCACTCGAATTCATCCCCACCAGCCCCACCCGCGCGGGAAATTATACCTTTGACGTGACGACGGCTGGGGCAATCATGCTGATTTTGCAGACGGTATTGCTGCCCTTGGCACTCGCTCCCGGCGATTCTACAGTCATCTTGCGGGGAGGAACCCACGTTGCTTTCAGCCCGCCGTACCATTACATCGAGCAAGTCTACCTGAGAGCGATCGCTCGCATGGGCGTACAAGCCGAAGTACAACTGAATGCCTGGGGGTGGTATCCCAGAGGCGGCGGAGAAGTCGAACTGCGGGTAACGGGAAACAGCCTGTTAACCGGCATCAACTGGCTCGAACGCGGCAACTTGCAGCAGGTGCGGGGCGTGGCAGCGGTAACGGAACTGCCGGCGCACATTCCGCAGCGGATGGCAGCGCGTGCCGAGAATTTGCTGAAGGAGGCGAAACTCAGAGGCAAAGTGCAAGCGCTCAGGGAGCGGGGCGTCGGAGCGGGAGCGGGAATTTTTCTCACTGCCGAATACGAGAATAGTTTGGCGGGATTCAGCGCGGTGGGGCGCGTGGGGGTGCCCGCTGAAAAGGTGGCTGAGACGGCTGTTGAGGAGTTGCTGGATTTCCACCGCAGCGGCGCGCCGGTTGACGTGCATCTGGCGGATCAGTTGTTGTTGCCGGCGGCGTTGGGTTCCGAGGAGAGCCAGTACCGGGCGGCAGAGATTAGCTTGCACTTGACGACGAATGCTTGGGCGATCGAGCAATTCGGGCTGGCGCGGATAAGGATTGATGAAGGGGAGAAATTGGTTGCGATCGCGCCTCGTTCGTAGAAGTACAGTTAAGAAACCCGGCTTCTTTAAGAAGCCGGGTTTCTGACGCACCTCACTTGCTTGAAAACTGCTATAAAACCCCTCCCCGTTCGCAGGAGGCGCTTGCTTCGCCTGCTCCCACGCCCTCAGATTTTGAATCGTTATGCCGTTACAGCCTCTTCCTCTGTTTCTTCCTCCGATTCATCTCTGACGTTGAAGTACCAAAAGAGATTGGCAATCGTTAAATCTGATGCGTGTTGTAGAGTTGCCGGAACTAGAGCTTTATGACCTCCCATAGCAGCTTGTTCGCTGATGTACGCTTCATAATCGCGACGTATATCGGCAGCCATCATAAATCGTAGCTGAAGAAGCAGAGATTGAGGATGAGACTTTTGCTGCAACTGCTCGTAAAAGATTTGCTCTGGCGGAATTGCCAAAGCGCTTGAAGCTGTTTTTTCGTCTGGGCTAGCTGCGAATTCCGCGCCACTGAAATCCGCGCTCTGGAGCATTTTTAATTCGCTTGGCGGGAGGCTGCGCATCCAATCAACGTGATTTTGCCAGGATTCTAAACCTGCTAAGTCGTGGTTGCGAATTCGAGTGATTTCAGGGAAAAGGAAATCCAGTTCATCGGTTGATTCACAGCGATCCATAACTGTCAGAGAATCTTGACGTATTTTATCTTGAAGCTGGGAGAGGCGATCGCTCGCAGCCGAAGACTCATTCTGTAACTGATAGGTTGTAATAATGGTCTGCTCGATCGCCCAAGCGCATTCCAATCGGCGAAGCGCTCCAGCCGAGCAAGTTTCTTCCAGTAGGTGAGGATTGGTATAATCTGCCAAAGCCTGATACAACATCCCCCGTACTGCATCAATTTCAGCATTTCTGCGGTTGACATCTTGTAAGTTTATCGCCGAGCGGAGTCGGTGAAGCGCCTGAGTAAACAACCCATACGCTCGGATTAGAACAGTGCGATGCTGTTCAAACTTCATATCTTGCGCAACTTGCTCGATGAGTTGCCGAATTTCCGCTCCTTGGTCTTTCAGGGCTTGTTTGAGGTCTATAAAGCCGTTTTTGACTTCCAGCCTCAGTTGCTCTACTTCTTTTCTCAATTTTAAAGTCTGGTGGAGGTTGACCGCACCCAGCGCTACCCCCGCTACAGTTCCGACCCCAATCAACGCAGTCGTCGCTTGCAGAACTCCCAAGCTAGTCTGAATAGTTGTCAGCGCTGCTTGTACGGCGGTAAAACCTTGCTGCATTTGATACATCTGCATCCCACCCATAACGAGATTGGCAGGAGTGACCAGCGGAAATAGAGGGCTATTGTTGACTGTGGCCCCGATGGCGTGGGCCATAAATCGGCCTGTAGCTGCATCTCTGACCATTCCTATCGGCACGCCGGCAGATGTAGACACTTGCAAGAACTTGCCAGCCTCAATCGCCGCCTGAATTGCGGGAGCGAATTGAAAATACATAATTTTTAACAATTGGTTTTGGGTTGCTTATTCTATACTAAGACTATCTGAGCCATGTAAAATATTTTTTGTGCTTGTGGATACTGAACGGATAAATCCTAACGCTGCTCCACTCTAGAAAGAGGTTAAGTTACTATGTGGCCTGAGAGAAAATCGGGTTTCATTGAGCAGTCTCGTCAGGGCAGCAATGACCTGAAATAATACTTCGTCTGGCATCTGACACGCAAATTCTGCCGGTCGCGATATCAGCCAGCACGACTCCTGACAGGGCCAACCCTTCGGGAAACGGTACTTCAGAAGTCTATCTTTTGACCTTTGTACTAATCGGAAAGATATTCGGAGATTTCTAACATCAGTTTTTTATTGGCCATACTTTACCGCAGTCGGGCGTTTGTATAGAGCGTTTCTATCTGACTCGTGAAAACCCTTTGCCTAGAGGCAGAGCCTCCAATCCTTGCGTTACCAGGCTGAGCCTGGTAACGAGTACACAACACGAAAACCAAAAATTAACAGCATTGACTTATGGATGCATCGCTGATTAACTCGGAAACGATTGAACTCATGTCGCGGCTTACTGGGCAAAAACTCCGCCGCCAGCATATCACTCCAGCTATGGTATTTATGGCAGCGCTTCTATCGGTGCTGGCGGGGGTGATGTTTGCAGATGGGCAAGTGACCGCTTCAGAAAAAAAGCACTGGCAGGCAACCCTCGACAAACTCGCTCCTTCAGGAAGCAAGATTTACAAATTAGTCCAGATTCTCAGCAAGAATATTCGCGACCAACATATTTATGACAACCTACATGAACTCTTGGGGCTGGTAGCTCTGCTTTCTGATTCAGAAAAACTGCTTCTAATTGGCTTTGGCTATCAAATGTCAGCAGCCGATGGAAAAATGGATGCTAGCGAGAAGAAATTTTTAGGCGATAGCGCTCAGGGGATGGGGGTAGATCCGGAGCATATAGCTGTTTTGGAAGCAGTTTTCAGCCGTAAGGCGATCGCCGATCCCAAAGCTCTAGAAACAGTCCGCTCTCTTCTCGATCCAGCGCGGTTTCAATCTCTCGATCCTCTCTTAGTGAATGCAGCCAGTCAAATACACGATCTCCTCCCAGGCAAACCCAAACAACAGCGAAGCAGACAGGGCGTTGTTTCATCCTATGAAGATTTAAAGAAGTTTCAGGAGTATCGGAAAAAGCTATACAGCGTTGGCTATAAACTCTTCCAGATAACTAAAAGCTGTGCCGAGCGCCAGTTTCTCCCTAAAGCTCTAACAGGACGGGTGGGACAAGTTTCTAAAAAAATACAATCTCAAAGGTTTCGAGTGGCGGTTGTAGGAGAGTTTAGCCGAGGGAAATCAACCTTATTGAATGCGTTGCTGGGCGAACCGATTCAACCAGTTAGGGCGATTCCCTGCAGCGGTACGGTCAGTGTTTTGCGATATGGAACGACTAAGCGAGTCATTTGTCGCTACAAAGACGGGCGGGAAGAAGAGATTCCCGTTGAAAAATATAAAGAAAAAGCCGCTCTGTCAAAAGAAGCTGCACTGAAAAGAAAAAGCGATGAACTCGCCAGTTCGCAAATAGCTGAAATTATTTTCGAGCATCCCGATTTAGAGTTATGCCGCAGCGGTGTAGAAATCGTGGATTCACCCGGATTGAACGAACACCCGGAACGCAATGCCATCACTCAACAATTGCTAAAGGATACTGACGCGGCAATTTTCTTATCAAATGCCCAGCAGCCTTTAAACTTGGGCGAGCAGCAGTTACTCGATGACTTAAAAACTCAACTGAACGGCGGGAAGGCTGGCGAAGCGGCTGACAATCTTTTTATAGCCGTCAATTTTTGGGACATGATTCGCAGCAGTGAAGATCGTCAAGACGTGCGAGAGCGAATCGAAAATCTTATTTTCGGTGAAAATCCTCTCATTAAAGGTGAAAATCGCCTCCATTTTCTTTCTGCTCAGTCGTCACTAGATGCTATTTTAACCGGAGTTGATAATGAGTACCTAAAAGATTTCGAGAATTTCACAGCCTCCCTGAAAAAATTCCTAACGACTGAGCGGAACTCTGTAAAAATCAAGCGCTCTGTGGCTGAAATTCAAGAAATCCTGCAAAAATCCGTAAATGGGCTGCATCAATCTGAAGCAGCTTTAAACGGCAAGCTGAAAATTTCTGAAGAAGCTAAGCAAGAAATATTGGAACAGATTGGAGAAGCGAGCGGGCGCGATGTCAGAATTACCCTTCTAGCTAAAAAGCTAATCGCTGAAGCGCTTAAGGAAGCAGGCGAATCCTGGGAACAGTGGCGTAGTAGTTTGCGCGCTCGCATGGCAGAAAAAAGCAAGGGCTGGCAGTCAAAGCATTTACCCGTCTTGAGCCAAAAAGAGCTGATCGAAGATTACGCCAATCAATTTGTCGGAGATTTACATCAAGAAATAGACGCATGGGGCAATGCCGAACTGAAAAATGCCATTTTGCAACCCAAGCTGCAATTATTAGACCAGACCATTCTTAAAGAACTGGAAGCCATCAATCAGAATTTAAGATTAATTGACATGCAAATTAATTCTAATTTCAGCCAGCAGCTAAATTTACAAATTGCTGGACTTGAGGGGTATTTCGGAGGATTTCACGGTTTTCTGATTGGTATTCAAGCTGTGAATTTATACGGATTAGTTTTTGCGGGAATTGCTCTGAACCCCCTATTTATACCGACTGTGGCAAGTGCTATTGGTGTTTTATCGGTTTACAAATTATTGAAAGGTGATGGAATTCACGACCAAATTAAACAGAAGGTATTTGAGTTGGGCTTTATTAAACAGAAGGTATTGGAGTTGGGCTTTGAAAAAGTTGATGAATCTTTGGAGAAAATTTCTCAGAGGTTCGATGAAATCATTAGTTCAGCCTTTGGCGGCAGGCTGCAAACTGCTGAGGAGAAGATTGCAGAAATTATTTCCTACTATGAAAATATCCTAGAACAGCAGGAGAAAATCTACCAAGAAACAGCGGCACAGCGTCAGACTGAAAAAACTTGGATCGCCCAGCAGCGTCAAGAACTCGATCGCATCCAAAAAGAACTTGACGCCATTCTCAGCCAAGCAGCCGCTTAATCTCTCGTGAAGAGACGCGATCGCTCGCGCCTCTCCACTCTCAGCTACAGCAACCGATCGCACCTGTTACGGCATCCCGATTGGTATCAAACCATTCTCCGGCACCACCTCGAAAAAGCGATCGCCGTCAGACAGCAGCAACACCACGCGCAACAACCAGTCCCGCTGCGTCGGCTTTGGGTTTGGAAGAGAGCAAGTACCGGGCAGCGGAGATTAGATTGTACAAATCATTTAGGTTCTCTATATATCTGATAGAGGTGGGGGAGGTAGTAGCTGGTTGAGCGCCTTAACGACCTCATTGATGACCTCCAGAGGCATTCGATCTGCAAACTCTGCCCCTCGGGCTTGCCAGTCCAGAGACTTAATTTGATCGGCCAGTACAACTCCCGACACTGCCAACCCTTCTGGAACCGCTATTTCCAAAGCATAGCCTTTTGCTTTTGTTGTAATAGGACAAACTAAGGCCGGCCCCCCACCCGGCGATTGTATTGTATGGGCGACAGGACAAGAGCCGGACGGCGACCGGCCTGTTCTCGCCCCGTTTGAGGCGTGAAGTTTGTCCAAATAATATCCCCCTGTTCGGGGACGTACAGCCTAAAACTACCAGACTTCACGACCGACAGGCTCCCCAAAGTCAATTTCGCCATGCAGTGTTTCCGGTGTCACTTTCTCCAGCATTTCGTGAAGTTCGCGCGCTCTTTTGGTTAAATAGGGAACGCTGTAAATTAGGCTCTGTAAAGCCGAGTCTTCTATCGATTTTTCAGTCAATTCAGCCAGTTGAGCCAATTGCTCGTAGAGAGATTCAGACACTTCTATCGTCAGCTTTCGTTTGGACATTTCACTGGTTTGGGTTATTGACGCTTTTGGAACTGGGCTTATTTGTCAGACAAACTTTACAGTTAAGCCGATCCGCTTGTCAGTTATAATAGCGAAGAGACGCGATCGCTCGCGCCTCTTCACCCCCGGCTACAGCAGTTGCCCGCACCTGTTACGGCATCGAGATCGGAATCAAACCATTCTCCGGCACCACCTCGAAAAAGCGATCGCCGTCAGACAGCAGCAACACCACGCGCAACGACCAGTCTGGCTGCGTCGGCAAATCCGCCCACGGCACTGCTATTTCGAGACACTTATCTAGTGCAATTTGCGATCGCCCCGCGCGGGGATGCCACTGAAAATGATCGCCCGCTTCCTCAAACAAAAACGTTTGAGTCAGCAAATTGACCTCTAAATGGTGGCGGAACCAGTAGTTTAACGGCGGAACGTCCGGCAGATCCCGCAGCGGAATCGGGCTATTGTGCATTGGCTGATCCGCATAATACCACAATATATTCAATTCCGGCGGGCAGTCTTTCCCCGGACGAATGCCATTTTGGAAATCTACTCGCAGGTAGAAATTGACGTGATCGACGCCGTACCAGATGCGCTGAATCGCCGAACTGCGGTGCATTGTTCCCCGCGCTCCGCCGACTTCAATGCGACCGGCTTTATCCCAATCTTGCTCGTCGCCGATTCCGTCGATCGACGGACTGATATAACTTTCCGGCTGGCGATCGCCCCGTATTTCGTGCGCTTCTACCGGGCGAGCAACATCCTCCGGTATCGCCTCTCCCAGCGATTGGTAAAGTGCTGCCAAATGTTCGCGAAATAGCTGGTCGAACATGGCATCTTGATTGGAAGAATGCCCCGCCCCAAACCACCAGAACCAGTCAGAACCTTCCGCTGCATACAGGGCTTCCCAGGCTTCGGGGTTGCTTTCTTCCGTCGCTTCTGGATGATTTGCCAATACTTGCCGCGCTTGTGCCAGCAAATCCCAGGCGCGATTCTTCGCCGGATCGCCAATCCAAGTGGTTAAATTTCCATCCACCCAGGAACCGCTGTGCAGTTGAGAAGAAGGCAGGGTTTCTGTCGGCGGGAATTGCTCGATAAACTCGGAAACTGTCACCAATTTGATATTCGGCTCTTCGCTCAAAGTATGGTAGAGTGCTTCTAAGAACGGTTTGCCGTCTTGCTGGTAGAATTCCCAGCAATTTTCCCCATCCAGGGCGATCGTGACTAACCAAGGATGTTCCAGCGCCGTAGCATCTTCTGCTTGTCGGTGCTTGAGCGATCGCGCGATCGCTTCCAAGTGCCCCACCAAATCCGCCGCCGCCTTTTTCGGAGCCATCGAGCCGTAAGTAAACCCGATCAAATCTGACAGGCGGTGATCGCGAAATACGATCGCCAAATCGTCGAATTCCGTTTGCAACCGATAGGGGCGATATAGGGTTTCCGGTTCGTACACGTTCCCCGCCCCGTCGCGGTGGAAAAAGGTTTTCAGCGTCCAACCTAAAATCGCCTCATCCGAACACAGCCACTTAAACCCTTGCTCGGCAACGTAAGGCAATATTTTCGGGCTCACGGCTTGTTCCGAAGGCCACAATCCGCGCGGCTGACGGCCAAACCGATCTTTATACATGTCCCAGGCTTTTTGCAAGTGTCGGGGAATGTCTTCTTCCCACTGGAAGCGCCGCTCTGGCAACTTCATGTCGGGAACCGCCACCCGCCCCGCATCGGTATCTGCCAGCAAGGGTAAAATCGGGTGGGTGTAGGGCGAAGTCGTCACTTCCAACTGCCCCGCATCCTGCATCTTGCGGTGTTGCGGCACGATTTTGCTGATGATTTCCCGCTGTTTGGTATAGATTCGCTGGCGATCGGCTAAAGTAAAATTCCGCCCCTGCTTCAACCACCGGTCTATTTCAGGGTCGTCCCAAAACAGGGGGTCAATCCACGCCAGGTTGTGCCAAGCGAGCAAGTCGCTGTAATCTTGCGGCTTCCAATTTTCCCGACACCACGCCCGTCCTTTTTCTTGCCGCTGTTCGTAGAGTTCGGCATAGCGGGGATGGGGATCGATTAAATTGTGGTGGTTGGCATCGAAAAAATGCTCGATCGCGTATTCTCGCTGTTCCTCAGTCAACTGATCCGCTGCTGTCAGGCTCAGCGTTAGATAAGGGTCAAACGCCGTTCCCGCGACGTAATCGTCTAACTGCATAATCAATGACGGCACTAGGTTCACGGTTTGATGCAGTTTGGGATAGCGTTCTAGCAATAGTACCAGATCGAGATAATCTTTCGTACCGTGCAGCCGCGCCCACGGCAGCCGGTATTCGCCGCCGATGCGGCTTTTGTAGAGCGGTTGGTGCTGGTGCCAGATGAAGGCAACGTAGAGCGGATGGGGCATGGGGTTGTACTGAACAACAAACTGGGTTCCGGCGGGCAGGCAACTTTTCTTTTCAGGCGAGGGTCTGCTGCCATTGCTTTTAGGGTTCCCTTCTCAATCTATCGGAAAACAACTCCTCGATCGCGGCGGTTTTTTGCGATCGCTCTTCTCTTAAATATTTAGATTTTCTTTATTTTTTGCCGTTGGCGATCGGGCGCTCTGCGTCCCGAATGCTGCTTGATGGGGACGGAGGAGCGATCGGGCTTTCACTCCTGCCTGACTCAACAGTTATATCGGAACCCTTTATAAAGCTAATTAAACGGATATTTCTATTTTTTAAAAGGTTCATCCTTTGCCAGTAAATAAACTTAACCAAAACAAAACTTGCACATCCGATTAATTACTCTTAGCTGCTTTAGCGGGTGAGCTCGATAGAATGCGATCGCGCTCATCTAGTATTCTGTCAGCGTTGAAAAAAGGCTCCTTCCCCACATTTCCCCATCCCCTAATCCCCTAATCCCGGCACCGCTCCCACCCGCCACAACACTCTCGACAAATCTGCCTCATCCGTCTCAAGTTTTACAGCCAAACCTTATACCGATAAAAGAAAAAGAGGTAAGAAAACTTACCTCTTTTTACCGGATTAACAGCAATAAGTCAACCAGTCAGCCCAAAAGCCGACATCACCTGTCGCTTAGACGTACACGATATCAGTGGACGCAAAAGCAGGAGCGCCGGCGATCGTCGCGATTTGGGTTTCACCGCCAGCAACGCCGTCAGCATCGTAGAGGAGATTGCCAGTTGCAGTATCGTAGATGAACTGCGGAGCGCCGGCACCATTCGCCGCCGTACCGTTGATAAACTGCGTGCCAGCAACGGGAGTATATCCCGCTGCAAAAGCGCCGAACGTACCCACAGCGACGCCAATCTTATCGACACCGGTGGTAAAGCCGTTAATGGTATCGATGCCTTCCACAGTAGAATTGAACCGGAACTGATCGGCACCCGCACCGCCCGTCAGGTTGTCATTGCCATTGCCGCCAATCAGAACGTCGCCAGCAGCACCGGCAGTAATCGCGTCATCGCCATCGCCGCCGAAGAGAACGCCGGGAGTCGCGCCGCCGGTGATGACGTCAGCGCCGGGAGTACCGTCATTATCGGCGATCGTCAGAGAGCCGGTTGCGGTTGTTCCTACGTTGTAGCCTGCACCAGCAGCTAGGGTGATAGCCACGTCTTCAACCCCTTCACCGAGAGCATCATCGATGGGAGTGATAGTCACGGTAGCAGTCGCAACACCTGCTGCAAAAGTAGCGATGCCAGCACCTGCATCCGTGTAGTCAGTGCCATTAATAGCGACACCCGCGAGCGTGTAATTGACGTTGAGCGCGTTGGCGATATTCCCCGTGCGGGTGAGGGTGAAGGTGCCAGCGGCAGCCCCCGATTCGCTCCCGTTCACCGTCGATGCTGGCGTGACGTCAACCGTGTTGGTTTCGTCGTCCAAAATCGTCAGCGATGCCGAGCCAGTGCCGCCGACAATGAAACCAGCGGGAGCCGAAATCGTCACCGCGACGGTTTCGTTCGGATCGAGATCGGCGTCGTCAAACACGGGAAGCGTCAGAGTGGCTGTCGTCGCGCCTGCAGCGATCGTCACAGAGCCCGAAGGCGGCAAACCCGTAGGAATCGCCGTATTGTTGTAGTCAATGCCGGCACCAGCAGCGGCACCTCCCACGGCTGTACCGCTGACGGTAAAGGGCACCACGACACCCGCAGCGGGTGCGGGCGTGTTGAGAGTGATGGTAAATGAGCCACCGACTGCCCCTGCTTCGTTGGGAGCCGTGGGATCGGCAGTAATCGTCACCGTCGGCGATTCGTCATCGATAATCGTCAGCGAAGCGGTGGGAGTGGGGATAGAGTAACCAGCCGGAGCCGTGAGGGTTACGTCTACCGTTTCACCCACGTCGATATCGGTATCGTCGAAAACGGGAACGGTGATGACGGCATTGGCAGAACCGGCTGCAAACGTTACCGTACCTGCTGCGGGCAAAGCAGTGTTGTCGTAGTCGATGCCAGTACCGGCAGCAGCTCCGCCGACAGCAGTTCCGGCAACTGCGTAATTCACCGTAACAGCGGCGCTGAGATCGCCCGTGCGCGTGAGGATGAAGGTTCCGGGAGCCGGAGTGCCCACAGCGCCGGGAGTGACCGGCACTTTTTCGATCGGCGTTGCGCCAGCAACAATGCTGATGGTGGGCAGCTCGTTGTCTGTAATGGTGAGTTGAGCCGTTGCCGAACCCGCGATGTTGTAACCCGCAGGAGGGGCGATCGTTGCCGAAACGACTTCATTCGGATCGAAATCGGCGTCGTCAAGGGTTGTTAGGCTAATCGTCGCCGTTGCCGAACCCGCCGCGAAGGTGACAACGCCGGCACCTGCATCGGTGTAGTCGGTGGCAGTCGCCGTGCCGCTGAGGGTGTAATTCACCGTCAGAGCCGCCGTCAAGTCGCCCGTGCGGGTAAGGGTAAATGTGCCAGGGGCGGGGCCGGTTTCGTTGGCAGGCGTCGTCGTATCGGCGGCAATGCTGATGGTTGGGAAGTCATTGTCCTCGATGGTCAGCGTAGCCGGCGTTCCGGTTACGGCGTAACCTGTAGGAGCCGTTAATGTTACCACCACCGTCTCGCCCGGATCGATGTCGGTATCGTCCAAGGTGGGAAGCGTAATGACTGCAGTGGCAGAACCGGCTGCAAAGCTCACCGTACTGCTCAATGCCGTGTAGTCAGTGGCCGTGGCCGTACCGGCGGCGGTGTAAGTCACGTCGAGGGGGGCATTCAACTGTGCAGCCGAGCCGGTGCGGGTGACGATAAACGTGCCCGGAATCGGGCCGTCTTCGTCTGGAGTCGCGCCCGCAACGATACTGACTGTTGGCAATTCATTGTCAGTTATTGCCAGTTGAGCCGTTGCCGATCCCGCGATCGCGTAACCCGCCGGAGGAGCGATCGTCGCCGTCACCAGTTCGTCTGGGTCAAAGTCCGTATCGTCCAGCGTGTTCAAAGTAATTGTTGCCGTCGCCGAACCCGCCGCGAAGGTGACAACGCCGGCACCTGCATCGGTGTAGTCGGTGGCAGTCGCCGTGCCGCTGAGGGTGTAATTCACCGTCAGAGCCGCCGTCAAGTCGCCCGTGCGGGTAAGGGTAAATGTGCCAGGGGCGGGGCCGGTTTCGTTGGCAGGCGTCGTCGTATCGGCGGCAATGCTGATGGTGGGCAAGTCATTGTCCACAATCGTCAGCGTCGCCGTGGCGTTTCCGGATATGGAGTAACCCGTCGGAGCCGTAACGGTGACTGCCACAGTTTCGCCCGGATCGAGGGTGGTATCGTCCAGGGTGGGAACATTAATGGTAGCGGTAGGAGAGCCGGCTGCGAAGGTGACGGTTTTGCTCAATGCCGTGTAGTCGGTGCCTTCAGTGGCAGTGCCGGCGACGGTATAGGTGACGTCGAGAGCGGCGCTGATGTCGCCCGTGCGGGTGAGAATCAGCGTGCCGGCTGCGGCTCCGGCTTCCTGGGGCGTCGCACCAGAGGCGATGCTGATGGCGGGCAAGTCATTGTCCGCGATCGCCACGGTTGCCGCTGTCGCACCACTGACAAAAGCACCCGTCGGCGGCGTGAAAGTCAGCGTTAGCGACTCGTTCGGATCGACAACGGTATCGTCGGTGATGGCGATCGTCACGGTTGCCGTTGCCGAACCCGCCGCAAAAACAAAGTTGCCTGTCGCCGTGCCGGTATAGTCGGTTCCGGCTGTGGCATTGCCAGTCAGGGTATAAGGTACGGTGAGGCTTGTTGTCGTGTCGCCCACCCGGGTGAGGGTAAAAGTGGCATTCGCGGGGCCGGTTTCGCTGGGAGCAGTACCCGCTGCCAGGGAGAGCGTCGGCGGTGTGGGTGTCGGTGTCGGGACTGGTGCGGGTGCTGGCGTCGGCAACGGCGCGGGCGACGGCGCGGGCGAGGGGCTCGGCGATGACGAGAAGGGAGAGAAATTCGCCGCCGTGATCGTGGTGCTGCTGATGCCCACCAAAACTGCTAAAAATTCGCCGCTATTGCGGTTTTGAATGATGGTATCGCCAGCATTCGCGCCCGTGCCTTGGAAGATATTTAGGTCGGTGAATGTCAGCCCGTTGATTAACTCGATGATATCGACGCCCGCTGTAAAGTCGAGGACGTAGTCTGCATCCGTCACGGCGCTGCCGCCGGTGCCGATGCCGAGGACAAATCGGTCGGCACCGTCGCCGCCGGTGAGGGTGTCTGCCCCGAGGTCGCCATAGAGCCAGTCATTGCCCAAGTCGCCGAAAAGCCGGTCGCCGTCTTTGCCGCCGCGCAGGGTGTCGTCGTCTTTGCCGCCGTAGAGGGTATCTTGGCCCTCGTTGCCGAACAACTGGTCATTGCCTTGGTTGCCATAGAGCAAGTCGCGATCGCCTGCCGGATCGGCGAGGTTGTTCAAACCATTGCCGCCGACGACGATATCGTCGCCCAAATCCCCAGAAACGGTGTCGCTGCCCGCATCGCCGTACACTCGATCGTTGTTCTGACCCCCGCGTACCAGGTCATTGCCTTGGCCACCTCGCACGAGGTCATTGCCCTCATTGCCGTAAACTTCGTCGTTATTTTCGTTGCCATCCAGGTTGTCATCTCCCTGGAGCCCCAATAGTATGTCATCGCCTTGCAGGGCGTTGTAGAGGTCACCGCTGAGCGAACCCCTGAATAAATCGTTTCCGGGCGTCCCATTTGCCATTTTCTTATCTCCGCTACTAAAAATTGGACTTGTAGCAGCCTATACATGCAAGCAGGGTAAATTTACTTCTCCCTGGCATGGGAAGTTGTAGCATTTTTTTGAATTGAATAAAATCTAGCCCTGCCCTGAATCGCTTCATTGCTTCCACAACCTGGGCTTGTAGATGCAATCTCCTTTACGAGCGGGCATTCAAGCATTTTCCCTCTCTTGCAAAAGGCCCCTATACTCCTTGGAGGAGCATCTAGTAATAGCTGCACCTTCTGATTCGATCAGATAGATGAGAAGTAAAAGGCAAGTGTTCCTAGAAATACATAAAAAGAATCCGTAGTTCGCGATCGCTCCTGGCTGGCTTCAGTGGCCCACCCGCCCTACCCCATCGGGCCACTCGCAGGCTCTCAGAAAGCGATCGCGCCTGCTGGTTGCCGCCTTTATTTCAACTTGGCTTTGCAACGCGAAAATATAACTTTTTTTTAATAAAAAAAATAGAGAGCCGCTGCTGGCGGCTCCCCGTTGCGCTTTCTGAGATTTGGACGATCGCATTTTCAGCGGACTTTCAGCGATCGCCCCTAACCGCTACGCCACTTGTTCGACTTCAGCAATTTCCGGGATCGATTCGCGCAGTTTGCGCTCGATCCCCATCCTCAAAGTCATCGTCGAGCTCGGACACGAGCCACAGGCTCCTTGCAGGCGCAGCTTGACAACTGGGCCATCTAATTCTACCAGCTCCACATTGCCGCCGTCCGCCATCAGGTAGGGGCGCAGTTCATCGAGAACACTTTCAACATTTTCGGGGGTGAGTGCCAGAGTTGCAGACATGGTTTTCCTCGCAGAATCTTGCTTGCTGTTAATGCAATTTTATCGCTTCAGACGGCCACTGGTTCGAGCAGTTTCACGTTGGAGAAGTTGAACTCGGTGGTAATAACCTGTCCGTTTTCCTTGGCATGGATGACTTGCCGCGTCATCACATAATAGTCGCCACACTTCTCGTAAGTATCCTCAAATTGCAGTTCGCGCATGAGTTCACCCGTCTGGGAATTGCGGAAAACCGCGTCGTAGCGCTCCGCCACATAGCCTTGTGGGGTTTCCAAGCTTTCGTGGGTGTCGATGGTGAAAGCCATCCGCCCCATCACCCGGCTGACTTGGCAAATTTCGGTGCCCCGAATCTTGTAATTCGACCCCATCGCGTCGCCTGTGACGAGAATCTCCATCGCGCCAGTGTCGTCTGTCGAGCCGGCACTAAAGCTATTTTTCCCGTGGGCTTGCTCGAAGGTACTGCGCTTGCGGTGCGTCACCACATCCCGCAACTGGGTGTAAACGCTTTGCTGCACCTCTTCGTTTTCGATGCCGGTGACTTCCACACTCAGGTCGGGATTGATGGCAATCTTGCCCGTATAGACTTCATCGCCTTGCTTGAGGGTGACGTCTGCCCTGTAGCCGGGGAAGTTGGCATCCCAAGTATAGCGATTTTCGTAGGCGGCTCGAAATAAATCGCGAGCGATCGGTTGCTCGGTCATGGAACCCTCTGAGTATCGACAACTCCCCTTATTGTAAGCGTTTGTTAAATTTACTGAAAAGTTCGGTTATCCGTCATCAATCGAGTCTTTGACGGCTTTAGGCGTCACTAAAAACGCGGGTTTTTTATATCACATTTCCAGCAATAAGTCAAGAGAATCGGCGCGGGGAGCGGAAATCATCACAGGTTCTTGGTACAGGGGGACGGTGAACGTGACCGTCGAGCCGAGGCCCTCTCCCATGCTGTAAAAATTCACCGTTCCCCCCATTGCTTCTATCAGCTTTTGAGAGATGGCAAGTCCCAATCCAGTGCCGCCATATTGGCGGGTGCGGGAACTGTCTACTTGCGAAAAAGATTGGAACAATCGGTCTTGTTTTTCCAGAGAAACGCCGATGCCGGTATCGGCAACTCGAACGACAACCGTGCCGGGAAATTCTTGATTTTGAAAGATAACTTTTTGGCGCATCACGCTGACGCTGATGGTGACGCCGCCTTCGTGAGTAAATTTAATCGCATTGCCGACCAGATTTAACAGGACTTGCAAAAGCCGCTGGTAGTTGCCAAAAACGAGGAGTTCGTCGTAAGTTGGTGCTTTTTTGATTTGGTAATATAAGTTTTTTTGTTCGGCTTGGGGTTGCGTGTGATTTTCGACAGCATCGAGCAGGTCATTGAGTTTGACGGGACCGAGATCGATCTGCATTTTGCCGGCTTCGATTTTGGCGATATCCAAAACGTCGTTAATGAGATTGAGCAAGTGCAGGGCGGAGCGGTAGGCTTCGGCGAGAAATTCCTGTTGTTCTTCAGGATCGTCTGCCATGCCGTCGGAGATGAGCTTGAGAAAGCCGATGATGCCGTTGAGGGGGGTGCGCAGTTCGTGAGAGGTATTGGCGAGAAATTCGCTTTTGAGGCGGGAGGCGGCTTCGGCTTGTTCGCGGGCTTCTTCGAGTTGCTTGTAGAGGAGGGCGTGGGCGATCGCCGTGCCTACTTGTTCGGCTAATTCCTGCACGAATTCGATTTCCGCGACGCTCCACGGGCGAGATTTATCGCACTGGTACAGGCAGATGAGGCCGTTGGGCCGGTCTTGGTAGCAAGTGGCCACCAGCATCGCCGATTGGTTGCCGAACTCGTTGGCGGGCACCTGTTCGACGGCGACGGGCTGACAGCTCGCGATCGCCCGATTCAAGTACGGCTCGGACGCCAGTTGCAATTTTTGCCCCAACATCGAAACAAACGGCTCCATACGGTACTCGGCAACCACCTGCACGAAACTCGCCGAACCTTTGTACGAACAGACGATGCAGCGAGAAACCCCCATTGCCTGCCCGAGTTCGCTGGCGGTTTGCTGGCATATCGTCTGGAAATCGAGGGTGCGGCGGATATCCCGAGCGATTTTGCTGAGCAACTTTTGATAGAGTTCTGCTGCCGGCGGCAGGGTGCGGCGGATGCTGCCGACAATGTGGCTGAGGAGTTTTTGGTGCAAGTCCAACCCGGTGGCTTTCAAAGTCGAGTGGGTTTCCTCCAGGGAGCGATCGCCCCCCTGAATGCTGCCCGCGTGGGATATCTGCCGCCCCATCACCAGAACCGTGTTGAGTTCCTCAGCGGGAGTCAGAATCGGGCTCACCACCAGATCGAAGAGAAAATAATGCTCTCCAACGCGAAAGGGATAGCTGAAGCGTTCTGGAATCAAGCTCTCTAAAACCCGCCCCACCCGTTCCAGATAGGGGACTGATGCCACGGGCACGAACATTTCGGTCATCCGGCTTCCCGCTACCCGTTCCGGCTCCACACCGTACTGCCTTGCTTGCTGCCAGTAAAAAGATTGACAGACCCCAGCGGCATCTTGGGTGAATGCCAATTCAGCGCCCAGAGACTGCAAAGCGCTGGAACGATCTTCCGCTGTAGGTGCCAACCCTGATGTTTCAGCAACAGAAGTGTGGAAATCAGCCTCTGAGGTCATATTTTTTTCTTTCTTTCTTTCTTTGAGTCCCCAATAGGGATTCCGTCATCCTAGGGCGGCACCTACGCCTGAAGTATAGCGCATCGCAGTGCTTGCCTGCGCCTTCGACGAGGAACCAAAAAGTCTGCAGCGAGTTGCTTGCCCGGTGAGGGGGAGCGCTTTCATCTTACATACTACAGCGGCTGTCCTGTTGGGGGCGATCGCGACGCTCTCCCAGTGCCGGAGTGTACTAAATTCCCAAAGAAACGAGTATTTTGACTGGCCCTGCCGCAGTTGCCGGCTCTCTGAGAGCTTGCTAACTGCGGCTGTACCTCCAAAGAGGCTGCTTTTTTTTGAAAAATTCTTTTAACGGCCTGCGACGCGGCGCATTCACTGCGCCGCCTTATCGCGATTTTCTCGTTCGAGGAAATCGCCTCAATCGTTCCACTCGCCTCTCGGCGGCACTGGCGGATTCCGCAACAGGTTGCGGCTGAGCTCTCGATCGGGCTGGGTTTCGCCGCGCAGCCACTGACGCAGGGCTGTTTCAATGACTTTGCTCGGGTCATTGGTGAGGTGCTGGACTTGTTCGAGGAGCTCGGAATCGATGTGGATAGAGACTTCTATCTTGTCTGACGAGCGACGTTTATCTACAGCATGGTCATTCATCGTCAAAAAATCCTAACAAAAAACAACGAACCTATACGCTAGCTAGCGTGACGGCAACAGCTAGACTGAATTCAGTATGGGGGCACTCTCCCGGCGCTGTCGATCTTTCGTCCGCACTTGATGCCTGCGCCGACATTGCCCCGGATCTTCTATTGTACGACGCTGCTGGCAATAAAACGACTGCTTGGAGGCGCGCTGCGACGAACGCCAGCATCAGAAAGCATTACAATATGTTAAGCGGCCCGATTTTCGTTCTCCGGGCTGGCCTGCCCGAAATCCTCAGCGTATTTTTTCCTGCTTGCCTTTAAACGAAAGCTTATGACTGACGTGCCCGTCTCTCGCATTCGCAATTTTTCTATCATAGCTCACATCGACCACGGCAAATCAACCCTGGCCGACCGACTCCTGCAAACCACCGGTACGGTGGAGGCGCGGGAAATGAAGGAACAGTTTCTCGACAACATGGAGCTAGAACGGGAGCGCGGCATTACCATCAAGCTGCAAGCAGCCCGGATGAACTACAAGGCCAAGGATGGCCAGGAATACGTCCTCAATTTGATCGACACCCCGGGCCATGTGGACTTCTCCTATGAAGTGTCCCGCAGTCTGGCGGCGTGCGAAGGGGCGCTGTTGGTGGTTGATGCCTCCCAAGGTGTAGAGGCGCAAACGCTGGCGAATGTTTATCTAGCCCTAGAACACAATCTGGAGATTATCCCGATTTTGAATAAAATCGACCTGCCCGGGGCGGAACCCGATCGGGTGACGGGGGAAATCGAAGAAATTATCGGTTTGGATTGCAGCGGGGCGATTTTGGCTTCGGCGAAGGAGGGGATCGGAATTGCCGAAATCCTCGAGGCGATCGTCCACCGCGTGCCGCCGCCGCGCGATACGGTGGCTCAACCCCTGCGGGCGTTGATTTTTGACAGTTACTATGACAGCTACCGGGGCGTGATCGTTTATTTCCGGGTGATGGACGGAACGGTAAAGAAAGGCGATCGCGTCCGCCTGATGGCTTCGGGCAAAGAGTACGAAGTGGACGAGTTGGGCGTGCTTTCCCCGTCTCAAATCCAGGTAAACGAACTCCACGCCGGAGAAGTGGGCTATTTCGCGGCAGCGATTAAAGCGGTGGAAGACGCCCGCGTCGGGGATACGATTACCCTCGCCAAGTCCCCGGCATCGGAGCCCTTACCGGGTTACGCGGAAGCAAAGCCGATGGTATTTTGCGGCTTGTTCCCCACAGACGCCGATCAATTTCCCGACTTGCGGGAGGCGCTCGACAAGCTGAAGCTCAACGATGCAGCGCTGCACTACGAACCGGAAACCTCTAGCGCGATGGGGTTTGGCTTCCGCTGCGGCTTCTTGGGATTGCTGCACATGGAGATCGTCCAAGAGCGCTTGGAGCGGGAATATGACTTGGATTTGATTGTCACGGCTCCTTCGGTGGTGTACCGGGTGACGATTCCAGACGGTTCCGTGCTCGATATTGACAATCCCAGCCACTTGCCCGAACCCAACCACCGGGAAAAAATCGAGGAACCTTACGTTCAGGTGGAGATGATCACGCCGGAAACTTATGTCGGCGCGCTGATGGAGTTGTGCCAAAATCGGCGCGGCGTGTTTAAGGATATGAAGTACCTCACCCAAGGGCGGACGACGTTGATTTACGAGTTGCCGCTCGCGGAGGTGGTGACGGACTTTTTTAATGAACTCAAGTCGCGATCGCGCGGCTATGCCAGCATGGAGTACCACCTCATCGGCTACCGGGAAAACGAGCTGGTGAAGCTGGACATCTTGATTAACAACGATCCCGTGGACGCTCTGGCGATGATCGTCCACCGCGACAAGGCGTATGGCGTCGGGCGGGCTCTGGCGGAGAAACTCAAGGAACTGATTCCCCGCCATCAGTTCAAGGTGCCCATTCAAGCCTCGATCGGCTCGCGCATCATCGCCAGCGAACACATTCCGGCTTTGCGCAAGGACGTTCTGGCGAAGTGCTACGGCGGCGACATCTCCCGCAAGAAGAAACTGCTGCAGAAACAAGCGAAGGGCAAAAAGCGGATGAAGGCGATCGGAACGGTGGACGTGCCCCAAGAAGCCTTTATGGCGGTGTTGCGTCTGGACAAGCAATCTTGAGGTGAGAAACCGAGTGGCGCTCCCTAACGTGACGGGCTCGTGGCTGGTGGCTTATGGGGTGGTTTATTGCCGAAAAGTCAGCATCCCTTGCCTTGTCTGGAAATAGAAACATGAAGATTTAATAAATTCTGCGTCCTGAAGTACCCTTTCAGGCGCAGTTTTTGTTAAGCTGCAATAGAATTTGATTGCCGTATTGTTTTTGTCCGAAAGAAAAGCCCTATCCGAACATTGGTAAGCAAGCAACAATGAGAATTTTAGTGACGGGCGGTGCTGGGTTTATTGGTTCCCATCTCATCGATCGGTTGATGGAAGCCGGCCACGAAGTCATCTGCCTGGATAACTTTTACACCGGGCACAAGAGCAACATTCTCAAATGGTTGGACAACCCCTATTTTGAACTGATCCGCCACGATATTACAGAACCGATCCGCTTAGAAGCCGATCAAATTTACCATCTGGCTTGTCCGGCTTCGCCAGTTCACTACCAGTACAATCCCGTTAAAACTATTAAAACGAACGTGATCGGGACGCTGAACATGCTGGGGCTGGCAAAGCGCGTCAAGGCACGATTTTTGCTGGCTTCGACGTCGGAAGTGTACGGCGATCCGGACGTACACCCGCAGACAGAAGAATATCGCGGCAATGTCAATTGTATTGGGATCAGATCGTGCTACGACGAGGGGAAGCGGGTAGCAGAAACTCTATCTTTTGACTATCACCGCCAAAATGGCGTAGACATTCGGGTGATGCGAATTTTCAACACTTACGGCCCGAGAATGTTGGAAAATGACGGTCGCGTGGTGAGCAATTTTATCGTGCAGGCGCTCAAAGGAATCCCTTTAACCGTGTACGGGGATGGCTCCCAAACCCGCAGTTTTTGCTACGTCTCCGACTTGGTAGAGGGGATGATTCGGCTGATGAATAGCGAACATATCGGACCGGTTAATATTGGCAATCCGGGGGAATATACTATCTTAGAATTAGCTCAGAAAATTCAAGGGATGGTGAATCCCGGAACGGAAATTATCTTCAAACCCCTGCCTCAAGACGATCCCCGCCAGCGACAGCCGGACATCACCCGCGCGAAAACTTGGTTGGGATGGGAACCGACGGTTCCCCTGGAAGAAGGGTTGAAATACACCATAGAAGATTTTCGATCGCGCGTCATCTCCAGCTAGGAGCGGCGCTCTCTGTCAGGGTGCAGCCGTACTGTCTCGGAGCGGGGGTGTTAAAGTTTGGGAAAAAGTGTGAACTCTAAAGGAGGAAGGTAGAAGGGTGAATTTTACCTTCAGCCCAGCCCCCAACCCCGAAACCCTAACCCTTATCAGAAAGGATCTGTCCTTATGCGTGTTTGCGTCATTGGTACTGGATATGTTGGCTTGGTTACAGGCGCTTGCTTAGCCCATGTGGGGCACCACGTCATCTGCGTTGACAATAATGAAGAAAAAGTTAAGATGATGAAGTCCGGACAGTCTCCCATTTACGAACCGGGACTGTCGGAAATCATGCAAGAATCCACGAAAGCTGGGCGTCTGGAATTCACGAGCGATTTAGCAGCAGGTGTCGCCCACGGAGAAATTTTATTCATCGCAGTCGGAACGCCAGCGCTGCCGAATGGGGAAAGCGACACCCGCTATGTGGAAGCCGTCGCTCGCGGGATTGGCGCTCACTTGGATGGGGACTATAAAGTCATTGTCAATAAATCGACCGTACCGATCGGTTCCGGCGACTGGGTGAGGATGATCGTTCTCGATGGCATTGCAGAGCGGCAGAAAGCCAAGAGCGGAAACGGTTCTCCCACCGGGGAAGAAGCGGCACAGAAAATCGGAGCTGACTTTGATGTCGTGAGCAATCCCGAATTTTTGCGGGAAGGCTCGGCAGTTTACGACACCTTCAATCCAGATCGAATCGTACTCGGAAGCAACAGCGGGCAGGCGATCGGGATGATGAAGGAATTGTACGCGCCGATCGTCGATCGCAAGTTTTCAGAAGATCCGTCTTTGCCGCCGGTGCCGGTCGTCGTAACCGATCTCAGCTCTGCGGAAATGATCAAGTACGCGGCGAATGCGTTCTTGGCGACGAAAATTAGTTTTATTAATGAAGTAGCGAATATTTGCGATCGCGTCGGCGCTGACGTGACGCAGGTTGCTCAAGGAATGGGGCTCGACTCCCGCATCGGCACCAAATTCCTGAACGCCGGCATCGGTTGGGGCGGTTCCTGCTTCCCGAAAGACGTCTCCGCGCTCATCCATACGGCGAAAGACTACGGTTATGAAAGCCAAGTGCTGAAAGCGGCTGTAGAAGTTAACAAGAAACAGCGCAGCATCGCTATTGAAAAACTGCAGCACGAACTGAAAATTCTCAAAGGTAAAACAGTCGGTTTGCTCGGTTTGACATTCAAGCCCGATACCGACGACTTGCGCGACGCGCCGGCTCTCGATATTATCGAAGAACTGAATCGCTTGGGGACGAAAGTAAAAGCTTACGACCCCATTGTTTCTCAAACCGGGCTGCGTCACGGCTTGTCTGGCGTGTTAGTAGAAACCGATCCGGAACGGCTGGCTGACGGCTGCGATGCCCTGTTAGTGGTGACGGAGTGGCAGCAATTCCGCAACCTCGATTATGGCAAGATGGCAAAATTGATGAGCCACCCGGTGATTATTGACGGGCGCAACTTCCTCGATCGCGAGGCGCTGCGCAAAGCGGGATTCCGCTACGTCGGCATCGGGCGATCGTAAACTATCGGGTTAATTTCAAATTCTGATTTAACCGCAGTTATTAAAAAGATAGGAGGGGCACGGTGCAAGCGGTGCCCCTTCTATTTGCTAGAGCGGCAGTCTCGCAACCACAAGTAGGGGATAAAAACAGGAGTGCATCAATCTCTACTGTCAAATCAGGTTCAAAATTAATCCAGCGATCGCACCGCCCGTCACCAACCACGCGGCACTGACGCGCCAGCGAATCCCTAAAATAGCAGCCGCTGCTGCAATTAATACGGCACGCCAGTCAATCAGCACTACAGCACCTAGTTTAACAGCGATCGCTGCCATCAGCGCCACGGAAGAAATATTCACGGCATCCAAAAACGCCGACATCCACCGCGAAGCGCGCAAGTGCGGAATCAAGGGGTTGAGGGCGACGACGAACAAGAATGAAGGCAGAAAAATCCCAACAGTGGCAACAACAGATCCCGGCAAGCCAGAAATCAAATAGCCGATAAATGTAGCGGTGGATGAAACGGGACCTGGGGTAAATTGCCCGATCGCGATCGCGTCTAATAATTGCTGCTGCGTCAGCCAACCCCTCTCGACTAATTCCCCCTGAAGAAATGCCACCAGCACCATACCTCCGCCAAATAAAACG
The DNA here is from genome assembly GCA_964405435.1 of uncultured bacterium. Classification (GTDB taxonomy): domain Bacteria; phylum Cyanobacteriota; class Cyanobacteriia; order Cyanobacteriales; family Oscillatoriaceae; genus DVEG01. The sequence goes on from CAYOOD010000082.1 coordinate 23,301, forward strand.
CTGCCGACTTTGAGAAAAACCAGACCCAATTGCCACAAGGGCGGAGAAGCGATCGCGCCGTTTGCTGCCGATGCTTTGACTGCCGCGCCCGCTGTCAAACCCAGAGCGATCGCTGCCGTACTTTCACCGGGGGGCGGTTGCTTGCGGTTGCCGAAATGCAGCCAAACCATTCCCAGCAATCCCCCCAGCAACAGCGCCGCAATTTCATTGAGCCCGATCAATACTGCCGCCGCCACTGCCACAGCGACGAACAGGAGTTGGCGGTTTTTCACCGCTGTTTTTCCCAACCGCCAGACAGCACTGGCAATGACTGCTAAAATCGCCGGTTTAATCCCGTATAGCAAGGGCGCGACTTGCGGCAATTGTCCGAATTTTACATAAACCCAGCCCAAACCAGCGCTAATCAAAACAGCAGGCAAAATAAAACAAATTCCTGCAAGAATTAGCCCCATCCATCCCGCTTGAATGTATCCGATATGGATGGCCATTTCGGTTGAATTGGGGCCGGGTATGAGATTAGTGGCACCGACTAAATCGAGGAAGTGCTGGCGCGTCAGCCAGTTGCGGCGGTTGACGACTTCATCTTCCATCATAGCAATGTGGGCCGCTGGCCCGCCAAACCCGATCGCGCCCAATTTGAAGAATAATTTTGCCAGTTCGCCGAGATGGTTGATAGTCGGGAAATTCATTTTTGAAAAGAGTGCTGAGTGCTGAGTGCTGAGTGCTGAGTAGGAGGAGAGTAAAAAAGTGAAAGTAAAAAGTGAGAAATTTATAAAAAATTTCAACAGGGAGGCTTGGCCTTCCCCTTACTAATTAGGTAATTTTATAATGGGAAGGACAAGCGCGTATAGATTGGGTGAGAGCTCGCGCTCGACCCAACCTACAGCTTATTTTCCCAGTGACTCGGCCTGAGCCGAAAAGCACTCAGCACTCAGCACTCACTACTGAGCACTCATTTTATGGCGTGCGGGGGAAGCGCTCGATTTGGGCGTAGCCGCTGAAAATTAACTGTTTGCCTTGGGTTTCCAGGCGGTTTAGCCGCATCATCACGCCGTCGAGATCGAAGCGATCGAGATCGACCATATTATTCAAAATCTCTGTCAAGGCGTTTGCCAAGGTTTGAGAGATTTCCCGGAGCGCTTCGGGGATGGTGTCGGGCTCGAAACGGGATTCTTGAAACTGAATCCGCCTCCGCCGCTCTATGGCGAGGGTTGCTGTCAGGCAGGTGGGCACGGTGCCGCGATCGCCCAAATCTGCCTTAGCGAAGATGCGAAGGCGGTTTTGAGGCAGCAACTCCACCTGCACCTCTGGAAAAGACACGGGCGCGCCGCCGCTGAGGGCAATGAGGGCTGGCTCTTCGAGATTTTGCAGGCGTTTGGTGACGAGTTGGGCTTTGAAAGACTGGTTGATGCTGGCTTCGGTGAGCACTACTTGGGCGACGGCTTGCGTCGGTTGCTTGAGGCGAATCTGCCCGCTGACAATTGAGCCAAAGTCAATCGAAACGGCGTCTGTCTCAAACGACATCTCCTCAACCGGGAAGTCCCGGCGAATCACCAGCCGCCGACCGCTCATTTTAAAGCTGTCAATGCTTCCCTGCAAGAGTTTGCTGGAAGGATGGCAGCGCACCACCACCTCTACAGACTCACTCTGAGTGAACAGGTGGCGAATCGATTGGCTGGCGACGGTGTTGAGCATCCGCTCTCCCCAATCTGCGCCAGAAGGGGTTGGTGTACCGGTGAAACTTCCAAACATTCGGTTTTTCGTTTCCAGACGTTCTCGATCCTTTGTAACAAAATATGAAGACATCAAGCAAATCCCTCCTGGTGGCCAGCCTGCCCTGTCAACTGGCAGGTTGCCAGCGAGGTTTGGAGGCTCAGCGGTGGCGAGTGGCAAGTCCAAACCCTTGCTGAGTCGGCGTTTGACATCTGGCGATCGCACCTCGACTGCGGCGCGAACAGATTGCTAAATATTGGCCCTTTTTGCAAAATTTCTATGTTATTGATTCTCCTGATGTGCAGGCACTCTTTTCCTAAGTTTTCCCTATAACGTGCAATTTGTCTAGGTTTCAGCCGTTTTAGGCGTTCAAAAAATCTGATGAGACAGTTTAAATCTGCGAATGGATAAAGAGTGCGGGCAAGACACGGCTTTTTACACGGATACCCGGATATCGCACGAAGGAATTCGCGTATCCCCAGAAAGCCCGTGTCAGGCTTGGGGCGTGGAATGTGGAGTGTGACCTCAAAAGTGAGAATAAATCGCCAACTAAAGCTAATAGATGAAGTGAGGAACTTTTGTTTTTACACCCCACTCAGCACTCAGCACTCATTACTCAGCACTCCACACTCCACACTGCTTATTGCCTGGGGAACGGTTGGCTGAGGACTTTCCGCCACCGGGCGATCGCCGGGTTGTCGGGATCGGCATTCTCCCACATATCCACCCAGAGGCGAACCGAATCGAAGTTGCCTCTTCTGAGCCACAGTTCGGCTTGGGCACTGCAAAAGAAAGAAAATTCCAGAATGTGAAACTCTCTGCGCGACAGTAGGGGCTTGAGCAAGGCTTCGGCTTTGTCTGGGTTGTTGTGGTGCAGGTGGTAGAGCGCGATGCTGACGCGAGCAAATACATAATCGGGATGGCGCTGGTGGATTTCGCGAATCAGCGCTTGTGACTCCTGTTCGCGTCCCTGTATTTGATAAGCCGCTGCCAAGTTATTCAAGAGATCGGGGGCGTCGGGCTCGACTTCTAGAGCGCGTTTGAGCAGTTCTTCCCCTTTCACGCCGTCGCCCTTTTTCAACAAAGAAAGCGCCTCACCCAGCCACTCCTCTACCTGCTCGGAGTGTTCCGCCGTCGGCTCGTGGGTGATGCGAAAGTTCATCAAAGCGAGTTCTTGCCACCTGCCCCGAACCCACAAGCGCACCGTCGCTTCCGGCAGCAGTCCCGCGTTGGAAGCCATCTCAGCGGCTTCTTGGCGCATGTCGTCGGGACCTCGCTGGCTCAAGCCAAAATCCCGCAGCGCTTCCAGCATTTCGGGGGTTTTGGCGGTTGTGGCAAGGCGAAAGGCAAATTCGCGCCCCAAGCGATCGCCGCGATCGAGCAGTACGGGAATCAGGGTGGCAATTTCTGGGTGCTGTTGGAAATAGGCGATGACAGCTTCGGATTCTGCGTTTTCCTCTGGTTGCAGGGATGGCACCATCAGCAACGCCAGCAAATCGGTAAACGTTTTCTGATTCACCCAAGTTTTGACGTGAAACGCCCAAGGTGCGTGGCGCTGGCTCACCGGCTTGTCCAAATCTTCCAGGTTTTGCTGCGCTGGGCTAAATGACGGGTTGATTTTGAGGGCTTGCTGCCAGTATTGGCGGGCTTGCTCTTGTTTTCCTTGCCGCATTTCGGCAACGGCGGCGAGGTGATAGAGGAGGGGGTTGGCGAGTTCTCCTTGCAAGTGCCCCGCCGCTTCGGCAGCGGCGAAGGTTTCCAAAACGGCGCGATCGTCTCCCAGAAAGCTGAATGCTTCTGCTTTTTTAATCCCAATATCTACCACCTCAGAATCGGACGCGATCGCTCTGAGTTGTTCGGCTTGCTGTCTGGCTTCGTCTAATTGCCCGCTGACGCACAGGTAGCGGGTGAGGTTGGAGAGGGCGTGATAATTGTCGGGGTTGCTATCGAGGACGCGCCGGCAAGAGGCGATCGCCTCTTCTGTATTGCCTTCCATCCAGTACGTCTGGCTGATATTGTTGAGTGCCGGCAGAAAATTCGGACGGCGCTCTAATATCTGTTCTTCCAACTGGCGGCATTCCAGATATTTGCCTTGTTCTAAGAAAGATTGCGCTTGTTCGTGCCACGTCGCGATTTCCGCAGCATCTTCGCCGCTTAGGTTCATATCCGCCAACATCCGATCGAGGTTGGCTTCCAGTTCGGCGACGGTTTGGCGAACTTCAGCGGCTCTCGGATGATTGGAAAAGCGATCGAGAAAATGCCGAAACGTTCGCAGTGCCAGCATGGGGCGGATGTTTTCCATGTAGGCACCTGCCAATCCCAACGTCGCGTCGGCATTGTCGGGGTTAATTTGCAGCAGGCGTTCTGCCGCTTCCTGATAGCGCTGGGTATCTTTGATTTCGTAATATAAATTTACATACCCAGTCAGCACGTCGGCGTTGTTGGGATAAATTTTTTCCAGAGATTGCAGAGTTTCAAACGCTTGCTTCCACTGCTGGCGCTGCCTGTGGCCTTCGACTTTGGCCAAGCCAGAAATCAGCTTTTGGGCGCTGTCTCCGAAGCCTTTTCCTGCTATAATCTGTTTTTTCTTTTTTGCCATTGATGACGCTCCTGATTTTAGAGTCTCTCTAAATCGCTATATCGAGGATATCGTTTAGGACGCTGAAATCGCGACGCTGGAAAGTTGCAGTTGGGGAGCGAAGCAAGCACCGAGTGACAAACAGGGCGATCGCCCAAGCGCTCCCGCCCGCCAAAAAATAAATTAAGAAATTCTTTAAAGACTTGACAATAGATGAATTTTTTACTATAATAAAAAATCAATATATCGGGCTGATGGCGCAGGCATTTCAGGCGTTTTGATTTCAGGCGTTTTGATTTCAGGCGTTGTGTCAGTCAGCCAGGACGAGCCACAGCTAGCTGAGAAACTAGCGCGAGCGTCCGCAGAAAGCACCTAAACCTTTCTGGCAATCTCATCCCGATAATTGAGAGACTTTTCCCTGGAAAACCGATTCACGACACGCCTGGGGAGGTTCAGATGTTGTTGAAAGAGGTAGAGCAGAAGAAAACCCCCGCATTGCGCCCCGCAAGCAGCTTGACGGCAGCCGGCGCAAAAGTGCGGAACATTCTCAGCCGTCACGCAAGTGGGGTAACAGTTTTAGCCGTCACGCCGGATGGCAAACAGCTAATTTCCGGCTCGGACGATCGGACTCTCAAAGTCTGGAATCTGGAAACGGGAGACGAAGTTTTTACCCTCATCGGGCACTCTGACTGGGTGAGAGCAGCAGCGGTTACTCCGGATGGCAAGCGACTGATTTCTGGCTCGGACGATCGCACGCTCAAAGTTTGGAATCTGGAAACGGGAGCCGAAATATTCACTCTCACCGGTCATGGCGACTGGGTGCGATCGCTAGCGGTGACGCCAGACGGCAAGCGAGCCATTTCTGGGTCATCTGACAGCACGATTAAAATCTGGAATCTGGAAACTGGAGAAGAAATTTTCACCCTCACCGGTCATGTTGGCCCGGTACGGGCTCTAGCGGTAACGCGCGACGGCAAGCGGTTGATTTCTGGTTCATTCGACCACACCCTAAAAGTCTGGGATTTAGAAAAAAGAAAGCAACTGTTCGCGTTAAGCGGTCATGCAGATACGGTAAGAACGATTGCACTGACTCCGGACAGCAACCGCGCGATATCCGGTTCAGCAGACGGGATTCTTAAAGTCTGGGATTTGAAAACCGGTCGGGAACTGGCGAGTATAAAAGCTCATGCCAATACGGTTCGGTCTGTGGCAATTACGCCGGATAGCAAGCAGGTGATATCTGCGTCAGACGATCGCACGGTGAAAGTCTGGAATCTGGAAACAGCGCAGAAAGTTTTTACCCTCACCGGACATGCAGACACGGTAAGGGCGGTGGCGGTAACGCCCGACGGCAAGCAAGTGATTTCGGCGTCGCACGACAAAACAATTCGCATCTGGAATCTAGAAAAAGAGAAGGAAATTATCAGCCTAGTCAGCCATGCAGACAAAGTGCTAAGCGTGGCCATTACAAGCGATCGCAAGCGAGTCATTTCTGGCTCATTTGACAAAACGCTCAATGTTTACAGTCTGGCAAGCGGCAAGACACTCTTTACCCTAAAAGGTCACGCGGATAAAGTACAAGCCGCAGCCGTCACGCCCGATGGCAAGCTGGCAGTATCGGGAGCGAGAGACTGCACCCTCAAAGTCTGGAATCTGGAAAATGGAAAAGAACTGATGACTTTAAAAGGTCATCCCGGATGGGTGCGGGCTGTCGCAGTTGCGCCGGATGGAAAGCGGGCAATTTCGGCGTCGGTTGACCAAACTCTAAAAGTCTGGGATTTGGAAACCGGACAGGCAGTTTTTACCTTAAAAGGTCATAGCAGCTCGGTGCAAGCAGTGGCAATAACGCCAGACGGAACGCGGGCGATTTCGGCTTCGGTTGACCAAACTTTAAAAGTTTGGAATTTGCAAACGGGAGAGATTGTAAAAACGCTCGTAGGGCATGGCGGCACGGTTCGGGCGGTGGCAGTGACGCCGGATGGGAAGCGAGTGATTTCGGGTTCGTCTGACCAAAGTATGATAATTTGGGATTTGGAGACAGGCCAGAAACTTTTCGCGATCGCAGCTCACAGCGGCAGAGTCCGAGGCGTGGCGATTTCGCCGGATGGCAAGCGAGTGATTTCGGCTTCGGAAGACAAGACGCTGAAAGTCTGGGATTTGGAAAGTCGGGAGGCGATCGCGCACTTTATCGGAGCCGATGGATTGTGGTGCTGCGCGATCGCGTCGGATGGCGCGACGATTGTTGCCGGTGAAGCAACCGGGCGCGTTCACCTGTTGCGATTGGAAGGTTAGCCGCCTCGCGACAAAATCGCGTCAAAATCTTGTAGAGGCGTTGAAGGTAGCGCCTCTATGAGCCGCTCGTTGGGCTTGGCGATCGCTTCGTCAGCATCCCGGGGCATCGAAAACCTTCCTTAATTCTTCCTTAGTTTGACGTCTGATTGAGACGAAATTGTCTGAATTCGCTTGACCGAATGGAGACAGGGGGAAAGCGCGAAAGGCTTGCCCTGACTGGATTTTAACGAAAGATTGGGGGTTGCGGGAAATGGGTCACCAGGGATTCGAACCCTGAACCACCGGATTAAGAGTCCGCTGCTCTGCCGTTGAGCTAGTGACCCACGCAAATTAGTATTGTAGCAGATTAGGCAGGGGATTTGACAAGGGGTTTTTCGATAAAATTTTGCGAAGTCAAAATTTTATACAAGTCTACCTCGGTTTCTAAGAGGCAGGCGTGGCCGCTTTCGGGCAAAATTACTTTCTTAGCATTGGGCAGGATGTTGGCCAGACGTTCGACTTCGGCCACGGAGGGCAAGAGGCGGTCTGCTGTTCCGGCGATCGCCAGCACTGGCTGAGCGATCGTCCGCAATTTTTCTTCACTGACGTGAAAGTCTTTCAGAAGTGACAAGCGCCAGACGGTGGTTTTTTGCGGCACCATTTGCAGGGTGGTTATCAGCTCCTGAAGATCGCGCTCGATGACGCGGTGCGAGGCGATCAGAAATGGCACCAGTGTCAGAGCGGAAAGCGGATAAAACCACGAAGGCAGCCACTCTACTAAATGCGAGCCGCACGCGAGCAAGTGCTGCCGGTTGAACGAAGAAGCGGGATTGATCAAAATCAGGCGGTCGATCAGCTCTGGAGCGCGCAGCACGACTTTCAGCGCCAAGCAACCCCCGAAGGATTCCCCGCACAAATAAACTGTCCGCCGCTTCCCCTGGCGGACTTCGACGCGGATTAACTGCGCGACTTGCTCGGCGAGTTCGTCCCAACTGGTGAGGTCATTCGGCGAGATCGCTAGAGAGCGGATGTCAAAAGCGGCTTCTAAATAGCTGAGCTGCGATCGCAGCAACTGCCCCGTACCGTCCATTCCTGGCAGAAACACGAACAAGGGATAATCCGGTCTGAGGGGTTTGGGTGTCAGGAAACAAGGACGGCTGCTTGCTATTTGCATGGCGAACGTACTGTGCCAATATCTACAATCTGGGTCTTGACTCAATTCCAACCTTGATGTATCAAATCGGCAATCTCTGCCTGACACTGACCGATCAGGTCATCGACGACCGCTTTTGCCAGCCTGCCAGAATAGGCTTTTCGCTGAGATGGGGTAATCCAAAAAGGACGCCCGACTGATACGTTGACCCGCTTATAAATTACCACAGGATGCCAGCCTTCTTGCTGAAACAGCGGTTCTGACGGGTCAAAAAAACTTAACAACCGCAGCGGCATCGGTTGGAGAACGACCTCTTCATTGGCAGCGATCGCCACCGGCAAAATCGCCAAATTCTCCACCTCAGCCCGCAAAGCGAGGTGAGCAAATCCGCGATGAAACTTTCCCACCTCTAAAGGCGAAGTCAGTTTGACCATTGCTTGTCCCCCTTCGGGAAATATCCCAACCCACTCTCCCGCTTGCAGCATCTGGCGAGCCTGAAGCAGGAAGTGCCGCTCCCGCCGGTTGCGCGCGTCCAAGGGAAAAGCACCCATTGCCGTGACGACTTCCCGCAAAACCGGCACTTGACTCATGTAGTAGTGGCAGGCAAAGCGAATCGTCCGCCGAGCTGCTGCCATCAAAACGGGCGCGTCCATAAAGCTGCGGTGATTGCTCACCACCAGCACTCTCGCATCCGTCGGAATCCGATCCTCGTAGCAGGCGAACATTCGCGTCCCCATCGCTGCGATGAGCGATCGAGACGCCTGCAGTGGGCCATCTACAGACATACCTGACATGCCTAACTTGAAACCAGCCATTAAGGGATCGTCTTTCTTTCACTTTACATTACTTTAATCTCTAACTTAACATATCTTTACATATTTCTCCAGTTTATTAAAAGAAAATCCTGCCAGGAGACTCCTGAAGCGATTGCCTCTAGTAAGCTGTAGAATTTGTTAAAGGCGCAGGCATCTTCTGCTAGAATCGGGTTGGGCCAAAATAAACGCCCTTAAAGTCAAAGCAAGTAAATACTTTTAAATAGTTTAAGATTTATATAATTCCGAGACAAAAACTCTAAAAATAAGGTAGGAAAGGTTGAGATATTTGTAACGGCATTGTACTGCGCTCAAGTGCGGCAGTCCGAAATGTTGCGGCAAAAGAGTCAAGATCGCGACTAAAATAGAGGCATGAAGCCCCTCAACAATGAGCGATCTGCACCTTAAGGGGGCTTGTTTTTTGCAATTACTTATGAACTGTACCAGTAGAAGTAAAGAAAAATTTGCTCTGACAACACCTGTTTACTATGTAAACGATTTGCCTCACATGGGTAGCGCCTACACGACCATAGCCGCCGACGTGGTGGCGCGGTACAAGCGGCTGCGGGGCTTCTCAGTGCGGCTGATTACGGGAACCGACGAACACGGCCAGAAAATTCAGCGCACCGCAGAGGCGCGCGATCGCTTGCCCCAGGAACACTGCGACGAAATCGCCGCAGAATTCAAGGCGCTGTGGGAAAAACTGGACATCCAGTACGACCGATTCATCCGCACCACCGATGCGCCCCACGCCGCGATCGTCAGGGACTTTTTCCAGCGCGTCTGGGATGCGGGCGACATCTATATGGGCCAACAAAAAGGCTGGTACTGCGTCTCCTGCGAAGAATTCAAAGAAGAACGCGAACTGCTAGCGAATCGCTGCTGTCCCCTGCACCCAACCAAAGAAGCCGAATGGCGGGATGAGCAAAATTACTTCTTCCGGCTTTCAAACTATCAAAGTAAGCTAGAAGCACTTTATCGAGAGCGACCCGATTTCATTCAGCCGGAGAGCCGCCGCAATGAAGTGCTTAGCTTCGTCCAGCAGGGATTGCAAGACTTTTCCATCTCCCGGATCAACGTAGACTGGGGATTTCCCCTGCCAACAGATCCGAAACATACCATCTATGTCTGGTTCGACGCCCTGCTCAGCTATATTACGGCATTGCTAGAACCCGATGAAGAACCGACTTTAGAAAATGCTACCGCCCGATGGTGGCCCATTAACCTGCACCTGATCGGCAAGGATATCCTGCGATTCCATGCCGTCTATTGGCCGGCGATGGTCATGTCAGCGGGACTGCCAGTGCCCGATCGCGTCTTCGGACACGGGTTCCTCACCAAAGATGGCCAGAAAATGAGCAAAACCTTGGGGAATATCATCGACCCCGTGGCGCTGGTGAACCGATATGGTCCCGATGCCGTTCGCTACTACTTTATGAAAGAGATTGAATTTGGCCAAGATGGGGATTTCAACGAAACCCGCTTTGTCAATATTCTCAATGCCGACTTAGCGAACGACCTCGGCAACTTGCTCAACCGCACGCTGAATATGGCGCGCAAGTATTGCAACGGCATCGTTCCCAATCTCTTAGGTTCCGACATTCCCACCGACAACCCGCTCAAGGCGATCGCGCTTTCCCTCGGAGAGCAAGTCGCGCAGGCTGCTGACAATCTGGCTTTCAGCGAAGCCTGCAGGGCAGTATTGGCCCTGATCAAAAGCGGCAACAAATATATAGACGAGCAAGCACCGTGGTCTTTGTACAAGCAAGGACGCCAGCCAGAAGTAGACCAGGTTATCTACGCCGTTCTGGAATCCGTGCGCCTGTCTGCCTATCTCCTGTCGCCGATCGTCCCCAATATCAGCCGCGAAATATACCACCAACTCGGCTTTTCTGTCGATCTGAGCGACAAGAGCGCGGGCGAGGCAGCGGACTTTGACACTCACGCCAATTGGGGAGCCCTGCCGGCAAACCAAGCCCTCGGTCAACCCAAACCCGTGTTTCAGCGCATAGAACTGCTAGAAGCCGTCTCGTCTTAGCGATGTGATGCATCTATAAACCAGTAGGGGCTCGATCGCCATCAGTCCCTATTCGGATTGCAGAGGTACATAAATGCTACAAGTTGAGAAAGGCAGTATCAATTTTTTCATAAAAAAACGAGGCATAACAACCATGTTGACTCATCCAGAAAACAACAACACCCTATTCACCCCCGAACAAGTCCTAGAAAATCGCGGCAGAGTGGCTATCTTCATCGATGGCTCGAATTTGTTTTACGCGGCTTTGCAGTTGGGGATAGAAATAGACTACACCAAACTGCTCTGTCGCCTGACAGCAGGGTCGCGCCTGCTGCGCTCCTTCTTCTATACCGGCGTCGATCCGACCAATGAAAAACAGCAGGGATTTTTGCTGTGGATGCGCCGCAACGGCTATCGCGTCATCTCCAAAGAACTCGTACAACTGCCGGATGGTTCCAAAAAAGCCAACTTGGATGTAGAAATCGCCGTAGACATGATGGCATTAGTCGGGTCCTACGATACGGCAGTTTTAGTCAGCGGCGACGGCGATCTGGCGTATGCCGTGGATGCCGTCAGCTATCGCGGCGTCAGAGTAGAAGTGGTGAGCTTGCGATCGATGACGAGCGACAGTTTAATTAACGTCGCCGATCGCTACATTGACTTGGAAAGCATCAAAGAAGATATCCAAAAAACCCCCCGTCACGCGAATTATACCTACCGCCCGTTGTCCGGCATCGGCATGGTGGATGAGCAGCAGGCAAGATAGGGCAAAACAATCGCATTTAAAAAGTAAAAAGTCAAAAGAAATAAGAAAAAAAAGACATAAAATAAACTTTTTTTACCTTTTTTACCTTTTGCCTTTTTACTTCTCCCTGCTCCTAGGGCTGGGCGCTTGCGGTTTGGGGCAAAACCGCCCAGCAGCCCCATCTTCCCCCCAGCCCGCTCCAAAATCCGAGGGCAGCATCAGCGTCGCCGATATTGTCCTCGAACAGGTAGACGAAAAGGGGCAGCTCCGCTGGAAAGTCAACGCCAAACAGGCTGACTACACCAAAGACCAGAAAACCGCTCTCGTCACCAATCCAGACGGCGAGTTATTTCAAGATGGCAAATTGGTTTACCGCATTCAAGCCAAGCAGGGAGAGATTCAGCAAGACGGCGACAAAATCTTTCTCAAAGAAAATGTCACAGCCACAGATGTTCAAAGCGGAGCAGTGCTGCGCGGCGACGAGCTGGAATGGCTTCCCAAGGAAGATATTTTAATCGTCCGCCACAATCTCACCGGCACGCACAAGCAATTGGACGCATCCGCCAAGGAAGGGCGCGCCTTCACGCGATCGCGGCGGATGGAATTATTCGGAAATGTGGTGGCAAAAACGAAAGAACCGGTTTTGGAACTGCGAACCGAACACGTTATCTGGGAGATGGAGAAAGAATTAGCGATCGCCGATCGCCCGGTTCAAATCGATCGCTATAACGGCAACACCATCACCGATCGCGCCACCGCCTCCCGAGGCGAGGTGAATCTCAAAACTAAAATCGCCACCCTCACCCAAAACGCCCGATTAGCCCTTTCCGATCCGCCCCTAGACGTAGCCAGCGAGGCGATCGCTTGGAACGTCCAAGCCGAAACCGTTTCCTCAGATGTGCCGGTGAACGTGCTGCACCGTCAGGAGCAGTTGAACTTCAGAGGCGATCGCGGCAAAGTTGACATGAAGCAAAAAATATGCTATCTCAACGGCAACATTTTTGGTGTCGAGCTGCGCCGCCAATCCCAGCTAGCGAGCGATCGCCTGACTTGGTACATTCCCACCAAATATGTAGAGGCGGAAGGAAATGTCGTCTACCGACAACTCGATCCGCCCTTTAACGTATCCGGCACCAAAGCCGTAGGCAAACTAGAAGACCAAACCGTAGTCGTGACGAACAACAGCGGGCAGGTACAAATGGAAATCGTGCCAGAGGAATAAGGAGTGGGGAGTGTTGAGTGTTGAGTGTTGAGTGTTGAGTGTTGAATGTGGAGTGTGGAGTGTGTAGGGGCTTTTCGCGAAAAGCCCCTACAGGAGTGTTGAGTGAAAAGTGCTGAGTAATACTAAGTTGGCTAAGATAGTATTATACTATTAGAGAAAAACATCAGGA
>CAYOOD010000083.1:0-35795 GCA_964405435.1 uncultured bacterium
AAACACAAGACGGTGCCCATGCCTTCTTGAATCATACAGCATCTGTGCAACGCCAGCAATCGGCCAGTTATAGCCAAGGCGACCCCGATCGCGTTTCAGTCCCCTTGCGGGGATTTGGTTAATCGAAAGGTTTCGGAAATTATAGGCAGAGACGCCGCTGGCGATCCAAGGTTTCAGTCCCCTTGCGGGGATTTGGTTAATCGAAAGATTGCCGCCGAAGCCAAGACCGGGAAAAGTCTTTTTGTTTCAGTCCCCTTGCGGGGATTTGGTTAATCGAAAGCACGGGGGGGACATTCACCGCAACAACCCTAGAAGCCGTTTCAGTCCCCTTGCGGGGATTTGGTTAATCGAAAGAATTCACCACTTTTCCAGACAACATCCCAGCGAGTGTGTTTCAGTCCCCTTGCGGGGATTTGGTTAATCGAAAGTGGCGTGGCGGTCTTGAGAGCGGAAGCAGTCATTTGTGCGTTTCAGTCCCCTTGCGGGGATTTGGTTAATCGAAAGAAGGTCGCTAAACAGTGGTTAAAATGTAAATTTAATGTTTCAGTCCCCTTGCGGGGATTTGGTTAATCGAAAGAAAGTAGGTTAATCTTAACGGATTAATAGGTGCAATTCCGTTTCAGTCCCCTTGCGGGGATTTGGTTAATCGAAAGTTTACCCGTATATCACCTGATTTTTTCTCATCAGGGTTTCAGTCCCCTTGCGGGGATTTGGTTAATCGAAAGATTGCCTATCTTGGGTAAAAGGGGTGCCCGCAAAAGTCAAAGAGTTTCAGTCCCCTTGCGGGGATTTGGTTAATCGAAAGGCGTCGTGCAGTGTACCAACGCCGATACGATAAAGTTTCAGTCCCCTTGCGGGGATTTGGTTAATCGAAAGAATGGTTAACGGAATATGACGAATGGGAAAGTGAAGAGGTTTCAGTCCCCTTGCGGGGATTTGGTTAATCGAAAGGCAATGCCCGTTTGTCGCAGCTAAGTAGTAATACTGATGTTTCAGTCCCCTTGCGGGGATTTGGTTAATCGAAAGTCAGCGCTGCGGGAACGGTGCAGCGAGCGCAGGCCAAGTTTCAGTCCCCTTGCGGGGATTTGGTTAATCGAAAGTTTTGAGCCCGGTTCTAATCTAGTTTGGTGTTTGTTGTTTCAGTCCCCTTGCGGGGATTTGGTTAATCGAAAGAATCCGGGACTCGCTTTGACGAGTCCAACCACTTGCTGGTTTCAGTCCCCTTGCGGGGATTTGGTTAATCGAAAGGTACCGCTCTAATTGCAGGGCAGATACAAGCGCTCGTAATGTTTCAGTCCCCTTGCGGGGATTTGGTTAATCGAAAGAGGATATTCTCTGGTGGGCGGCAAGCGTTGTAAGGGAGTTTCAGTCCCCTTGCGGGGATTTGGTTAATCGAAAGCCAGTATTCTGCCATTAGACTTTCATCAATTCTCTCGTTTCAGTCCCCTTGCGGGGATTTGGTTAATCGAAAGGGAGAAAATTATGTGCGACTGCGACGATTTCGATGTTTCAGTCCCCTTGCGGGGATTTGGTTAATCGAAAGTATCTCGTGACGAGCCTATTATGCTTCTACCTTCTTCGTTTCAGTCCCCTTGCGGGGATTTGGTTAATCGAAAGAACGGCGTCGGGCGTCGCCGCTTTGACCCGCTCGGTTTCAGTCCCCTTGCGGGGATTTGGTTAATCGAAAGCAACTGCACGCCGCTGTTCGCCCTCAACCACACGGTGTTTCAGTCCCCTTGCGGGGATTTGGTTAATCGAAAGCCGCATCCAGGTCGTCTTGCGGCAGAACGCACGGATGGTTTCAGTCCCCTTGCGGGGATTTGGTTAATCGAAAGCTTCGGGGAAATACTGTTTCGGCAGTTGTTTGGACATAAGTTTCAGTCCCCTTGCGGGGATTTGGTTAATCGAAAGCCCCTTGCTGAATTTTTTGATTGTTGCGCTGGACGATGTTTCAGTCCCCTTGCGGGGATTTGGTTAATCGAAAGTCCTTTCGTAATTCCCAGGATTCCCGAAACGTCTGAGGTTTCAGTCCCCTTGCGGGGATTTGGTTAATCGAAAGGCTTTTGTCTTGTTTTTTCTTAAACCGGGGACGCCCTGTTTCAGTCCCCTTGCGGGGATTTGGTTAATCGAAAGTCGCTCGAAGTTCGGGGCTCAAATCCAGCCAGTTGCTCGTTTCAGTCCCCTTGCGGGGATTTGGTTAATCGAAAGCCTCCCTTGCGTATCTGTCGCGCCAGAAGCGATCGCAGTTTCAGTCCCCTTGCGGGGATTTGGTTAATCGAAAGAAAGAATCCCTATCGGGGACTGAAAGCCAAGAAACGTTTCAGTCCCCTTGCGGGGATTTGGTTAATCGAAAGTATGGCAAATTGGTCGTTTGGTCGTCTGCTAGCTCAAACTGTTTCAGTCCCCTTGCGGGGATTTGGTTAATCGAAAGCGTTCAAAGGGGGGCAGCCTGTCAGCGAGACAAACCGTTTCAGTCCCCTTGCGGGGATTTGGTTAATCGAAAGGGCCGGCGTGCCACGCTGGCAGAGCGCCAAAGCAAAGTTTCAGTCCCCTTGCGGGGATTTGGTTAATCGAAAGCACGCCCGAAAAAATATGTGAACTAAATCCGATTGAATCAGTTTCAGTCCCCTTGCGGGGATTTGGTTAATCGAAAGTCTGCAAGTCGTACCCATACCCATCTTCGGGAACGTTTCAGTCCCCTTGCGGGGATTTGGTTAATCGAAAGGGCGGCGGCATTCACAGGGCCAGTAGACAATATTATGTTTCAGTCCCCTTGCGGGGATTTGGTTAATCGAAAGTATCGATCAAAAAACAAAAGAGTTTCTGCACCAAAGCACGTTTCAGTCCCCTTGCGGGGATTTGGTTAATCGAAAGATTTAGTTGGAGGGACGGTTCGCGGCGTCGGACAAGCGATCCTTGTTTCAGTCCCCTTGCGGGGATTTGGTTAATCGAAAGTCAGGAGTGGGGGAAGTCGATGGCGTTGGGCGGCGCATGTTTCAGTCCCCTTGCGGGGATTTGGTTAATCGAAAGTGGGTCTGGGCACTGCTCTCAGACCGCGAACGCGAAGTTTCAGTCCCCTTGCGGGGATTTGGTTAATCGAAAGGACTTGTTTTGAAGGCAGTAGGCGGAACGGTGACGGTGTTTCAGTCCCCTTGCGGGGATTTGGTTAATCGAAAGCCCCATAGGGATAGCCGTCATTTAATTCTGGAGGCAGGGGGGTTTCAGTCCCCTTGCGGGGATTTGGTTAATCGAAAGTTTAACCAAGTCTTACCCCACGAATGACTGGTATGTTTCAGTCCCCTTGCGGGGATTTGGTTAATCGAAAGATAGGGTGTTCTTTCGGGATTTGCTTGAGTTGAGTGACTGTTTCAGTCCCCTTGCGGGGATTTGGTTAATCGAAAGCATCTGGTGTGCAGCGCCGGCGTGCTGGGAGTCACCGTTTCAGTCCCCTTGCGGGGATTTGGTTAATCGAAAGGACTTTTTATTGCAGGTGATGCTTTCAGAAAAACTCTTTTGTTTCAGTCCCCTTGCGGGGATTTGGTTAATCGAAAGTCTTTGCTCCGCGTCCAGTCGTTAACTTTTTTGCCGTTTCAGTCCCCTTGCGGGGATTTGGTTAATCGAAAGTCCGTTTGAAAAAATGGCAGGAGCTGACACTCCTCCTAGTTTCAGTCCCCTTGCGGGGATTTGGTTAATCGAAAGCGCTCGAAACGGTGAGGGCGTTTTGTCAGAAACATGAAGTTTCAGTCCCCTTGCGGGGATTTGGTTAATCGAAAGCTAAAGTGCGTCAGCTCGTCAAAGCAGTTTTGATTGACGAGTTTCAGTCCCCTTGCGGGGATTTGGTTAATCGAAAGAGCCCAGGCTTTATCGGCTTGTTCGTTTAGTTGCTTGAGGTTTCAGTCCCCTTGCGGGGATTTGGTTAATCGAAAGGCGTTGGGGACTCGCGCCAGGGATGGGTGGAATCCGTTTCAGTCCCCTTGCGGGGATTTGGTTAATCGAAAGTCCGCCGGCTGAAATGCCCTCTGGGGGAGGCTCGCAGAACCGAAATTCGCCAACCTCCTCAAAAACTTCATCTCAGCCATTGGCCACCCCTCTGAAACGGAGTTTTTTCCCCAGGGGCGGAAGCTGAATCTATTGAATTGTCTAGGTTCTGGCGTTTTTCGCCAACCTCCCGGGTTTTTTGCCCCCGCTTCGGTTGGCGAATTTTTTGCTCACAGACACATCATATTACAATCAGCAGGTCTTGTCTAGGCTTCTCCGATCCGTAAACGATCGTCCGCTTCACCGCCCCGGCATCGAGGACGTAGATGCGCACCGAATCCTCCGACGGCTTGATGACCTTCTCGATCTGGATCTTGAGTTTGGCCCACTGCACCGCCGTCAGGAACAGCTCGAACACGCTGTATTGCGTCCACTTGCCGTATCCAGAGAGCAGCTTGTGCAGGCGGTTGCGGCGCTTGTTGCCCGCTTTGCTGTCGGGCACGTCGTAGATGACCAAATAAAATAGTGTCTGTTTCATTATCGCAGTACCAGGGCCTTGTACGGCACCCCCTCCTGTAAGTGACGGCTCAGCAGTCGCGCTTGCAGCTCGATCGCCCGCCGGTAGGTGCAGCGGTATTCAAACACCGGATGCTTGAACTCCTCATTCATCTTGCGCTCGAACCCTTGCAGGAAGCGCTTTCGCCCGTCATCCGCCAGCCGGTAAGCGCCCAAACTCTCGGTAAAGTCCTCCGGCTGAATTTCTCGATTTTGTATGACTGAGAGTACCAACCGGTCTGCCACCAAGGGGCGAAATTCCTCCATCAAGTCCAGCACCATTGCCGGCTGTCCCCGACTGACTTCGTGGAGATATCCTATATAAGGATCTAATCCGGCAACGTGAACTGCCGCTGTCACCTGCACCCGCAGCAATCCGTAGGCGAAACTTAAAAGCGAGTTGACGGGATCGGTGGGGGGACGGCGGTTGCGCCCGTTGAAAACCCAGCGATCGCCCAGCAATGATGGCCAACAAGCGAAATACTCCCGCGCTGCCAGCCCTTCCACGCCGCGCACTTCGTCAAGTGTCGCCTGTTCTTTGAGCAATTTTTTCCGCGACAGCAGCGGATTTTCTTGCTTTTGCCGCCGGTACACCACGATGTGCTGATTTTGAATTTTCGCGGCAACGATCGCTTTCACCAGCGCCAGCCGCCGCTCGACATTTTGATGCAGGGCATACTGCGCCAACCTCAGCGCCCCGTTGCGGGACATTGACGGCAGCGCGCAGCCCAAATACTTGCCAAAATGCGACAAATAGTGAACGGGAATCCCCAACTCTAGGGCGTAAACCAGGGCGTCTCCGGTTACTTGCGGATTGCCCATCAAGACAATTTGCTCGACGGTTTGCGCGGGGACTAACTGTTTTTTCCACGAGCCGTCTTCCTGCTGAAGTGCCACGGAAAAGGCTTCGTAATTTTTGCCGAGAACGGCTTCCGGCTGCAAGACATACAAAACTGGCATGGTTCAAACTCCTTCCTTTAACAAATATTTCACTTCATACGGCAAGCAAATCCCCTGCAAGCTGCACGCCTGACATTTTTTAGACTGTGCGAGGGGCGCTGGCATCGTTCCTGTTAGGGTGATTTGGGCGGCGGCGATCGCCTCTTCCGTCATCTGGCGCAGTTGCGGGGTAAAACTCACCCGCTCCCGCCTGCGGTTGCCGTGATAAAATATCTCGCCGCCCGCGATCGCTTTTCCCGTGCGTTCCTCCAAACAAATTCCCGCCGCACACAATTGAAAGTGATCGTTCAGATAATTGCCCATTTTCCCCTTTTTATATTCCAGGGGAATTAATTCGCCGTCTCGTTCCTCCACCGCATCGATAATGCCGCTCACTTTCAGGCGATCGCTCCACACCCACTGCTGCTGGTGTATCACTGCGCCGTCTTCTTCAATGACTTTCTCTTCATTAATATTGCTGTGGAGGTGCCGCCCTAAAATAATGTGTTCGTTTTCCTCCATCTCGCCGAGGGCACATTCGATATAGAAGCGTCGCGGGCAATATTCCCAGGCGTTCAGATACGCTAAAGGCAGGTAATTCTCTATCATATTCTGGATTGTTTGAAAAGCTAGTAGGGTGTAAGAAGTCGTGAGAGTTGTAAACGGGAGCATCCCGATTTTGTCAACCCGGGTGTAGGGGCGATAGCATTCGCGCATCAAGTCTCTCGGTTAACAGTCAAGATTTATTCGCTTTCTGCTAGCCCTTAACCGCTCGACAAGATATATCTACAAAAACGGGATGCTTCCGGCGGGCAAGATGCCCGCACTCCTTCATTTAACTGCTAAGAAGTCTCGCCTGCCCCATGCCCATTGCTGTTTTGCGTCCGATTCCGGCAAAAGTAGCAAAATGTGCTAATACTGTTGCAATTTTTGCTTGTTGGCTGTCGGGGAATTGGTAACGCGCCCATCCTGTGACGCCGATTTCTACACCTCCTTTCATTTTAAGGGCTGAGGTTTTAATGTCGCAAGCGGCTGTGACGCCCTGCCACGCGATCGCGGGGAATTTGAGTTCTTCGGGGGCGATCGCATTCCAGCGCCGCTGCAAGCTGGAAAATACTAATTCTGGCAGGGGAAAGGGCTGAATTGCGCCGTTTTGTTTGAAACTCGTGGGGGAGAGAAATTCTAAGGTAATCTCTGGTTGCGGGGCAATTTGGCTCAAGGCTGTTAAAGTGTTTGTCTGGCGAATTTCTAACCACTTCCCCAGGCGGCAGGGGATATCGGCTAGGGAAATATCGCCGCCGATATCGCCGCTCATTCCCCACAGCAGCGGAGCCAGCAACTCTCCCTGCAACAGCCCAATTCTCAAAAAAGTTTGCCTGCGAGACGTACCCTGTTTTGCTGCTAAAGTTAACGGCATATTCTCCGCTTGATGGAGTCTTTCTGCCAAAGCAGGGTTAGCTTTTTCTAACCAGCGAAAGCACAGGGCGTGAATGGAGCGTCCGAGGGTTGGCGGCAGCGGTTTGTCGGCAAAAATCGGGATTTCCAGAAGGTACAAGTCGCCGGAATAAACCTCGATTCCTGCCAATTGGCAGCAAGTGCCCTGCCATTCTACCGCTGCGCTGCAGCCCATTTGGAAAGCGATCGCCTGCACGAGTTGGGGATATTTTGCTGCATCGGGCAAAATCGCGATCGCTTTGGTGACGCCATTTTCTCTGGATAAGGGTATCCAAACGGGGGCGGGGGCAAATTCAGGCAGCCAGTGCGTTAACGGTGCAGCTTTTAAACCGGATGTCGGCTGCAATACGGCGCTGACTGCGGCAATTTTAGGGGGTGCGATCGTAGACATCATAACGCGCTCCACTCGCTACCAGTTGTAGGGGTAAAAATCCCGGTTGAATGACGCGATCTTTATCCAATTGCGCTTTTTCGCCAGAAAAGGGATTGATTTTGGCAAAGGTGGTTTTTCCTCCCAAATCGTCCATCGGTTGCACGATGAAACTTTTGCTGGCATCCGGCAGCCCCTGGGGTTTCTCTGACTGCTGTGTCGCATCGGGGAGGTATTGGAAAAAGCACCCGCGCTTGCCAAAATAGTTAATCTGGGAGAACAAGCGCTCTAAATCTTCCAGTCGGTTCGTCTTGCCGCAGCAAATTTGCAGGGTTCCCTCCAAAAATACCCACTCGCGAAACACGAAACCGTCTTGGATGGGGAGGGTGGTACGGGTTTTGTCGGCTTTATCTGCGGTTTGATCGTAATAGCGCAGCTTGTAGCCGTTGCGATTGACAACCAATCTGTCGGGAGGGAGAATATAAATTTGCAAGTCCCGAATCCAGGCAAACTCGCGTTTAATCCACGTCTCGAAATCGCTGCGGTGCTGATAGCCTTCGCTTTCCAGCAAGACTTTCAGGAGTGCCATTTTCACGGCGTAGGGGGTGGGGACTAAATTCGATCGCGCTGCCATGCTCGTAGCATCGGAACGTTTCAGGGAAAATAAGCTTGCGGGCTGGTAGCTGACGGTTAACCAGAGGTGTTGCGGTTGAGGGCGATCGCTCGCCGCACTGGTTGCGGGAGCGATGCTGAAAATATCCAACTGCACCGCTTCAGAATTGGATTTATTCGATCGCTTCGGCACGGTTGCTCTCCCAAGGTTGCGCGAGTGATATCAAGCGTTCGATTTGTTCGGCGAAGCCCGCCACATTCTCAAAAGGAAATAAATGTACGGTTCCCTCGCCATTCAAGCGGTTGAGTGTCTGCGCCAAACTTTCTATCTGGCGGCGGTAACTTTCCACTTGCAGCGGGCTCACCATCGGAGCGGGGCAGCGGCGGGTGCTGACGGAAATTATCCCCTCAAATTCGTCGGAATGGGGTAAATTGGTATTCCGCTTTGCCCCGTTCGGTTGCAAGTAGGTGTAGAGGAGGCTTTTCAGCAGCGCATCGAGGCGTTTTTTCCGTTCGGCAGTGTCGATAACATATTCAAAACTGTGCGGATTGTAGCCAATTCGGAACGCTTCGATATGGGCAACGGTGGCGTACAAACCGGAACTCACCTGCACGTTGTAGGGCGTCGGATCTTTTACGCCGTACTTGGCGTGAAAGTAACTTTGAGTTTTCACGAAAGAGGGGATGCCGACGACAGCGCCGAATTCGATCGCGGACTCCCGTTTTAAGGTTTGCCCTTTCTTTTCTGTCACCATGAAGCCTTCTAAATCGCTGATAGCGCAGCGCTTGATAATTTTGGCAGTTTTGGCGGCTAAATCGGTATCGGTACTGTCAAAAATTGCCATTTCTTTTTCGATATCGTAGCCCGCGCGATCGGGATCGAATCGCTTGCCGCCTTCAGAGAGGGGCAAATCAGATGCGATCGCAATTCGGTGCAGGTGTTCCGCCTGAACGTGCTTGAGCATGTCCCCGGAAATCCCATTCACGAGCTTGGGTTCCGCATCGCCTTTTTCTACAATATAATACCGCCGCGTCAGGGATTGATTGCCCTCAGTGCCTTCGTTGTTGAGGGCGTGAAGTTGCAGCGCCCACACGCCGCTAATCGAAATCGAATAAGTCGCAAAGGTTTTCTCAGTCATTGTCGGTATCTCCTGAAATTTAAAGTTCTGGTTTGGTTGGCAGTTTGGGTTCATTAGGGCGAAGCATTTGCGAATAAATATTTACGACAAGCCCAGAAGCTTCACGCGCAAATGCTTCGCCCCTACAGCTCTACCCAACCTCCTCGCTATCGGGTGCGTCATCTCCCTCGATCTCTTTAGCAGTTGTCCATTTTGCGTACCCGTAAGCGATGAGCAAATTTGCCACTAAAACTGCGTCAAATTCCTCTACAAGCTCGATTAAGCGGTCTAAGTCTTCTTTTTTCGGCCAAATTCTTTTCAGGGCTTTTCCCTGATTGAGTAATTTCTCTTGCAGGCGCAAGTTTTCCGCTTCGTAGTCTGCTAAAAATTGAGCGATCGCGCTGATAAATTCCCGCTTAGAACTCGCCTGACTGCTCAACTGCTGCGCCAACCCGTAGCGGCGCTGCCAGTCTAAGTCTTTCTTGCCTTCTTTAGTTTTTATTGTACCCGCATAAACCGTCGCTTGGTTAATTGCCTTAGCAATTCTCAGAAAACTGGCATCTCTGGTAATCTTAGCAAAAGATTCGTCTTTCTTCACCATTGCATTCAATCCCGCAACACTAAATAAACGAGGAGGTTTGGCGCTGGCATCTGCCAGTCGCTTCACGACATAATCGGCATAGCCGACTTGAAATCGAAAGAAGCCGCGCAGGTGCGTGCCTGCAATAAAATCCCGATACGCCGCGAGCAGTTCGCCGTGCCCTTCGTCAGCAGACAGGGAACTAATAGCAGATAAATGCTCGTTCAAAACGAGCTGGTAATCGAGCAATTCTTGGGAATTCTCCGGGCTAATCCACCCCGGCAATCCCAGGGAAAAGATATCTTTGACGCCGTAAACTTGCCCTTTTTGTCCGAAATGGGTGCCTTGAAACCGCCCGACGAAGTGGTTAATCGGTTCCCAGATATCTAAGTCGTCCTCGGTTTCGCCGTCTGCTTGCGCTTGGTGGTGGTTGAGAAGTGCCTGACAAAATTTTAACACCAATTCGGCGTCAAATCTAGCAATTCCGTGCCCGCCTCCGGGGGGATTGTACTTGCGCAAGCCATCCAGTACCTCGCGATACTTGCCCAACTGGATGTCTTCGGGTTCGAGGGCGGTAACGCGCCAATCGTAAGAGCGATCGCCTACTTTTACCCGCTCGGATATCCCAAATTGAAATAACCCGCTGGCAATCAACCACAAACTCAACCAGTCGGCTTTTTGCGGATCGACTTTGTTGCTGTCGGCTTTCACGCGGCTGACACCCTGAACCGCTACAGGCAAGTAAATTTTAACCGCACTTGCCTGAACCGATAATTTTTGTCCTGTTTTCAATTTGTACAGTTCCGCCACCCGTTCGCTGGGTTCGGCGCGGGGGGAAAGTTTCTCCCCAAACGCCTGCAAGAGCGCGGAGATGAAAGCCCCAAAGTTATCGCCGAGTTTCCAGCCATCCAGCCACAGTTCGTTGTGATTTTTGTCGTGGCGCATGGAAGTCAAAACCGCCCCATTTTGGGTTCTGGGATCGGGCGGCGGCGGCGTTTCTTCGCTGCGCTGCTCTTTGCCGCGACTTTGAAACTGGTAGTCTCGATAAACTTTGCGGATTTCTCCTTCTTTGACAACATCAAAGATAGTGATTTCTTCTGGAATCTGGCTGCGTTCTGTTTTCGCGCCGCATACCGGGCGAAAGGCGCTAAAATAGGAGAGTTTCGCGATCGCATCCAGCTCGACTGGCTGTTTGAATTCGATCCGAAACCGCCTCCCCTCGCTGACGAGCTGCATCTCCGTTTTTTGGTTGGTTTCCCGCAAAGCGGATTCCGCCAGTTGCGCCAGCCCCAACATCAGAAAGGTATCGGCATAATTGTTGAATCGTTTGGTAACGAATAGAGCTTTAACCATCCGCCTCACAACCTCAATTTAGTTGCTGCTGTCATTGTACACCCCGCATGGAAGGGGGGTATTCCATATTTTTACTGCACAGCTCGACCGTCGCACAGCCGCAGAGCTCGCACCACCAGCGAGTAAAGTTGCTGGTATTGAGCCGCATCCGCCTGCAACTGGCTCAGGGCAAAGGCTTTGCCAACGGGATAAACCGTCTTGCTGAGATTCGCTGCGGGTAAAGGCAGGGTTTTGGGGAGGAAGCGCGCCAGAGCGCTCCAGCTAGATGCGATCGCATCCTGCGCCTGCGCGTGCAAGACGATTTTGCCAATCTTTGCCACATCTGCCATTTCCCAACCCTTCGCCCAGGCGGAATGGTGACGCCCCGCTGCCATCACAACCGCCTGAAGAATTCCGCTAACTTGTTCCGAATCGGCGTGAAAATAACTTTCCAGCAGCGGCTTCAGAGATTGCTTGAGAATTTCCCGCGATAAAAAAGCACTTTCGATCGCGTGGTTGGGGCGCTTGTGCCGCTTTTCATAAGCTCTGAGAGCCGTTTTTTGCTGGCTGTCTTCTGGATTGTAATCGGTATGCGCCAGCAAGTGTGACTTGGGATTTTTCCCGTTAAAAGAAGAATGCGCTTCTGCCTGCCACCCCCGCATCACCTGCTGCCATTTTACTTGAAGTTTCCCCAAATCGTGCGTCAGAATTGCCAAAAATACCAAAATTTCAAACAGCGCCTCCGCCTCTATCTCCGCCGCCTGGGGAAAAATCTTATTTTTCAGCAAACGCCCACCCGCCTGCAATAATTCGTCTCGCACGCTGGCATATTTTACCCGCACCGATTCCCCATTTCTCCACAGCACCGTCTCAAATGGTTCGCGCCAACACCGCCACATGCACCCCAAATGCGCGACATAAGTATCCATGCGATAGGCGTACTCGCTCCGCATCGCCGCCTTTTGCTTGTCGGGAGAGAAAAACCCATTTCCGGGAACGTCGAGCCCGATTAACAAGCCGATTTCTCCGTCATAATAGAGATAGCGAGGATTGACTAAAATCCGGTAGCTGGAAATCAACGCCTCCCGGTAGCGAATCTCCGTACAAATCGGCAAACTGTACGCTTCTGCTGCCTGCCCCTTTGGCTCTTCAATCCGCTTAAATATCCAGTCTGATTTGTATTCCAGACTGCTGTACTCCCGCCAAACATTGCACAAAGTTGACGTAGGCACTGAAAAAGCAACGAGTTTCTTCGGATCGATAGGCTGGCTGTCGAAATCGATAAAAGACGGTTCCTCCCAAACAAACACGCTCCGACTGTCTACCAAGCGAATGAGCTGAGTGGCTGCCGCTTCTTCTCCCTGGAAAATAGCCGCATTATACGACTGCTCGAATTCGGCGCGATTGTTGTGGCGGCGTTTGGCTTGCAGTACATCCTCATCGCTATGTACTGAATTAATCCACTCCTCCTCAGTGCGAAATCCAACCGCTCGCTCGGCTTGCGGCGATAAACTGTGCGCCAGCAACACTTGCCAAGTGCGATCGCACAGTTCCGCCTCATAAGGCAAAAAGTTCTCTTTCTTTTTGGGAACTTCTGCCGATTCCTCCTCCAAATCAGCCTCAGCAAGCTCAGAGTTATTTTGCACGATTTCCAGGCTGCGATAGACATAAACCTCGCCCCGTTCTCCTGAAAATCTCGCACAACGCCCCGCCCGCTGTAGCAGCGAATTCATCGGACAAAGTTGAACGTGCATCACTTCGCAAGTAATATTCAGCCCCGCCTCAATAACCTGAGTAGAAATCAAAACGTGGCAAATCCCGTCATCTTTCCAACCGCGAGCAAACGTTTCTTTGAGATAAGTTTCTTTACTCGCTCGATGTTCCGGGAGAAAGCGGGAGTGAAGCAAGGTAACTTTCAACTCGCCGCTATCCAATTCGGTTAAATCTCGAAACAATCCCTGAGCTTGCGAAACCGTATTGCAGATAACAATAACGCGCCGCCGCTGCTGTTGCTGGATGTCGGATAAAATGACTCCAGCGCTGAGCGGTTCCGATACGGCTCGAAACGTCCGGTTTCGGCTTCCCTCGATTTCCTGCAAGTCGCTATCTTCAACTCGAATAATTTCTATCATCGCGCGATCGCCTCCTGAATTTGCACAGCCAGTTCGTCTGTCAAAGTTGCCGTCATCAAGAGAAACGGCGAAATCCCCTTCACTTGTTGGAGAACTTTAAGCACCGTTGCAAAAGAGCGATCGGGATCGAGGAGGTGCAGCTCGTCAAAAACGAGATACGACGCAAAAATAGCCCCGGCATTCACATTCGCAGAACCCCGCCCGACTGAATAGGGAATGTGCAGGAAACTGCTCAACATTTGGTCGATGGTGCAGAATACGATATCGCCTTCAAATCGCGGATCTTCTGGATTTTCGCCAGTTTGCAGCGTCACGGAGAGCGATCGCGCTGCGGGGTGGAATTTCAACCAATTCTCGACTAATTCGCGCGATCGCTGGCGCAGGCTGTTCGCGAGGGTTCGCAGCGGCACGACATAAATCAGCTTGTTGGGAAAATCTTTCTGCAAAGCTTTGGCAAGCAGAAACGGCGCGATCGCAGTTTCCGTCTTGCCGGAACCCGTCGGCGCTCTGAGCAAAACATCTCGGCGCTCGACGAGGCGCGCGATCGCATCCCGCTGGAATTGACGCGGCGCAAAGCCCGTTAGTTGTTGAAAATAGCCGTCAATAGCGGCGTGTTGCATCATCTCTCACCCTGTCGAGATCGGACGCTACAAAGCTAACATGCCACCTGGAAACATCCTTTTCCAAAAAAAGTATCGGGCTGATTTGTCTGCAAGCCCGATACCCCGCCGTGGGTTTGAACCCCCGGCGGGCTTCGCCACCCCTATTTCACGCCCCTACTGAATCAAAATAATCGCCTCGCGAACCTTGGCATTCAGCGCATTTTTCAGCCCTTGCCCGACTTTTTCGATCAATTCGTCGAACGCCTCCCGATTCGCCGTCAGTTGCTCTCTGAGCAGCTTCTCCAAATCGGGATTCATCTTGTTGCAAATTTCCTCGATTTTGCCGTCGTTCAACAAAGTAGAACGGCTCCACCAGGGCACATCTACCTGCGTCTTGATGACATCTTGTAGCTGTTTTTTCGTCCGCAGTACCTCCACCCCAACTGCCACCAGCGACGCCCCGTAAACTAGCGCGATCGGCCACGTTAAATGGCCCGTTAATATTATTAGAATAATACTGCCGATCGTACTGCCGCCGACTGCCAGATTGACGATAAATCCCACGATATCAGCAAGAAGCGCGTCTCCAATCGAAAGCTCTGGATTGACGACACCAGGGTCAATTCCTTCTTCAAATCGCAAACTGCTTCTCGGAATCTGGTACTGCCGACAAATCGGGTCGGTTTTTTCCGCTAAAGCCGGTTGGATTTTGCTGTTAAACCACGCTACGCATTTTTCATCGATAATTTGCCGAGCTGGAGGGCTTTCTATCCACTGTTCTGCCCGCCTTCTCATCGAAATTTCGAGGTCGGCAATGGTGCGGAGTTTGTTGCTTTGCCAGTCTTTCAGCGCTGGCTTGACGGCATTTTCTAGCAAACCGCCCGACAGCGGTGCTATCAGCAATTCCACTAATTCGGGAACGTGCTGTTCGACAAGTCCTTTGAGCTTTTTGGCTTCGAGAACTTTGTTGACTTCTTCGGTAAAAGCAGCGGCTCGCAAATCCCACCGCCCGACTCGCGCTAAACCGAGAGCGATGCACCGTTCCGGTTCGGGATCGGGGCGCACTTGAGTTTCGCGATCGCTGAATATTTCCTCGCATATATCGCGGGTAAACTTCATGCGAGAAGCCCCGCCCGTCATCAAAACAACTTTCGGGACGAGCGATTGTTCGTCGAGGGTTTTCTTCGCCTCTGCGACTGCCGCGCGAAAGGCTTCGCTCCAACTTTTGTTATCCAGTTCGGCAAGCGGCTGATTTAAAATTTCTCGCGCGATCGCTTGATTCACGCGCGGGATAAAATAAATCTGCTCGTTGATAGATTCAAAGCCCCGCGCGAACGTGTGCGATTCGCTGTAAACCTGTTCGTTAGAAAAGTAATCTTCCTTGGCTTTGCGGCAAGCCAATTCGCAGCGGGCTTTGTGGTGGGGATATTCCTCAAACACTTTTTCGAGCAGCTCTTTCTGCTCGTGGTTGGCGAGGGTGCGGGCAAAAATCGCTTTGTCAATCAGGGAAGCTCCCAGGGCATTGCTCCCGAAATCGAGGGGGATTTCGTGCAAGCTCTTGACTAAAGTAAAATCCGTTGTCGAAGAACCGATATCGACAATCAGCACCGACGATTTCAGCTTGTCATAATCCAACTTTCCCGCTTCCTTGGCTTGCATGAAAGCCGCCCGCGATTCGGGAATGACGCTCAACAGGGGAACGCCGGATTGCTGCAGTAATTTTTGATAGTCTTCCCGTTCTTTATGCGTCCATCCAGAAGGGCAGCCGATGTAAAAGTGGCTGTCTATTCCTCCTTCAATCTGACGGCTTTCTTTCAAAAGACGGTAGTAGGTTGTCAGAAAGTTGCAGATGATCTGCCTGTAATTTAAATCGGCATTGGGTTTCTGCTTGAAAGCAATTTCAAGCTGGGTTACGCCCGCTTGAATTAACGCTTGTTCTCCAACCAGATAGCCGAGGTTGGGATGCTTGCCCAGCGCCGTGATTTGCACCTTCTTGTTATTCACTTCCAGCATTTCGGGAGGCTCGGCGCTCTCGACGATCGCCTTTGCCACAGCCGTTTCGCCGTGCCCCAAATCGAACCCGATTGTTTCTAAAATTTTCATAGCCTTGTTCTCTCCTAGTTTTTATTATAAAGAAAAACCCTAACTTCGCAGTAGGGTTTACCCTATAGAGGGGGTTCGAGGGGCTTTAGCCCCTACTGCAAACTCACTCTCTCGCCTCGGAGTAAGCAGGCTCGATGACTCGACCTCTCAATAGCAAGCGATCGCCCTTCAACAAAGCGGGAGCGATGGTAACGTACTCTTTAGACGAGCGATCGATACTCGGCTCGAAATCAAAATATTCGCGGTGGCTGCGGGCGTCGCCCGGGCGGTAAATTTGAGCGCGAATTCCCTGCTCTATCAAGACTTGCGGCAGCATATTTGCCAATTCCAGCGCCATTTGGGGGCGATCGAGAAAAGACGCGCCTATCAACCTTTGAACGAGATTTAACAGTTCTGGCACCTCTTCCATCCCGCTAGAATCGAGGGTTTTATTGGCTTCTTTGGCGCGGGCAACTGCTTGGTCGATGGTGTTCAAAGCATCCGCCAAATTATCCAACAGCACTTTGCTATCTACCCGCACCGCAGGCTGAGGCGCTTCTGGAAGCTGAGCGGAATTCGCACTTTTTTCGCCATCTGGTTTGTTGGCTTGCTGCGACACTTCCAATCCCACCAGTACCGCTGTCAGCAAAATGGCCATCCACGCCCCCGGCGCTCGACCTGTCAGGGAGAACAATTCTCCCACCATGCCCGTGCAGACGAGTGCCTGCATCAGTCGCGTCATCGAGCGGCTGGAAAATTTTTTCGTCCCTTCACTCGCCACCGGTTTTGTCTGGGGGGCAACCTCTCGAATCGCGTTTGCTGCTGCGATCGCAGCAATGGACTGCCGCAGCGTTTCCAGAAAAAAGGACGCCAGACGCACCTGAGAGACATTCAGCTCGCCAATGTAAGCCCGCTCGATCGCGTCGATGCGTTCGTGAACCAGTTTGACGACGCGATCGAGGTTGGTTGCCTTGTCGATCTCTATCTCTAGGAGGTGCCGTTCTTTGTTAAAAAGTGTTAAGAGTGTATTCATCGCGATCGCCACCGATTTCAGCGTTGCCCCACAGCCAATTGCACGAGTATCTTATTTCAGTTTGCCATCATAGCAGATTTAATGCACGTCTGTGTTGAGTGCTGAGTGCTGAGTGCTGAGTGCTGAGTAGAAGATAAGTAAGAAAGTGAGAAAGTGAGAGGCTCTGGAAGATTTCCTTCATTCCCAGGCTCCGCCTGGTAGCGCTTAATTGGAGGCTCTGCCTCCAATTAAAGTTTATTTACAACAAATTAAATAGATAGCTCTAGAATAAATACTAGAATATCGCATCTTCAAATCGGTTGAGTTTATGAGCTGCCAGTCTTATTTCCTAAATTTAGTAGCCCGCCGGGATTACAGCGCCAGCGAACTTCGTAAAAAAGGACAAGAAAAAGGGTTCGAGCCTGATGAAATACAGGAAGCGATCGCCTACCTCCAAGAGCAAGGCTACCAATCCGACACTCGCTTAGTCGAGAATCTCATCCTTTCTTCTCAGAACAAATACGGGAAATCTGTCATCAAGCGAAAATGTTTTGAAAAAGGCATTCCCGCCGATGTCTTTGAACAAGTCTGGGCAGAATCCGCCCCGGAAATCGAAGACGAAACTGGACAACTAGGGGATCTCAAAGCCAAAGTCATGCGAAAATACAAAATAGACACGTTCCAGAAACTTGACCCAAAAACTAAAAATAAACTGTGCAGTTATCTCCAGTACAGGGGATTTAATCCCTTTGAAATTTTGCGGCAGTGGCAGCGAGAAGAAGAGGAAAATTTCGACTAGCTAATTTTAACCTGGCGCAGATAACCAGCCAAGACAAGTAGTGAAATTCCTCCCTAGCAGTTCGGTTTGCCGCTAGCGGCGAACCGAGCAGTTTCGTAAGATTGCAGGGAGCGAGAAAAAAGTCGCGATCGCCGAAACTTTTCTCCTGCTTTGATTCCTCCCTCTGCGTTCTGAAGCGCCTCTGCGGTGAATCCAAACGCGACTTCTCAGACAGCGAGGACATCCAGTGTAGGGGTGGCGGGTGGCGCGACTCGCCCTTTCCGCAGTCCCCTACCCCGATCCCCATGCCCCATCCCCTATTTTTTTGTCAGAGCGCTTAGAATAAGAGCAAAGACCTGTTTCTGGAGCCCTACCATGACTGAAAATCAAGAAACTGCAAGTGAATTGGCACCGACCACTTCATGGCTGGATACCTTCAAAACGAACCTAGGAGCGATTTTAAAAAGCTGGCAGTTGAAAGTGGGAATTGGCGTATCGTTGCTGGTGAGCATCGGTTTGCTAGTCTTTTTCTGGCAGCATATCATTGCCGAGCAGGGCATGAAACAGTGGGCAGCGCGATCGCACGCGCAACCCATCGAGTGCATGATTAAAGACACCAACGACGACAAATATGTCAGTTGCAGCGCCATTCTCAACGATCAAGTCGTTCCGCTCGAATGCGGGGCGAGCATTTTTAACCTCGGTTGCCGCGTCAATTACGGAGCCGCCGCCCCAGTAGCCAGACAGTCGATTATAAAGACTCGCTAATATCGCCAACCTAAATCATTGGGACAAGTCCTGTAGGGGCAGTCCCCCCGTGGCTGCCCTGCTCCGACTCTCGCCTTTAACGATTAGCAGAAAAAAAAGCGCATCTCTGCTTGAGCGATGCACCCGGACTCTATTTAAGCTCCTCTTCAGGTGCGATCGAGAAACAAAATTACTTCGTTTCTTTTTTCACCACTGGCGGAACTTCTACAACTTCTTTTGCCAGTTCTGTCACTGCCGTAACTTCCTCCTCTAAAGGAATAATGCGACTTGGCTTGCGAAGTTTAACCCGCTTGCGGAAGCGGGGAAAGCGGAAACTGTGGAGGATGACATACAGACACGGGATAATAAACAGCGTCAGAAAAGTTGCCATCGACAGCCCGGAAAATACCACCACTCCCAGCGGTTGCAGGAATTCCGCACCTTCTCCCACTCCCATCGCCAGGGGCAACATCCCCAAAACCGTCGTGATAGTTGTCATCATCACAGGGCGCAGGCGAGAAGGGGCTGCTTTCAGAATCGCGGCTTTGCGAGTGCAGCCTTCCTGTGCGCGAATCTGGTTGGCAAATTCCACCATAATAATCGCGTTGTTGACGACAATCCCCACCAACAACACCGCACCCACCAGCACGGTTGCGCCGATCGCAGTTTGGGTGACGTACAGCCCGAAGATGCCGCCAGAAAGCGCCAGCGGTACGGTAAACATAATTACCAGGGGATCGATGAGGGAATTGTACTGCACCGCCATGACGACGAACACCAGAAAAGCCGCCAAACTTCCTAAAAGTTTCAGAGCATTTTGCAGCTCTTGATTAGTTTGGCGAGACGAACTGGGCATAATGGTGACGCCTTCGGGCAATTCCACGTCCGCGATGACTTTATCGACTTCTGCTAGAGCCGCGCTGAGACTCGCTCCCTTATTCAAATTGCCCGCAATGATGAAAACATTTCGCTGGTTGATGCGCTGAATTTCTCCCGGAGCTTGCCCTTCTTCAATTTTTGCCACGTCTCCCAGACGGATAGGGCGGTTGTTTCTGACAAAAAGCGGCAGTTGGGCTAGCTGAGAGGCGCGCTGCACGGATTCGCTGTTTAATTGCACCCGCACGTCTACCAAGCGATCGCCCCGCTGCAGGCGAGTCGGCACCGAACCCTCGATCGCCGTTTGCATCGTCTCGCCGATGTCCGCCACTGTCAGCCCCAAGCCAGCCAGACGCTCCCAATCGGGACGAATTTGCAGCTCTGGCTGCCGATCTTCGGCATCGGGACGAAAGCGAACCGACTTCACTTGTTCGTCGAGCGCCTGCAGAACCATTCGACCGCCTCTGCGCAATTGCTCGGCGTCTTCTCCCTGGAGAATGATATCGACGTCGGCTCCTCGTACCGGAGAATTGGTGAGGATAATGCCCCGCACTTGACCGGGATTGATCCGCAGGCGAATCCCCGCTAAATTGAGCTTGTCAAACTCTTTCGTAACGTGTTCGACAAAAGTGTCGATATCGCTGCCCGGTTTCAGAGTAATCGTGCTGGAAGCGCGCAGGGGATTAGCCGTGGTATTGCTGCCGAATAAAAACCCGCCGGCAGTGGTAAAAACATATTCAGTTTCCGGCTGCTGGCGGAGAATTTCATCGACGATTTCCATCACCCGCAGGTTGGTTGGCAGGGGCGTGCCGGGAGGAAACTGAGCAACGAGGTTCGCTTGTCCGGTATTGATGCGGGGCAGGATTTCTTGGGGAATTTCACCGGCGAGAACGAGGCTGCCGCCGCCGAGAAGGACAAATGCCAGCGCCACGACGAGCAACCGCACCCGCAGCACCCCAGACAACAGGGCGGCATAGCCCCGCGTCGTCACCTCAAAGGCGCGATTGAACAGCCACAGTGGGCCAAATTTGCTCAACCCGCTCGACCAGGGAATCGCCAGCAGGCGCGACGCCAGCGCGGGCACGATCGTCGCCGCCACCAGGATCGAGGCAGCAACGGCAAAGCTAATGGTGAGAATGAGTTCGTTAAAGAGCAGGGCGAAAAAGCCGCCAATGAGCAAAAATGGCAGCACCGAGACTAGGTTGGTACTGGTAGAGGCAATCAGGGCGGATTCTACTTCCCGAGCGCTGTTTTCTGCCTGCTGCATCACCTGTCGGAAGTTCAAGCGCGATCGCGCGTCTCTGCCCGGAGTCATGCCCGCGCCCTCGGCGATGGTTTCGAGCATGACGATCGAGTTATCTACCACAATCCCCACGCCCAAAGCCAAACCGCCCAAGCTGAAAACGTTGATCGACAAGCCAAAAACTCCCATCAAAATGATGGCGGCGAGGGTGGCGAGGGGAATGGAAATCACGACGATTAAAGTCTGGCGCAGCGAGCCGAGGAACAGCAGCACGGCGATCGCCGCCAGCAGCGTCCCGATCAGCCCGGAGCTGGTGACGTTGCTAATTGAATTGCGGATAAAGCGGGAATCGTCCAGGGTGGGAATCAGGGTCATGTCTTCTGGAATTAACCCGGATTTTTTGAGTTCCTCCAGACGTTTTTTGACGCCATCCACCACCGCGATCGTGTTGGCGTCCGGCTGCTTTTGGACGCTGACTTTCACGGCGGGTTCGCCGTTGAGAAACACAAAAACTCGCTGTTCCTCCGTGCCGTCAATGACTTCGGCAAAATCGCGCAGGTAGACGCGCAAAGCTTCGGGAGAGTTCCCGCTGTTTGTCTGAAAAGAGAGATTTTCTAGTTCGCTGGCATCTGTAAATTTGCCAACGGCGCGCGTCAGCGGCTCGGCATTTTCTCCCCGCAGTCGCCCGCCGGAAATATCCTGGTTGCGATCGCGCAGCTCGGCGATCGCGTCTTTTAATCCGACTCCCAGCGCCTGCAAGCGGTTGAGATCGATATTGATTCGCACCTCTTCCTTGACGCCGCCCGCGACGTCCACTCCCGCCACCCCGGGCACGACGCTCAACTCGCGCGCCAGTTCTTCATCTGCAAAAACGCGCAAATCCACATCCCGCAGCCCGGGAGACGTGAGGGCGAATTCGTAAATCGGCTGTTGCGAGGGGTCAAATTTGAACAGGCGCGGCTGTTCGATAATCTCTGGCAGTCGAGACTGCGCTCGGTTGAAAACAGCGGTGGCGTCGTTGAGGGCTTGCTCAATGTTGCCCCCCGGTCGGAAGAACAAATCCAAACTCACTTGTCCCTCGCGCGTTTGCGAGTAAATCTGCACGACTCCTTCGGTAGCGGAGAATGCTTCTTCGAGGGGTTTGGTGATTTCCTCGACGGCGACTTCCGGGGAAACGCCGGGGGCACCGATTCGCACGCCAATGCGGGGATAAGTGATGGAGGGCAGCAAATCGACTTGAAGCTGCGTCAGGTAAAAGACTCCCACCACGATCGCGGCTAGGGCGAGCATGAGGGTGGCGATATGTCGGCGGATGGCGATCGCGCTGAGGCTAAAGCCAGTCTGCTGCTGAGTTTGCATGACGGTTGAGTTTCTTGAGAACCTTACAGCCGCAGGAGAAAATTCCCTCCCTGCCGCCAGAAAATATTAAGTCAATCTTAATGGTTCGTTCTCATGCACGGCAACCCACGCCGATTTCCCCAGTCTTGCCGCTTGGCTTGCTGGCCGACTTTCACCCAACAGCAAGCGATCGACGCCTGCGATTATAGCGTTCGTCGGCCATTTTGTGACAACCCATACAAAACTCAATAAAACTCTCAGCAATATTTCTGAGAACCGCCACACATCTTGCAGCAATTTCAGGGTTTCTATACTGTTAATCTTTCTCTCCCTCCCCCCTGAACCTGCGCCCCCCCTCAATCTCCACGCGCTCTCCTGCTGGGAATCCCGGCTTTCCTCGCAGAGATTGCAGCCGCGACGGGTTGCGTTTTCAGGGAATTGATTTTATAAAGATTCGTAACAGCAGCTTGACGGGCGTAATATTTTATTATAATAAAAAAGTGTAGCGAAATAAAGGGACAGTCAAAAATGCCAGCCCGCATTTTAGTTGTAAATGACGACCTGCC
Source organism: uncultured bacterium (assembly GCA_964405435.1). Classification (GTDB taxonomy): domain Bacteria; phylum Cyanobacteriota; class Cyanobacteriia; order Cyanobacteriales; family Oscillatoriaceae; genus DVEG01. Next base: position 22,316 of record CAYOOD010000083.1, read on the forward strand.
TTTAGAACAACTGATAGAACAGAAATTCAGTCAAAATATTCTCGCGAAAGAGTACGAGTTCATTTTCGCTCGGGACGGCAGAGAAGCCCTAGAAAAACTGCAAGAAAACAGCCAGTTCGACCTGGTACTGACCGATATCAACCTGCCGGATATTGACGGGGTGAGCTGGCTCGATAAACTCAAGCAAATTGACCGCAACATCCAAGCCGTTGCAGTTTTGAACAGCGGGGATACCGTCAACATTAGAAAGGCCATGAACCAGGGCGCTTTCGACTTTGTAACCAAGCCAATAGATATTGAGGATTTAGAAAAAATCGTCAAAAATAGCATCGAGTCTGGAAAAAAAATAAAAGAAAACTCGAACAATCTCAATCAAACAAAAGCCCAACTGCTTCAAAATGAAAAAATGGCCAGTATCGGTCAGGTAGCGGCTGGAGTTGCCCACGAAATTAACAACCCCGTCGGCTGCATTGGCGGCAATATCACCCACGTCGAAGGATATATCAAGGACCTCCTAGAACATTTGGAACTCTATCAGGAGAAATTCCCCTCTCCCGGAGACGAAATCGAGGAACATGCAGAAGAGATTGACATAGAGTACCTGACAGAAGACCTGCAGAAAATACTCGGCTCGATAAAAGGAGCCACGGAACGCATCAACCAGATTAGCAATTGCTTGCGGATTTTTGCGCGATCGGACAGCACGACCAAAGCAGCAGCGAATCTCAACGAATGCCTCGACAGCACGCTGCTGATTTTGAAACAGCGCATGAAAGGCAAGCAGGGCTGCCCTCCCATTCAAATTATCAAAGAATATGGGAAAGTGCCGGATGTGGAGTGCTACGCCGGACAAATAAACCAGGTATTTCTGAACATCATTACCAACGCAATTGAGGCGCTGGAAGAAGTCACCTGGAATCGGGAAGTGGAAAAAGGAGCCGCCAAACCTCCGAGCCCGACGATTTGGATTCGCAGCGAAGTGAGTGAAGACAAAACGGGGCTCGTGATTCGGATTAAAGATAATGGACCGGGAATGACGTCTGAGGTGAAAGATCGGGCATTCGAGCCTTTATTTACTACGAAATCTCTCGGTAAAGCGGCTGGGTTGGGATTGTCTCTGAGCAAGCAAATTGTAGAGGAGAAGCATGGCGGGAAACTGACGTGCGTTTCCGAACCCGGAGAGGGGGCAGAATTCGCGATCGCCATTCCCCTTGTTTCCAGCTAAATCAGGGGACATTAAAAAACGCCATGCGAACACCCAGAAACCCGGTTTGTTTGAGAAACCGGGTTTCTCATCCCAGTGACAGCAGCCCCCTTCCGGGCGATCGCCTGCAGACCGACTGCGGCAACTATACACAATTTTTACAAAATTGCTCCGCTCCTACATGAAAATTTAACACTCTCTCAGCGAGAGCGGCATTATAGTTAAAATATGCTTGTGATTTTAACTTTGCTTAAGATTCGAGGAGGCGGCGTGCCCCTCGACAGCCAAAGCGGGGTAGAGCGTCTATATCGGGCAACTTTATCGGCAAAAACTTCACTGACAATATGGTCACACTTCCAGGCTATCGCTTCGGAGAACAGATTTACTTAGGCACGAGAACGCAGGTATATAGAGGATTTCGCGACTCAGACTCGCTCCCCGTTGTCATCAAGCTGCCTTTGAGCGAATATCCCAGCTTTGCGGAAATCTTGCAAATCCGCAACCAGTACGCGATCGGTAAAAACCTCGAAGATCCCGGTATTGTCCGACCGATCGCCCTAGAGCGCTATCGCAACGGGTTCGCCTTAGTGATGGAGGACTTTGGCGGCATTTCCCTAAAAGAGTATACCGCATCCCGAACGCTCTCGCTTGCCGAATTTTTCAAAATCGCTCTCTCTCTCGTCAAAACTCTAGAAGCACTCATTCGCAACCGCGTTATTCACAAAGATATCAAGCCGCAGAATATCCTCATCAATCCCCAAACCGAAAAAATTAAACTAATTGACTTCAGTATTTCCTCCCTATTACCCAGAGAAAACCAACCTTTTCAGAACCCGTCCGCCCTGGAAGGAACCCTCGCGTACATGTCGCCCGAACAAACCGGTCGCATGAACCGAGGTATCGATTACCGCACCGATTTCTATTCTCTAGGCGTGACATTTTACGAACTGCTAACCGGGCAACTCCCCTTTCAGTCAGACGATCCGATGGAGTTAGTCCACTGCCACATTGCCAAGAATCCCGCGCCCGCGATCGCGCGAAATCCAGCCATTCCCCAAGCGGTGAATGACATCCTCATAAAATTGATGGCCAAAAACCCAGAAGACCGCTATCAGAGCTGTTTGGGGCTGCGATCGGACTTGGAAAGCTGCTGGCAGCAATGGGAAAATTCAGGCCGTATAACGCCCTTTCCGTTGGGCAAGCGAGACATCAGCGATCGCTTTGTCATCCCCGAAAAACTTTACGGGCGGGAAGCCGAAGTTTCCTCCCTACTCGCCGCATTTGAACGCGCCAGAGCCGGAACCCCAGAACTGATGCTAGTGGCTGGGTTTTCTGGAATTGGCAAAACCGCCGTCGTCCGTGAAGTTCACAAACCGATTGTCGAGTCTAGAGGATATTTCATCTCCGGCAAATTCGACCAATTAGGGCGAAATATTCCCTTCTCAGCCTTAGTACAAGCCTTGCGCGAGTTGATGCAGCAGTTGCTCTTTGAAAGCGGCGAAAAGCTGGCTGAATGGCAAGCCCAAATTCTAGAAGCCCTCGGCGAAGACGCACAAGTTCTGATCGAAGTCATTCCCGAACTCGAACAAATCACAGGCAAGCAGCCACCGGCAGCCGAACTTTCGCCTTTCGCCGCCCAAAATCGCTTTAACCTGCTTTTTGGTAAATTTATTCGAGTCTTTGCGCGAAGCGATCGCCCCTTAGTCATCTTCCTCGATGACTTGCAATGGGCAGATATCGCTTCATTAAAGTTAATGCAATTGCTGGCAAACCCAGCAGAAAGCCAATATTTATTGTTCGTCGGAGCGTACCGCGATAATGAAGTCAGCCCCGCCCATCCGCTGATGCTGACGCTAGAAGAAATTCGCGCCTCTGGAGCAACCGTCAGTCAAATTTTTCTCGCGCCCCTCGACCGACAACCGCTCAATAGCTTGATTGCTGACACGCTCAATTGTGCGCCAGAACGGGCGCTTCCCCTGACAGAATTGGTCTGGCAAAAAACGCAAGGCAACCCATTTTTTACCAATCAATTTCTCAAATACCTGCACGAACAAGAACTCATTTCCTTCGATTCAGATAGCGGCTATTGGCAGTGCGATATTGCCAAGGTTCGGGCGCTAGCGGTGGCGGATGACGTGGTTGAGTTTGTGACGCTTCAATTGCAACAACTGCCCGATTGCGCCCGCGAAATTTTGAAACTTGCGGCTTGCATTGGCAACCAATTTGACTTAGCCACCCTAGCCCTTGTCAGCGAAAAATCTCAAGCCGAAACCGCAGCATATTTGTGGAAATCCTTGCAAGAAGGATTGGTGCTGCCAGTCAGCGAAGTTTACAAATTTTATCAGAATGAAGGGGAATTGAACGAAGCGCATCTCGATTTTGTCAATAAACCTGTTGAGGAAAAACAGGCGCGGGTCGAAATCCCGGACATGCCGAAAAATTCTCTGGGTGAATGCTTCGCCTCAACAAAAGAAAGATGCTCCCCTGCCGCCGCCACCTACAAATTTTTACACGATCGCGTGCAGCAATCCGCCTATTTTCTGATTCCCGAGGACCAGAAACAGTCCACTCACCTGAAAATTGGGCGGCGGATTTTGAACCATACTCCCGCCGAAAATCGGGAAGAGAAAATTTTCGAGATCGTCAATCACTTGAATATCGGGCTGCCGCTCATAAGCGATTGCACCGAAACCGAAGAACTCGCGCAGCTAAACCTGACAGCCGGACGCAAAGCCAGAGCTTCGACAGCCTGCGCGGCAGCACTCGGATATTTTACCGCCGGCATCAATTTGCTGGGAGCAGATAGCTGGCAGAGTCACTATCATTTATCCCTTTCCCTATACGAGGAAGCCACCGAAGCTGCTTATCTCTGCGGCGATTTCGAGCGGATGGATCAATTCGCGTCTGCCGTATTAAACTGCGCCAAAACCCTCGTGGAAAAGGTAAAAGTTTACGAAGTAAAAATTCAGGCGCACATCGCTCAGAATCAGTTGCTAGAAGCCATACAAACTGCTCTCGCCATTCTGAAACTGCTGGGAATAGAGTTTCCCGATGCGCCGAATCAGTCGTATCTCCAGCAAGTTTTGGCAGAAACCGCCTCCCATTTGAGCGGCAAACAGCTCGACGATTTAATTAATTGGCCGCCGATGACAGATCCGGAAAAACTGGCAGCCATGCGCCTGCTAGCGCGGGTTGCATCGGCGGCTTATATTGGCTTGCCCGAACTGTACGCGCCGATCGTCTTGCAACAGGTGAATTTATCGATCGAGTATGGCAATACCGCGATTTCTGCTTATGCCTATGCCACCTACGGACTCATTCTCTGCGGAGTTGTCGGCGACATTGACGGCGGCTATCGGTCGGGAGAACTGGCTTTACGTCTTCTAGAGAAATTTGACGCGAAAGAATTTAAGGCAAAAATTTTCAACTTGGTGTATCCCTTCGTTTGGGTGTGGAAGCGTCACGTCAGAGACGTGCTGCCAGCTCTGCTGGAAGGGTATCACAGCGGATTGGAAACGGGAGATTTAGAATTTGCCGCCTACTGCGCTTACAATTACTGCGCGCTGGATTATTCGGCAGGTAACGAACTGGGCGAGGTCGAGAAAGATATGGCGACCTACAGCTTGGCTATTCGGCTTCTTAAGCAAGAAACGGCGTTAAACTTTCACGAAATCTTTCGCCAAGCTGCGTTAAACTTGAGAACCGGAAGCGAAGAACCGTGGCGATTGATTGGCGAAGCGTATGACGAGCGGGTGATGCTGCCCAAGCACAAAGCAGCGAACGACCAATACGCGATCGCGTCGCTGTACCTGAACAAAATGGTTCTCAGCTATCTTTTTGATTCGATCGAGGTAGCTTGGCAAAATACCGCTGATGGAGAACCCTATAAAAATGCCCTGGGAGGCTCGCTTCATTTTGCGACTTTTTGCTTTTACGATTCGCTGATTCAACTAGCGGCGCATCCTTGCCGCTCGGAGAGCGAAAAACAGGAGATTCTGGAAAAGGTGTCGCAAAATCAAGAAAAAATGCAACAGTGGGCGCATCAGGCTCCGATGAACTTCGCCCACAAATTTTATCTCGTGGAAGCCGAGCGCTATCGGGTTCTGGGTGACAGCCTGAAGGCGATGGACTTGTACGATCGCGCCATTTTCCTCGCCCAAGAAAACGACTACATTCAGGAAGAAGCGATCGCCTGCGAACGGGCGGCAAAATTCTACCTCGCTTGGGGGAAAGAAATCATTGCCGAAGCCTACCTCAAAAAAGCTTACTACGGCTTCGCTCGCTGGGGATCTATAGCGAAAATGAACGACTTAGAAAAACGCTATCCGCAATTACTCGAAGCCGTATTGGTTCGCGAAAAAAACAGTTTCATTTCTAGCGCCACCATTTCTCAGATGACGCTCAGCACCAGCGCTTCTACTACGACTGGGGCTGCAGCGATGCTGGATATGTCTTCAGTTATCAAGGCTTCTCAAGCTCTGTCTGGGGAAATCATTCTCAATCAGTTGCTCTCAATTTTGATGCAAGTGGTCATGGAGAATGCGGGAGCTTCAAAAGGCGCTCTGATTTTACTTGAGGACGATCGATTAACAAGCGCTGCCTTGTGTTTCGACAGTCGAGAGTGTGACTTGCATTCGGTTGCACTAGATTCAAACTCTCAAGTCCCCGTAACTTTGCTCAACTATGTGGCGCGATCGCAGGAAACTTTACTGCTCGACAATGTAAAGGCACAAACGACCTTTGCTGCCGATCCTTACTTGCAACGGCACCAGCCAAAATCCGTACTGTGTATGCCGCTCGTCAATCAAGGCAAGCCGATTGGCATCCTTTATTTGGAAAATAACCTGACCGCAGGAGCCTTTACGCGCGATCGCCTGCAAGTTTTGAACGTCCTCACCGCCCAAGCCGCCATCTCCATCGAGAATGCCCGCCTCTACCAAAAATCGCAAGAAGACACCCAGAAACTAGAAAAATCTTTGTACGAACTCCAACAAGCTCAACTCCAGCTCATCCAGAAAGAAAAAATGTCGGCTTTGGGTAAATTAGTGGCGGGCGTCGCTCACGAAATTAACAATCCTGTCGGCTTCATTGCTGGCAATCTTGCCTACGCTTCGGAATACGTCCAAAACCTGATAGCCCACTTGCACCTCTATCAGCAGCAATTTCCCCATCCCGGAGCGGAGATATCCGCTCACGCCGGAGAGATAGAATTAGACTATCTAGTTTCGGACTTGCCCACTCTCATCTCTTCCATGAAAGAGGGAACCGATCGCATCCGCAATATTAGCAGGAGTTTGCGGATTTTCTCGCGATCGGACACGTCGGAAAAAGTGGCTTTTAATATCCATGACGGTCTGGACAGTACGCTGTTAATTTTGAAATACAAGCTGAAAGCCAATAAAAAACGCCCAGAGATTGAGATTGTCAAGGATTATGGCAATTTGCCAGCAATTACGGGCTACCCCGGACAGCTCAATCAGGTGTTTGTGAATATCCTGGCGAATGCGATCGATGCCCTAGAAGGGGATGGGGAATGGGCAAAAGCGCATGGGAAAGAAAACCAATGCCCGACGATTTGGATTCGTACCGAAATTTTACCCGACGAGAACCGAGCGATTATTCGCATAAAAGATAATGGCCCCGGAATGCCAAAAGAGGTGAAAGAGCGCATATTTGAACAGTTGTACACGACCAAACCTGCTGGCAAAGGGACGGGCTTGGGCTTGTCGATTTCTCGGCAGATTGTCGAGGAAAAACACGGGGGGCGGCTGACGTGCATTTCCGAAGTGGGAGAAGGCACGGAATTCGCGATCGCCCTGCCGATTTAGCAGCAGTAGGGGGCGCAAGAACTCGCTCTCGCGCCCTTTTCTGTTTCTATATCTTCCTCCATTGCTGGAAAATCAATCGCTAAATAGCAGAGTTCGGTAATAAAAACATTAATTTTTGTTAAGTTAAAAGCCAGTTAAGGTGAGGTATACTATATAAGTAAATTACAATTTATTTCTTTTTAACGTTGACGTTCTACCAGCGCCTCTAAATCTGGATTTCCGGAAGGGGAGGGCTGATTTGTCGTCACTGGGTGCAACTTGTACAGCGGACAATTTCATCGGTAATAACTAGGCTAGCAAAATGCTCACACTTTCAGGCTATCGCCTCATCGAACAAATCTACGACGGCACGAGAACCGTTGTTTATCGAGGCGTTCGCTCCTCCGATCGCAAACCCATCGTCGTCAAACTGCTCAAGAGCGAGTATCCCAGCTTTGGGGAACTCGTGCAGTTCCGCAATCAGTACGCGATCGCCAAAAATCTTTCCCACCCCGGAATTGTCCGACCGATTGCCCTGGAGCGCCATCGCAACGGTTATGCGCTAATAATGGAAGATTTCGGCTGCATTTCCCTCTCGGATTATACCCGATCGACACCCTTCGCGATCGGTGAATTTCTCGCGATCGCCCTTTCTCTGACCCAAACCCTAGAAGAACTCTATCACAACCGAATTATTCACAAAGATATTAAGCCTGACAATATCCTCATTCACCCAGTTTCCAAGCTGGTATTTCTGATAGATTTTAGCATTTCTTCACTGCTCTTGAGAGAAAACAAAGAAATTCAAAATCCCAACGTACTGGAAGGGACGCTCGCCTACATGTCCCCCGAACAAACGGGGCGGATGAATCGCGGCATCGACTACCGCACTGATTTTTACTCCTTGGGCGTGACGCTCTACGAACTGGCAACCGGGCAGCTTCCCTTCCAATCCAGCGATCCGATGGAATTAGTCCACAGTCACATTGCTAAAAAACCGACGCCTCCAAGCGAAATCGTCCCAGCCCTTCCCCCGGTGATTTCTGACATCATAATGAAATTGATGGCGAAAACACCAGAAGAGCGGTATCAAAGTGCTTTCGGACTCAAAAGCGACCTAGAAAACTGCTTGCAGCAGTGGAAAAATACGGGCAGCATTTTACCGTTTGCATTGGCAACGCGCGATTTGTGCGATCGCTTTACCATCCCAGAAAAACTCTACGGGCGCGAAGCCGAAGTCGCTTCCCTGCTAGCCGCTTTCGATCGCGTCAGCAGCGGCAGCAGCACCTTCATGCTAGTCGCTGGATTCTCTGGAATTGGCAAAACCGCCTTAGTCAATGAAGTGCACAAACCCATCGTCAAGTCGCGGGGCTACTTCATTAAAGGTAAATTCGACCAATTCAAGCGAAATATTCCCTTTTCCGCCCTAGTGCAAGCATTGCGGGACTTGATGCAACAGTTGCTCGCAGAGAGCCCCGAAAGAGTGCAACAGTGGAAAACGCGGATATTAGAAGCCTTGGGAGAAAATGGTCGCATCGTTATAGAAGTAATTCCAGAACTAGAGCTTTTGATTGGCGCTCAGCCGCCCGTCCCCGATCTCGACGCCAATGCCGCTCAAAATCGGTTTAATTTACTGTTTCAAAAATTCATTCAGATCTTTCCCACAGCCGAACACCCCCTCGTTATTTTCCTCGATGACTTGCAGTGGGTGGATTCTGCCTCCCTCAAATCCATTCAATTATTGACGAGCGAAACTGACAGCCGCTACCTGCTGCTAATAGGAGCGTATCGGGATAACGAAGTGTATCCCGCTCATCCGCTGAGGGTGACTTTAGAAGAGATTCGGAAAACCGGGGCGATCGTCAATCAAATCGAACTCGCGCCCTTAGAACGGGATTCCCTAAATCACCTGATTGCCAATACCTTGAGCTGCCCTGCCGAACGGGCAGAGCCCTTGACGGAACTGGTACATCAGAAAACATCTGGCAACCCTTTTTTTGCCACGCAGTTTCTCAAATCCCTGCATGAAGAAAGCCTCATTTCGTTTGATTATACTGGCGGATACTGGCAGTGCGATATTTCTAAAGTGAGAGCGCTGTCTCTGACTGATGACGTGGTAGAGTTTATGGCGCTTCAGTTGAAAAAGCTGCCTGCATCCACTCAGGAGGCTATCAAGTTAGCCGCCTGTATCGGCAATCAATTTGATTTGTCAACGTTAGCGATCGTCTGTGAAAAGTCTCTCTCCGAGACGGCAGCGGATTTGTGGAAAGCCCTGCAAGCCGGCTTGATTCTCCCGATCGCAGAAATTTACAAATTTTTCACGGCAACCGCCGAGGAAGCGATCGCGGAAGGGGATGAGGAGGTATCGTCAATTCTGCGCGATCGCTTGCCCGCTTACAAATTCCTCCACGATCGCGTGCAGCAAGCCGCCTATTTTCTGATTCCCGAAAACCAGAAAAAAGCCACGCACCTCAAAATCGGGCAACTGCTGCTGAGCCATACTCCCGCTGCCGAACGGGAAGACAAGATTTTTGATATCGTCAACCAGTTGAATGTCGGCTGGGAATTACTCGAAAATCCCAGCCAGCGCGACGAATTAGCGCGATTGAATTTACAAGCCGGTCGCAAAGCCAAAGCCTCAACCGCCTATGCCGCCGCCGTTCGCTGTTTTTCTGTCGCCCTGGCGCTGCTGCCGCCGGATAGCTGGCAGCGCCAGTACGATTTCACCCTAGAACTTTACACAGCCGCCGCCGAAGCCGAATACTTAAATATCAACTTCGCCCGTTCCGTCGAACTGTCAGAAGCGGCGATGCGAAACGCCGCCAGTTTGCGCGATCGCGTCAAAGTCCACGAACTGCAAATGCAGATTAATATTGCTCAATTAGAGATGGGCAAAGCCGTCGAAATTGGGCTGCAAGTGCTTGAAAGTTTGGGAATTTCTCTGGTGCCCCTGACGGGAGAGGACAGCTTGACAGTGGAAATCCCAGCGCTGGCAGACTTGGACAATCTGCCCATAATGACTGACCCCAACAAGCTAGCCGCCATGCAGATTTTAAAACTGCTCTGCACGCCAGTTTTTCAGGCCAAGCCCGAACTCTTTCCCCAGCTCATTCTGACCATGATACACCTGTGTTTGGAATGGGGAAATTCCGCGCTATCCGCCTTTGCTTATGGCTTTTATGGCTTGTTGTTGGTCGGATTTAACCAACTGGATGACGGATATCAAGCCGGACTTATCGCCTTGAAACTGTTGGATAAATTTAATGCCAAGGAATTGAAAGCCACGGTTTTCAATTTATTTAATTCCAACAATCGCAGTTGGAAAGAACACGCGAAAAATAGCCTACCCTTCTTGCAGGAAGGAGTCCAGAGCGGGCTGGAAACTGGCGAGCTAGAATGGGGAGGGTATTGCGCCGGGAATTTGTCCAGTTACTTATTTTTGACGGGCAGCAACTTAGCCGCTACCGTACAAGCCCAATCAATTTACATCGATTTGTGCCAAAAAATCCACCAGGAAATCCCCACTTACTTCTCGCAAGTGTGGCAACAACTGGCGCTAAATTTTCAGGGGCAGGCTGCCGATATCCTGCTATTGACGGGCGCTGGGTTTGATGAAGGAGAGATTGTGCCGCGCCTGATTGCCGGAAAAGCCGGAACCGTTTTGTTCGTGTTTTATGTGGCTAAAGTGATTTTGACTTACTCATTCAATGCCAGCGATCGCGCCTTGGAAAATGTTGAGAAAGCGCGCGAATATGCTGGAGCGGCATTCGGCTTCGTGCAAGTGCCTGTTCTCAATTTCTACCACTCTCTCGCCCTGCTCGATCGCTATCCCGAAGTCAAACCCAGCGAACAGGAAACTTGCTGGCAGCAGGTGGAGAAAAACCAAGCCGAACTAAAATTCTGGGCTGAACACGCGCCCGCGAACAATCAGCACAAATACGATTTAGTCGCTGCCGAACAAGCGCGGCTGCTGCGGAAAAACTGGGAAGCATCCGAACTCTACGATCGCGCCATCCAAGCCGCCAAAGAACAAGAATACATTCACGAAGAAGCCCTAGCAAGCGAACTCGCCGCCAGATTCTACCTGCAATGGGGAAAAGAGACGATCGCGCGCGCCTACCTGACGGATGCCTATTACGCCTACGCTCACTGGGGCGCGAAAGCGAAAGTAGAGCATCTGGAAAAACACTATCCGCAATTACTCGAACCCATTTTCACCCGTCAAAAAATCAGCCTCCCTTCAGAGGAAACCATTTCCCAGATGACGAAAGGAACTTTCTCTTCTACGACAACTGGCGCTTCAGCCCTTCTGGATGTGTCTTCGGCTATCAAAGCCTCTCAAGCTCTCTCTGGGGAAATTCATTTGGAGCAGTTGCTCTCGAAATTGATGCAAGTCGTGATGGAAAATGCCGGCGCTGAAAAAGGCGCGATCGCTTTTGCAGACGGCAGCCAATTAGAGAGCGTTGCTGTCTGCGTGAGTTCTCGCGATTGCCAGTTGCAATCGCTGCCGCTGGAGTCCAGTTCTCAAGTGCCCGTCTCCCTCCTGCAATATGTCTCGCGGACGCGCCAAGCTCTGGTTATCAACTGTGCTGAGGCTGAAACGACTTTTGCAGCCGATCCGTACATCCAGCTTCACAAGCCTAAATCAGTTTCGTGTGTGCCGCTCCTGAATCGAGGGCAATTGATTGGCATCCTTTACTTGGAAAATAATCTGACAGCGGGGGCATTTACGCGCGATCGCTTGGAATTTTTAAACATCCTCACCGCCCAAGCTGCCATTTCCATAGAAAATGCCCGCCTTTACCAAAAGTCGCAAGAGTACGCCCTGCAGCTAAAGGCATCTTTGCAACAACTCCAAGAAGCGCAAATCCAGCTCGTACAGAGCGAAAAAATGTCCGCCCTCGGTCAGCTCGTGGCGGGGGTGGCTCACGAAATCAACAACCCCGTCGGCTTTATTGCTGGCAATCTCTCATACGCGCAAGAATATATCCAAAGCCTCATCGACCATTTGCAACTCTATCAGCAAAAATTACCCGAAGCGGATGAGGAAATCTCCAACCATGCAGCAGAGATTGAATTGGACTATCTCATAGAAGACTTGCCCCAGCTCATCTCTTCTATGAAAGAGGGAACCGATCGCATCCGCCATATCAGCACTAGCTTGCGGACTTTCTCGCGATCGGATGCAGCGGAGAAAGTTTCCTTCAACATCCACGAAGGGCTCGACAGTACCCTGCTGATTTTGAAACACCGCCTCAAAGCAACTGCCCAGCATTCCGCTATTGCGATTGTCAAAGAATACGGGGATTTGCCGCCCATTGCCTGCTACCCCGGGCAGCTCAATCAAGTGTTTGTGAATGTCCTGGCGAATGCGATCGATGCCCTAGAAGGGCATGGGGCACCGGCAAAAGCGCATGGGAAAGAAAACCAATGCTCGATGCCCAATGCCCCCTGCCCGACGATTTGGATTCGTACCGAAATTTTACCCGACGAGAACCGGGCGATTATTCGCATAAAAGACAGCGGACCGGGAATGCCAAAAGAGGTGAAAGAGCGCGTTTTTGACCACTTATTTACGACGAAAGCTGCCGGGAAAGGAACGGGTTTGGGGTTGTCGATTTCTCGGCAAATTGTCGAAGAGAAACACGGGGGGCGGCTGACGTGCATTTCCGAACCGGGAGAGGGCACGGAATTCGCGATCGCCCTGCCGATTTAGCAGCAGTAGGGGGCGCGAGAGCGCGATCGCAGCAGTCGGAGAGATCGCGCTGTTTTTCTCGGCGGAGTTATGCTAGGTAATAATTCCTCATTGCAGTCAATGTTCAAACCCTGGCAAACTCCCCGACAGAACGGGCGGCGATCGCGCCCTTTTCTCATCCTCTCTTTTCTGGCAGGGACAACGGTTGCCGTAGGAGCCGTTGCCTCAATCAGCTATCAGGTGGTGCGGGAACTCATCCTGCAACAACTCAGAGAGAAGGCTTTATTAGAAGTCCAACAAGGCATCGACGAAATCGATCGCTGGCTGGTGACGCGCAAAGCGGAAGTAGAAACCCTTGCCAATACGCCGCTAGTGGCTTCCTTGGATTGGGAAATCGCCGGCCCCTATCTCAAATCAGAAGTCAAACGCTTTCAAGAATACCAGCATTTTACATTCGCTTATGCTGACGGTTCGTATTATACCACTAAGGTAGATTTCGCCGCCGGACAAAACATTCTCGATCGCCGTTGGTTTCAAAAATCCCTCGCCGGAGAACTCTACGTTTCCGATCCCCTCACCAGTCGCACCACCGGAATCGTGCAAGTGTTAGTCAGCGCGCCGATTGGCGGCGTTTCCCAGCGATCGGGCGTGTTGGGAGGTGCCATCAAAGTCGAGCGCGTCGATCGGGTTGTCGAACGCCTCAAGCAAGGGCCAAATAGTAGCCCTGTCAAGGTGACTGTTGAGCTTTAGCTAAAAGTCGGGCAGTAGAGACGT
>CAYOOD010000084.1:0-30039 GCA_964405435.1 uncultured bacterium
CTCCGGGATATATAAAAAAATGTAACAATACTAAGTTAGCCAACTTGGTATAACACATCCCCAGAAAGCCACTGCCGCTGCCAGAGCGCAAAATCGGCGTATTGGACGGGCAGTTCGGGCATTGAGGCAGATTTCCCGGTGGAAAATGCTTGGTAAAAAGCTGCAAGCTCTTGCAAGAGGATGTCCATCGACCAGCCATCAGTGGCGATGTGGTGCATTACCAAAATCGCGACGTGTTCCTCTGGAGCCAGTCGCAACAAGGTCGATCGCAGCATCAAGTCAGAAGTCAAGTTGAAGGGGCGTTGCGCTTCAGCGCGCAGCAGGCGATCGATTTCTGTTTGTTGTTTTTCTGGCGCTATTGCGCTCAAGTCAATGACTGGCAAATTCACCGACTGCGGGGGTGCGATCGCAACCGCTGGCGTTCCCTCCACCGAGAGAAAAACAGTACGCAGGCTCTCGTGACGTTCCACGATCGCATTCAAACTCTGTTGCAGCGCTTCGACGTTCAGCGAACCGCTCAACTGCACCGCCCGAACGATGTTATACAGCGGGCTATTTGGCTCGATCTGTTCCAGAAACCACAGCCTTTGCTGCGCGAAAGATAGCGGAACTGGCGATCGCTCGGCTCTGGGTAAAATCGTCTGTTGAGCCGTCGGTGCGGTATTTTTCTTTTTCAGTCTCTGTTCGAGCAGCGCCCGTTTAGCTGGTGAAAGAGCGGCGAGTCGGTTTGCGAGATCGTCCATAGATTCCGGCTCCATATTTAGCAGATGCGACTGTTTTAGCTGGCAGTAGTTTCTCTTCGACCAGAAGAAGTTAACCAAATTTTATCCTTGAAAAAGAATAAAAACCCGGGTTCAGCCGATAAGCAAAATTCAATCTTTTCAGTTTTACCATAAAAACCCGGTTTCAAGTCCGACCGCGAACGTTAAAAATCTCCTGTCCTCTCGTCGCTTTCTCCCAATTCGGCAGCGAGGAGTCGTTCGGCTTCTTCATCCGATAGCCCCTCCAACTCAGCTAAGAGGAGAGCCATCTCTCCATCGCCGCTACTCTCAGCCTGGAGAGAGGCGATGGCTGCAGCCAAACCCGCCACAGTCGGCGTCTCAAATAGACGGCGCAGGGGAATTTCTACAGAAAAAGCCTTGTTTGCCCGCGAGATAACTTGCGCGGCTAGCAGAGAGTGTCCCCCCACCTCGAAGAAATTGTCGCTCCTGCCGACGCGATCGAGTTTGAGAACTTCTGCCCAGATGTCCGCCAGCATTCTTTCGGCAGTCGTCTCCGGCGCAACAAAAGCGATCGCGCTTTCCGGGCGGGATGTATCGGGAGCCGGCAGGGCGCGCCGATCTATTTTGCCGTTGGAAGTTAGGGGCAGGGCGTCTAAAAATACGAAAGCAGAGGGCACCATATACTCTGGCAGCTTCTGCTTGAGGAACTCTCGCAATTGTGCAGCCGAAGCTTCTGAAGAAATCACCACATAAGCAACCAGACGCTTATCGCCAGAAGTCTCCTCTCGCGCTACCACTACATTGTCTCGGACGGCGGGGTATTGCGCGAGTACCGCCTCAATTTCGCCCAGTTCGATGCGAAAGCCGCGAATCTTGACTTGATTGTCAATGCGTCCGAGAAATTCAATATTTCCATCTGGCAGGTAGCGGGCTAAATCTCCCGTTTTGTACAGGCGCTCTCCCGCGCTATGGCTTGCCCCGACAAAGGGGTTGGGAATGAACTTCTCTGCGGTTAATTCGGGTTTGTTGAGGTATCCGCGCGCCAAGCCAATCCCGCCGACATGCAACTCACCGGGTACGCCGACGGGAACGGGCTGCCCATTTCGATCTAGGATGTAGGTCTGAACATTAGCAATCGGACGACCGATCGGCAACTCCCGCAATGTTGCCTCGGCTGCCGATAACTCGCAGGCTGTTGCCACCACTGTAGCTTCTGTAGGGCCATAAGTATTCACCAGACGCACTTGTTGCCCCACGCACGCCTGCCACATTTTCAATCGTTCGGGAAGGGCTTTTTCTGAGCCAATGATGACTAACCGCAATGACGGAGCAAGGGCTAAGGTTTCTCGGCTCAATCCTGCTGTCAGTTCGTGCCAGTAGGCTGTTGGCAGGCTCAGAACGGTTAAGTTCCAATTTCTGCAAGTTTCCAGAAATACACCCACAGAATCTAACATGGAGTCGGTTCGCAATACGAGTGTTGCACCTGAAGTCAGACAGGGGTAGATTTCTTCGGCACTGGCATCGAAACTAATCGAGGCAAATTGGAGGACGCGATCGCGCTTCTCTATTGCATATTCAGCGATCGCACCCTTCGTGTAATTGACTAGCGATTCGTGTTGGATTAAAACGCCTTTGGGTTTTCCTGTAGAGCCTGACGTATAGATAACGTAGGCCAGATTTTCCGGCTTCACTGGGCTGGAAGGGTTATCTTTGCTGTAGGAAGCAATTTCTTCCCAGTTCGAGTCCAAACAGACAACCCGCGCCGAGTGTGGGGGAAGTTGCTTCACCAGTTTTTCTTGCGCGAGCAGCACCGACACCGAGGCGTCTTCTAGCATGAAGGCGAGGCGTTCCGATGGATAGGCGGGATCGAGGGGTATGTATGCACCGCCTGCTTTGAGAATGCCGATTAGCCCCACTATCATTTCGATGGAGCGCTCCGCACAAATCCCCACCAAAATTTCTGGCCCCACGCCGAGTGCCTGCAAGTAGCGCGCCAGTTGGTTCGCCTTAGCATTGAGTTCCCGATAGGTGAGTTGTTGGTTTTCAAATACCACGGCAACGTCATCGGGAGTTTTTTCTACTTGAGTTTCAAATAACTGGTGGATGCACTGATCTGGCGGATACTCGGTAAAAGTGTTATTCCACTCTACCAAGAGCTGATGCCGCTCTGGCTCAGTCAGTAAAGGCAATTCTGCTACTCGCTGCTGTGGATTTTCCACAATCCCTGCCAGTAATGTTTGCAAATGCCCCGCCATCCGAGCAATGGTTTCCGCGTCGAATAAATCGGTACTGTACTGGAATGCGCACAACAACCCTTCGGCTTTCTCGGCAATCTCCAGGTTTAAATCAACCCCTGCAATTCCCCTATCGAACTGGAATTCTTCAAATTTCAGCCCGTCTACCTGTACCGTTTCATTGGGAACGTTTCGCAATTGAAACATTACCTGAAATAGCGGCGTGCGGCTCGTGTCTCGCTGGGGCTGGAGGTGTTCGACGAGTTTCTCGAAGGGCAACTCTTGGTGAGCCAGTGCCCCGAAGGCTGCCTGACGCGATCGCTCCAACAGTTCGGTAAATGCCGGATTCCCCTCTAAACGGAGGCGCAGGACTAAGGTATTCGCAAACAGCCCGATCGCGTTTTCTACCTCGACTCGATTGCGACCGGCGACGGGAGAACCGATGAGAATATCTTCCTGTCCGCTATACCGAGACAGCAGCGCCCCAAAAGCCGCCAGCAACACGGCAAACAGCGTCACCTTTTCCCGCTGACTGAAAGTTTTGAGAGACTCGCTCAGAGTTGGGGGCAGCGTCAAAACGTGCCTAGCTCCCCGGAAAGTTTGCACGGCGGCGCGAGACCGATCGCTCGGCAAATCCAGTACAAAATTTGCCCCTTCAAGCTGCTTTTTCCAGTACGCGAGCTGCGCGTCTAAAACATTTCCTTGCAACCACTGCCGCTGCCACTGGGCAAAATCGGCATATTGTACGGACAATTCGGGGAAGGGGGAGGGTTTGCCCGTAGCGAAAGCTTCGTAAAAAGCCGCCAGTTCCTTCTGGAAAATACCAAAAGACCAGCCATCAAAAATGATGTGGTGCATTTCCACAAGCAGCAGGCGATCGCTGGCATTCAGCCGCCACAAATTGGCCCTCACCAATGGCCCTCGCTCTAAATCGAAGGGACGCCGAGCGCATTCGGCAGCCAGTCGCAGCACTTCGGCTTCGCGATCGCTCTCGGCAAGGTGGCTGAGATCCGCCACTGACAGGGGTACGGTGAGGGTAGGGGCGATCGCCACAACCGGCAAGCCATCCGCCGCTGGAAAGCTGCTTCTGAACACTTCGTGACGGCGGACAATCTCATTCAGGCTTTGCTCTAGCGCTGCCTCGTTCAGTTCCCCTGTCAGGCGAATCGCAACCGGACGGTTGTAAACCGGATTCCCCGGTTCCAATCGCTCCAAGAACCACATCCGAGTCTGAGTCAAAGAAAGGGGGCGTTCTCCGGTTTCGGGAATTGGCGAAATCGGCGCGATCGGCTGCGCTTGCTGTCGGGTTGCCTCTGCCGCCATGCCCGCTACAGTGGGGTTTTCCCAGAAATCCAGAAAAGACAGCTCGACGCGCATCTGCGATCGCGCGCGGTTGAGAATCTGCGCCGCCAAGATAGAATCCCCTCCCAACTCGAAGAAATTATCGCGGACGCCGACTTTCTCCACTCCTAAAACTTCAGCCCAGATTTGCGCTAATTGTTCTTCGGCGATCGTGCCGGGAGGAGCAAACGCCGTTCGTGCTTGTTCTCGTTCTCCCGCTCCGATCCCCAGCTTCTCAGCCAAACCAATTCGCTGCAGTTTCCCTGTCGGCCCCTTCGGGATTTCCGCCAGAAAAATTACCCGGCGCGGCACTTTAAAATCCGCCAGTTGAGCCGAAGCAAATTCCTGAATTTCTCTTTCCGTCGCGGTGGTATTTTCCCGCAAAACTACCGCAGCACCCACATCTTCGCCGAGGGTTGGATGCGGCATGGCGAACGTCACAACCTGAGCAACTGCCGGATGGTTCAGCAGCACTTCATCGACTTCTCGGGGCGAAATTTTCTCGCCACCCCGGTTGATAATTTCTTTCAGCCGCCCTTTGATAAACAGATAGCCGTCGCTATCTAAATAACCTTGATCGCCCGTGCGGAACCAGCTATTTGTAAAAGCGCTTTCGTTCGCTTTCGGGTTATTTTCGTAGCCGACGGTAACATTTGCGCCCCGAATGACAATTTCTCCGATTTCCCCCGCACTTAATAAATGACCTGCCTCGTCCATAATGGCGATTTCCGGTCCCGCCGCCACTCCCACGCTCCCTTGCTTTCGCGCTTTGGGCGGCAGGGGATTGCTCGCCATTTGGTGGGAGGCTTCTGTCATCCCGTAAGCTTCAATAACGGGGGCGTTGAAGGTCTTTTCTAATTCCGCCATGACGGGCGGCGGCAAAGCTGCGGAAGAGGAACGGATGAAGCGAATCGGAGTGCGGGCGATAATTTCGCGATTCGCTGCGGCGCGCGACAAAATCGCTTGGTGCATGGTGGGAACGGCTGAGTACCATGTCGGGCGAAATTCGTCAAGCCACTCAAAGAATTTGGGGGCGAAAAAGCCCGGAGTACAAACAACGCTAGCGCCGGCATTCAGGGAGGAGAGCAAAGCAGCGATCAGCCCGTGAATGTGAAAGAGGGGCATGACGTTGAGACAGCGATCGCCTTCGGTCAGGTGCAAAGCCGCGCGGATGTTTTGCGCTGAAGTGCAGAGGTTTCTGTGCGTCAGCGGCACAATTTTCGGGCGGGATGTCGTGCCGGAGGTGTGCAGCACTAGGGCAATATCGTCGGGTTCTGCGAAGCCCGTGCGATCGGGAGGCGCGGTTTGCGAGCCGCTGAGGGTGAAAATCCCGGCTTCTGCGTGCAGTACGGGAGCGAGTTCGATGATGGGAATGCCCCGCTCTCGGGCTGCGGCAGTGGCGATCGAATCTATCCCCGACTGAACGATCAGGGCTTTGGCATTTAAGTCAGACAGATAAAAATCAAATTCCGAGAGGGTATAAGCCGGATTGAGGGGCGCGCAGGTGGCAGCGGAAGCTGTGGCTAAAAAAGCGATCGCCATTTCTGGGCCATTTGGCAGGGCGATCGCCACCCGATCGTTTCGTCCCGCGCCCATTGCGTTCAGTGTTGCAGCAATTTTATTAATTTGTTCGTGTAAATTGCCATAGCTGAGCGGGGCGCGTCCCGGAGCTACTAGAGCGATCGCGTCGGGATTGCTTCGCGCGCGGGTTGCTATGAGATTATAAATGCAAAAATCCTGCGAAGCGACATTTTCTTGATTCATATCTGCCATCCGAAACGGGGAGTGGGGGAGAGGGAGGGGAGAGGGAGAGATGGACAGGTTTGTTTCCCAATCCCTTGACCAGTCAAGAGAAGCTTATTTTATAAGAACGAGCTTGCCTTGTAAACCGCCGTTTTTGCTAGCAGACGAATTGGAGCGAGCGATTCAACATATTTTCCAGTCACTAACTTTCTATTTTCTCTTCGCTATATACTATTTTTAAACCAAAGGTTTATCCGCTCTGTAGCAGACACCTCTTCTTTTTTTTAACGCTGCGTTCTCTGCGTCCTCTGCGGTTTTTCAAAACAACTGCAATTTTTCGCCTGCTAAAACCGATAAACGGGTAGGGTAAAGTGAAAGCAACTGCCTTGATTGGGCGCAGAGTCTACCCAAATTTGGCCGTAGTGAGCCCGGATAATGCGCTGACACAGGGATAACCCAATGCCATAACCGTCTTTCATTTCGTCCCGCTGGAGGCGGAAGTGTTCTTCAAAGATGTGCTTTTGATTTTCTGGCGGAATGCCGGGACCGTTATCGCAAATACTGACCTGAACTTTTTGAGTGGTGCGGTGGAGGACGGAAACCTGTATTTTCCCGCCCTCTGGCGTGTATTTAATGGCATTGTCCAAGAGATTGACCAGGACTTGGCGTACCCGATCGGGATCGGCATAAACATAGGGCAGATCTGCGGGGATGTCCGTTTTGAGCTCTAGGGATTTAGCCTGCAAGCGATCGCTAAAGTGGGCGCTGACATCTTGACAGAGGGCTCCCAGATCCAGGGACTGGGGTTGAATGCACAATTTGGCACTGGTTGCCCGATCGGCTTGCAGCAAGTCAGCGATCATCCGGTCGATAACGCGAGTCTGGGTGCGGGCGTGCTTGATGAGCTGAGTTGTCAGCGCCGGTGTCAGGGAAAAAGTCGCTCCCTTGTCTGGGTGGTAGTGCGTCTCCAAAGTTTCCAAGGCGATCGAGGCTGCCGTCAGGGGATTGCGCAATTCGTGGGCCAACATGGCAATCAATCGGTCTTTGAAGCGCAGCCGTTCCTGGAGTTCTTCTTTTTCCTGCTTCAAGCGAAAAATCTCGTCCGAGAGACGCATCAGTTCTGCCGAGTAAGCGATCGAATTGATGCAGTTGCTGGCGGCTGTTGTTTCTGAGACTTCAGATTTGGACTTTAAATCAGCCTCGTAGTCGGCTGCCGAGTGCTGCCAGCGCGCCCAGCAATTTTCTAGCTGGGCGAGCAAGTTACTGCCCGCGAGTACCTGCCTGGGTTCAGGATGGATCTTGATTAAAGCTGGGGTGGCGACGAGTTTGAAATGTTCTGCCAGATAAGGCTGTTCTCCGACCTCGATCACCTGGAGGTCGAAAGCCCGATCGGCCTTGACCTCTTGCAGGTAACGTTGAATTTGTCGGCTCTGTTCCAGGGAGCTCGGTCGCTTGTCTACAAACAGCAGCAGTTGCAGCGGCACTTCGGAATTGGTGAGTTTTTTTGGCGATGCTAGCATTGAATCCCTTGGGGCACGGGACGCAGGTAGGCGAGGCGTTTTTGCGGCAATGGCTAATCCACCCTTGCCGGGAAGATGCGGTCTTAGTTTTTTCTTTATTATTTATAACTTAACCTGTTTTTGTCATGGAGTCACCTGGTTGGGGAGTGATTTCCGCGCGGTCGCGATCGAAAAGTGAACGGAGTGCAAGCTGGGAGGGGGGAGCGGGGAGCGGGGGGAGGTGGAGGGGAGGTGGAGGGAGCGAGGAGGAGCGCCCGGGCTTTTGAGATCGCCGGAGAGGGTCAGATCGGATGCTTGGCATTTAATCATCTATTTTGACTTCAGTAAATAAAATTTTTAGAGTAAAGGGAGAAAGGCATTGGCGGGTTTTGCCACTTTTATAAATGAGCAAATTAAATGTACAGGCGTCGAACCGAAAAAGTTGCACGCTCCTCGGGAAGAGAGATTTTCATCTTTTCGCTGTGCCCAAAGGAGAGGGGTGTTGAATATGTGAATTCGACATGAGAGCCTTAACATTATGTTGAAGTGAGGAGTGCGATGCTTGTTCGCTTGCAGAAAAATCCGTGGCTTCGGGCTGTTATTGGTGTAGCGATCGCCTTTTTTGTTCTGGGGGCGACCCTTTCCCTGCACCGCTACTACAGTTTTTATGCCTCCTTCGACCAAGGCATTTTCAATCAAGTCTTTTGGAACGGGATTCACGGTCGCTTTTTCCAGAGTTCCCTGTCGTCCACCCTGTCTACCAACGTCGTTCACGATGGCCAAGTCCCGGAGGTTTACTATCACCGACTGGGGCAGCACTTTACCCCAGCCTTATTGCTGTGGCTGCCAATTTATGCCCTGTTTCCGTCACCGACGACCCTGACTGTGCTGATGGTGACTTTAATTGCCAGTGCCGGTGTGGTGCTGTATGTATTGGCCAGACAGTACCTGCAACCGCCACTCGCCGCCGCGATCGCGCTGAGCTATTACGCAGCCAATGCAGTGATCGGCCCGACCTTATCCAATTTCCACGATAACTGTCAGCTTCCCCTGTTTGTTTTCACTCTCCTACTAGCGATGGAAAAGCGCTGGTGGTGGCTTTTTTGGATAATGGCCGCCTGTATTTTAGCGGTCAGGGCAGATGGAGGAGTTTCCCTCTTCGGTATTGGATTATACATGATTTTCAGCAAGCGGTATCCTCGGGCTGGCTTGGCATTATGTACTCTGAGCTTTGCCTACATGCTAGTCCTGACCAATGCGATCATGCCCCTGTTTTCCCAAGACATTTCCCGCCGATTCATGATCGAGCGGTTTGGCAAATATGTGGAAAGCGATCGCGCCACAACCGTGGACATTCTCTGGGCATTTGCCAGTCGTCCTTGGCGGTTGGTCGCAGAACTAGCCACGCCGCTCAATCGCAAGCTAATGTACTTGCTAGGTCAGTGGTTGCCTCTAGCTTTGGTGCCCGCCATCTCCCCGGCTGCGTGGACGATCGCCGGATTTCCCCTGCTGCAAATTTTCGCCCAGCAAGGCACCTCAGCCCTAGCGATCAACATCCGCTACGCGATGGCAGTCGTCCCCGGGCTGTTTTACGGGGCGGTGCTGTGGTGGCACCGACATCCGCAGGCATTCGACCTCACCCTGCGACAGGTGTGCGATGGTTTTTTCACAGAAGGAAAAACCCGATTTGCGATGACCCCTGCCGCCGGCATATTTGAGGCATGCCGTCGCTTTTTAGCCGATCGTCCGAAAGTATTGCAACTATCCGTGCGGCGCTTTTGGGCAATCTGCATGAGTCTTTCCATCTTTTTTTCTTTCACTTCCAACCCAAATCGAACCTTTTATTTCCTGATTCCCGATTCGATTCAGCCCTGGGTATTCGTGTCGCTGCCCCGACAGTGGGAACACGCGAGTTACATTCGCTCGTTTCTTTCTCAAATCCCAGCCGATGCCAGCGTCTCAGCCAGCACCTACATCGTGCCCCACCTGTCGAGCCGCCGGGAGATCGTCCGCTTCCCGGCTTTGAAAGTGCGCAACGACGATCGAGAGGTGATAGATGTGGAATATGTCATCTCAGATCTCTGGCAACTGGTGCAATATCAAGCCGCCTTCAAAAACGACCGCCAGAAATTGCAGGAGATGGTGCCAGTCATCGAGCAAACGAGCGCGAGTGGGGAGTACGGGATAGTCGGGTTCAAAGATGGAGTAATTTTCATGCGCAAGGGGATTCCCTCCGAGCCAACGGCGGTGGCTGCATGGCAAACGTTCCGAAAAGAAATAGAGCCGATCTTGCACCGACCTATATAGGAGAATAAGGAAAGGGCACTGGCAGGAAGCAAGCGGGATTTGTTCCGGCACTGCCAGTTTCCCTGACTGAAAAAGAGTGGGGAGCGGGAGCGTGGGAACGATTTTTGTAGGGGATGAATGCCTCCGGGAGCGCCCTGGAGCGGGAGCGTGGGAGCGTGGGAGCGCGGGAGAAGAGAGCATTTTCGCGGCTGGCTGGCCGGCAGGAATGGCTTGCAGGACTGCTTCCCCGAGGTTTCTCGCTGGAAAGCGCGCATCTTCTAGCCAAGCAGGGAAATTAATAAATCTGATTTTTTTAGATTGGGTGGCTCTGACTGGGATGAAAAATAATGAATTTATGTAAAGCAATCGCAAAGGATATTTGACGGTAGGACAGATGAAAATATTGGTATTGAGCTGGGAATTTCCCCCAAAAATTGTGGGCGGCATTGCGCGCCATGTGGCGGAGTTATATCCGGAGATCGTCAAGCTGGGGCACGAAGTTCACTTGATCACGACGGAATTTGGGCGCGCGCCGCTTTATGAGGTTGTAGAAGGGGTACACGTTCATCGGGTGCCGGTGCCGCACAGCTTCAGTTTTTTTGACTGGGTGGCGAATATGAATAACAGCATGGGGCACCACGGGGGCAAGCTGATATTGGAGGAAGGTTCTTTCGATATCGTTCACGCCCACGATTGGCTGGTGGGGGATGCGGCGATCGCCCTGAAGCACCACTTCAAGATCCCGCTGGTTGGCACGATTCACGCGACAGAACACGGTCGCCACAACGGGCTGCACACCTGGGAACAGTGGTATATCTGCGCCAAAGAAAAAGACTTGGTTCACAACTCTTGGCGGGTGATTGTCTGCACCGAGTACATGCGGCGGGAGGTCGAGCGGGTGCTGCACGCCCCGTGGGACAAAATGGACGAGATCTACAATGGCATCAGACCGGAGAAAAAACCGCGCTGGCACGAATTTGATGCCTGGAATTTCCGCCGCCGCTTTGCGGACGACAGCGAAAAAATCGTCTACTACGTCGGTCGGATGACCTACGAGAAGGGGGTATCGGTGATGCTCAATGCCGCCCCGAAAGTGATTAGGGAAATGGGGGGCGCGGTGAAATTCGTGCTCATCGGCGGGGGCAACGCAGACGGTTACAAGAAGCAAGCTTGGGATAATGGGATTTGGCACAAGTGTTTTTTCACCGGCTTCATGTCGGATGAAGATCTCGACAAATTCCAGGCGATCGCCAATTGTGCCGTTTTCCCGAGCCTGTACGAACCGTTTGGGATCGTGGCACTGGAAAGTTTCGCCGCCCGCGTGCCCGTCGTCGTTTCCGATACGGGCGGCTTTCCAGAGGTGGTGAAGCACGCCAAGACCGGCATCACCACCTACGTCAACAATGCCGATTCTCTGGCGTGGGGAATTCTCGAGGTCCTGAAAAATCCCGATTTCGCGCAGTTGCTCGTTGAGAACGCCTACGAAGATTTAGAGCGCCGCTTTAGCTGGGCAAAAATTGCCAAGCAGACGGAAGGCGTCTACCAAAGAGTCGTCGAGGAGCGTGCTGCTGGGAATTGGTAAGGGATTTTACAGCGCCGGCGCGGGGGTTTCGCTGTTCACCGCGTCTTTATGGGTGTGGGCGGATTGGCGCAAAGCTTGTATGGTTGCGATCGCGTGTTTTGCCACTTTGTCAATTTCTTCCTGCGTATTGTATCGCCCGATCCCAAACCTGACCGACGCATGGGCGAGGCGATCGGGCAGCCCCAAGGCAGTCAGGACGTGGGAAGGCGTCGTCTTGCCCGTACTGCACGCCGATCCCGACGACACTGCCACCACCGGCTGCAGGCCCAGGTGCAGCGCTTGGCCATCTACCCCCTCCACACTGATGTTGAGGTTGCACGGTACGCGCTGGGTCGGATGGCCGTTGAGGTGGATGCCCCCCAACTGATTCAACGCTTCCCACAATCTCTGTCTGAGCTGCGCGATGCGTTGCCCTTCTGCCTCGAGTTCGGCGACGACCAGCTCGACGGCTTTGCCAAATCCGACAATCTGCGGAGTATACAAAGTCCCCGGTCGCATTCCCCGCTCCTGAGAGCCGCCGTGAATTTGAGGGCTCAGTTGCACTCTCGGATTGCGCCGCCGGACGTAGAGCGCGCCGATCCCCTTGGGGCCGTAAATCTTGTGGGCAGTCACCGACATCAGGTCGATATTCAGCGCTTCTACGTCTAGGTGCATTTTGCCCAGTGCTTGCGCGCAGTCGCTGTGCAACAGGACGAAGCGTTCCCGGCACATTGCCCCAATTTCTGCCAAAGGCTGTATGACGCCGATCTCGTTATTGGCTGCCATCACCGACACTAAAATCGTGTCCGGGCGGAAAGCTTGCTCGAGTTGTTTCAGGTCGATCAGCCCGTCCGGCTGTACTGGCAGGAACGTGACCTCAAACCCTAGAGATTGCAAGTACCGGCACGGGGCAAGGACGGCGCTGTGTTCGGTTTGCACGGTGATGATGTGACGCCCCTTGCTGAAGTACGCTTCGGCAACACCTTTGACTGCCAGGTTGTTGGCTTCCGTCGCGCCGCTGGTGAAGACGATTTCTTCTGGCGTGGCGTTAATCGATTCTGCTATAATTTTTCGCGCTTGTTGAATGCCCGCTTCGGCTTCCCAGCCGTAGCAGTGGTTGGTGCTGGCGGCGTTGCCGAAATGCTCGGTAAAGTAGGGCAGCATCGCGGCCAGCACTCGCTCGTCCACCGGGGTGGTGGCGTGACTGTCGAGGTAAATAGGACGGTGAGACATTTTATTTACTTGGCTCAATTGCAGATATGGAATGGCAATGTCGGGCCTGACGGGATCTGAGGTGCTTCCACTAAGAAATCTAACTTAAGCAACAAGCCTCCCCTCGAGACCTTAATGTTTACTTTTACTCAGCCGGGAATTCAGCGAGAATCGCCGATCGCTGAGTAATTTTACCCAAAAAACTGTTCTCCGCTTGATTGATTGGCGCTAAAATTCACAGCATAGTTTCTCCCTCCGAAAATACAGCACAATTTTTAACAAAAGTCATCAACCGGGCAAAATCCTAGAAAATCAAGGCTCCGCGCTCTAGATGCTCGAGAAAAGAGTTTGGATTTAGGGGATATACCCGGTGTCTGCTTCAGGAGGGCAGGGAGAATGTAGAGCGCCCCACAGATCGAGTCGGATTCCCTGCCCCCATGCGCTTGTGCGTGATGGCAGCGTAGATTAATGAAAAACCAATCCCACCCCGGTTGTGTTGCCAAGTTGGCTGGCAGTTACAAAACTTTACACAGCCGCCTGCAATTCGCTGCCCGCGCGCTGGCCGTGCGAACGGGTGCGGGCGATCGCGCGGCGCAAGTGCCTCTGCCTCGGGAGTTGACAGCCGAGAACTAGGTGGTATAATTGCCTGTGTTTTGCAGATCGGCCAACATCGGAAATCATTTCACCACCTCGATCGCGATCGAATCTGCTGTAGCGCGGCAGCCACGGGGGGGGAACTGCCCCTACATGCGCGAGCTCCTCCAAAATAGAGAAATTGTTCGCGGTTGCTCTGAGTGCGGCAGGTTTTTAAGTGGAAATATCTTGGCTGACGCCAACCCTAAAAATAGGTTGTAAAAACTGACTCTTGAAGACCTAATAAATTTGAAAAAATGTTATTTCCTACTTATCAATTTCTCTTTTTCTTCTTAGTGATTTTCAGTTTCGGCTTTTCTTGGAAAGACAAAGTAGACCTTTATAAAATATTCCTGCTATCAGTCAGCCTCATATTTTATTCATTTTGGAGCCTGAATTTTTTAAGCTTGCTGGTTGCCAGCACCGCCTCAAGTTACTGCTTCATCAGAATTTTATATCAATATCCCCTTTACAAAAAAAATACTCTGATTTTTGGGCTGTCAGTCAACCTTCTCTATTTAGGAATTTTCAAATATTACAATTTTTTTGTAGAGCCCCTGTCCGACCTTCTCAACTCGCT
Source organism: uncultured bacterium (assembly GCA_964405435.1). GTDB lineage: Bacteria > Cyanobacteriota > Cyanobacteriia > Cyanobacteriales > Oscillatoriaceae > DVEG01. The sequence goes on from CAYOOD010000084.1 coordinate 13,812, forward strand.
GAAAATCCCATCCAACCTGCAAAACTTGCAAATCATCGCTCCCATAGGAATTTCTTTTTATACATTTAGGATGATTGCGCATTTAGCCGACTGCTACAATAATAAATTGCCTTGTCCGAATTTCCTAGATTATGCCACCTACATCACATATTTTCCTCAAATCGCTTCCGGGCCAATTTCCCGCGCTAAAGAATTCTACGAGCAGCTCAACAGCGAGAAAAAATATAACTACAGTCTCGAAGAAGTCATCATTTTAATTTTATCAGGTTTATTCAAAAAGTACACCCTGTCAAGTTTTTTATTTGAATTTACCCAATTGCCCTTCAGCGTCCCCCAGCAGTATTCAAGTATCGACCTAATCTTAGCTGCTATTGCCTACTCTTGTTTGATTTATGTAGATTTTAGCGGCTATTCAGATTTAGCGAATGGAATATCCTGCCTGCTCGGTTTTGCGCCGATCCGAAATTTCGACCGACCTTACAGCTCGTCGAGCCTGCAAGAATTTTGGAGGAGATGGCACGTCAGTCTTTCCGAATGGTTGAGAGATTATTTGTACATTCCTTTAGGGGGAAATAAACAGGGGAAAACGCGAAAATATATAAATTTATTTTTGACGATGTTGATAGGGGGGTTCTGGCACGGAGCGGGGGTTAACTTTATAATTTGGGGAGGGCTGCACGGTTTGGGATTAGTAGCCAATCACTTTTGGAAAGATTCGCTAAAGCCGAAACTGCTGCAATTCCAGCCGGGAAGTTTCGCCTTTCAACTGAGTCAGGTAAGTTGCTGGTTCCTGACTTTTAGTTTCATCAGTTTTACCTGGATTTTCTTCAATACTCAAAGCTGGGAAAATGCGGTTGATTTTATTCAAGGTATTTTTTATTCAGAAGTCAAAGAGGTACAATTTAATTTCTGGCAACTCCATGCAGTTTTTTTCACAGTAATCGCTTTAATAAACTTTTGGGGTAACGGATTGACGCGGCTGCTGAAGCGCTTGTTTGCCATTAAAAATTTATCCCTTCAAGTTATCTGTGTTTCTTTGTTCGTCTATGTTATACTAATGCTTGGCCCCAGCAGTGTTCCGCCTTTTATTTACTTTAATTTTTAGAAAAACCATGAAAGACCGCGATTTATTGCTGCTCGTTAGCTTGACTTTTGCCACTTTAATTTTCACCAATTTTTCTTTATTTTTAAAAAGTTTATCGTCCGGCAATTTAGTCAGTCCAAAAATTCAACAATTAGCCAGAGAAATCCAACTGGAGGGCTGGCGAAAAAAAGAACAAGAATTTTGGAGAAACCTCAAAGAGGTTGACTTTGACAAAATCGCGGAGCAAAGCTCTTCAGAAGAAAATATCGCCTCAGAAAGTGAGGAAAAGAACGAGGAAAATCCAGAATCCAAGCCCGCACCCAGTCGCGCTCAAACTCCAGCTAATCAAAAACTCAAAAGCCAGTCCGCACCCGGTCAAAAAAAATCAGAGAAACCTCATTCTCGATTTTTATTGATTGGAGATTCTATCATGTTTGACTTGGGAACTGCTCTCCAGCACAGCCTGAAAAAAAAATATAATATCAGTCAAATCAAATTAGCTTACAAAGTTTCTTCTGGATTAACTAGATCGGATTATTATGACTGGAATGCTCGCACCAAAAAACTGATCGCCGCTTACAAGCCAGACGTGATTGTGGTGATGTTTGGAGGAAATGACAATCAAGAAATAGTAGATTCTCGGGGCAATTCCAGAGCAGCTCTAACCGATGAATGGAAAAAGCTTTACCGCCAAAAAGTAGAAAAATATGCAAAATTAGTTTCTGATTCGTCAGTTAAGAAAGTTTATTGGGTTGGACAGCCTAAAACGAATCGCTCTCGATTTCAAAAATTTTTTCCAGCAATTAATGAAATTTATCGCGATGTCAGCAAATCTCATCCGAAGTTTGAGTTCGTGTCTTCTTGGGAGAGTTTTTCAGTGAAAGGGCAATACGCTCCCGTTGTGGCTGATAAATCGGGTAAGAAGAGAGCCGTTAAAGCAAGAGATGGCGTCCACTTTACCGCGCATGGGGCGAGAATCATCAGCGATCTTGTGATTGATAGAATGGTTGAAGATAAAATCTTGAAAGTTAAAGACAAATCTCCTAAAGTCCCGGTTAATAAGAAGAAGTAGCGGTGCTGCTGGAGTTTCAAGCACTGATGCCTTCGCTCGGCGGCACCGGGCAGGCGGGGTGGTAGCATTTCCGATGTCGTGCCGTGAATCCTTCCTTTTAGTTTGCGGCTCGCAAGCGCGATCGCTTTTATTCCTTTGGATAGGTATGGGCGGCAGTTTTCCCAGAAATTCCTTCAATCTAGAGCTTTGATATCGGCCTTTGGAGAGAGGAACGCGCTCTGGCGCGGGAGCGCCAAGCCCTCTCGCCAAGTTCTACAGCGCGCCCCCTGGACTTTGACATGAGTTGAGTTTTGTTAATTCTGCCAATTTGGCAACACGACTGCCTGAGAATGGTTTTTCATAGTTATAGATAAACAATTTTATTTAGGATGGCCTCTGACGGTCTGCGGAATATATCTTCAGACATACTACCGCACATTAGGAGGATTGGGTGTGAAACATGCCTTTAGATATATTGAAGGATCGGCCAAAACCTATTACATTACTTAACATAAGCTGGATTGAGCCTGAAGAATTCAGGAAACCTGTTGGAAAAACTCCAGTGGCAAGAGGGAATGAGAAATGGGGGCTCTATTTCCGCGTTATCTACTCTCTTGCAATCCTATCCCTTTAGGGTTTCCGTGCCGACCTGAAAATAAAACTAAAGGAGTGGCAGAGCTGAAAAACGCCTCAATCCAGGCAGTATCCTTGGCTAGTCTGCGATCGCTTGTTGTATTTGCCTTTGACTCCGGTCGCCTGAACTTAACATTTCTATGGAGGGACTCGGAGGCAGCAAAGTCAGACACTAGATAAAAAAAACTATGTTTCTAAAAGAAGACAACCGTATTGCTTTAATTTCCGCTAATGCAGATCCCACTGCAGATATCGCCAAAGAAGATGCCGGGTGTCAAAATGTCTATGTACGTCAGGTAGGATTAGCACTGGCGGCGCAGGGTTGGAAAGTAGATTTGTTCGCGCGCCGCACCAGTCTGGATGGGGCGGAGATTGTCGAACACGGCTCTAACTGCCGGACCATTCGGTTAATGGCTGGGCCGACAAAAGTATTAGGTCGAGATGAAATATTTGGCTACATGCCAGAATTTCTCAAGGCATTTCAGGCGTTTGAGCAGCAGGAAGGGCTGCACTATTCTTTAATCCATACAAATTATTGGCTTTCGGGTTGGGTGGGGATGGAATTGAAGAAGCGCCGCCCGCTGATTCAAGTGCATACTTATCACTCGTTGGGGGCGTCGAATTATCGAGGGACGAGTGAGATTCAAAATCCGATGAGAATGCGATTGGCGATAGAAAAAGCCTGTCTGGAAATGGCAGATCGGGCGATCGCGACGAGCCCGCAGGAGGAGGAATACACGCGATCGCTCCTGGGATCGAAAGGCGAGATCGAGATGATTCCGTGCGGCACGGATATCGATCGCTTTGGCGCGATCTCCCGCGCAGAAGCCAGGGCTAAACTGGGAATTCCCAAGGAAGCGAAAGTGGTGCTGCATGTGGGGAGATTTGACCGGCGCAAGGGAATTGAAACCCTCGTCAGGGCTGTGTCGCGCTCGGAGTGGCGATCGGGTTCTGATTTGCGGTTGATTTCAGCCAGCGGGTTTCCGAGCGAGAGCGAACGCACAGAACGCGATCGCATCGCCGGGATCGCGCGAGAACTGGGGCTGAGCGAACGTGTCACGTTCGCCTCGGGCGTTGTTCGCGACGAGCTGCCGCTTTATTATGCCGCCGCTGACGTTTGCGCCGTGCCGAGTCAATTGGAATGTTTTGGCATGGTGGCAATAGAGGCGATGGCGAACCGCACTCCCGTAGTGGCGAGCGATTTAGGAGGGCTGCGATTTACCGTCGTGCCGGAGGTGACGGGATTGCTGGCACCGCCCCACGATGAGGGCGCGTTTGCAAAAGCGATTGACCGGATTTTAGGCAATCCTGACTGGCGAGACGAACTGGGGCGGCAGGGGCGGCACCGGGTGGAAATTGCCTTTAGCTGGTACAGCGTCGCCTCGAGACTCGGCGTACTTTATACCAAACTCCTCTCGCAATTTGCCTCGGTTGCGCCGAGAGAAGCAAAAGCGGCTGCTTAAAATATTTCCGAAGTTTTGGGAATGGGGAATGAGGGAAAAGCGCATGAAGTAAAAGGGCAGGGGGGATGGGGTCGATCTCACCGATTACCGATTGCCGATTGCCCATGCCCACTTTTACTGAATCTGCCACACCTTGAGAGTGCCGTCATAACTGCCGCTGACGAATGCCAACCCGTCCGGGCTTATGGCTACAGAAAAAACTGAGTTGGAATGCCCCTTGAGCGATCGCAGAGATCGCCCCGTGTCGAGGTTCCAGACTTTGAGAGTTTTGTCAGCGCTGGCACTGATGGCGGTGTGGCTTTCGGAGGCGATCGCCACGCAATTAATCCAGTGAGAATGTCGCTTCAGGGTACTTCTCACTTCGCCTGTTCGCAGGTTCCAGACTTTTAGCGTATTGTCATAGCTGCCGCTGACTAGCGTCTCGCCGTCTCGATCGATAGCGAGAGAAACAACGCTGTCTGAATGCCCTTTGAGGGTGCGCAGGCACTCGCCCGATTTGAGATTCCAGACGTTGAGGGTTTTATCTTCAGCGCCGCTGACAGCGATTTCGCCGTCGGGAGCGATCGCCGCGCAATTGACGCGCCCGGAATGCCCCTTGAGGGTACGCAGCAACTGCCCCGCGTTCAAACTCCAGACTTTGACGGTGCCGTCATAACTGCCGCTAACCAGGGTTTCGCCATCGTTCGCGATCGCCACCGATTTTACCCAGTCGGAATGCCCCTTGAGGGTGCGCAGCAACTGCCCGGAGTTCAAGCTCCAGATTTTGATGGTATTGTCGTCGCTGCCGCTGACGATCGCCTGCGAGTCTGGAGCGATCGCCACGGAATGAACCCACCCCAAATGACCTTTGAGAGTGCGGATGCACTCGCCTGAAAGAATGTCCCACACCTTAATCGTATAATCCCGACTGCCGCTGACAATAGTCTGCCCGTCCGGGCTAATCGCCACGGAATAAACGATGTTGGAATGCGCCTTAATGGTGTTGCACAGCGTTATTTTCTGCGCCCATTCTTCAGGTGCGAACCCTTGCTCTGCCGTCGCGCCTGCCCCCAAGTCAATTTCCGGCTCGGCGGCGGCGGGATGCGCCAAGACGAGCGCTGCTACTTCTGCCCCTGCTGTTTCTGGCGCGGGGGGAGAGAGCTGCAAATCCTTCCGTTTCTGGGGGGCGGGAGAATACCGAGCAGGGCTGTTCGGTAACTCGTCTGACCAGATATCTTGCTCCAGAGTCTTGCCGTTGACGCTGGCAGGGGTTGGCGCAGCAGAGCCCTTTCTGGGTGCTTCTGGCGGCGCGCCCGCCCTTGGGGAATACAAAGCCCGATCGATTTGTGCCAAGCGCTGCAAAATTTCCCGGGCGCTGGCGCGGCTCGGTTGCGGGGCGAATCCCATCAGCTCGTCGATAAAGTCCAGCAGCAGGGGCGAGACGTGGCTGGCGCTGGCGCGCCATCCCGCCAATTCGATCGCGGACTTGCCGGTGAGCAAGAAGATAAACGTGCTGCCCAAAGCCAAGAAATCGGATGGCGCGATCGCGCGGCAGCCGCTGCCTGTTGAGGGCGAATGGTTTTTGGGAATCTCGACATCGCTGCGAAAGTCAATCAGCGCCAAACCGCCGTCAGGTTTGAGAGCGATTTTCGATGGCGCGATATTCCAATAGAAAAATTCCTGGCTGTATGCTTCTTGCAAGATACTTGCCAATTGGCTGAGCCATTCTATGGCTAATTTTTGAGCGATCGGGCGATCGCCCCGCTGTTTGACATACGCTTCTAAATCCAGTCCCTCGATCCGTTCCATTACTAAGCAGTGCAGCGGAGAGCTGCTGTTTTTGGGAAACACCGTAAAGTAGCCTTCTAGTTCTACCTTCGGAATTCCTGAATGATTTAACTGACTCAGAATTGAGGCTTGGCGAGCGAAAAGCTCCACATACTCGGGCGCGTCGTTTGTCAGAACTTTAAGAACTTTTGGAGTATCGCGCTCACTTACCTCATAAGTTTTGTTAAAACCTCCCTCTCCAATCTGGCGCATAACGCGATAGCGCCCTTCCAATAGCAATTCCGATCCGCAGGCGGGACAGAATAGCAGGTTATCCGGGCTTTTGGGGTTCGGGCAGGAGGGATTGATGCACAGACTCATGGGTACATGCGATCGCTATTTTTACGATCATTGTATCTTGCCTGATGTCTGTGGATCGCCCTGTTGAAATTTATCATATTTTTTTTATATTCTCCCCGTTGCTTCATTCACTTTTCTCCTTCACTCCACCGCCTGAAATCTGAAACTCTTGCCCTGCAGCGCTTTACCTTCCCTGCCTCCACCTGTAAAATCTCTGCCTAAAATTAATGAAAATTACCCAGGCACCCGGGCGGCGCGAACCCATGAATTCCCTGCCACTCGGGCGCGACTTCCCAAATCTAGCAAGCGTTGCGCGGCGCGCCGATTGAGGGGACGGCGTTGAAAACTGTACTGCTGTGATACCAAACTGAGCCAACTAAATTTATGATTGAGTTTTCGCCGTTACATATATTTAGAAATCTGGCAACAACTGCCGGAAAATCTTGCAATACTTCCCGAAAAATTCTCCAATTATCGGCGAGCGACTGCCAGAAAGACCGGGACGAAGAAAGACTTTTATAAACAGAGGAGGAGACTCAAATAGAAGATATATGAAAAAGGCGAGGAGAAGCGATCGCTGCAGCCTTTGTTGTAACGTGCCGGATTCAGTGGAGCGCTCCGTTTCCTCCCCGGCGCGTGAAGCGTGCTTCCCTGGAAGATTCTCGCCAGCTCTCGACAGCCGGAGAAGTCGGATTTCCGAGGGAATCGCGCCTTTTTTTAGCAAAAAGCCTGACTGCCCGTTATAAAATTATAAAATTTTAAAAATTTCCCAGCTAGGCTCGCTCCGAGCCCGCAGGACATTCAATTTCATCGCCCGCGAGTTTAGGAGTCTCTGGAGGTTGGGTTGAGGGCTGTTTGGTTTGGCAAATCCCCCAGATTATTTGACGTTCGTTTTTTTTCTTCAGAGCCACCACAAAGCCCTTATAGCTTTTGAAGCTTTTTTCTTTAGCCGACGCCGATACCTCAGCGCGATCGCGAGTGCTGGAAATTGTAAATTGATGAAATTCGTTTTCAGCATTCCCGTTGGTTTTAACAGCAAATTCGCTGGCCACCGGTTGATAGGAGGAAGAAACTTCTTTCAACTCCTTAAAATCCTTTGCAAAACGCGATTTTTCTAGAAGAAATTTTTCTTGCACTTTAATAATTTGGGCGATCGCCTCTCGCGTTTCCCACTCCGCCCGCCGGGGATTGTGGACAGAGAAAAGCTCTGAGGAATAAGTCCACGGTTGTAAAATTACTAGAAAAAGCGCGGTACTGTATAGGTTGCTTAAAAAAGCCGCTTTCAGGAGTTTAAAAATTGGCGGATGAGATTTTTTTCTGAAAAACCCTATATAAATCGGCCATTCAATAAAAGCAGAAGTCACCCAGAAAAAAGGCAGGGAAAAGAAAGCCGTTCCCGGATTAACTGCGAAAAATTCATTAAAGACAAAGGGAATGCCGGCGACAGAAGCAATGGTATTGGCTAGCAAGCAAACCAGAAGTACCTGGGGAAAGCTGCGGGGCGTTTTTAAGGTTTTCTTGAAGAAGGTTCCGAGAGCGATCGCCTCGACAATAACGATACAGGCAAGAACAAACACATTGCCAGCCTGTGTGAGAATTCTGGGAGCAGCTAGATTGGCGATCGCGAAATCGGGCATGGGTTCCTAATAGGGGAAAGGTTTGAGCAGGGATCGAGCGCCGGAGAATAAAGGATCGAGATATCAATAGCACACTTTGGTTCAGGTAGCCAGAGGGTCTGAACCCGCCAGTTGCGCGGCGTTTTTAAGCTTGGCAGCGATCGCATCATATCAGCAAACGGGGGCTATCAGCCTGCCCTCCCTGCCGGCAACTGCTCAGCTTGCATTGCTCTCTCGCGCCATACCTCTAGCCTCCTTTGCGCGCGCTCCCTCTAGGCAAGCGGCTTTCCATCCGGCAGGAACGCGAGGGAAAAAACTGAGCCTGCACGTTTAGCGATTGTTTTCTCGACGAGAGCGCTTTGCCCTTACCTGTAAGATATCTTGCCCTGTAAATTCTGACAGCTTAAAAGTTCGCTGCGGTCAAATTTTTACAGATTTTCTAAGAGTACAGTTCGTTACCTTGGCGAAAAGCGATCGCCTTTCAGGTAAATTGTAAATAAGCGAAGAAAGTTAAACGAAGTTTTCGCTTCCCCACAACCTGTCTCGATAAATATGAAATTGGCACGAGCCGCGCTGGCGCTGGGCAGTAACCTGGGAGACTCCCGCGCTATCCTAGAAACTGCCCTGGAAACTTTAGACAAAACCCCGGGCATCGCCCTGCTATCTCGCTCCCACTGGTATCAAACGGCACCAGTTGGCCCGCCGCAGCCTGATTATATCAATGGCTGCGCTTTGCTGCTAGTACAGGTGACGCCGCAGCAGCTTTTAGAAACCCTACTGGCGGTTGAGGCACAATTCGGGCGCGTCAGAAAAGAACGCTGGGGACCGCGAACCCTTGACCTCGATTTGCTGTTATTTGATAATTTAATTTTGGATGCGCCGGCGCTGCAGCTACCTCACCCGCGCATGAGAGAACGCCCGTTCGTGCTGGTGCCCCTGGCGGAGATTGCTCCGGATTGGATCGAACCAGTGACGGGAGTTGCGATCGCCGATCTCGCCCAAAATCTAGACTCTACCGGAGTGCGGCGGTTGGAAAATTGACAAATAGCCGCAGCACCGCCAGTCAAACAATCTTCCGCGAGGGGGATAGCCAACAGCGCCATTAAGGGTGAAAATTGTATGCGTACACTTGCGCTTTTTGAACTATGGCCCTGCAATTAAAAGTGCCGTCGATGGTCTGCGAAGGCTGTGTAGAAACCGTCACCAAAGCCATCCAAACAGTTGATTCCGATGCCAGCGTCACCGTAGATTTGCCAAGCAAAACGGTAACGCTAGAATCCCAAGCCTCGGAATCGTCCTTCAAACAAGCGATCGTCGCCACTGGCCACACCGTGGAATAATAAAAGCTCTGACTGGGTTGAGTTTCGCGACTCAACCCGACAAGCGATCGCCGCGTTTAAAAATCGCTGATTCTATCATTTTTAGAACTCGAAGTGGGAAGATGCAATTCAACTGAAAATATCTGCCTATTTGGTAGTAGAGGCTTTAGCCCCTTAGAGGCGAGACATTAAAGAGCTTTAGCCCCTACTACGAACAGAAGATTCTATTTGCAACCACCTACAAAGCCAGATGATTCTATGGGTGAAAAATTTTTATTGGAAGACAGAGCCTGCCGGCAGGCATTTCGCGGCTGTAAGGCTAGCCCTCCGTAGCTGCCCTGGTAACGAGGGGAACGAGGGGTTAACGAAGGATTATTATTGCACGCCGGTTTCCTTCAATTTAAAATTTAGAATCTAACACCTATAACAATAATATGCCACTAGGTCAAGAACCTCCCAAACTTCTCAAACAGCGTCTGGCATACCAAGGGCGCAAATTTGGCTTTGACGTCACCCGCCTCAAACTGCCCAACGGTGCCGAGGGCGATTGGGAATGTATCCGCCATCCCGGCGGAGCGCTCGCCGTTCCCGTCACGCCAGAGGGCAAATTGATTTTGTTGCGCCAGTATCGCTTTGCCGCACAGGGGCGTCTGTTGGAATTCCCAGCAGGCACCATCGAGCCCAACGAAGATCCCGCTGAAACGATTAAGCGAGAAATTGAGGAGGAAACCGGCTATCGCGCTCACCGCTGGCAAAAATTGGGGGAATTTTTCCTCGCTCCCGGCTATTCCGACGAAATCATCTATGCTTTCCTAGCCTTGGATTTGGAAAAGCTGGAACTGCCCCCCAGTCAAGATGATGATGAGGATATGGAGACGGTTTTATTTTCGCCGCAAGAATTAGAGCAGGCGATTCTGGCTGGCGAGCCGGTGGATGCAAAATCGATTTCCAGCTTTTTCTTGGCGCGTCCCTTTTTGAGCTAGGAAGCCAGAGGGTAAAAAACCGGGTTTCTTTGGGCGATCGAGCTATAATTTTATTGCTCTCATCCGAAGAACCTCGGTTGCTGCTAGGGCGGCAATAATCAGTTACAATTGGCAAAAAACGCTGAGGATTATTTATGTTGCTGGAATTAGCGATCGGCGATGCCTACGGTGCCGGGTTTGAATATGCAGACGTAGAGATGATAGAATTGTACAACGACCTGAGCCGGTATGTAAAGCATCCCCGCCACCGGCTCGTGCCCGGGTGTTATACAGACGATACCCAGATGAGTCTCGCCATTGCGGAAACGATTGTCGCGGGCGAACCGTGGACGCCTGAAGTGTTAGCCAGCCGCTTTGTGGAAACATTCAATCGCGATCGCAGAGAAGGCTACGCCAGCCGATTCTACCAGTTTTTGCTGGAAGTCCGCGACGGCAAAGAGTTTTTAGAAAAAATGCAACCCCACAGCGACAAAAGCGGTGCGGCGATGCGGGCAGCTCCGATGGGCGTTTTTCCCACCGTTGAAAAAGTGATCGAAGCGGCAACCGTACAGGCGGCAATCACTCACAACACGCCGGATGGGATCAGCGCCGCCAGAGCTGCTGCGTTGATGTCGCATTACTTTATTTACAAACTGGGGCAAAAGAAAGACCTGGGAAAATTTCTCGAAAACCATGTATCCGGGCATCAATGGTCGCAGCCCTGGCAGGGAAAAGTCAAGTCCCAAGGCTGGATGAGCGTCAGAGCAGCGATTACTGCCGTGATGCGCAATGATTCAATGAGCGAACTGCTCAAAGATTGCATCGCTTTTTCCGGGGATGTCGATACCGTAGCCGCGATCGCCCTAGCCGCAGGTTCGTGCAGCGACGAAATTGCGCAAGATATTCCCGACCACCTCATCTATGGTTTGGAAAATCGAACCTACGGCAGGGATTACATTATCGAACTAGATCGGAAATTGATGAGTTTGGTGAAACGCTGAACAGTCCCCTAGGAAATGCCAAGTCAACCGTCAATCTTCTCAGAGCGAGTGCCAACTGCCTCATCCTCTCTGTTTGCTGAACCTGAAGGCGATCGCGCTGAAAATTTCCCCGGAATTCCCCGTCAACAATGGCCCAAATTTTAGATTTTTCATTTTTTCTGTTTTCTCCCTCTTTAAAGCGAAATCTCTTATTTTTATAGCCCAACAATCGCGATTCAGGCAGACATTTGCTGTCCCGGTTTGCGAACGCCAGAAGTGCCACGGCGGAGAATCGCTTCCATCCGCGCGATCAATTCGCGAACGCTAAACGGCTTGGTAATATAATCGTCTGCACCGGCTTTTAACCCCCAAATCTTATCAGATGAGTTTCTCAGAGCGGTCAGCATCAGAATAGGAACGTCAGAAACCTCTCTAATCCGCCAGCAGATTTCCATTCCGTCCATTCCCGGCAATAGCAAATCCAGAATAATAATATCCGGCATTCTCTGTTTTATTAACTGCAGGGCCGTTGGCCCATCAGTGGCCGTTGTCACCTTAAAACCAGCTTGCAACAAAGAAAAGCTGAGACAGGCGCGCACGGCTTCGTCGTCATCCACGACTAAAACGTGAATTGACGGAACCCGTTCTTCCAACCATACATCCATCGCTTCTGATTTGTCTAACTCAGCCTTTAGAAAAAGTTCGTAAAACATAATAACAAGCTAACTCAAAATTTGAACGGGACTCCTCAACTTCTAGCTTGACAGATAGCATGTTGTGTTTGATAACTACCTGTGGATAGAGTCAATCTATCTCTCAAGAGTGAGAAAAGGAAATCTCCGATACAATCTATTGCAGCAAGGTTATACAACGGCACCGCCAGACTCTATGCTGGCAGAAGAGTGAACGAGTCTAAAGATTAAATAAATGTCTGAGTTGATCTTGTTCTGGCACCGACGCGACTTGCGCGTTTCGGATAATGCGGGGCTTGCCGAGGCACGGCGTGCCAGCCCCAAGGTGGCGGGGGTTTTCTGTCTCGATCCGAATCTGTTGAAGCGAGACGACGCAGCACCTGCCAGAGTGACTTACATGATTGGCTGCTTGCAGGAGCTGGCGTCGCGCTATGCCGAGGCGGGCACGCGGCTGTTGATTCTGAAAGACGAACCCAGTCGGGCTATCCCAGCGCTGGCGGCGGCGCTCAACGCTAAGGCGGTTTACTGGAATTTGGACGTGGAGCCCTACGCGCGATCGCGCGATCGCTCAGTCAGCGACGCCCTCCAAGAAAAAGGCATCGCCGCGCGCCAGTTTTGGGACCAACTCCTGCACGACCCCGACGAGATTTACACGGGTTCCAAACAGCCCTACACCGTTTATACCCCCTTCTGGAAAAACTGGAACAGCAAGCCAACACCCCAACCGGTAGAAGCCCTGCGCTCAGTTGAGGGGCTGACGGAAAAAGAACTAGAAGCGGCGCGCGCGGCAGGTGCCGGCGACTTGCCCGCAGCAAAAGAGCTGGGATTTGCCTGGGATGCGCCGCTAGTGTTGCAACCGGGAGAGGTGGCAGCGCGCGAAAAATTGGATGAATTTTGCAGCGAGGCGATTTGGGAGTACGAAGCGGGGCGAAACTTCCCGGCGAAAGACGGCACCTCCGGGCTGAGCGCCGCCCTAAAATTTGGAGCGATCGGCATTCGCACCGTTTGGGCGGCGAGCGCTGCCGCATCAGAACAGAGCCGCAGCGAGGCAGCGCGATCGAGCGTGCAAACCTGGCAGCAAGAGCTGGCGTGGCGGGAGTTTTACCAGCACGCGATGTATCACTTCCCGGAATTAGCAGAAGGTGCCTACCGCCAGCCGTTTAAAAATTTTCCCTGGCAGGATCGGGAAGATTATTTTCAAGCCTGGTGCGAAGGCAAAACCGGGTATCCCATTGTCGATGCTGCCATGCGCCAGATGAATGAAACCGGCTGGATGCACAACCGCTGCCGCATGATTGTTGCCAGTTTTCTCACCAAAGATTTGATTATTAACTGGCAGTGGGGGGAAAAATATTTCATGCAGAAGTTAATTGACGGGGATTTGTCGGCGAATAATGGCGGCTGGCAGTGGAGCGCATCGAGTGGCATGGACCCCAAACCGCTGCGTATTTTCAATCCAGCGACGCAAGCTGAAAAATACGACCCGAAGGGAGAATATATTCGGCGGTGGCTGCCGGAATTGGCGCGGGTGGATACGAAAGCGCTGCTGAGCGGAAAAATTTCGCCGATAGAGCGTCAAAGTGCCGGCTATCCAGCGCCTATTGTCGATCACAATAGACAGCAGCGCTATTTTAAGGAGTTGTACCAGCAGCAGAAATCTGTTGAGGGTTAAAGCTGCTATAGCAGTTTTCTTTTCAAGTAAGGGACGTCAGAAACCCGGCTTCTTGAAGAAGCCGGGTTTCTTAACTGTACTTCACCCGACTGAAAAACGATATCATAATAGGGGCGAAGCATTCGCGTAAATAATCTTTTGGTTTGCAGTAGAATCTTGTACGCAAATGCTTCGCCCCTACAAAAGTGGGATGCTCCCCAAAGGAACTCTGCCCGATTTGCGATGCGGGGGCGGTTATCTTGTTGACTATTTGGGGAGTTCGTGCTATGTTTATTTACTGAATTCGGGTACGCTCCTAAATGGGTAAAACCGCAAGGCTTTTTTTACGAGTGTATCATCCCCTTGCCTCGGCTCTAGTGTCCTACAGGTTACCCGCATCCGCGCGAAGAAGGCAAGCGATCGCCTCTCCTCAATCCGATCGCAGCCTGCCACATCAATTTTACAGCGCGATCGCCTTGATGCCACCGCTGTTACACTTGACAATTAATACTCAGGAAATTCTGCCTATTCCAAAAGATAGAAAAACGCTTATTTGAATTTTAGTAAATACTTCCAAAGGATGGGTTTCCGACAAGCCAACGACTTCTCAAATCGTTTAAAATATAATCACAAACTTTTATTCGCAGGAGTGCTTTATGGCTAATACGATCGCCGTCGCCATGCTGGCTTTGTGCGTACTGACTTCTATCATACTGGTAGGTATTTTTTAGGGACAGCCGGTGGAACTCAATCAGATAGTAGGGGGCGGCCAGAGTTGACTCGCCCCCTTTACGTTTGTTTAAGGTTGAAAGTTTAAGATTTAATGAAGGATCGAGCGGCACTTCTGGAGGAAGAAAGGCGCGATTCGCTGCGCTTCACGCCCGAAAGCGAAAACTTCGCGGGAATGACATAGGATGATAAGGTGCATTTGCCTGCGCGGCAGGCGGGTGTACCTGAAAGTGGCAGCAGAAGAGGATACCGTGAAGGTTTTGGTTGTTGGCAATGGGGGCCGCGAACATGCCCTCGCTTGGAAATTACTGCAATCCCCGCAAGTCGAGCAGGTATTTGTGGCACCGGGAAATGGGGGCACGGCGGCGATGGAACGTTGCCAGAACTTGCCCCTGACCGTGGATAATTTCGACGGGATAAAAGACGCTGTATTGAAGCACGGCATCGATTTGGTGGCGATCGGGCCAGAACTGCCGCTGGCGGTGGGCATTGTAGACTACCTGCAGCAGCACGCGATCGCAGTATTTGGCCCCTCGCAATCGGGGGCGCAGATTGAAGCGAGCAAGTCTTGGGCGAAAGGCTTGATGCGGGAAGCGAAAATCCCGACAGCGGAATCGGCAGCCTTTACAGATGACGAAATCGATGCCGCGTTTGCCTATGTCAAAAAGCTGGGCGCGCCGATTGTCGTCAAGGCAGACGGGCTGGCGGCGGGCAAGGGAGTCACGGTTGCCAAAACCGTTGAAGAGGCGATCGCCGCAATTGAAGACTCCTTCAAAGGCAAATTCGGCATTGCTGGCGAATGCGTCGTGGTTGAAGAATTTTTGACCGGTCAAGAAGTGTCGGTTTTGGCAGTGACAGACGGCGAAACCGTGCTGCCTTTGCTGCCGGCGCAAGATCACAAAGCGGTTGGCGAGGGAGATACTGGCCCAAATACGGGCGGCATGGGCGCTTACGCCCCCGCTCCCCTGGTAACGCCAGAGCTGATGGAGCAGATTCAGCAGCAAGTTTTCCAGCCGGCGATCGCCCTGTTTCGAGCCAGGGGCATTGACTATCGGGGCGTGCTCTACGCCGGCTTGATGATTTCACCCAGCAATGACATTAAAGTGCTGGAATTTAACTGTCGCTTTGGCGATCCCGAAACTCAGGTGATTCTCCCCTTGCTGGAAACGCCCTTGGAAGAGTTGATGATCGCGTGCGAACAGCGGAAACTCGCTTCCCTGCCGCCGCTGCGCTGGAAGTCCGAGGTAGCGGCGTCTGTGGTGGTTGCTGCCGGGGGCTATCCCGATTCTTACCGCAAAGGGGACGCGATCGCCGGGATCGACCGAGCCGAAGCCTCCGGGGCGGTTGTATTTCACGCCGGCACTAAGCTGCAAGACGGGCAAATCGTCACGGATGGGGGGCGCGTCTTGAACGTCACCGCCACCGGTGCCACGTTTGACGAAGCCTTTGCCAGCGCCTATGCGGCGGTGGAGTGCATTCAGTTTCAGGATGGCTTCTGCCGGCGCGATATCGGCTATCGGGTTCGCAGCGCTCTTTGAGTTTGGGGAGTTTGGGGCGATCGCGTGTTTTTCGATGAAAGCTTAAATTTTTCTTAAAAGGTGTGGGGGGTCAGCCCCCGCATCGGCTACACTCGGATTGTAAGATGCACCCTGATGGACGCGCCCAGTTGTTGGGCGTTTTTTGTTTTCGGCACTTTTCGGGCGGAATTGTAAATTTTTATTAAACAGCGGGGGGTGACACCCCTCACCTGCTAGACTAAAGTCATCATGTAGATGCACCCTGATGGACGCGCCCAGTTGTTGGGCGTTTTTTGTTTTCGGGTCGGGAAAGAATTGTAAATTTTTCTAAATAGAGATGCAGGGTTACACCCCTCATGCGCTAGAGTAAAGGCATGTAGATGCACCCTGATGGACGCGCCCACTTGTTGGGCGTTTTTTGTTTT
>CAYOOD010000084.1:30139-33250 GCA_964405435.1 uncultured bacterium
TTGTTGGGCGTTTTTTGTTTTCGGCACTCCTGCGAGAGACTTGTCAATTTTTGTTAAATCAGCAGGGGGTAAGGCCCCTCATGCGCTAGAGTAAGAGATATGTAGATGCACCCTGATGGACGCGCCCACTTGTTGGGCGTTTTTTGTTTTTCGGGCCGAGACAGAGTTGTAAATTTTTGTGAAGGGGGGTGGGGGGTTATAGCCTTCACCCTTTAAAGTAGAAATATGTAGATGCACCCTGATGGACGCGCCCACTCGCTGGGCGTTTTTTGTTTTCGGCGGTGGGTTTGGGGACGATCGAGACAAGAGGGGCGGGAAGCGCTTCCCGATCGCCCGTCTCCTGCACAGCCACAGCCGGAGACAGTCGCGCCCCGTGGCAGACGGCATCTCGCCGCCGAAGTTCTCGATTAATTTGACACTTTACAAAGTCTTTATCCTAACGTGAATTTTTGGCAAAGACTGATGGGTGAAACCAGTCAGTGATTAGACTAAAAATACATAGATGCACCCTGATGGACACGCCCAGTATTTGGGCGTTTTTTGTTTTTCGGCGATCGGGCGCTACTGCTTGCCGACGAGCAGGTAAGTCCGCATTTCCCCCTTGCCCTTGACTTGCACGAGCCCGCGATCCTCAAAGCGGTAGCGATCTTGCAAGCACTCGTAAGTCTTGCGGGTGACTTGAATGCAGTCCGCTAAACCGTGAGATTCCATGCGGGAAGCCATATTAACCGTGTCGCCCCACAAGTCGTAAATAAACTTTTTAATGCCAATCACGCCAGCCACCACGGGACCGGTGGCGATGCCGATGCGGATGCTGAAAGTTTGCCCAGCGCGGGCGTTGAATTGCGCCAATGCCTCTTGCATGTCCAGGGCCATATTCGCGATCGCCTCGGCGTGGTCATCCCGGGGCACCGGCAAGCCCGCCACCACCATGTAAGCGTCGCCGATCGTCTTGATCTTCTCCAAACCGTGTATTTCTGCGAGTCGGTCAAACTCGGAAAAGATTTGATTGAGCAACTGCACGATCTCGCAAGGAGATATCCGCGCCGACAGCTCTGTAAAGCCCACAATGTCAGCAAACAATACCGACACGTCGGAAAAGCTTTCGGCGATCGTACTCGTTTGTTCTTTCAAGCGCTCCGCGATCGACTGGGGCAAAATATTCAGCAGCAGGCGCTCCGATCGCTGCTTTTCCGCTTCCAATTTGTCGTAGGCATCTTCTAGAGCGCGGCGAGCCTTGAACTCAGCCCGCTGTACTCGCTCGTAGAGGTAAACCGAGAGGTTGCAAATCGCGCAAATCCAGAACAGATAGAGGTAAAGCAGGGCCGGCGAAAACCAATCAGCCGGCATACTGACTGACAAGCCCAGCACCGCCGGAGCGCCAAAATAATAAAAAAATATGCCCAGTTGGGACAGCAGGTGCAATTGCCACTGCACCGGCACGAGGGTCGCCTGACCGACAAACATCAGGGGCCAGACAATGATATCCGCTACCATCTGGCCCTTGAACGTTTCTCGGATAACGGAGCTGAACGTCACGGACCACGAGAAAATCAGGAAAATCGCCTCGGGATAGCGGCGACCGATATCGGTTCGCAGCAGGGCCAAGGCCACAAGTAGGAGCAGTTCTACCACGATTTGCGTTGCCAGCCACGGGGCTTGAAACTGTCCTAATTTGAAGAAAAAGTTGCTCAGTTCCAGAGCGCTAAAGGTCAAGTAAGAGAGCAGCGCGATCGCCAAGCCCAACTGCAGCCGCTTCTGCATGAAGCGCTGACGCCACGTTTCGTAGTCACGCGCTCCCGATACAACCTGGGTCCACAGCAGGGGTGCCAGCAACCTTCTCAAGAACGCATTCAGCCACGTTTTGCCCGCCAATACCTGATTCATGGCTCGCCTTCCTCGCACTTCGATGCAATTGTGCCGGTGATTCACCTCTATTTTTACCGCTTCACAGCCCAACGGTTGGGCGACTCTCTGGCTGACTCCCGTACAGATGGCAGTATTTTTCCGCGATCGGTTTTCTTTCCTGTACTTTTTAGAGTGCTAGAAAAAATCCCCTCTCCCCGCACTTTTTTCTTTTTTTTTCACTCCCTTCATCCCGCAGGCTGGCAGGAAAAAGCCTCCCTCTCTCGGCGATAATGGCCGCGATCGCTCGTCTTCTCCTTCCCTTCTCTTTCTGACAAGTCATCTGGATGCCACCTGCCTCCCACCCTTTCATTTCCGTCTGCACCGCAAGCCAAGCTGCGGTATTTTTATTTTTCTTGGCTGTCTGGCCATTGAATGCTAGAATTAACCCAGCCATCAATCGGGAGGTGATAGCCGTGATTTTTATCAATCCCAAAACGGATTTCGCTTTTAAGAAAATCTTCGGATCTGACCAAAGCAAAGACATCCCGATCAGTTTTTTAAATGCCCTTCTCTATGAAGGCAATCCCGTCATCGAAGATTTGCAAATCCTCAATCCCTACCAGGCTCCCCGAATCCGAGGCGTCAAAGAGACCTACCTCGATGTCAAAGCCAAGATTACCGGGGACAAAACCGTCATCATCGAGATGCAGGTTTTGAATTTAGAAGGGTTTGAAAAGCGGATTCTCTACAACGCCGCCAAAGCCTACTCAATTCAGTTGGATGCTGGAGAAGATTACACGCTCTTGAATCCAGTAATCGCTTTAACGATTGTGGATTTTGAAATGTTTCCCGATTGGGAGAAAGTGATTTCGCGATTTATTTTGAAAGAAAGGGAATTTTTAGTAGACTATTTAATTTATGATATCGAATTAGTTTTTGTGGAGCTGCCCAAGTTTAGAAAAGAACTGGCAGAACTGGAAACGATCGCGGACAAGTGGATTTATTTTATCAAAAGCGCCCGGAGTTTGGATGCAGTGCCGGAGAATATGGGGGAAGTGCCAGAAATTCTCAAAGCTTTTGAAATCGCCGATCGCGCCAACTTTAACCGAGACGAGTTGGAAGACTTAGAAAAGCGAGAAATCTACATTCACGACCAGCGGAATGCCGTTTTAAAAGGTTACAATCAGGGCGTGCGACAAGGTTTGCAGCAAGGTTTGCAGCAAGGTTTGCAGCAAGGTTTGCAGCAAGGTTTGCAGCAAGGTT
>CAYOOD010000084.1:33350-35307 GCA_964405435.1 uncultured bacterium
TGCAGCAAGGACGTGAAGAAGACACGAAAGAAAAGCAAGTTGAAATTGCGTTGCGACTTCTGAATGTATTAGATGAAGCAACGATAAGTCAAACAACAGGATTGAGCATTGAAGAGGTGCAGCAGTTGAAGCGCAATAGAAGCAGTTGAGCGCTCGAAATAGCGATCGCTTTTCGACAGAGCGATCGCCATTTGAAAAAATTTCTGCCCGAAAGAGCAGAAGCCGCCACCCATTGCGTGCTACAATGTTGAGTTTGTCCAAATCAAAACAATGGAGGGTGTTTCATGGCAGGTAGCGAAGTTCGGGCCGATCTGTGGGTGAGCGAATACATCACGCCTTGGGATATCTACGTTCACGGCGTCACGAAAGTTCTCGCCTACAAGAAAACCGCCTATCAAGAGATGTTTATCGTCGAAACCGGCGCTTACGGCAAGGGGCTGGTTCTCGATGGCAAGTGGCAATCCTGCACCGGGGACGAGTACCTGTACCACGAGCCCCTCGTACACCCAGCGATGTGCTTCCACGGGGCACCCCGGAAAGTGCTGATCCTGGGTGGCGGGGAAGGCGCGACAGTGCGGGAGGTACTCCGGTGGAAGAGTGTCGAGAAAGTGGCGATGATCGACATTGACGGCGAAGTAGTGGAAGCGTGCCGAGAGCACCTCCCAGAAATGCACCAGAATATTTTCGACGATCCCCGCGTGCAGTTAGTGATAGGCGACGCCCTGCACTTCTTAGATACAACCGGGGAGCAGTGGGATGTGGTGATTTCCGACCTTTCCGATCCCATCGAGTCGGGGCCATCATTTCAACTGTTTACGAAGGAATATTTTGAGAGAGTCCGCCGGGTGCTCTCGCCTGACGGATTTTTCGCAATTCAAGCAGGCCCTGTCAGTCCCGCCGAGCTGAAACTGCACGCGCGCTTGGTGAATACGATGAAGGCAGTATTTCCGAACGTCAAGTCCTACAGCAGCTTTACCCCCACCTACGCAGTGCCGTGGGGCTTTGCGCTGGGATCGGCGCGGGCGATCGCCGACCGACCCGATCCGGAAGCCACCGACCAACTGCTAGAAGAGAAAACCACCGGCGGATTTCGGATGTTCGACGGCATCACCCTGCTGGGGATATTGCAAATTCCGGGGCACCTGCGGCGGGCGATCGCAACCGAAACCGAAGTCTTCACCCTGGCAGAACCCCCGAAATTCTTCGGCAAAGGTTCCGTCAGCCAGTAGCTAGTTCCAATTGCCGACGAGGGTAAACCCCGCCCAATAGTGCGGGTGAGAAAACTCAAAATTCCCTCGAGACGCAATCGCGGGAGGAAGGGGAATCGGCTCTCCCTGCGAGAGCCACAATTTCCCGTCCTCAATGCGGACTTTTCCTCGAAGCATCCCCAATTGAGCTTGCCTGAGTGCCTCTGCCTTGATCGGCGTTTGACTCAACTGCCAGTAAAATTCGCTCATCAGTGCCAGAGTCGCGACATCATCGACGCGCCAAAGACTGGCTAAAGCAGTTTTGACTCCCGCCTGAACGGCTAAGCCGGCAAATCCCAATTCCGGCTCGTCTCCCAAGGCAGTTTCGCAGGCACTCAAAACCAGCATTTCTACGGGAGGGGGCTTTGGCCATCCCAATTTCTGCGCCGCTTCTGCGACGCGAGCGAGGCTGAGTCGGGAATTGCGAAACTGGATGAAAGATTGACTGACATTCCCCCGGTTAAATCGGGCGTGGGTTGCCAAGTGAATAATGCCGAAACGCTGCTGGCGGTTGACTGACCAGAATTTTTCTAACGTAAAGTCTTCGTTGAGTAAAAAGACGCCCTGCCAAGGCGCTCTTAAAATCGTCCAGAGTTCTACAGGCACGGCGGGCAAAGGCGGTTGATTCACATCTTCAAATTCTGCCGCGCCCATTGCTAATACTAAGTTGGCTAAGATAGTATTATACTATTAGAGAAAAACATCAGGAG
>CAYOOD010000085.1:0-35086 GCA_964405435.1 uncultured bacterium
TTCTTGTGTTTCAGTGATTTCCACTTTCGATACTGCGGCCATTAAGATGACTCCTGATGGACTTCTTTTTGGCTATTGTAGCATAACTTTAGAGAATTGGTATGATTTGTCAAGTCCTGCAATTGTGTTAGGTTCTGAAAAAAGCGCTTGACGCGCTGGGGTTTATTAAAATTCTGTTTGCCAAGCAGGCGATTGCAATCCGATTTTGTAAAATTTTAAAATTTTATTATTTCTACTTTTTTTAAATTAAGGCTTTCTACAAAAAACAGCGATTAAGCTTTACAAATTTTATAAAAAAATAAAAGTCTGAATGTCGAAACCCCAAAAAAAATAATCTTTTATAAAAAACAATCTGATTAAAAAAAAGATAAGATAACCTGTAGGACTAAACAGCCGCGAACTGAGGGGCTCGTGTCCGCAAAGAATTAGACAAGCCAGAGAGAGCGCCTCCCTGGCAGACACGGAGTAAATGGAATGATCCGTCCAAGAAGAAAGAGCCTGCTGGCCTAGCTACAGGCTACTTGGAAAGCACAGGGGGTTTTTATAAGGGCATTATCGAGCAGACAATCCTTCCGTGGAACAGACACCATCGATAACATTACCTGCCCCCACAGTTACAGGTGACACAATTTGTGCATGCGCAATGAATCTCGCATAAAGGGAGCCGAATTAATCTCCCTTAAGGGAAGTCAGTTCGGGATCTAAAATTCAGGCGATCGGAAAGTTTTAGCGTTTATTTCCCTGACAGCTCTGCCTTCACAGCCCTGTCAGGCGCGGAAAAATTGCCTGGATAGAAATTTTTAGGGGTGCAGGAGGCATAATGTTGCCCGCCGCCAGACAAACTTTTGTTACGCTACTAAGGAAAGCTATTTTCTGTGGTGAGCAACTATTCAGCTTAATTGCTTCTGGATGCAGACCGGTGCATCTTAGGAAGCCAATCGACGGTCAGGATAACAGTCAGGGTGCAAGTCAACTGCCACAGGGTGAGATCGGTAACCAGGAAATTGAAATGGGTCATTCAGATATTGCTCAAATGTTGCAGACGTTAGCGGTGCAAGTACCTTCAGAAAAAATCGAGGGGCTCCAAGCCTGGAGACAAGAGCTCGACTGGCTGAGTTGTTTTCAGCGCTCGACGCGGCTGCTGATGGCAGCGATCGAGCCGCAAACCTTTCGCCTCCGGTATGCGAATGAGGCTTTTTGCCGCCTGACCGGTATCGAAGCGCCCATTTTGGCTGTAGAGTCGGCAGGGGATGATGGCCCGCATCAGGGGATCGGACTGCTGGACCTGTTTCCAGATATCAGCGAAGTAGCGGCAGAACGCCTGTATCGACGTCACCTTCTGCATCTGGCTCTGAGGGATTTATATCAGATTGACCTGCGGGAGTTGCGGCTGCTGGATGAGCCGGTGACGATTTCCCTGCACAGTCCCCTGTACCGGGAGCCGCGCTTTATAGAGTTCTGGTTGGACTCCGATCAGCTCCAAGTGTCCCGCATTGACCCCAAGCTCGACGAGTTTGCCGATTTGAAACTGCACCAGTTGTCAGCAGCAGAGGGAGAACCCGAACATCTGGATGCGATCGGGCTAGTGGCCAGTCAGTTGCCAGTTTTAGAAGAAAGGCTGCGCTTAGATAATTATCGGATAGAAGGATGGCTGCTGCTAGAGGGATTCGACGTGACGGGGCAGGAGACGATGCGGCGACTGACACAGTTGCTGATCCAGCGGGACTCAATTTTGCGGCCCGATAAATTCGTGCAAGTGAACCGACGATTGCGATCGCTCTTTCGCGCCCAGAACACCCTCATCTTGAGTGCGGAACGGGAGCAGGCGCAGTTATTTTTCGGAAGCAACGGCGGAGACTTGCGCCCCGTTGTTTTCTCAATGCAAGCCCTGCGGGGCTCTCACTTCCTGCGGGCGGCGAAAGCCAATCAAGTGTGGAACGTTCCCGATTTGAGCCTGGACTGTCAAACCGATTGCGAGCGGATGCTTTTAGAAAAGAGCGTCCGTTCTATGTTGCTGATCCCGCTCGTGGTCAAAACGGTGGAAGCGGGCTCGGTGGCGGGGCAACTGGCGGGGCTAGTGGGACTGACGAGCGATCGCCCGCACAACTTCACCGGCGTGGACTGCAAGCACGCAGAAGCCTTGATCCCCGCCTTCATTGCCGCCTTGCGCCAAGCGATTCAGCAACGGGTGACCACCCTCCACAACATCCATCCATCAGTTGAGTGGCGGTTTTTGCAAGAAGCAGAACGGCGCAGTTGGGGACTGCCACCCGAACCCATAGTCTTTACTGACGTTTATCCGCTCTACGGCATTTCCGACATTAGAGGCTCTTCAGAGGAGCGCAACCGGGCCATTCAATCCGATTTGCTAGAACAATTTCGGCTGGCGATCGCAGTAGTCGAAGCCGTTTGCCAATCCAAAGAAACCGCCTTCGGAGAACAACAGCGGCTCGACTTGCTTGAATACTACCAACAACTGCAAGGGCAAGTGACAGTCGATGCCGAAGTCACGGCGATCCAATATCTCAAGCAAAATATAGAACTCTACTTTGACTACTTCAGCCAGTGTGGCCCAGAGGCCCAAGCCGCCGTCGAGACGTACCGACAAAGCTGCGACAACGGACACGGCTGCGTTTACATTGCCCGCGCCCACTATGACCAGACCATCGAAAAGATTAACACCCTCCTGCGCGAGACTTGGGAGCGCTGGCAAGTTCGGATGCAAAAAATCACTCCCCACTACTGCGATATTGAATTTACCGACGGCATCGATCACATGATCTATGCCGGTGCGTCGATCGACCCCAAATTTACCCTCTTCCACCTGCACAGTTTGCGCTACGAGCAATTGCGTGCCGTTTGCGACTGTGCCCGTACCGCCTTCCAGATTCAACAGGAGTACGGCACTCAGTTACAAGTCACCCATCTCGTCCTAGTTCAGGACTCGACGGTAGACATTTTCCACGACGAACAAACCGACAACCTCTTCGACGTTCGGGGCACGCGCGACACCCGCTATGAAATCGTCAAAAAGCGCATCGACAAAGCAGTTGATGCCCAAACGCAAACCCGCATCACCCAACCAGGGATGCTAACCGTTGTCTACTCCACAGACGCTGAGTGGACCCAATACCAAGAATACCTGCGCTATCTGGTTCGCGAAGGCTGGGTGGATAGCGAAGTTGAATGCGGCATGGTGGAGCAACTGCAAGGAGTCAGCGGTTTGAGGTTTGCTCGCCTTCGCGTCCTGCCAGCCTCCGAATTGCCGCCAGATATCCCGGTGAATTAGGCGGACACGAGCGCCTAGCTGTAAAATTTACTGCCTTCAATTTGCTTTATTTTTGCCAAAGAAAAAGAGGGACGGGCTCAGAATTAAAGCGAGAGAATTTAGAGAAAAAAATCTCGCTCTTCATTTCCTAACCCTCCCTTAACAAAGAAAAAAATATGGAATTTAAATGCGCTCTATTTCGTCCGTCATTTTTTGGAGGAGCCGCCGCGCTACTCAACGCGCCAGCCTGCGTCCTCTAACGGGCGGCAGCCCTTGATACCCAAGCTAGGATTCTGGCGATAGTCTTCCTGCGGCACCCAAACACTAACCGCGCGATCGGATGCAACCACATATAGGTAATCCACCTCTGGGTTGTAAGCCAAGCCAACTTTCAAATTAGAAAAATCGTCCTCACAAATCTCAAAACCAAAGCGGACGACAATTTGAGCCACTAAGCACTCGGGTGTATCGCTGTATTCACCAGCGGTTTCTCTCTCTTGCCAAAATTTCTCGAGAAATGGTTTGAGGATGCGCCGAACCTTCTCGGGGCTGCCATTGCGACTGGCGTAGATGATTGCGGGATTCCCTTCAACAACAATGTGACAGGGGGTGGCCATCTGTTTGACTCCTGGTCTTCAGTTGATGCAAGAGCGAAGGACGCCATCGCGTCCTGCTTCGCTATCGGGCAGATATGGGCTATCTTGAAATCAAAAATTTCAGTCTGCCCATCTCAAACCATTAGATCACAATCAGATCGCACGTTAGTAGGAGTCTGTGGAGTGAACGCAGCAGAACAAGTCAAAAACTTTGAAGTGGCCAGCAAGATTGCGGCAGTGGTCAATCTCATCAAGTCCGAGTTCCCCGACATCAGAGCCGATCTCAAACCCTGGGTGAATGACCCGGATACCCGCGAACTCGTCGATCCCGATTCCATCGACATTGGCTTCCATTTCCCCGGCTGGAGCCGGTCGTTTCAGAGCCGCAGCATTCTGGTTCAGATTCGCTTTCACGAAGACCCCCTGGATGGCCAACGGCGAGCCATCGGGGTTGAGGCTGCGGGCTTTGACCATCAAGGCAAACAGTGGCGATTCTCAACCGTGGAAAATTGGCAGTTTTTCGGTACTGCCGAACCTGCACCAGCGGCGGGGGAAAAGCTGAAACACTTTTGCAGGCAGATATTAGAAGTATTCAACGGCCCACCGGCTGCCTAGGAAAGGGCCGCGTTTTGAAAATGATTTTTGCTCTGGCGATGCGTTAAATCAGCCAAGCTGAATTTCCTCGTCAGAGCATGTCCCTACGAAATTTACATGCGGTTATATCACCAATCAAGTTATGGAGAACAATCGGGTTGAATCCCATCCGGGTCAGAACACGAGCGGCACTTGACAGGATAAGCAGATTGATAGGTAGTGGATCGTTCGCCAAACAAGGTGTAGCGGTTGTCGCGGATTTGTTCGTAGAGGCGATCGCCCGACCACTTGAGTCCCGGCAGCGCCCGGTAAGCGGCCACGAACAGGCTGCCCATCGGCAGCAAGCGTCCAATTTCCTCAACCGCATCGCTGCCTTGCCAGCGGCGATCGGGTGCGTCGGCATCAATCAAAATCATGCCCAGTTCGCAGTCTTCTGGCGTAATGCCAAAGCGACTGAGAGCCTCTCGATCCTGCATAGGTATGTAGCCGAACAGTTGGCCACTGTCTAAGCGCTCCAGTAGCTCTACACCTGTGACGCAGAGGTTACAATTGCCGTCATAGATAACGTGATAGGTCATACAATTAGCCGTTGCATTCTGGGCATAAGGAATATACTGCTACTTTTTAACAGGTTCGTCAGTCTTTTCTCGTTGATAGCGCGATTGCCCTATCTGTGACGAAAGAAAGCTTTCGTCACAGATAGGGCATCTAAACACTACTCCACTCGACCGTTCCCAGCCATTCACCCCGGCATAAGGGGACAAAAATTTTGATACAGTTAAGGAAAAGTTACCCACCCCCCTGCTCCAGAATTTTGCTGCTCCAGAGTTCCCTTGTTCCCTTTTAAAACATGCGAGTATTGCTCGGCAATAATTTCAGGAGTAAAGTGTGCCATGAGGTAGCGACGACCCGCACTGCCCATGTGAGCAGCTAGCTGGGTATCTGCAGCTAGGAAACGGATAAACTCTGCCAGACTCTGGGCATCACCATTATTGAAAGCAGCACCGCAGTTGGCTTCTGCCAACAACGATCGCAAATACGAGTGTTTTTCACAGATAGCTGCAACGGGACGCCCAGATGCCAAGATACCGTACAGCTTGCTCGGAGCAATGACACCTTCTAAGCCGGGGCTAATACTGACGAGAGACAAATCCCCCGCTGTCAGGGAATAGGGAAGCGTTTGCTTATCTTGATAGGGTAAGAAAAGGCAATTGGACAAGCCCAGGTCGCGGACTTTCTCGATACAGACTTTGCGCTTAGCCCCCGCCCCGATAAAAATGAACTGAATCGGTTCATTTTTCAACAGTTCCGCTGCTTCTACAATTGTGTCCATATCATGGCAGCGACCCATATTACCTGAATAAAGTACCGTAAATTTGTCAGCTAACTTATGTTGGCTGACAAACCAGTTGTCTTTTTTATGAATGGGTTTTATCCATTTATAATCTGCCCAACTGTGAATGACCGAAATTTTCTCTTTAATCTCAGGACATTTAGCAGAGACTCGATCTTTCATAGTAGAGCTGAGGACAATAACGCCTCGAGCGCGCTTCCAAATCCAGCGATTGACAGTATCCCAGAAGCGAACGAGCCAATGTTTCGGAGGGACAACATTTAGCGCGACAGCCACATCAGGATATAAATCGTACAGTAGACAAACATAGGGCAGACCAAAGCATATATTCGCCAAAAATCCCAGTACGGGTAAGTAGGGGGGCTCGGTGGTTAAGAGCAAAATATCTCCACGCCAGCAAGCTTTGAGCAAGTGCAAACCAGAACGCAGACAAAATAACAATCCATTTAAAGCTCTGCCGCGAATTCGCTGCGGCCAAATTCGAGAGGCGCGCGATCGCCGAATGAAAATTTTCTCTGAAAGCTCCTTCGCGGGAGCTGCAGCAGTTTGAAACGCATATCCAGGCTGCCCGGTGAAGATGTGGATATCCATGCCTTGCTGTCCTAGCTGAGTTGCCAGTTCTTGAATCAACTGACCGGTTGCAGCATAATCAGGCGGATAAAACTGGGTAATGATGGACAGCCTAATCGACACCTCTGAGTCTGGAGTGTTAGCCTGCCCCTGACGAGACATGCTGAGTTTCCTAAAATTAAGCTTTGGTATCCATTTCTCGAATATTCCGAGCATGGTAGATTTCTGGCAATAAATTTCCAATCCCCTCTACCAAAATATCGTTCGGCATCCGGAATTCTGAATCCGGAGCTAGAAAAAGTTTAATAACGCAAGTGCGACGTTGAGAAAGGCAATTATGTTTCTTTTTCTGAAAATTCTTTAATCGAGCGCTTTTTAATCGCTTGAGCCGGATTGCCAGCGTAGATGGTCATGGGTTCGAGCGATCGCCCTGCAACGCTATCCGAAGTTCTGAATCTGGAGCTAGAAAAAGTTCAATAATGTAAGTGCGACGTTGAGAAAGGCAATTATGTTTCTTTTTCTGAAAATTCTTTAATCGAGCGCTTTTTAATCGCTTGAGCCGGATTGCCAGCGTAGATGGTCATGGGTTCGAGCGATCGCCCTGCAACGCTATCCGAAGTTCTGAATCTGGAGCTAGAAAAAGTTCAATAATGTAAGTGCGACGTTGAGAAAGGCAATTATGTTTCTTTTTCTGAAAATTCTTTAATCGAGCGCTTTTTAATCGCTTGAGCCGGATTGCCAGCGTAGATGGTCATGGGTTCGAGCGATCGCCCTGCAACGCTGCCCAGACAAAGGACAGCGCCTTTCCCCACAGTCACGCCTGGACAGATCGCAGCACGAGCCGCAATCCAACTGCCCTCTTCTATATAAATCTCAGAGGGGATGAGTTTGAAGTCAGGATGGCTCCAGTCGTGGTTGCCGGTACAGAGATAGACGTCCTGAGAGATGCAAACATGGCTCTCCAGGGTAACAGCAGCCAGATTGTCAATCCAGGCATCTTCGCCAATCCAAACACAGTCGCCAACAATCAGCCGCCAAGGAAATTTCACCCGCACCCCAGGCTTAATCCGCACCTTTTGGCCTATTTTGGCACCAAAGCCACGGAGAATCCAGACTTTTAGAGCAGAAAAGGGCAGCAACCGACTGCGAACCAGTGGATCTCCCAGAAAGAACCACAGGAGTTGTTTCCAAAAGGGAGCGCCGGGGGCGTAGGTGCCTGTGGAGTAGTGGTTCAGACGCATGGGATTAAAACTTAGAGGCTTTCTGGGGCGAACAGGCAGTGAACTGGCGAGCAACGCAGAGTTGCTCGAAAAGGAAATTTGCGATCGCTTGATTGCCCGCTTCCGTGAGATGATCGTTATCTCGAAAATAAGTTTTTAAAGTCGCAGCGGGCAGTGCTGACCAAGCTTGCTGCATGTCAATTACGGGAACTTGTAAAGATTTGAGGAATGCAAGCAACTCAGATTTGTATTTTGGTTCTGAAGGGGTAGGAACTAGATTACTGAGTTGAGGGACAAACAGCACAAAGACGGGCTGTCGGCGCGATCGAACCAAGTTAACATTTGTTTTGAGCAGCTCCAAATTCTGCTGAAACTGCCGATCCGGGTCAAAAGAGGTAGGAATTTCAGCAGAACCAGAGCTAAAGCCAAAAAGACCTGATAATTGCGGCCATGCGTAGCGGGTAACAGCTTCTGCGATCGCCAAGGGTGGCCGTTGGTTGGGATAGTTGGGGTCATGCCCGACGCGATCGCTGCTACTGGTAGGCTGAGCCAGATCGTTAGTGCCGATCTCTAAAATGACTGCATCACTGTTAAATGTACCGAATTTGCGCAGATATCCCTGGTGGTTGCCAATCCCCCACGAACCAGCAGAGGCGTTGAGAACTTCTGCGGGATATCCAGCAGCAACCAATTTTGCTTCAAGAATTTCTGTAATGGTTTGCTTCTGATCCGTGGGGGCACCGCCATTAAGTACCGAGTCGCCGATCGCCAAAATTCTCAGCTTACCCTGACGTTTTTCTAGCGAAATTGGCTCGGAGCGTTGGGAGTATTGGTTGTACTCAATTTTTTTGCCAAAACGGAATACCTTTTGATTCGGTTGAAATCGGTATCCTGTAGAAGAATCTGCTTGTACAAGAGCTGGATTACCCAATCCAATAAACAACCGCAAACTTCCCTCTATTACTGCTATAAAAATTATTATAAGAACAGGTAAATAGTATTTAATTAAAATCCTTATCAAAATCGATCCTCCTTGCTTTTAAAAAAATAAAGCTAAATAAAATACCGTGCAATTAGTCCTATCTTTGCCAATCACAAAAATGCTATTAATGCTGCTTTTAAATTACTGGATATATATACAATTAGATCGGCATGTTTTGGATTGGATTTGTCGGCCAATAAAATCAATGATACAATTAGCCTACCTTGACAATCGAAGTTTGAACCAACGGTATCATAAATTCTCCCTACATAAGTTGTTTGTATTTTTAAATGAGGCAATATCTTGAAGCTATAAGCTTTCTGTGCCTGTTCGTCAAGTCCTAGATTAGTAATGGGAAGGTTTTGGAAAAAGCGATCAATCGCACTTAGTAAATGCGAGAAAAATGGTAGTTGGCAACTGCATTAAAATTACGACTAGCCAACAGAGCATATCCAAATAACCGTGCTATTAAGTCGATTGCCCAACCAAGGAAAAGGAGAGAAAACTATTTTTTCTATATCTACTTTTCGCCTTAACATTTTTTCGACATTTCGGTAATCAAACCCTTTGTGGCCTTTGTAGCTAGAATTCAAAGAATGAGAAGAGATAAATCTATTAACATCCCAGAGTATTGAGGCAGAAAATAATTCACTTGGGCTGTAGCGTTCGTAGCCATATCGTCCCTTCATATTGGCCAAATATCGTCCAATTTGTTTCACTAAGAGAGAGGGACCAATTTCAACAGGTACAGAAATAACCATCCTTGCCCCTGGCTTGCAATACGGTAGAATCTGCTCTAGCACGCTTTCAGTATTTTCTACATGTTCCAGAGTTTCTGTACAAATAAATAGGTCGCAACTTTGGGGAAGAATTCGAGCGGCTATTTCGTCAGTATGACAAAATTGAAAGCCAGCTATATCAGCGAAATTATGATGACACTCTGATAGCATGTGGGGATCGACGTCAACACCGAAACCGGACTGGACTATGCCTCGTTCGTAAGCCATTCTGAGCAGCCAGCCGTCCCCGCAGCCATAATCTAGGGCTTGAGTGTATTGAGTGCCGCTGATGGCGTCAAGAACTGCGCTAAAGCGCGATTGATGAGCTAGACGAGTCAGGGTATTGCCCTGCTGGAGTAAACGTTCAGAGTAAGACATGGTGGGAGTGGTGAAAAGCTAAATGTTCTGGGAGCGGTTTTCGTTCAATAAGGGCTTGATAGGCCGCGATTATATTGTGGGCGATTGCATTCCAGGAATACCGAAGCCTCACCAACCGCTGGCCATTTTCACCCAATTGACGGCGGAGGTTTGGAGATGCTATCATCTGGGCAATCGCCTCTGTTAGCGCATCAACTTCTCCCTCGACAATCAAGCCAGCTTTGGCTTCGGCAATGTCTGGCGCAATTTGAACGCCGGGAGTGACAATGGCAGGCAAACCCGCAGCCATTGCTTCTGCGACCGCCACACCAAAATTTTCAGAAAAAGAGGGCAGGACAAATATATCCGAGCCTTGCAGTAGCAAATCCTTATCTTTACCCGTAACAAAACCAGCAAAAGACGTACAATCGGCTAAGCCAAGAGACTGAACTAATCTTTTTAAGTAGGTCACGTAATCTAGCTCGCCCGATCCGGCCACTATCAGATGAAAGTCATATTTTTTAATGGCTAGATTGCCAAGCGCTTCTAGCAACAAATCCGGGCGTTTTTTATAATGGATGCGAGACAGAAATAGCACGATTGACGTTTCAGGCGGAATTCCATAGAGATGGTGCAATCTCTGCTTCGCTTCTGGTAAATTAGCGGGTTGATTCACGCCCAGAGGCAGGGTGAAAGTAGGAGTTTTAATCCCAAAGCTGCGGACATCTTCTGCCTCACGGACTGAAGTGCAATGGATACCTGCTGCACAATTCAAATTGTGGCGCTCAATTAGGGACATGTATATTTGTTTTTTAAACCGACTTTGAGCTAAAGCCCAGGGAGTAAGCTGACCTATAGTGCTGACTGCGTAAGGAATCCCGTGCCACCTGCCGATCGCACCAGCACAGGTAGAAGCATAGGAGAAAAGATAGTGATTGTGTAGGAGATCGTAATCCCGACTGTGTTGCCACAGCCATCGAGTCAACTCTGGAGAAAAGATGAACTCTTTCATGCGTGGAGAAAAGCGCGGAAAAAACCAGACGGGAACTTGCTCATACTCGACGCGCTGATATAAAGGTACATCTAGAAGAGAGGGGCCATTGTCATTGGTGGTGCCAATCTCCGAATCAACCCCGAGTTCCCGCAAGGCTTTGACTAGATTCAGAACGACTTGAGTAGGTCCCCCACAAACTGGACTCACAGAGGGAATGACGTGTAAAACTTTCACCGCTAATCCACCGCAGAAGGGTTGCTCGGTAATACACAGCCTCGGCGAGTCGATCAGGACAAAATTTCCTGAATTAATTCAGCCAGTGTCTGTTTGAAACGCTCAAACCCAAATGTATCAATGACTTTTTGTCGCAAAACTTCGGGCTGATAGAGGATGGGATGGGGATAGGTGCCTTGCAGAATTTGGATCAGGGTTTGAGCAATTACCCCTACATCATCCGGATCGATCAATACCCCCAACTCACCATGACAAAGGGCGTCGATGGCTCCATCTCGGTTGCCCCCTAAAGTAGGCTTTCCACAGGCTAGAGCTTCTAGGTAGACGATTCCAAATCCTTCTCCTTTGCTGGGCATGGCAAAGACATCACACAGGTTGTAGTGATCGCCTAGTTCGCTGTCAGGAATATATCCTGTTAAAGTAACACACTCTTGCAGGTTAAGTCTGGTAATTAACTGTTCTACGCGGGGGCGATCGTTGCCCTTGCCAACCAGGATGTAGTGAACATTGGGGAGGTGACGGCGAATCTCTGGCAGTGCCTGCAAGATTTGGTCATAGCCTTTGTAGCGCTCACTGCTATCCAGTCTGGCTACAGTCAGAATAATAGGTCGATCTGCGGTCAGTCCATAGCGTTGCAGCAGGTGTTGAGGCTTGGGGGCAATTTCAAAGCGATCGGCATCCAACGTGCATGGCAACAGGGAAATTTTATCTGGGTCAAGGTTTTGCTCTTGAAGAAGACGATCGCGGGTGTAACCACTAATAGAGAGAATTCGGTCTGCATGATGTAGCGCAGTCTGTAAGGCTGGGCTCTCAATATTCCAAGCATCTACACCATAAGCGATCGCCCAGTAGGGAACGCCCGTAAGACGTTTCAGCCAGTAGGCAACTGGCGTGAAATTGAGATGGCTAGCTATGACTAATTTAGGCCGCCGCCACAGGCCAAATCCTAAAATTTGAGTGGCAAAGGCTGGCGTCCGTAAAGGGAGTGGCCAATTTCCGGCAAAGTGCAACCGCGTATTGCTTAAAAAGGGAAAGTCTGGCCAAGAGCAAGTGTCGTGCTTGAGAAAAACATCGCAATTACTAGGATGGCATAATTCCTGTAATACCTTTAGCAACACAGATGAGTAAACTTGAATTCCCCCTTTAAAATTAAAGATATTGGGCAGCCATAAGTGAAAACCCTCTGTTTTGGGATACTTTTTCATAAATTCCTCGTAGTTTTTGACAAAATTATGACAGCTTGGAATTTCTATGTTCTAAAATATTATGGACTTGAGATGCCAATTTATTGCGATATAGATCCCAAGTGAGTTGTTCAGCTTTCCGACGAGCAGCTCGCCCCATTTCTGCTAACTCTTCGGGATGGCTATAGCACCAATCTAGTTTTTCTTTGAGTGCTTCTACATTCCGAATCGGGACAATAAAACCCTCGACACCATCCGTGATAATATCAAGGCCACCTGCGTTAGGCGTCGTAATAATGGGTATGCCACAAGCCATCGCCTCTAACTGCACTAAGGCAAGCCCTTCGACCAGAGAGGGGAGGACTAGAACACTGGCAGAGCTATAATACTCGTTTAATGAAGCGTGGGGTACAGAGGGAACATGACGAAATATATCTTTGTAGGAAGCTAAGCTCTCTTCTGGAAGTTCATTAACTCCCACTAGCAGTAACTCCGCATCGGGAAATTTTAATTCCTGCCAAGCTTGCAGCAAGTAGTGAACGCCCTTGCGGGGGCCGACACGGCCCACAAATAAAGCCCGAAAGCTTTTATCCATCTTGGGCTGTGGGTGGAAGTAATCAATCGGTGCCCCGAAAGGAATAACGCCGATTTTTTCCGGGTTGACGCCAACATCCAATAAGGAACGCCGCACAAATGAAGATGGAACGAAAATGCGATCGGCTAATTCAATTTCTTGCTCCTTGCGTTCCAGCTTCCAAGCAGGCTCCTGAACCGCTTGCAATGCTGGAGCCAGATGAGGAAAGCGTTCAGCTTCTTCGGTCTGGATATTGCGACTCGTTTTATAGAAGAGAATTGGCAGATCGTACAGACAGAGGATGCCTTGCTGCTTGGCAGCTTGGAAGGTTGTAGCAGCCCCATCTTCGTATGCATAGATGGCATCGATCCCCGCAAGATGATGTTTGGCGACGTGACGATCTAGAGAGGCATACACCCAATTAATTGGCCCTAGATAACCAAAACCCAATCGGCGGCTCAAACCAGTATGCACTAGCGCTACGCGCATCGCTTCCCTCCAAGGATGGGTTTGCAGAGGCACTCCCGATGGAGTGATCCAGGTTCTCCGCCCTAGTTCGTGAGTGATGCGGTTGCTAATTTTTTTAGGCAGTAGATTTAAGGAACGGCTCCAATATTCTTTTGGATCGTAGGCGATTGTTGTGACAATTTCATAAAGTAAACCGACTTCCCAAAAAGCCAGTGCAGCGTTCCGAGAAAAGGGATGACCCGTTGGATGAATTAAGGAAAGACGAGCGCTTACCATTGTATTAAAGCAGGTGTTGTTCTTGTCGCAAATTTTCTAAGCGTTCTAATTGGGGCAATAGAAAGATAAAACCGCTGAAAAACCAGTAGTAGACTGAGAAGGTAGGGTGGAAAACCATAAATCCACTAAGCCAAACGATTTGAACCAGGAAACCAGTCAGTGCTAAGTGGCGAAGAAATGGCCTTTTCAATTTACAGAAAATTCTCCAAAGAAGAACAGCAATACTAATCCTTAGTCCATACCAAAAAAGAAACCCTATCGGGCCGATCTCCAGCGCTACCCTGCCCATTTCAGATTCGTAGCCTGTTGGAATAACTTCCCCTGGTGGCAAAGTTAAGGCATTTCGCAGCGCAGAAGTTCCTGGATGGGTAGCGCCGACTCCGTAACCATCCAGTTCTTTATATTTAAAGAAATCAAAAGGCTGTGTGAAATTGCCCAAAATGCGATCGCCTAGGTCATTGTTGGCACTTGAACGCTCCATAAAGGCATCTATTGCTGAACGAAAACCTATGAAGGCAGCAAAAGAGGCGATCGCGGTTGGTGCTAAAAGCCGTCCGAGCCATCGCCAGAGGGTTGAAGGCTGACTCAATCCAGTGATACCTAGATAACCGATGAAAACCAAAACCGCAGAGAAAACAGGGGTGCGAGAGCCAGTCATCATCATATTAACAGCCACTAAAAAGATTTCAAGAATCGATGCCCACCTCCACCATTTTGACTGGCCAATTGAAAGGAAGGGTATCAGTAAGCCAAAACAGGCTATTAAGTATCCCGTGTAACTATTGACATATGGAAAAGTTCCTGTAATGCGGACTGTATTTAACCCCGCAGTTCCAAATGTGGCAACTTCTGCTGTCGAGCCGGGAGTATAGGTATTAATCGGACTCGAAACAGGGCTAAAAAATTGAATAATCCCTAATAGGCCCACTGGAATGGCTAACAAGAGGTGCGATCGCAAAAACTTGTACAGATCTTCCTCTGACTGGAATAGGGCTGGCATCATCCACATTAAGGGTATGTATAAGACATAAGATTTGAGGCCCAAAATACCGACCAATGGAGAACCCAAACTCGGATTTAAAGCATGAAACGCACACCAGAGGGCAGCAATAAAAGTCACTAGATTTATAAAGCTGAGTTGGATATTATACTTTTTTTTGTAAAAAAAGTAGTATTGTAAGTAGGCTCCTAAAAGCACGAAATCTTTTAAAAAGTAAATAAGATCGCTAGCCTGCGGTATCACCCACTTTCGCAATGCCCCCTCAATAACCACAAGGAAAAACACCGCCTTAACAGAGCGCTGCCAGTCTAAAAATGATATAAAAAAAATACCTGCAAGAGCTATCAGAATGATTAGCAGTTTCACTGAAGGCTCCTCTCAAAAATTTGTAAGTATGCCTTGGCTACTGCTGTTTTTGTGTGATGTGACAGATGGGATTCTGATTTTGCCATGTAAATAGACAGCATGTCTGGATGAGTCAATAAATCGAACAAAGCTTGCGTTAATGCTTTGACATCCCCATTGGGGAAAGTCACGCCGCAGGGGCCGATCGCATCTTTCAGCCCCCCTCCCTCTGAACCGATGACGGCACAACCACAAGCAATCCCCTCCAAAGCCACGATTCCAAAGGGTTCCTGCCAGCGAGATGGCACTACTAAAATTTGATGAGCATTGAGTAATTCAGCTAACTCTCTCTCAACTTTAACCCCGACGAAATCTACCTGCGCTACAATATCTAACTTTTTCACCTGCTGACGTAACTGAGATTCTTCTGGCCCACTGCCTGCAATCGTCAATCTGGGAGTCAGTCCCAGGATTTTGAGATTGGCCAATGCTTCCAAGAGTAAGTCTGCTCCCTTGTCAGAAACCAAGCGCCCCAAAAATACAAGTTCCTTATCGCGAATAATCTCTGGAATTTTGTAGAAGACATCTTCACGATAAGGATTGGCAATGACACTTGAAGAAGCAGGTATATGTTCGGCGATTGCGTTACTTGTCGAGATATTAGTAGCAAAGCGAGTTACAAAAAGCTTCAAATAATCCTGCCAACCCAGACTTCCATCGAGACGGCGATACCAAGTTTGATGAGTCACCATTAATGGCTTGCGCGCGATCGCCAATGGCCAAATACCCTTTAAACTAATATTGCCTTGAAAATAGACGTCGCACCACTGAGTAAGTTTCAATATTTGTCGGTAATTGGCCTGCCGGAAAACTTCAAAAGGGAAAATCTTGGAATCGATCGCCGGAGTTTCTGAAATTAGCTTGACTTCATGTCCCAGACTTACAAACTCATGTGCCAGAATATATAAAACTGTTTCTACTCCACCTATGCTGGGATAAAATAAGGGTGAATAAATTAATATTTTCATATACATTCTTATTGAGCCCATCTGGTCTTTTGAATCAGCAGGCATAAGGTGTCCCCTGGATATTCATTGGGCAGTAACCGTTCTAATAGAGCAGATATAAGTTGTGTGGAAGGCCGAGAGACGAGCGAACCTTTTTCTGGGTATCCCCATTCTTTGACAATTTCTAAGGAGTAGCGCGGCAAAATTTTATGTAAAGAGTTTATCAAAACTGGATAGATATGAGTCGGATCTCCTTTGGAATCAAAAGATTTAAGATTTCCGGTTAGCAAGAACCTTATCCTACATCCTACTGAATGAATGTTGGGAGTGGTAACTAAAAAATATCCTCCTTCACCCAGATGTTTGGCAACATGGTAAAAAAGGCGTCCTGGATTTTCTAAATGCTCTACTACCTCAATGGCTGAGATCAAGCCAAATTTTTTATCTTCAAGTCCTAAGTTATCAAAATCTAAATTAGCCGACGAGCAAGTTGCCTTGTTAGTTTTGAACTGTTTAAGATCCCGATCGACACCATGCAAGTGACAAAAGCCAAGATTAGCCAGTCGTTCGAGCCACGCACCCGTACCGCAGCCAATATCGAGTATGGGTGTTTCATGGCTGAGTTTGGGCAGTGATTGAATCAGCGCATCATGCAAGCCTGGTATTGTGCGCTCCAAGAGTTGATTGTATGACACTTGCTACCTTCCTCTGTTACGGTGAAAGACAGGTTGGACTATTCCGGGCTATTCGGGAATTACCGGGATATATTTTATATTCTTCAAGCCTGGAATCTGACGATCCGGAATCCAGTCTTCTGGGATTGTCACCGTTAGCTGCTTCCTCCTTTTAAAGCAACAGCCTGTTTAACAGCATGTATCAGTGCTTCTACATTTTCCTGTGGAGACCACGTTTCCATCCGTTTGCCGGCGGCTTCCCGCATTCGGTTTAACCGATCGCGATCGGGCAGAACATCCCGCAGGATTTCTGCCAAGGCGTCTGCGTCGCCCGAGGGATAGATAAATCCTGTTTCGCCATGCCGTACCAAATCACGACCTGCTCCCACGCGATCGCTAACTACAACAACACAGCCGCAGAGCATTGCTTCGTTAACAACCACGCCGAAAGGTTCATATTCTGAGGGTAATACGAACAAATCCGCCGCCTTATATACAGCCGGCAATTGAGATTGGTTGACAAAGCCAAGAAACCGCACCCGTTCAGCAACACCGAGTGCTTGTGCTTCCGCTTCCAACTCGGCTTGCAAGCAGCCAGAGCCAGCAAACACCAGGTAAGAAGCGGTCATGCTAACTTTGGCAAACGCCCGCAAAACATCCTGAGGGCGCTTCCACGGCTGCAACTTGGCACAAAAGAGAACAACATTCGCCCCATCAGGAATATTCCATCGCGCGCGCGCTGCAGCGCGGTCAACGTTTTTTATTTGCTCTACCCACCAGTTATTATCCACTACATAGGGTGTTAAAACAACGCGCTCATCGGGAATACCCAAGCTGTAAATCAGTTGTGCTGTTGCCGTAGAGGGAGCGATAACGATATCGGCAATACGAAAAATAGAAGGTAATAAAAATTGCTTTAACCACCCTTTCCATCGTTGCCCATTCCGAGGTCGTAAAGTTGTGGCATCCGTACCAAATAAAAGCGGCTTTCCTACAGCCTTTGCCGCCGCCATAGCAATCCAAAAACTTGCACAAGCATAGCCGGTGTAAGCCACAACGGCATCAAAGCCACCCGTGCAAACTAGCTGCCAAAGCCCGGGGTTAATGCTCCCAAAAAAATGCTTTAAACCAGGTTTTGGTGAGCAGTTCGGCACATGCACCCACGGGTAGTCTTCCAGCAGCGGAATATCCCAAGCCACTTCCACGCCAAACTCTCGGTCAATCCCTAACTGGGCACCCTGCAAACTGCAATAGGCTACCTGAATGTCGAGGGTTGGGTGTTTCGCCATTAAACGAAAAACCGGGGCGGCATATTGAACTGGATGGGAAGCCACTAAGAGCAATCGGTACTTAAATTCACTCATCACTGAGTACCTTCAAAAAGCGATCGGCAATGGTGTCCCACGAAAAATACTCCCGCTGGATGTAAAGGCTTCGTTGGTGTAATTCCTCCCAGAGTTCTTCATCAATCAGAACTTTGATCAGTGCCTCGGCAAGTGCATCTCTGTCTCCGGGAGAAACCAGTAAGACTCCGGCTTCGGCGAGCGGAAACCCTGTATGAGGGCCAGCGTAGGCTACAATAGGCAATCCACAGGCAACGCCAGCAAGGGCACTTGTTCTCCCAGTGGAGATATTTCCCCGAATGAACAAAAGCACATCGGATTGGGCGAGAGTCTGCGTGACTTCATCTTGAGGAAGTAGTCCTAGTACAAAGACTTCTACATTTATACCATCAAGTGCTTGCTTTAAGATATCTTTTGCCTCTT
Source organism: uncultured bacterium (assembly GCA_964405435.1). Taxonomy (GTDB): domain Bacteria; phylum Cyanobacteriota; class Cyanobacteriia; order Cyanobacteriales; family Oscillatoriaceae; genus DVEG01. The sequence continues at coordinate 18,243 of CAYOOD010000085.1, forward strand.
GCGAACCTCGTCCTAAAGCAACTAAGCGCAATCGCGGCACTACCTGGGCTGCGAGTTTTATTGCATGGGCAATATCTGCAACTTCGCGAACTGTATTATCCCCACCTGTGATTCCGAAAATAGCTACAGTCTTTTGGTTAATATCTCTTGAGTTGCCGGTCTGGGTTATCCCCGCTAGCTCTGGGACATTTGATCCCACTGGAATAAACGCTGCTTTTGCCGGCTGCGGCGGCAGCCAAGGAATCAGCTCTAAGGTAAGTGTCAAAAGGGATCGGTCTGCCCAGCGATAAGCTGTCTGCATTACCCAGTGCTGGAATGACCGTCGCATACGGTCAATTAACCGTTTTCCCAGAGAGCCTTCTGGATCGTGGAAGATAACTGCCAAGCGAGCTTGGTGTTGTCTTAAAATCAACAGCGCTACCAGGAAGCCTAGGGGGAAGCCGCGCTTTGACCAACTGAAGGCGGTATATTGTACCAATACCCATTTTCCCCTCCACTTAGCGCTTTCCTGCCAAAGCCACCAGAGCGATCGCACCCAGCCAACTTCCATCCACGGCATTCGCTGCAGCGTCAGAGTCCAGTCACGTTTTACCAAAGCTTGTCCCAGCCAGATGCAGTAATCTTGTACTCCATCTGTTGGAGAATCTTGCTTACCAAGAAGGGCAATATACTCGCGTTTCATCGTTCCAGCCAGTTATTTAAAGAAGCCACGGCACCCCATTTCCGATAAGATTTCTTTGACAATATATACCATTTTTTTATTGTCCCGATTTACCTCGATATTTTACGAAATAATTAAAAGGTTACTAATTTACGGATTTTTTGGTTTTTTCTGCCAGAGATATTCCCCAAAAAGTTCCTCTGGCTATAACTTTAAAATGCCAGTTTTGCAGACCTGTTCTAGATCGTAAGGCGTTGGTTAAGATTGCCCAGCAAGCTAATAATGCTTGCCCTCGTTGCCCTAATTCCAAAGCGGCTTCCATCTCATTATAGTAAGCAATAACCCGGTACTCTCTACTGATTTTTTTTAATAGGTGCGAGTCAGCCCAGTTACATGAGGTTGCTTGCATTAAGAGAAGCCGATCGGCTAAAGCATGAGTGAGGCTTGCTAGATGATGTTGCCAAACACCAGGGGGCTTGCTATTTATCATGCTGTCTGAATGAACTCGGTAAAAAGTTAAAGGTTCCCTTAACTCTATACCGCGACCTGCTGACTTAAGAGGGTGAAAAAAAATTTCATTTTGAACCGGCAAAAGACTTAACGCAGCCGCGCGATTAAGGCACAATGTACTTGTATTACCACCTCCTTGTATGGTGTGATTTATAATTCTTCCATTGATATCCATAAATTTTTTTTTGTTCTCAATATATAAATATCCTTGCTGGATAGCCGATAAAAGCATAACAATTTTATTAGGGGTAAAATAATCATCCGCATCTAATAAACAAACATAGTCTCCAGATGCTTCACGAATAGCTTTGTCTAAACTAGCGCCGAATCCTTGATTGGGAGAACGCAGGACTCGAATATAATCTTGGTAATTTTTGCAAATTTCAGGAGTTTCATCCGTAGAGCCGTCATCAATCACTAAAACCTCTAGATCATAGTCACCTGGTTGTTGATTCAGACAACTTTCAATAGCTTGTGCCAAGTAACGCCCGTAATTATAGCAAAGTATAGAGCAAGTTATTTTCATTTTGAATTTATTGATTTCAGCCAGGATTTTTCTGCTGTTGTATTGCGGCTGTTGCTCGCCCATATTATGCCTGCTTGACCATCTGGGAAAGGCACCCACCTATCAATCTCAAAACCTCTTTTTTTTAGTAATTCTATTCCTGATGATGGATTGCCATTTTGGCAAGTATGTAATTCTCCTACAATATATCTAACCATTTCAAAAGAAGAACTTTGCATTATTTCATATTCCGATCCCTCACAGTCAAGTTTTAGTAAGCCTATCGGCGCTCCAATTTTTGCGGCAACATCATCCAGACTGAGCATTTCACACTCTTGGCTGTCAGGAAATGAAACTTCTGCTTCTGATAGAACCGAACACGCGCTTAAGTCCTCCTCATACTTTAAGATAACTTTTCTGGTAGTAGCCCCTACTGCATAGGGTTGAGTTGAAACATTTAGTTGTCTGAGATTATTTTTCAAGTTTATGCTTGACAGGTGGCTGGGTTCGCAGGCAAATATCTTAGCATGGGGAAACAGGGTAGAGGCGTGTAGTGAAAATATTCCTATGTTGGCTCCTACATCCACAATAGTATCCAGGTACTTAAATCGTTTAAGTCCATAGGAATCATTAATGACAATATCGATTAGCATAGATAAAGCTTGCTGGCCATAAACAGTTCGCTTTACTCCATTAATGTTGTAGAGGCAGCAATCTTGGGGGACTTGTCTTGACCGAAAGAACTTTCCAGTCAGTTTGAAAACAGCACGGGCACGCTTGAGCTTGTCTAGCATTTACTTAACCTGCTTTTTGGTAGACTCTAAAAATTGAACATAGGTTCCCAGGGTATCTCGAGCAATTTTTCGCCAAGAAAAGATTTTGGCTACTTGAATAGAGTTTTGTACTCTCTGTGAATAGCTTGCTTCATCAAGCAGAAGTAGTTGTACTAACCGAGCGGCAAACTGCTCTATATCCCCAGCAGGAACCCGAAAAGAATTTTCTAAATAGCGCAACATTTCGCGCGGACCAGGGACATCATAAGCTACGGTTGGCAGCCCACAAGCTAGCTGTTCCAGTACGGCAAAACCAAACCCCTCAATGTAACTGGGGAATGCTCCCACCGTTGCTCCACTTAAAAGCCTTGGGAGTTCCTCACTGTCATAACGCGGGACGATCTCAATCCAATCGCAAGCTGGCAAGTTGAGATCCTTTAAAACTGCTTCTTTGCTAAAGCCGGTGCCTAAAAATAGAAAGCGCACACCTGGAACCTGATTCCTGACACGCATGATAATTTCTGCCCAATCTCTGGCTCCTTTGCGGGGTTCCCAAGTACCGATGAAGGCAACCTGCTTGTTTGCCAACCGTATTTCAGCAGGCTGAACAGCTCGCTCGAATGCATCTTGTCGCTGTTGTGAAAGTCCAAAGGGAAAGACCGCACATTTATTACCGAGTCCCATCACGTCATGGACGTAAGCTAGTTCATCGTGGTTAGGGAGATTGATCAGATCGCAGGTTTGTAAACTGCTAAGATAGTGGTTAAGATCGCGTCGGTGCTGCCAGGAACGCAGCCAATTTCTCAACCGAGTTCTATATTTTTTAGGTGGCCATTTTATTTTTTCTAACTTGGCAAATTCCTCATAAAAGGCATACAAACCCACAGATCGAGCCACCAGCACCCCTTGGAATCCCAGCTCTTGCTTGAAAAAAGGCAAATTGCCTTGGTGAGCATCGATCACATCAAAGCGATGAGCATTTTTCTGAACAAAAGCTTTGGCTTTTAGCGAAAAGCTCGGTCGAATTAGCTCTGCCAGTTGAGATGATTTTGCTTCAGGGAAAGCATCACAGTAGTCGAACTTCTCTACTTCATTACCCATCGCCCGAAACTCATCAGCGAGTTCTAGCTGCACTCGCGCACCTCCTAAATTGCGGTTCCACGGCATGTGGAGCAACATAAGTATTTTTAATCGATTTTTCATGTTAGACTGAATGTATTTTATTAAAATTGATTATCTAGCTAATTAGTTTTTTACATTCATCCAAAATTTATGTCTGACAGGACTAACGTAATGCCTCAAGGCAATTTTATGGCTGGCATACTTATCTGAATAAATAAATTGATCGTCAAGGCTTACAACAAATTTTTTAGGGCAGAGTGGTAAAGCTCGGCTGCTATGCATAGTTAAATGCACCATTGTTTGCTCAGTGAAATAGTTAGGGGTTTCTTTTAAAAGCGATAATCGATCGAGAGCTACTTGCCAATTTAACGGTTGTTTTAACAATAAAAATCCACTATTTACTGGATTATTTTTTTCATAAGAATTATAAATTAATCGCTCATCTAAGGCTGTATTGCAATCGGGTAAGTAGCGGGGTAAATCTCCGCTTTCTTTAAGCCAATTAACCAGAAATTTATTTGCATTAAAAAATAAAATATCTGAATCGCAAAAAATAGTTGGGTTTTTTACAGGAAGCGATATCAAAATAGCTATTTTTTTCCCTAATGGGTGATAATTCGCATAAGTATATACGCAGCTTGGAAGGTCTTTGTTAGTCAGGCTTTCTAGCTCCACCACCTCAACGCAAGGACTTATCCGAGAGAGCAACTTACAATTATCTGGAGAGTGGCTGCCATCAGAAACGACGGTGAATTTATCAGGAATGCCGACATAACGAATGAATGACCGGATGCTTGCCACCTGCTCGGGCAAATCGCGATCTCCTGAAAATGAGTAAACTGCCATCTGGACTTTACGCTTCTGATCGATTGGACGCTCCACTAGCCAAGGCAGTGCTGCGCGGTATATCGATCGAACAGAATATCCATGTATTCTAGATGCACGATAGCCAATGTTTATCATATTTTGGAGTCAGTCACTTCCTACAATATTTAAGCTTTTATAATTTTTTTTGTCTTTCTAATTCTTTCCAGGTTATTAACCCCTAGTAAGGAAATTAAATATTTGAAAATAATTTCTCCATCAATGGAGTTCCAGCCCCCTATAGAAATCAATTCTTGAATACTTTCACGAAAAAGCGTTAGTCTGGATTTCCCATAATTGTCTAAGCACAGAGAGCGAATACATTTTAGAGCCTTCTTTTTTACTGGTTCTAAATTAGTTTCTCTATAAGCAAGTTTATAAATTTCTAATAGTTCTTTTGCTGCTGTAAATTCTTGAGTGCTTCCTTTAGAATTTGAATGGTGCCTGTAACAAGCATTTATCTCTGGAATGCAGCGAAAATTATATCCTGATAAAGCCAAACGCCAAAAAAGTTCATAATCCATACAATGAGAAAAACATTCATTAATAAAATTCCCTGCATAAAATATTTTACGTTGGAAAAACATAGATTGATTAAACATATTGGCCCAGGGTAGCATTTCTAGAAAGCAGAATTGAGAAACATAACCCGATTTCAGGAAATATCCGTTGATATCTACACAGCTTACGGTTCCATATACAATATCAACATTCCTCAATAACAAGAAAGATTGAGCTGCATATATAAACGCTTTTGTTTGATAGTAATCATCTGAGTTTTGCCAGCCAATCAACTCACCTGTAGCTTTCTGAAATCCCTTGTTGAGGGCGTGAGATTGACCCCTATCACTTTCACTGACCCAATAAGCTAAGTATGGCTCGTACTTTTTGATGATTTCAACAGAATTATCTGTGCTACCGCCATCAATTATGATGTATTCAAGATTTGGATAGCCTTGCAGCAGCACAGAGCGAATGGTTTCCTCTATAAACTGCCCTTGGTTGTAGCTAGGAGTAATTATACTTATTCTTGGCCATTCAGAGCCATCTGGCATCCGATCGGGTAGGGGCTCAGTTTGCTCTGTCCAGGGCCAGCCGGTTTTGTCCGGGGGTGGCAACGGTAGGTCTTTTAGGGTTAGAGCAGTATTGAGAATTGGCATTTTTAATGAGGATACGGTTTAATTTATTTCTCAGCCTGTCCTTCGCAAGGAAGCCCATTGAGGCGATCGCCTCGCACAGTGTCTTAATACAACCTCGGTTGGCGAAATCAGGATAAATTCTGAAATTGCCCCCTAATTTTGCAACATCTTTCGGTATAGCTCGATGTATCGCTGCGCCTGAAGTTCTAAACGGTATTCTGCCAGGGAGATCGCCCGACATTTTTGACTCAGATGATCGCGTAGATTATCATCTTCCAAAAGTTTTATAATCCCATTACAGAAATCTTTACTATCTTCTGGTGTAGCTAAGTAGCCAGTGATATCTGGACGCACTAAATCGGGAACACCACCAACTTTAAAGGAAACCATTGGTGTGCCACAAGCCATACTTTCTTGTAGCACTAAAGGAAGATTATCAGCACGGGTAGGAAAAATAAATAAGTCAGCAGCAGAATAGGCAATTGATTTCAGGCGATCGCTGCTAACATACCCTAAGTTTAAAGTGGGTATTTCCACAATTTCCGAAATAGATTCACCGCCATTACCAATAGTCAGTAATACAGTTTCCGCTTTCAGAGAATTAGGTAAATTAGAGAGTGCTTTTAAAAGTAAATTCCCACCTTTACGAGAATCTTTTAGGCTTTCAGCCCCAAACATTAGAACTTTTTTCTTAGTTGGAATACCCAGGATATTACGGCACTGTTGGGTGTCAATGGGTTGATATGCTTCTGTATTGATGCTATAGGGAATATGATGAATCGGGAAGCGATTAAGCATACTTTGCTTAGCTTGTTCAGTCAGCCAATTGCTAGGAGTTACGATCGCTAAGTTGGAGCAACTATAAACCCAGTTTTTTAGTTTCCATTCCAGATGTGTACTATCTCTAGGAACTGCGGGGTAGGTATCTAAGTAAGGGCATTTACCGCAGCCTGTTTTCCAGCGATCGCAATCATAGCTATAGGCGCAATGTCCAGTAAAACTCCACATATCGTGGAGAGTAAAAATGGCAGGCTTACTTTTAGTCAATCTGGGAATTGATAGATAGTTAAAATAGTAAGTATGTAAGTTATGAAAGTTGACAATATCAGAGCGTTTATAATAATCGTGCTGGGGAATATCAAAACTGCTAATATAGTTGAGATGATTAAAACCTAAACGCGAAGTAAAGCGATAAAAATGAGCTTCCATGCGGGGTTTTCGGGGAACAACAGCTACCCTCTGACTACTGGTTCTCATATCGCCTACAAGCAACCGAGATTCAATACCTTGAGCCAATAAGCCTTGATGGAGACGATAACCAGCGATCGCTGCTCCTCCTAAAATATCAGACTGATTTATATGCAAAATGTTCATAGGATTGGTTTAATAGCTTCCATGAATAGAGAATCAGGTTTTTTGTAAAGTGTGTAAGCTGTACCATTTTTAGCTTTCATATTAGTCCAATGTAGATGGAAGCAAAAAGCAAATCCCCAATTAAAAAATTTCATATTACTCACGAAAAGCAAATATATTTAATTGCATATCCATATCTAAGTAAACATTTCGACAACAAAAAGGCTGAGGAGATGTCATAGGCGTATGTATGTGAAGCCTAAAGTTTGCCTTTGATAAACTATCTACTAGAGTCGCTAATGTTTGAGGTTGATTCACAAATGAATGATATTCAACAAACAAGTTTTGAACATTTTTAAGTAAATCTTGACAATCTTTTATTACTTCCGTTTCCGCACCTTCAATATCTAACTTAAGAAAATCTACTTTTTCATTTAAGTAATCACGCAGTCTTACTGTCTGTACTTGATACGTTTCTTTATCAGTTTCAAGCTGATTTATTCTTCCTCCATCTGCTCCCTCGGACATAAACTCAAGCGTGGTTTCGGAATTCCAAACAGCTTTTTTTACGATTTCTACTTGAGACAACCCCCAGGTTTGGATATTCTTTTGTAAAAGTTTAAATACTTTTACATCTGGTTCAAACCCGATAATTTGGCTATTTGGATAAAGTTGCTTAAAATATATAATACTTAACCCAATATTAGCACCGCAATCTATAATCTTTGGCTGCTCATGTTTGGCTTTAAATTTATAAATTTCCTGTTTGAATATCTCTCCATACATAAACAAAAATGAAGCAGCATCGACCAATTCTATCTCAGTTCCCAATAAATTAGTAGAACTATTAGTATAGCGAGGCGTATTAAATAGCGTTTCTAAAGCCAAATTATATCTGCGGTATTCAGTTTGTAATAACAACTTTACTATATGCTTTAATTTAGCTGTAATCATTATTTAATAATACTCCGAATTAACTTATCTAGTTGTTGAGCGCGATCGTCAAAAGTGTGATTCTGTAAAGTTCTCTGCTGTCCTGCTGCGGCAATTTTGCATCGAGCTTCATCATTAGCTAAAAGGTAGCGCACTTTTTCAAGTGCTTCTTCAGCAGTACGATAAGTGACAACCTCTACATCTGGTTCAAATACTTGATGCAAGTTAGGTTGCCAATCAGTTAGGAGGCAAGTTCCTACTCCAGTTGCTTCATATAACCGCATATTAGAGGCAAACTGGGCAGCCATATCTATATGAGTATTTAGCGTTATTTTTGATTCATATAATTTTTGATACATAGCCAAACCAAATAAAGCAGAATGCGATCGATCTGCGATAGTGGCATCAACATAATGAGACAAATCTGGGCGCTGGTCAATTCGAGCATAATTTTTTATTTTTGGAATGACATTGACTAATGAATTACCGCCAGTTATCGACTTAGCAGTTTGAACTAAATCATATACTTTTTGCCTCAATGGTAAAAGCTGCTGTTCTTGCTGTGAAGGTTGACTAATATCCGACCAAATTTGCAATTCTGTTTTTTGAATTAGCTGTTTCAGCAGTTTTTCTCGCTGATTGTGAAAACCTTTGTATTTGACAATTGATCCAATAAACGAGAAAGTTATTGTAGGTCTTACTCCTTTATTAATTTTATCAAGTATTCTTGGTTCAAAGGCATGACACATATACTCGGAGCGATGGCCATTATCTTTAAAATTCGTCACCAATATAGGGATATTAGAAAGTACCAAATCGTATGCCTTGAATACGGTAGCATCTGAGTAAGGAGCGCCACACCATCCCATTACCAAGCGTATTGACGGACACTCTCGGCGGAGATAATTCAAAAAATCACGAGTATAAGTTGAGTAATCATTAACAAAAAGTACATCAGGCTGAAATTGTTTCACTTGAGCTTTAACAATATCATTTAGCCATGTTTTTTCATCATAAGTTACGCCGTTTTCTTGCGTCCAAATTTTCTGCATTGGTTCCGCATTACCCACAGGTTCCCACACTTCATACCCCAGTTTTCCAAAGGCATGAGTCCAGAAATCTGCCCATCCATAACAATCTGCCATCAAGGTTTGGTACTGTATAGCATAGGATTTATCTTTCAGTTCAGGGCGTTTGGCATAGAACTGTTTGATGTAGGTGGGATAGTTAGTTGTAATACGAATTAGGCGCATTATGGTTTTATCGCATCAACAATAAGAGAAGTATAAGTTAGTGATCCATCTTGATTACGCGGATCGTAGCGTTTAGAACGTCGTATGTGACCGTCTTCGGAAGACCATTCTTGAAAGTGAAATTGTCTATGTTCATCCCAATATTCAAGAAGCTCTACTTTAAAGCCAGCTTTTTTCAGTTGTTCGGAGAGGGTTTTATAATTATAAAATACCTTATGGTCGTCAGAACCGGAACCGATACCACCAGGACGAGCATATTCAATGTAATTAGGATCGGGATGAAAAGCATCAGGAACAGCTATCCTGAGTCTTCCGCCAGCTTTGAGAAATTCCCAACAATTAATATTAGCTTGATCGGCTTCATCTTCCGTTAAATGTTCCCATACGTGTTCGGCTAAAAAATTCGATCGAGAATTAGGCTTCCAATATTTAGCAAAGTCATTTTGATTGGTCAGATTGAGAGAATTTTTATCGGTTGATAGCCATTTTTTATAAACCGATTCTCCCGCACCTAAAATAATTTTTTTGGCCCTAAAAAATCGTAATTTATTAATTACATCCTTCCAAAATTTGTTGATCATAATATACGGATTTTTCATCTTTATGCACTTCAAACAAGTATAATTTAATTTTTATGTATTATAAAAAGCCGAAGTTCTAGTAAAAAAGTTTACATAAGGTGAAGGACTGGGAAAGTCTAAGATTTGCATGTTAACACAATTTTTTTCTATGATTTTATGATAATAACTTCTGTCTGTATTATCCCAGATAATCCAGCCATTTTTTGTGATTTTTTTTAGAGAATGTTTAAAACAAGATGGTCTAGCTCTACCGTCTATCAAAATCACATTAAAGTAGTTATCAGGATATTTATCAATGCTGGCAGCATAGTCCTGAAACATTTTTCCCTGAAATATATGAGAACCCGAAATATAGTCATCCGGTTCAGAAGGTTCTTTTTCTGCATAAAGTGGATCGGAACTAGGTTCTATTAAACATCCGTTCCAGTTTTTGCATCCTCGTTTCTCGACTATATCTGCTACCTGATTAAACCATATTGGATCATGCTCTACAGAAATTACTTCTTTAACTCGTTTAAGAAAAAACAATGTTGAACCACCAACTCCATATTCATAAACTCTCATATCCTTTCTAAGGTTTTTCTCTAAAAATTCTATGGCGGCAAAGGTAATCCAAGGTCGCTCATCAGTTAGAGGGCTTCTTTTTGGATCTAGACTATCCAGCCAATCAGGAAAAACCCGAACGCAATGCCAAAAATCAAAGCTGTTAGGATATTGTCTACTAAAATTTTTGGCGTTTATTAGATAATCTATTAAGCCATTTGGTAATCTTTTTAAATCCATATTATTCACCATTTTTTAACTGTTAATTAAGGCTAATAAAAACTGTCTTATGGTAGTTTAAAATGATAGCTAAGTAAAAAATTACCTTGTCCTACAGGCACAACTTTACCTGTCCCATAATAATCACCTGATTCTACATCAAAAAAGCCTGCATTCTGAATCCAATCAGCTACTACTCCATTAATTGTAGAGTAAATCGTAAATCCATATCTTCCTGCTGTCAGTGGTAAGCTATTAATATTAACTTCAACACGATTCACCTCTACCGGAAGAATAGGAAAATTTTGATTAATAACTTCACTGCTCAATACAGTAATTCTTTGTCCTATTTGGTTGTCAATTCCTATGGCAATATGGACATTGTTAAAGCTTTTATGGATATTTTTTGTGAAATTAAATATTAATGTTACGTTTTCTCCAGTACGAAAGGCATTCGTAGTTTCGCCATTTTTATTTTTGAGCATGACTGATGTGAATTTAATCTCACCTGTACCTTTTCTATCTTTTCGTTCAGCTAATGAAATATGAGACTGTTTTGCAGAATCGATTAGGTATTTTTCTAATATAACTGCTGTACTATCTTGAGCTACCACTTCTCCGTAATTCAGCCAAATTGCCCTTTGGCATAGATTTTGTAGTGCTGCCATCTGGTGACTCACAAACAAAACTGTTCGCCCTTCTTTCCCCACATCCTCCATTTTTTCCAAGCACTTCTTCTGAAACGCTGCATCTCCCACCGCCAAAACTTCATCCACTATTAAAATTTCTGGTTCCAAATGCGCCGCCACAGCAAAAGCTAACCTCACATACATCCCCGATGAATACCGCTTAACAGGAGTATCTAAAAACTTTTCTACCTCCGCAAACGCTACAATTTCATCAAATTTTTTCTTAATCTCTACCTTATTCATCCCCAGAATCGCGCCATTTAAATAAATATTTTCTCTACCGCTTAACTCTGGGTGAAATCCTGTTCCTACCTCCAATAAACTTGCTACTCTTCCTTTGATAGAAATACGCCCACAAGTTGGATCAGTAATGCGGCTTAAAATTTTCAAAAGTGTAGATTTTCCTGCTCCATTTCGCCCTATTATACCTACTCGATCACCCTGCTTTATTTCAAAATAAACATCCTTTAAAGCCCAGAATTCTTCAAAAGCTGTGTCTTCAAGCTTTCTTTTGCAAAAAGGTTTTAAAACTTTGTTACCAATAGATTTAGCTTGATTAGCTAACACATCCCGCAAAGCCGTATAATGCTCCTGCTTTTGATGCCCGATAATATACTTCTTACCCAGGTTTTCTACCCTAATAATTGTATCTGGCATAGTTACCAATCTTGACTAACTACTCATACATAACTTTGGGAATCTTTCAGGAAAAAGATGGCAAATTTGCTAATCCTAAATTACATCTGCAAATGATCGTTCCATCTTGCGGAAGTACCAAAGACCGCTGACAAACAGGATTGCTACTAATCCTAAAGAAAGCATAAATCCTAACCAGTATAGTTTTGTTTGGCCACCCAAAATTGCCCAACGAAATCCATCAATCACTCCGACCATTGGATTCAAACAGTAGAGTAACCGCCATTTTTCAGGTACAATCTTGCTACTAAAACCCACAGGCGAAATATATAAGCCAAACTGTACAATAAATGGTACAATATAACGAAAATCTCGATATTTTACATTCAAGGCTGCCAACCATAATCCTGCCCCCATTGCGGCAGCAGTTGCAATTAAAATAAACAAGGGTAGTGTGAGGATACGCCAACTAGGTACAAAGTTATACCCTGCCATCAATCCTAACAGAATCATCCCAGAAATCATAAAATCTACGAAGCTGACCACCACCGCACTGGCTGGCACGATTAAGCGGGGAAAGTAAACCTTAGAAATCAAATTAGCATTGGTGATGAGGCTGTTGCTGCATTCGGAAAGCGCATTGGCAAAGAACTGCCAGGGCAACATCGCCGCAAATACCAGAATCGGGTAAGGCGCTCCGTCAGAGGGTAACTTGGCAAGATTTCCAAAGACGACTGTAAACACAACCATTGTTAAAAACGGTCGAATCAGTGCCCAAGCTATGCCGATCGCAGTCTGCTTGTAACGTACCAAAATGTCACGCCAAGCTAGAAAGTAGAATAATTCTCGGTAGCGCCACAGGTCTTTCCAGTATTGTCTCTTCGCGCGACCTGCCTCTATTACCAATTCTGTTGGATTGTGATTAACCATAAGCGGCAGATGTCTTGACTGACAGCTTGAAGGAATTGATACAATGGCACTTCAAAGCACGGGCGATTCTTTGGCGCGACTAGGCATAATTTCGCGAGAGCGCCTATTTTCCGGTGCATTCACGTCTCTTTATACAGACGACCTGCCCTGTCATCCGGATTTTTTCTGTAATTTTTCCTAAAAATTAGAAACCGTGTTTCTTTACTGGATCGGCTACGCTAGATTCCTACCGATAGAATAAACCCGGTTTCTAAACCTATTTGAGGAGGTCGCTAGTTGGCCTCCACCATCATCCGCACCACATCGTGCATCTTGTATTGCGCCTGCCATCCCAGCTTTTCCTTAGCTTTGGCTGGGTTTCCTCTGCCGCAAGCGATATCCGTGGGTCTGTATAAACTGGCATCTGTGACGACATGATCGCGCCAGTCCAGCCCTACACAAGAAAAAGCCGTCGCCACAAATTCTTCTAAGGAGTGACTCTCACCGGTCGCGATCGCGTAATCATCTGCCTCCTCCTGCTGCAACATTAAATACATGGCTTCAACGTATTCCGGTGCCCAACCCCAGTCCCGCTTAACAGAAATCTCCCCCAGATGCAGCTTCTCTCTGCTACCTCGAGCAATGCGGCAAGCACCAGCCACAATCTTTTGCGTTACAAACCGTTCCGGTCTTAAAGGTGATTCGTGGTTGTACAAAATGCCGGAACAGGCAAATAAACCGTAGGCTTCACGATAGTTGGCTACTTCCCAAAAGGCAGCAGCCTTGGCAGCAGCATACGGACTTCTGGGGCGGAAAGGTGTGGTTTCGTCTGCTGCCTTGTCGCCTGTATCGCCAAAACATTCGCTGGAACTCGCGTTGTAAAGTTTGACGTGGCCCCCCGTAAAGCGAATGGCTTCTAGTAAATTCAGCGTACCGGTGGCGATGCTTTCCAGAGTTTCGACGGGTTGCTCAAATGATAGCCCCACCGAACTCTGACCGGCTAGATTGTAAACTTCATCGGGCTGAATTTTCGCCAGCACCTGCAAGACACTGCGAAAATCCGTTAGGGACATGGATTCTAGCTTCACCTCTTCCCGGATGCCCAAGCGCAACAGATTCCGGAAGGAGGAAATTTGGGCATCCCGCGAAGTCCCGCAAACGATATAGCCTTTGCTCAGGAGTAATTTTGCCAGATAGGCTCCATCCTGGCCAGATATCCCACAAATAAGTGCTTTTTTCATATTTTTTGCCTGTACGATCTCTCCGTCCTACCTTAACAAGCTTGGGCTAACCTTAGATTAGCGACGACGAAGAAAATTGCCCAAAATCCCTTGTTCTCCAGAGCTTGGCCCGTTACCGTTGCGCTCTGCCTCGCTGGCATGGCCGTTAAGCTCTGGTTTGGCGTAGTACGAATAATAAGGGTAGTACGAACTGTCGAGAGATTCATCTACCAAGTTAACCACTAATCCAGCCAGATTGCAGCGACTTCTCTGGAATACCTCCATTGCCTGAGTCAACGACGAACGGGTGGAGCGCCCAATCCCTGCGACTAGAATAGTGGCATCAACTTTAGGGGCAATGCTTTGGGCATCGGTGACCCCTAAAATCGGCGTGGTGTCTATCAAAACGTAATCATAAGCCTGACGCCATTCATTCAAAAGTTGTGTCATTTTGGCAGAGTCCAATAAAGCCACTGGATTCGGGGGCGTGGGGCCAGAGGTGAGGACGTCCAGATGTCCACCATCAGGTGAGTAGATTAGCTGCCGCCAGGATTGCTCTGTGGCGATCGCGCTGCTAAGCCCAAACATATTGGGTCTTTGGACGAATTGATGAATCGTCGGTTTCCGCATGTCGCCATCGACCAGCAGTACCCGATGGCCTAATTCCACGAGAACTCGTGCTATGTTGTAGGTTAGCGTACTTTTACCTTCATTGGGTGTTGATGATGTAAAGGCAATCGTCTTCACCTGGCCATTAGCACCGAGATACCGCAGATTCAAGGCTAGCGATCGCATCGCTTCCGTAAAGAGCGAACCGTAGTACCGCGAGAATCGGCCATTTTCCTTTGAATGATTCACCAAAACTGGCACTTCAACTTTGGGAACGACTGCAATAGAAGCCAGTCCAGTCAAATCCTTGGCTTCTTCCACTCGCTTCAGCCGCGAGTCTGTCCGATCTATTAATACAGCCGCCCCCACACCTAGCAAACCACCCGCAACTAAACCCAGTAATAAATTCCGCTGAACATCTGGTGAAATTGGAGTCGCAGGTAAATAGGGAGGCTCGAGAATTTTCCAGGGTGCCGTTTCTTGCGCTTCAGATATCCGCAACTCTTGCAGCTTTTCCAAAAAACGGTTGACCGCCTCTGATTTGACCTTGAATTGACGCTGTAACTCTGCGTAATACTGCTGCAGTTGAGGAATTTGCTCGAACCGAATGGCAATTTCTTCGCCCGATCGCCGAATCGTCTCTAACTTCCTCATCTGAGCCATCATTTGTGTCTGGACTTGCAGCAGTTGATTGGCCAGGTTCTGCTGCGTGCTTCCATATCCAGCTACATCAGTGAGATCGATTTGCTCGACGGCATTTCCAAGCACCTGCACGCTGCGATTTTGCAGCAAGTTTAGCAGACTGTCCCGCTTCTGCTTGAGGCTTCTCACCACCGGATGGTCGTCGTAGAACCGGGTGCGTTCTAGGGTGTACTTTGCTTCGACTTCTTTGAGCTGGCTGGCTATTTTTTCATAAACAGTATCTTGGCTGAGAATTGCTTGTGCTAGAGCCGTTTGAGGATTTTGCCCTACTTCCGCCATTTGCCGCTGTATTTCTACATATTCTTGTTGAGTTTTGCTTAATTCTGCCTCTAAAGCTTGAGTATCTTTTTGAATATATTGCTTTGACTCGAGAACTCTTTCTGCATAAGAATCTGGATCGACTAAATTATAGTCTTGACGAAATTTTCGGATGGCTTCGGATACTTCGTTGAGTTCCTGTTGGGTGGCTGGGAGCTGTTCCTGAATAAACGCGATCGCGTTGGTCGCCTGCGATCGCTTTCTTTCTAAACTATAGTTTACATAAGTAGAACCCAAGGCTTCCAGAACGGATTTGGCTCTTTCGGGAACCGTATCTGTGTAGGATACTATCAGCACGTCAGCCTGCCCTGCCTGACGGATGGATAAATTCGCGACTAATTCTCCCGCAGAAATTTCTCCGTGCTCGCCGTTCAGTTCTTTGATGGCTTTGGCAATCAAAGACTGGCTCCGCAGAATCTGAATTTCTGTGGATAAATCTTTTCTAGAAGCTAGCTCTTGTGCAGCCATTGTGGGAACGACAGGCACAGAAGTTTCGTTATCCAGTAAAATTAAAGTTTCTGATTGATATTCGGGAGTCTTTGTGACTGTCCAGGACGCAACCCCGGTAAAAATCGCCGCCGCTACTGTGAGGACTACAATCCAGCGTTTGCGGAGTGTACGCCCTAATTCAGATAAGTCAGTTCCTCCGGCAGAAGAACTAACCGGAGTAATCTTGACAAAATCGTCTCTCATATGGTAACTACTCCCCGCTTAACTTTAAACCATACTTGTTAAATTTACAAATGTAAAAAACACTAGGCCCAGTTTCAGCCTGAGTTTGTCAGCAAATTTTGCACGCTGAACGAGGGCAAACCCCAATGGTTCGCCGCCGCAATTCTACCCCCTCATACACGAATTCGCTTCGCTATCCGGACAACAAGATGCTGAGATGGAACTGGACGGCAGTTTAGTTTGAAAAGACACCAAGATGGCAAAATCAAAAAGGCACCCGCAAGAGTGCCTTTTTGGTTGGTAGAGCGATCGCTAGCTCGGTACTTATTTCAGTCCCTAATAGGGATTAGTAAAGTCTATGCCCCACCGCTATAGAGATAATACCACTTCAGAGTAGAGCAACAACACCTAACCCATGAGAAAAATGCGCTAAGCGACTTCTGCCAGACTATCCAGCCAATTTAAAATCAGCGGATTGACTACTTCTGGTCGTTCGTCGTGGGGACAGTGCCCAGTATTGGGGATCGCTACAAACTGGATGGGTTTAGTCTCAGCCTGCTTCTGGAAAATCTTTCCTCCTCTAATACTAAGTTGGCTAAGATAGTATTATACTATTAGAGAAAAACATCAGGA
>CAYOOD010000086.1:0-33594 GCA_964405435.1 uncultured bacterium
ATATTCTGACTGGATAGGAATTACATGACTATCATATCATATATGTGCAACGCCGGCTGAATGGATACCTGAAGTGGCGATCGCGAGATTTACGGGCTGAAATAGCCGAGCAAAAAGCAACCAGGGTTAGCGGGGAGATTCGCGGAACCGATGAAATCACCGATCCTGTGGAGATGCTAGAGGCTCCTCCCGATGTGCCGCCCATACTGGAAGAAGTGAGGATGTGGGCGGAAACCGATGCCGATGGGGAATTGCGCCGCACTCACATTAAAGGTCATTCGGAAGTGACGGCGCAACTGCTAATCTTGCGGCGCTTGCCGCCAGAAACGAGCTGGAAAAAGCTTTCAGCGGAATTCGGCATCGGGGTTTCAACGTTAAACACCTTTTACGAGCGCCAATGCCGGCCCCGCTTGCGTAAATTTGGCGAATCGCAGGGATATTTGTAGGGGAGGGGACAAACTGTGGTTTTACAGAAGCATATAGAAGGAAATAGCTTAAATCTGCCCATTAGTACGGCTGCGCAAAACTTCGCCCAACGATTCTCTGCGCAGCATCCCACTCGTCAAAAATCTGATAAAATTCGGTTAAACACTCTGGCAATATGCGTAGTGTTTGACTACTTGCAGCTAATGGACATTCCCGCAGAACTGACAGCCGGGGATAGTTGGAACCCGGTGATGCGCCTCAGCGACGACGTAGCGGATTTGGTGCTGACAGGTTTGGGGCGTCTGGAATGCCGCCCGGTACTCCCCAACGAGCAGACTTGTTCCCTGCCGCCGGAGGTTTGGTTAAACCGGATTGGCTATATAGTCGTGCGGATTGACGAAGCCGCCAAGACGGGGACGCTGCTGGGATTCGTGCCGCCATTCGATCCCGACGATCCCCTCGAAGAAATACAGATTGCAGACTTGCAATCGTTGGAGGCTTTTTTGGATTATATCGGGCGATTGGAGGATGGGGTCGCTTTTCTGCAAGGAAGTGACGCCGTTGCCGTGGGGGTGCGGGAAGTGCTGGAAGTGCGATCGCTATCGGAGATTGTGGCGCAGTTCGAGCGCATTTACCGGACTTGCGAAGAATACGAGTGGCGGTATGCCGGGGGAGACGTGCTGGCGGGGAGTGGCGCGCTCCGGGAAGGCGTAAGGGAGGAAGTGGAGGATGCCGGTGGTGAGTTAGAAGATTTGGCAGAGAGCCTGCTGGAGAAGTTGCGAGAAATTTGGGGAGAGTCTGTGTAATTTTTGCGGCAAGCGCTGACGTGTATGTAACAACCCTCGCCAGGAGATGTTACATATATGGCCAACATGAGATGGCAAGAGCGCTGCCGGAAAAGGCAGAAACTTCTAGAAATATACGGGCCTTACTGTTGCTATTGTGGTAAGTACCTCACAAAAAAAGACAGGACTCTGGAGCATCTAACTGCCAAGCGGGATGGCGGTTCCAATGCTCTTGATAATTTGCGAATCGCGTGTTATTATTGCAATCATTCCCGCCACAATAACATTAAACCGCCTTGTGCCCGCAGCAAGTAATTGAGTTTAAGTTTTAGAGAAATTCAGAGAGCAAAACAATGGACATACAGCGCCGCGAAGCCTATTCTAAACTAATCTACACGCTTCTGAACTGCGCCCTAGGCCAGCATTTAGAGATTTTGAAGGCCAACCAAAACCTGATTGATGGTGGTTTGGTGGAGACAATGCAACAAGTGGCTGCTATGATGGCACAGCAGGGCAACCGAAACGCCGCAGATTATTTAAGGAACCTTTCCGCTCAGCTACCAAACGCACCGTTTTTTTCAAGAAATGTTTCCGAGCCGATGGGCAAAGCTGAAAAGGGATTACCGAAATCAGACTTGGAAGGGCGTATCGCGTTCTTAGAAAAAGTATTGTGGGCCAGCTTAAAAAACACTCTAAATCCGCAAGCGCTATCTCTACTTTCAAAAGCCAATCTGGATAAGCTAGATGGTGGCTGCATTGATGCTCTTCGCCATCTCGTCAACCCGCCAGAGGTCTATAAAATTTTACAAGCCAATCTGGACAAGCTAGATGATGACTTTATTGAGTGGTTTCGCCAATGGGTTACGGACAAAATATCGAATCTGAAGCCCGTTCAAGCTAGAATTATAAAATCATCAGTTATAAGTTTCGGCCAAGCAATTGGACAATTTCCTCTGGGAGATAGAGCGATAAACATAGAGATTGCTATTGCTTGTTTAGAGACTGTGGCTAACTTTATTAACGGGGAAGAAACGAAAGAAATGAGGATCGCTTGGCTGGGAAATCAAGGCGAGCTTATTATGGCTTACACAAAGCGGATACGGGGGAATAAAGCCGAAAATATAGAAAAAGCCATAGATATTGGCCAAGAAGCTTTGAGTATTGTAACCCGCGAACAGCTCCCCAAAATGTTACTGGCATATATCCACTACAATCTGGGAGCAGCTTACGAAAAAAGGATTGCAGGGAAAACCGCTGATAATCTAGAAGAGGCAATCCGACACGTTCACGCAGCTTCCGAAATTTGGACTCGCGATAAAATTCCTTCTGAATGGGCGAATACACAACACAACTTGGGAGATATCTACGCTCGTCGCATTCTAGGAGATCGGGCGGAAAATTTGGAAAAAGCTATTAAGTATATTGAAGCCTCTTTGGAAGTATTTACTAGGGAAAAGTTTCTTAAGGAGTGGGCTAATGCCCAAAATACTTTGGGATGTGTTTATTCTGAAAGAATTCGCGGCGATCGCGCAGAGAATCTAGAAAAAGCGATCGCTTATTACCAAGCTTATTTAGAAGTTTACACCCGAGAAGCTTTTCCGCACGATTGGACAGGGGCACAGATGAATCTGGCGAATGCCTACCGCGATCGCGTCAAGGGCAATCGAGGGAAAAATTTGGCAGAAGCGATCGTTCGCTACCAAGAAGCCTTGCAAGTTTGCACGAAAGAAGCCGATCCCGAAAAGTGGGCTCTGATTCAAAATCATCTGGGAATTGCTTACTCTGTAATACCAGATTCTGAGGCTCAAGAACAAGCGATCGCTGCCTATGAAGCCGCGTTGCAAGTCTACACTAAAGACGCTTTTCCGAAAGAATGGGCGATGAGTACAAAAAATCTAGGAATCGCCTACGAAAGCAGGATTCGCGGCGATGGTACAGAGAATTTAAAAGCGGCGACGAATGCTTTCAAAGCAGCAGCCGAGGTGTTGACGCGCGATGACTTGCCCGAACTCTGGGCGAGAAACCAATACAGTCAGGCTGGGAGCTACGACAAGCTAGGGCAGATATCGGATGCGATCGCCTGTTGTCGTTCAGCACTAGAAGTATATACGCCCGGAGCCTTTCCATTTTTATGCTTACAACCGGCACGTTTTCTCGGAAATATTGCTTTCGCTGCCCAACGGTGGGCGGAAGCCATTGAGGGGTATAGTCTCGCTATTGAAGCTGTAGAAACCAGCCGCACTTGGGCACCTTCTGAATCTCGCCGTCAAGAGATTCTGGCAGATGCCATTGATGTTTATGCCAACATGGTGCAAGCTTGCATCAATGCTGGGCAACTGGATAAAGCAATTGAAACGGTGGAGCGATCGCGCTGCAAACGCCTGGTAGACTTGATGGCAAGTAATGATATTTATTCTGGCGGCGCGATTTCCCCAGAAGTCTTGGAATATTTGCAGGAGTATGAAACCCTGCAGGGGCAAATCAACCAACAGCGATCGCAAAATCTTTCTGACAGCAGCCGGGAAATGGCGGGAACTGACACGCGCAGCCGTGCGGCGTGGAAAGCCTACAGCTCGGCGATCGCTTCTTTAGAAGCCCAAAAGCAGCAAATCTGGGAAAAACTCCGCCGCCTCGATCCTGTGCTAGCTGGTCAGATTCAAGTAGACGCTCCTAAATTATCTACCATACAGCAACTTATTTGTCAACCCACGACTGCCATTCTCAGTTTTTACACCACCGCCACCGATACGCATATTTTTGTCGTCCGGAAAGATCAGATTTCTTTGCACGCCTGCGCGGGGCAAGGGTTTGGAACTTTGCAACCCTGGATATTTGCTAAATGGTTGCTGCCCTATCTGAAGAATAAAGACGAATGGAACAGCAACATCAACGCGGTTTTGAAAGAATTAGCCCAAAGGCTGCACCTGGACGAATTAATTGCCCAGCATCTCGCAGATATCGAGGAACTCATATTAGTACCTCACCTCGGACTGCACCAGATTCCCTTTGCAGCTTTGCCCGTCTGTGAGGGGCAATTTCTGGGCGATAAATTTCTCATCCGCTACGTTCCCAGTTGTCAAGTTTTGGAGTTTTGCCAACAGCGCCCTCTATTGGGAGAAAGTCTCACCTACGGAACGGCAGAAGATGCAACCAATGACCTACCTTGCGCGAGTTTTGAGGGCGAACAAATTGCCCAGATGCACGAGATTCCCGATCGCTTGCGGCTCAAAGGCAGTCAAGCTACGATTGAAAATTATCGGCGGTTGCTGCAAGAGGAAAAAATCCAAGCGATTCTTTCCAGCCACCACGCCCAATCCCGCCTTGACAATCCCCTAGAATCTGCTCTAAAATTAGCCAATGGCAGTATTACTGTAGGGCAGTTGATGACCCCCGGCTGGCGTCTGCCTCACCTATCGGATGTCTTTCTCTCCTGTTGCGAGACGGGTTTGGGTGCAACTAAAATAACGGATGACATTCTCACCCTTGCTACAGCTTTTTTGTGTGCGGGCGCTCGCTGTGTTGTCAATACTCTCTGGTCAGTCGATGATTTGGCAACAGCCCTGTTTTCTATATTTTACCACCGCTATCGGCAACAGCGCTACAGTCGCCCCAAATCTTTACAATTAGCACAACAGGAGTTGCGTACCATCACGGGCGATACCCTGAAAAGAGCTTACAAACCGCAGCTCGAAAAGTTATTGCAGGCTAAATCTAAAGAGGCTGGTGACGCGGTTAAGGAAGCAAAACAAGAGCGCGATCGCCACCCGTCTGAATCCTCCCTCTATCAGCAATGGGATGAGAAACGCAAGGAGCGTGACAAAGTAGCCAGGCGCATCCATAACGCTAAAGATAGACTTAAGAAGTGCTGCGGAGAACCTTTTCCTTTCTCCCATCCTTTTTACTGGGCGGCTTTCACCTGCTCTGGCTTGCCGTGAGGGGTTGACAAAAATTAAATTAGACAATTAGCTGCCAGCCGACTGCCCGCCATCAATAATTAGTTCGCTTCCCGTTACGAACTTGGATTCGTCAGAGGCGAAATAGAGAACCGCCAAAGCAACATCTTCAGGTTGCCCCCAGACTTTGAGAGGAATTTGGTCGCTAATTTGCTTCATCTGCTGTTCGCGTTCTGCTTCATTATTGCCGAAAAGTGGGTTCCACAGAGGGGTGAGAATTGCACCGGGTAAAATTACATTGCAGCGAATTTTGTAGCCTTCCCCGGCGCAATAGAGCGCAACTGATTTAGAAAACTGAGTGAGGCTGGCTTTGCTCGCGCCATACGCAACCGCCATCGCGGTGCCAATCTCACCTGCCAGAGAGGAAATATTCACAATTGAACCGCCGATTTCTTTCATAACGGCTATGGCGTGCTTGCATCCGAGTACCGCCCCCTCGACATTGACGCTCATTACCTGACGCCAAGTTTCTAATGCAATAGTTTCAGGATTTTGCGGCTCGCCCATTCCTGTAATCCCGGCGCAGTTTACCAAAATATCCAGCTTGCCAAAGGCTTCGAGGGTGCGAGCGATCGCATCTTGCCACTGTTTTTCATCCGTCACGTCGAGCTTGACAAAAATCGCACCGCCGCCTATTTCTTCAATTAAACTGGCACTGTCGCTAATATCTGCGATCGCCACCTTTGCCCCCTCTCGCGCTAGCACGACAGCACACGCCCTGCCAATTCCCGAAGCGCCACCCGTTACCAGAGCGACTTTTCCTTCCACTCTCCCCATATATCTCCTGTTTTTTCTCGACAGACATGAGATTATATCATATTTTTTAGAAAAGCGATCTCTTTGCCTGCCTGCCAACAAAAAACTGCCAAATTTCCCTAATTCGGCAGTTCCAAATAAGCAATCATACCCGAACCGAAAGAATTCTTTTCTTTTACTCTCTCTGCGCCCTCTGCGTCTTGGCGGTTAAAAAAATCACTCCTAACCCACTAACTCGCCGCCTTTTCCAACAGCAGCAGCATCACGAGGGGCGTTTTTGCCTTCAGGCTGTGGGGCAAGTTAGCCGGCATGTGAATCCACGCCCCCGCCCCCACTTCTCGCTTATCATCTCCGAGGGTAAAATCCGCTTCTCCTTTAACAATGGAAACAATCGCCGGCACCGAGGCGGTATGTTCTGAAAGTTCCTGCCCGGTATCAAATCCAAACAAGACAGCTTTCACTTTGTCGTCGCTGTAAATAGTGCGGCTGAGAATGCCATCCTTGGGAATTTCGATTTCTTTGGTAACATCGGCAAAGTAGGTGTAATTCACGGTAAAACCTCCTATAATTTTACACCAACAACCATAACGGCGGCTAAATGGTCTTGATATTTGCGCAAGACGCGCCGCATGGCTAAAATGCGGGCTCTGGCTTGGGGATTTCGCGACAGATTCCAGAGAAAGCGCAGGGCACCAAAAATCCCTTCATCTTGGATGAGGCGAATCGGTTCGAGCAGGTGCATCGGAGCGATCGCTACCTCCTGCACGCGAAACCCTTCTCTTTCCAACAACTCCCGCCACTGCGCCGGCGTCAAAGGCAAAGTGCCGTGATGCAGCGCCTCAGCCAGCCCGTGCTGCATGTCTTGTCGCGTCGCTGCATCGATATCGTCGGGAATGAGGCACAATTCGTGAATGCCGTATCTGCCGCCGGGTTGCAGCAGTCGGGAAGCTTCGCGGACGATTTGTTGTTTGCGTTGCAGGGATTGCATCGACAGCATTGCCTCGCCGTAAACCACCGTTGCCGACGCATCAGGCAGTCCGGTTGCTTGCGCGGTTCCCACCAAACACCGCTGCTGCGTGCCCGCGAGATAACTCCGCACTTGCGCCGCCGCCGCCTCATCCCGTTCGATCGCGGTATATGACTGCGGTTGTTTCTGCAAAGTCAACTGAGCCGTTGCTCCCAATCCGGGCGCAAATTCCACCACGGCATCGGAAAATTGAATTTTGAGGGCGTTTAACATTTTGCGGGTGAGCGGCATTCCTCCGGGGCGCAATACCCGCTTTCCCATTTTCGCGAGTAGCCAGTGCCCGGGCATTTTATCGGGGGTTTGTTGCCCGCCGGCTAGGGTTTCTGAAGTGCGATCGGGCGCGTTCATATTTTTTCTAAGTGCTGAGTAAAAAGTGCTGAGTGCTGAGTGGAAGAAAAGCGAAAAAGTTAGACTGTCCGCGTGCTGAGTGAAAAGTGCTGAGTGCTGAGTGGAAGAAAAGCGAAAAAGTTAGACTGTCCGCGTGCTGAGTAAAAAGTGCTGAGTGCTGAGTGGAAGAAAAGCGAAATATTTTTACCTACATTTTTTTGATTTTTCTCGGTTCCAGGCTCAGCCTGGAACCGAGAAAGCTAAGACTTAGCCGAGGCAAGCTGCTAAATCTTCATCTGGCGTTTTAATCGCCTGGAGGTTGTAGGTTTCCGACAGGAATTTAAACACATTTGGCGTGATAAAGGCCGGCAGAGTTGGCCCCAAGCGGATATTTTTAATCCCCAGGTAGAACAGCGTCAGCAAAATTGCAACGGCTTTTTGTTCGTACCAGGAAAGAATCATCGAGAGGGGCAATTGATTCACGTCTACCTCGAAGGCATTCGCCAGGGCTAGGGCGATTTGCACGGCGGAGAAAGCGTCGTTGCACTGTCCGACATCCAGCAGGCGGGGAATGCCGCCAATGTCTCCTAAATCTTTGTCGAAGAAGCGGAATTTGCCGCAGGCGAGGGTTAGCACGACGCAATCTTCGGGCACTTTTTCGACAAATTCGGTGTAGTAGTTGCGGGTGGGTTTGGCACCGTCGCAACCGCCGACTAAGAAGAAGTGCCGGATTTTGCCGGCTTTGACGGCTTCGATGACTTCGCCCGCGACACTTAAAACGGCATTGCGAGCAAATCCGGTGAGAACTTGACGCGGTTCTTCGTCGGCGGCAAATCCTGGCAGTTCTAGGGCTTTTTGGATGACTGGCGCGAAATCCCGCGTTTCTAAGTGGGCGATTCCCGGCCAACCAACTGGCCCTAAAGTATAGACTTTATCTTTGTAGGAATCGTGGGGCGGCATCAGGCAGTTTGTCGTCATTACGATCGCTCCGGGAAAGGCAGGAAATTCTTTGGTTTGATTCTGCCAAGCGGTGCCGTAGTGACCCCAGAAGTGCGGATATTTCTTGAGTTCGGGGTAGCCGTGAGCGGGGAGCATTTCCCCGTGGGTGTAGATGTATATTCCTTTTCCTTCGGTTTGTTTGAGGAGGGCTTCTAAATCTTTGAGGTCGTGCCCGGAAACTAATATGGCTTTGCCGGCTTTTGCATTTAAGGGGACGGGTGTGGGAACGGGATGTCCGTAGGTGGTGGTATTGGCGGCGTCGAGGAGTTCCATCGCTCGCAGGTTGATTTCGCCGACTTTGAGGGCGATCGCCACCCAGTCATTCAGGGTGAGGTCTTGACGGTCGAGGTTGGTTAGTGCTTCGTGCAGGAAGGCGTAAACTTTTTCGTCTCTCTGTCCTAATTCTTGGGCGTGGTAGACGTAGGCGGCAATGCCTTTGATGCCGTAAATGACGGTGAGTTTGAGGGAGAAAATATCGGCATTTTTGGCTTGGCTGACGAACTGGAATTCGGCATCTTTGCCTTGTTGCACTAATTCGTCGAGGGTTTTGGCGGGTTGAAAGCTGGCGGCTTCGCCGGAGATTTCGATCTGAGGCGCGATCGCTTTCACTCGTGCTTTCAAGGTTTCGCGCAGCGCGATCGCGCGGTTGATGTAGTCTGCGAAGCGCTGGGGATCGAAGTCAACGTTGGTGAGGGTGGCAAACAGCCCTTCGGCGGCGAACGCATCAGCCTCCTCGCTGACGATTCCGAGCTGGCGTGCGGCGATCGCAACTTGTCCGAGTCCCCGCAGCGCGTAAGTCAACAAGTCTTGCAAGGCGTCTACTTCCGGGCTTTTCCCGCAGGCTCCCCACTTGGTGCAAGCGACTTCTGAGGCTGTTTGTTCGCACTGGCTGCAAAACATAGGTCAACGTTCCTTTTTTGTCATCTACCCTCAGTCTATGTGCCGCAAAAGCCGACTGCCTTGACTTAAATCAAAACCGCAATTAATCTTTATATTTTGCAATAACTCCCGTACAAAGCCGACTGAATAGGTATTTTTGCGCTACAACCACCCGGATCGCCTGCGCGAGCGATCGCACTCCCCACTCAACACTCTCGCACTCCCCACTCAACACTCTCGCACTCCCTCCTGTGCACTCTCGCACTCCCCACTCAACACTCTCGCACTCCCCACTCAGCACTCAGCACTCAGCACTCCTTGAAGAGAGGCATCATAAAAAAGGAAGCTCGATCGTACAGCCTGGAGTAGAAATGGTCAATAATTCGCAACACCCGTCGAACTGCGACGCCGTTATGGGGGGACAAAGTGGGCCACATGGGGCGTTGGTGGCGCAGCTAGATTTGATGATTCGGGCGCGTTACCCGCTGGTATATATTGTCGCGGTTGAAGAGGAACCTGTCGAAGAAGTCTTGCACAAAGTCGCCAACTTGTCAAGCCCCGCGCGAAAAGTTTTGTTTTGGGATATCGTGCGGGGCTGGAGTGACAACGGCTCTGCCAAAGGGTCAGTAATGGCCGCGCTCGATCGCGTTGGCAAAGCGCCGGCGGACGAAAGTGCTGTATTCGTGATTCGCGATTTGCACCCGGTTTTGAGACAACCGTACACCGAAAGAAATGCGCCAGTGGTGCGGGAATTGCGAAATCTGATGCGGGACTTGAAGCGATCGCCAAAAACTCTAATTCTCACTTCTCACACCCTGGAATTGCCCGATGAATTGAAAGAAGAAGCCACGGTTATTGATTTTCCCTTGCCAGACGTGCGGGAGATCGATCGCTTGATTTCCCACGCCGTCAAAAATCCCGAAGATTTGAAAGTGATGGGGTTGGCACGCGAACAGCTCGTGAAAGCATGTCAGGGATTGAGCCGCAACCGGATTCGCAAGGTATTGGCAAAAGCCCTAGCTGCCAAACAGCAAGTCGATGAAACGGATATTGACGGCGTTTTGGAAGCCAAACAGCAAGCGATTCGGCAGACGGGGATTTTAGAGTTTTTCACGGCACAAGAATCGCTGAAAAATGTCGGCGGTTTGGAAAATCTCAAACAATGGGTGAAAGTGCGGCAGGATGCATTTACCGAGGAGGCGAGACGGTTCGGCATTCCCAACCCGAAGGGGGTTTTGCTGGTGGGAATTCAAGGCACGGGTAAATCGCTGAGTGCAAAAACGATCGCCCACGAGTGGCGATTGCCGCTGCTGCGCTTGGATTCGGGGCGGTTGTTTGGCGGGCTGGTGGGAGAGAGCGAAAGCAAGGTGCGGCAGATGATTCAGGTGGTAGAGGCGATCGCTCCTTGCGTGCTGTGGATTGATGAAATTGACAAGGCATTTGGGAATATCACCAGCGGCATTGACGGCGATTCCGGCACGTCTCGGCGGGTGTTTGGCAGTCTGATTACCTGGATGCAGGAAAAAACGAGTTCGGTGTTTATTGTCGCGACGGCGAATAACGTGCGGATTTTGCCGGCTGAATTATTGCGAAAGGGGCGATTCGACGAGATTTTCTTTTTGAATTTGCCCACGGAAGCAGAACGGCAAGATATTTTTAAAGTCCACTTGCAGCGGTTGCGCCCCAGCCGTTTGCGGGAGTTTGATTTAGCACTGCTGGCGAGACAGTCAAAGAATTTCAGCGGTGCGGAAATCGAGCAAGTCGCGTGCGACGCGCTCTACCGCGCCTTCGGGCAGCGGCGGGATTTGACGACGGAGGATATTTTGAGGGCAATCGAAGAAACGGTTCCCCTGGCTGCGATCGCTCGCGCTCAAATCGAAGATTTGAAACAGTGGGCGGCAGAAGCGGGAGCGCGAACGGCATCTAACGATACTGGATTGATTGAGGAGTTGAAGCGCTATACGCTGCAGCAGGGATTCAGACATCCGGAATTGGAGGAGTGAGGCGGAAAGTTTGCAGGAATATATCAGCGCGCTAAAGCGTTCCTGCCAACTGTTCTCGCCCGTTGAAATTTTGAAAAAAAATATATTCTTTTCCGAGGGGTAAATTGCTTTTTAAAATTTGTGCTATCCTGAAGCAATAAGCCTTTAATCCAAACAGCTAAATCGATATGTCGCATTTCACTACTATCAAGGTACAGATTAAAAATGGCGAAATCCTGCACGAGGTGTTGCAGGAGTTGGGGTATCGGGTTGAGTGCAACGCGCAGGTGCGGGGCTATCACGGCAGCACGACTAAGGCTGAGTACGTCATTCGGCAAACCAATGGCTATGATTTGGGGTTTCGCCGCAATGGCGAGACTTACGAAATTGTGGCGGATTTTTGGGGAGCGCGGATTAACGAGCAAGCGTTTGTCAATGCGATCGCTCACAAATATGCCTACAAAACTCTGATGGCGACGATTCAGGAGCAGCAGTTTAACGTCGAGGAGGAAGAAACCCTCTCCGACGGAACTGTGCGGGTGGTTGTGGGGCGGTGGGTGTAGGCGAAGCGGGCACGTTTTTCAGCGCCCTTACCAGTGCGTTACAGCGGATAGTAGTAGGGGCGTTGCCTTCGGGAGAAGCCCCCGCTACTTCGCGAAAGGCGACTGGCTAAATCAACCAAAAATATAGAAAAATCATGTCGCATTTTACCTCTATCAAAACGCAGATTAAAGATGTCAGTGCCCTGGTAAAAGCACTAGCAGACGCTGGCTTCAATCATGTAGAAGTTCGCGAAACCGCTCAGCACCTTTACGGGTTTCAAGGGGACTTGCGCCCGGAAACTGCCGAAGTCATCATCCGCCGCAAATATCTGGGCGCTGCCAGCAACGATATCGGTTTCAAGCGCCAGGAAGACGGGCATTTTGAAGCCGTTATTTCCGCCTACGATCGCGCCAAGTATTCCCAGCCGTGGCTGAACAAAATCACTCAGCGCTACGGCTATCACTTTCTCATGGCAACAGCCCCAGCGGAAGGCTTCACCGTTGAGGAAGAAGAAACTTTGGAAGATGGCACCATTCGAGTGGTGGTGGCGAAATGGCTCTAGTCAAGGTTGAGTTTAGGAACCAAACTATTTGCCCTCTCTTTCAGAAAAAAACTGTTTCCAATAATAATCTCCCCGGTGGTAGCGCAGGCTCCCCGTCGCGAGGCACTGTTTCACCGCTGGATTGACGAAAACCCAGTTATTCCAATCCGCCAGATTGGGAAATCTGAAAATATCTTGCTGAAAACAAGTTATAATATCCGTGGGGTGAGAAAATTCCTTGAATTCCCCGACTAGAGTTTTCATTTTAGCCATTTCTCGGTAGTGCATGGGAGAGCCCATCGCCACGAAAGTGATTTGGCTGAGATTGAATTGACGAGAAGCGTGCAAATCTTTAATCGCTTCGGCGGCGATTAAGCTGCCTTCGCTGAAGGATAAAATAGTAATTCTCTTGCCGCTTGTTAGCGAAGTTGTCAGCGCTGCTTTCATCGCTTGAATGATGGGCTCGTTGCCCCTGCCAGTCCATACATTATTGAGGCGATTCAGGGCGGCTTTGAGATAATCTCCAGATTTGCGATAGTAAGAATGGTTGTCCTTGCAGGAGGAGCCATTATAAACTAGAATTATCGGATGTTTGGCTTCCTCGGCGAGCGCCTTCGCTAGCCTTTCATTGCTGGCATCTCGCACGACGCCAGGGATAAAAAATATGTCCTCTGAGCGAGTTGGATTCGCGGGAGTATCAGAAGGTAGAATCCCTCTTTTGTAGGGGCGAAGCATTTGCGCAGAAAGGCTGTCGGTTAGTTGTAAAGATTTATTCGCACATGCTTCGCCCCTACATCCAACTTTATAGAATCGGGACGATTTCGTATCGGCATAGGGAACATAGACGATCGCCCCATCTTTGGGAAAAGCCACGTTTGACACGACTCTGGGGAAAACCGCGACTGTCGTGCCTGCAAGCAAAAGGCAGCCAGTAGAAACTTTTTTCACCCAAGTCCATTTCTTGAGAGCCTGTTTGGTTAACATATTTTTGCAATAAGCCAGTGTTGGCAAGCGTTCGCTCCCCCGATATATTGCTATTCTACTCTTGCTGAGGGCGATCGCTACTGTATTAATACTCATTTTCCCGCTGCGCCGCCGTACTGCTGGGAAAAAAATGCGATCGCTTGGAACGAAAAATCGTATTTTTTCCCTCAGCATTTAAAATTTTAGCGATTACAATAAAAAAATACAGTCTCAGAGGTCAGCCATGAAAAATGACAGGTACGAACCGAGCGACGCTGAGGAAAAACTGGAAACTCATTCTTTTTTCCCCAGCGGAGAGTGGGAAGGCTTTTATACGATGGAATTCGGCCCCCACGCCCGCCGTCATCCCATGTCTTTTACCCTCACTTTCAAAAACAAAATGGTGAGCGGCAGCGGCATTGACGACGTTAACCGCTTCACTTGGGAGGGAAAGTACGACACCGAGCAACTGCGCTGCTGGATGGTTAAATCCTATCCTTCTCACGCGGTTTTCTATGACGGTTACGTTGATGAAAATGGCATTTGGGGCACTTGGGAAATCCCGCCATACAGCCGGGGCGGTTTCCACCTCTGGCCCAAAGGTCTTTCTGAAGATATCGGGCTTCAAGATAAAGAAGACGTGCCGGAATTTTTTAAAGCTCCGCAATTAGCAAACACTTGAAAGCAATCCTTCTCGTTCCGTGCGGGCTTCTAGCCCGCACTGCCTGACGTGAAATGCGGCGATTCCAATCCTTCCAAAACAGCACTGCCCATCTCCCTCGACGAGTTTTGAGCGTCTATTCGCTCGGAATGCGCGTGCAGCCAGCGCTGGTAGGCTTTGGCAACGGCGGATTGCATGGCTTCCATTAACTGCTTTTTCCCAAAAGGTTTTTCCAGAAATTCAAAATAGTCGAAAGGTTCGGGAATGTTTCGCGTCACTTCCGATTTTAACAGGCACATCACGATTAAAGGTATTTTTTGCAGCTCTGGCTCGGCTTGCAATTTCTGAAAGACTTCCCACCCGCTCACTTTCGGCAACCGCCAATCTAGGAAAATCAAACTCGGATGCTGTTTGCAAATTGTCGCGAGTCCGGCTTCGCCATCACTGGCTTCCAAGATGTTAAAATTCCCTAGGGGTAACATCGTTCGGATTGTCCGGTGGACGATCCGGCTGTCGTCGAGAATCAGGATTTTTTGAGTGGCCATAGCTGATGCGGTTGGGGTTGATGTTAATAGTATACCTGTGAAAAGGGGGCGATCGCTTCCCTTGTCTGCGGCTTCATTCCTCCGGCACCCCCCAGACTTTGATATCTTCAAAACTGCCAGTCACGAGCGTTTTGCCATCGGGTGCAAAAACAGCAGAATAAACCTCGGCATGTGCCTGGTGAGTGGCGATTTCTCCTCCCGCCTGCCAATCCCCCAGCTTCACGGTGGCGTCAGAGCTGCCGCTGGCGATCGCGCCAATCCTTGAACTCTGCTAAGCCGCTAAAACTTGTTCCACTGTCAGTGCCAACTCTGGGAAAGTGCGGGAAACAATCACTTGATTTCCTGCAAACGCGGTTTCCTCATAAAGTCCCCTCTGGAGCAGCAAAACCGACACTTTTGATTCAATCGGATCGACAATCCAATATTCGGGAATCTCCCGCGCTGCATACTCCGAGCGTTTGTAGCGGTAATCATCCTCAGAATTGCCTGGACTGATAACCTCTAGCGCCAGAAGAGGTGGCGACTCGAGGACAGCCGACGGCATGGTTCTGATAGCTTGGCGCTGGCTCTGCGTGATAATCACTATATCCGGGATTCTAGACTTATTTTCTGTCGTGCGGACGCCAACACTTCCCGCTCTGACTGCCCAATCTAAGTTTAAACGTCTGATTTCTGCCTTAAAGGCATCTTGCAAAAAATCGACAATATCTGCGTGCAGTCCGCTGGCTGGTGGCATGGGAATCAGTTCTCCATTTAAAAGCTCGTATTTCAGATCTGTGTCGTCGCGGTAGGTGAGATATTCTTCAAAGGTATAAGATTTTTTGGCAGTTGCTTGAACCACGGTTGTTGCCTCCTCTCTATTGGCCGACGGGGGTAATTTTATTGTAGCTTGGCGATCGCGCCCCTTTCGACCAAGACTTTTCCGGTGAGCAAATCCTTCACTGTTGCCAGCAATACCCGCTGCTCGTCTACCTCAAACCACACGGCAATTCTGTCGATATTCGTGTGTCCCGGCGGTTGGAGGTGCGCGACGCAAACCTCCTGGTGGTGAGTCTCCAGCGATCGATATTCCGATTGCTTGTGCAGGCTGCTCGTAATCCGTCCTTGGGCGTCGTAAGTCACTTCTGCTTGCGAAACTTCTGCCACTTCTCCGATATCCAAGCGAATCTCCTGCTGTCCTTCGTTCGCCACTTGCAGCGTCAGCGGTTCCGATCGCTCGCAAGGGTATTTCGTCCCCTTTTCAAAAAGGGTAAAATAGGAAAAAGTTTTTGTATAGGGTTCCCACAGGCGAATCGCATAGCTGTGGCGCAGGTAATCTTCGACTTCCACCAGCGAACCGAGTACCAAAGCCCCGTGCGCGACGGCTTCAAAAGGCAAGCCCAATTTTACCTTTGATTTGCCAAAATACGAGACAATCAACTGCTGCACCGCTGGAATCAGACAGCTACCGCCCACCAGCGTGACCAATTCGATGTCAGCTTTGCTGATGCCTTTGGAATAGGCGATCGCCAGCACTTCATCGAGGGATTGCCGCACCTGTTCGAGCAACTGTCTGGATTCCAGAATTTCCTCTAGTTGCTGGCGGCTCAACTCCAAATCGTAGGCGATAAAATTTTCGTCGTCGAACCAACTTTCTTTAGCAGATTCTACCTGCGACAGGTTGATTTTCAAGCGCTCTGCCACTTCCAGCAAGTTCTGCCAGCCCACCTCGCCAATTTCCGATCGCGACGAAGCAGTTTTTTGCAGGTAATCCTCGACAATCCAAGTATCGATATCAATCCCGCCGACATACGCATCCGACTTCGCCAGCACCTCGGCTTTCAATACTTTTTGCCCGCCCTTTCCGGCGGCGGTGCGCACTAAACTCAAATCCAGGGTTCCCCCGCCAAAATCGACCACTAAAACCAGAGAACCGGGGCGTTTCAGCGAATAGCCGAGGGCTGCAGCCGTAGACTCGTCCACAATTCTCACGTCGGGAGCGCCCAGAGCCCCAGCCAAATCGCGAAACCAATCGAGATATCGCTCGAAGGCTCCCACCGGCACGGTAAAAATAACCAGGCTGGGTTTGAGGGACAAATTCGGCAACTGTTCGATCTGCTGCCACAGGTGCTTGAGAAATAATTCCGATATGGTTTGGGAGGAATAATTTTCGCCGTCTATTTGTCGCGGTAGGGGCTGGAAGTCGGCAGCTAAATCGCGTTTAAAGGCTTGGAAAAAGCGTTCTTTTTGGCTGCTGCGCCCCCGCGCCGCTTCTCCGAAAAACAGGCGATCGCTTCCGACAAATGCCAGGGACGGCACGACATACACCAAGTCTTCTGCTGTCGCTCCATAAGAACTGTAAAAAAAGCGTGAAAGCCCTTCAAATCGGAGCGTCGTTGGTTTTTTGGTATCGGGGTCTGCGATAGAAACGACTGTATTGCTGGTTCCGAAGTCAATAGCGACAACCGTCATAATATTTTTTTCACCCTCGCGATAATCCTTGCACAATTCGCAAAAAATAACCCTCTCAGCCCCTTGATTTTCAGGAAAAAGAGGGCTATTTTTTTACTTTTTAATTCCGGGCGGCAGCGTGCGGCTGACTTTCGCCGGACAGAGGAGGCGATCGCCCTCTCGGTATCCCACGAACCGGATGTAAACTAACTCCCCTTCGGCAATATCACTGGCATCTGCCTGATGAATCTGGGGATTGTAGCGTACTTGTTCCCACGCCGAACCAATGCGATCGTAGCCCCAAGTTTCTAGCAGGTTATCCAGGGGCGAAAATAAGGAAGTGATATTTTTGGCGGGCAAATCCGGCTTGGCAAGCGCCATCTGGCGGGCGCTGGGATAATTCGTCAGCAGCGTTTGCAATTGCTGAAAGGTCAAATACCTCAAATCGGCGGTATTTTCTGCACCTTGCTGCTGGAGGCGCAGCAGCAGGCGGGCAGATTCTTGCTGCAATTCTTCTATTTCCCTCGCCCCTGCCATAACCTGATTTTCGGCAATTGACGAAATGCCAAAATTGTGCAATAATTCCGATACCGTCCAGTTGAGGGTGTCCGCCAATCTCTGCAATTCGTTGAACCGCAGCAGCCCGATTTCGCCGCGCCGCACGCGATCGAGGCGGAGGTAGGACAACCCGGCTTTTTGCTGCAGCGCTTTCCAGTTCGGAATCCCTCCTAGAGCCATGCGCGATCGCAGCAAGGTATCGTATGGGAGATGCACCACATCGGTTTTGTCCGATGCTGCGTAAAAATAAAGGAAGATAAAAAAAATGCCTCCTAGAGCCAGAAGGGTTGTAAAGGAAGGCACCGTGACACTGAGGCTCGCAAACATTCCCCTTCTCTCTACTCCATCTGATTGAGCGATTGCGTCTGCTCTGCTGTCAGATTTTCTCCAGTTTCATAATAGTCTGGCAGCAGTTCGAGCTTCTCGACCTTTCCCAGAGCCTTTTCCATCTCTGCGGTTGTCTCGGTGCAACTCGGGCCAGAAGCGTTGAGGACGGTTTCGGTAATCTTGCCGTCTTTGCCGATGCGATATTCAATCTTTCGATATTCTGCCATGACAGCTCCGCTTTTCTAGATGCCAGTCAATCGGTATAGCTGTCTATTTTACACGCCAACTGCCCTTTTTTGGGTGCTGGCGTGCAATTTTCTGGTTTTTTTGCCAGATATTCGGCACCGCTTCCCCCACCGCTCGTACTTTTGATATACCGAAATCAATACAGGTTTTCTCCTCCCCCTTGCCTTCTCGCCCCCTCACCCCCTCCCTCCTGAAGGCAATTCCGCTACTATTTTAAAAATAGTCGCTATAAACTGAGTAGACCGCCATCAAGAAAAATCTTTAAGTCCATCTCACATAAAAAAGGCTCACTTTTATAAGCAGATGAGCAGAAATAATTGCAGTAGGGTTGTGGGAGTGCGGCTAGAAGCCGCTTCCATAAATAGCGGCTTCTAGCCGCACTCCTTCCGTGGGGTTGTGCAATTGATTCTGCATAATTGCTTATCCTCAGCACTCAGCACTGATTACTCAGCACTCAGCACTTCTCAAAAACCAATGGCACTAGATAAAGAGTCACAGAAGCATCAAGCAGATGAGATCGGGGAATTCTTGGCCGAAAATCCACTGTTTCGGGGTCTGCCGGCGAACCAGCTTGGCACTTTGGCGGGAATTGCACTCAAGCAAAAATATGCAAAAGGCGAGGCGATCTTTTGGCAAGGCGATGAAGGGCGGGGCTTTTTCATTGTTTTTTCCGGAAGAGTCAAAGTCTTTAAGTTCTCACCAGAAGGAAAAGAACAGATTTTGCAATTTTTTGGCCCCGGGGAACATTTCGCAGAGGTGCCGGCGTTTGACGGGCAGTGTTTTCCGGCGTCGGCGGCGGCAGTGGAGGCAACCGAGCTGTTGTTTTTTCCTCGGGCGGCTTTTCTGGAATTGCTGCAACAGCACCCGACTTTAGCCACGAACATTCTGGCCATCTTCGCCCGCCACTTGCGCCGCTTTGCCCAGTTGATTGAAGATTTATCTCTCAAGGAAGTTCCGGGGAGGCTGGCGGCTTATCTGCTGTATCGCAGCGACAGCACCGGCAGCGAGAAAGTGGTGGAATTGGACATGACTAAAACTCAGCTCGCGGCGTTTTTGGGAACGATTCCCGAGACGCTCTCGCGGGTGTTTTCTCGACTGGCGGGCGAGGGGCTGATTGAAATGGAGGGCTCTCGGATAACGTTGCTCGATCGGCAGCGTCTTGTAGTTCTGGCTGGTTACAGAGGCAGATATGATTAGCAGATTTTGAGGCGCGATCGCCTGTCAAGAGAGATATTTTTACTTGGCAGGTTGTCAAAATAAAGCGTGTTTGTGATAACCTTTCAACAGGTTTTTTCAGCCGGCTATATAAGCGATATTATGAGGAGGCGGATCGGCCTTTTCAATCGCTGAATATAGGTTGGTTACTCAAGTTGTGAGGAAGGGAAATTATGTTGGCATCTAGTGAGCTTTTTGACGAGCAATTTTATCTGGGGAAAAATCCCGACGTTGCTGCAGCGGTGAGAAACGGTTTATTTGCTTCTGCCTTTGAACACTTCGATATTTTCGGGGAAGTGGAAGGGCGCAATCCCAGCGCTTTTTTCGATACGGGCTATTACCTGATGCAGAATCCAGATGTTGAGGCTGCTGTAAAAAGGTTCGATACGACAGCGTTTGAGCATTTTCTCCGATTCGGTCAATTGGAAGGTCGCAACGCGATTCCTTTTTTTGATGCTAGTTTTTACGCGCGGAATAACGCGGACGTGGTGGCAGTGTTGGGGAGCGACCCCATTACTGGATTGTACGACCATTTCGTCGAGTATGGCGATCGCGAGGGGCGAGATCCTTCGCCGCTCGTGAATGCGAGCTATTACCTCAGCAATAACCAGGACGTGGCGGCTGCCGTGCAGCGCGGCGAAACAACGGGGGCCAAACACTTTATCGAGTTCGGGCAGTTTGAAAGCCGCAATCTCAGTCCCTTTTTCGACAACAGCTATTATTTAGCTCGGAATTCAGACGTGAACGCAGCCGTACAGAGAGGGGAAACCACGGCGATCGCCCACTTCATCGAATTCGGTCAGTTTGAAGGTCGCTCTCCCCGCCTACTGTTCAGCCAGATGTACGTTTTTGGCGACAGTCTCTCAGACGACGGCAACCTCTTTGCCCTGTCGGGAGGCGCGGCACCGCCCAGTCCGCCCTATTTCAACGGACGCTTTACGAATGGCCCCGTCTGGGTAGAAGACCTCGCCCCTCGTCTGGGATTGGCTGCCAATCCCGCCATCAACTTCGCCCTCGGCGGCGCTACATCGGCAGCGGGGAATACCATCAATGCCGCCCTGCCTGGATTGCAGCAGCAGGTCGATGGGTTTGTGGCGGCGGCTCCCGCAGCCGATCCGAATGGGCTCTATGTGGTGTGGGCAGGCGCGAATGATTACCTCGGCGGCGGCTCGACGGATGTTGCGGGGACGGTGAATAATGTGGCGGCGGCAGTCAATAAACTGGCGGCAGTTGGGGCGCGAAACTTCATGCTGCCGAACCTGCCGAATATGGGTGCGACTCCCGGAGCGGCGGCGGCAGGTACGCAAGTTCAGCAGGGACTCTCGCAACTGACTGGAGCTCATAACGCTGCGTTGGCGGCGGCGGCACAGGGTTTAGATGTCAATCCCAACATTAATATCGCGTTGCTTGATGTTAATTCTCTGTTCAATCAAGCGATCGCCTCTCCCGCGAGTCTCGGCTTCACCAACGCGACTGACTCTTTGGTGCCGGGATTCGGCGGCGATCCGAGTGTCGGCAATATTACTTTGCCCCCGGGGACGAATCCGAACCAGTATCTATTCTGGGATAACCTGCATCCCACAGCCCGCGCCCACGCGCTGATTGCAGACACGGCAGCGAAAACTCTGACGGCGATTCCGGAATTGGTCAGCATTCTCTAGGGTTTTTTTGACTTTCGGCGCTCCGGCGGGGCGGCGCTCTGTACCGCCGGGGTCGCTATTTCCGAGAAAAGCTTGTCAAAATAAAAAGCACGGGCGCGAACTGCACGAGATGATTACACTAGAGTCATAGCCGGTATCGCTGTCAAATAGGGAAAAGTATATGACTTCATTTTTCAAGCAATTAATGGTCTATATAAGTTTGCTAGCCATTGGCGGCGGTGCGGGATTGTGGGGCAGTCGCTACTTGCAAGCTCAGAAACAAAGCCAGAGCAACGAAACGGTGCCGGCAGTGCTGCGATCGCAACCCCCGGAACCGGCAACCGCTCCAGCGGCGGGCTTGGTGTCGCGCCGCAACCCGAATTTTATTGCCGAGGCAGCAGAAAAAGTGGGGCCGGCAGTGGTGCGCATTGACGCCTCGCGCAAAGTAGCGGCGCAACTGCCAGAAACATTTGACAATCCTTTTTTTCGCAATTTCTTTGGCGAAGACTTGCCGATTCCCGACGAACGAGTGCAGCGCGGTACGGGCTCTGGCTTCATTCTCAGCGCAGACGGGCACTTGTTAACGAATGCCCACGTTATCGACGGGGCGGATGTGGTGCAGGTGACGCTCAAAGACGGGCGATCGTTTGAGGGGCGGGTGCTGGGGAACGATCCGCTCACTGATGTGGCGGTTGTGAAAATCGACGCCACGAATTTGCCCACCGCGCAGTTGGGCAACTCAGAAAGTCTCGTACCCGGGCAGTGGGCGATCGCGATCGGCAATCCCCTGGGTTTGGACAATACCGTCACCGTCGGCATTATCAGCGCCACCGGGCGATCGAGTTCGCAAGTGGGCATTCCCGACAAGCGGGTTCGCTTCATTCAAACCGACGCCGCCATCAACCCCGGCAATTCGGGAGGGCCACTTTTAAACGACAAAGGGGAAGTGATCGGCGTCAATACTGCCATTCGCGCCAATGCCCAAGGTTTGGGTTTCGCCATCCCCATCGAAACTGCCAAGCGAATTGCCGATAGCCTGACTGCAACCGGAAAAGCCGAGCATCCCTATTTGGGAATTCAAATGATCAACCTGACGCCCGCCGCTCGCGAGGAAATTAACGAGCAGGTGAAAGGCAATTTCAAAATTACCCAAGATAAGGGCGTGTTAATCGTGCAAGTCGTCAAGGATTCGCCCGCACAGAAAGCCGGCTTGCGCGCGGGGGATATCATTCAAAAAATAGAAGGCGTGGCGATTAAAACAACTGAGGAAGTGCAGGAGCGCGTCGAGGCTTCTACCGTCGGGGACGTGCTGCAAGTCCAAGTCAATCGCAACGGGCAAGTACAAGCGATCGCCGTGCAAACCGGTGCTTTTCCGAGCGATCGGTAAATCGTTTCTGTAGGGCGAGAAACCCGGTTTTTCCAAAAAACCGGGTTTCTGATAAGAAGCGATCGCAAAAATTTGCGTAAATTTACATAAAAAAGCGATCGCTCTAGCGGCTGAAGTGGGTAAGCTGATAGAAAAGCGTCGCTGCCTGACTGCTATGAACCCAACACCAGACTTTTCTCACCCAGACTATCGCGTCGAAACCGAACTCGGGCGCAGTGAGATTGCGGGAAGGAGTACCTACCTCGCCACCGATACCCGCACGCAACAATCCGTTATTATCAAACAATATAACTTTACAAAGTTCGGCTCGGATTGGAGCGGGTTTGGCGCGTATCAGCGGGGACTGAGCGCGATCGCGCAGCTAGCCCATCCCGCCATCCCCCGCTATCTCGATTTCTTCGAGGTTCCCAACGGCTTTTGCAGCGTGCGGGAATACAAAAACGCTCAGCCCTTATCCGTACCCCGCAGTTTTCTCCCGCACGAAATCAAGCAACTGGCGATTTCCCTTTTAGAAATTATCGTTTACTTGCAAAACCAGACGCCTCCAGACATTCACCGGAATATCAAACCTGAAAATATTTTAATAGACGAGGAATTCAAGGTTTATTTGATAGATTTTGGGTTTCCCTACATTGGCAGCGGTGGAACAGTCAAAAATTCTCACGCTGGAACGGTGGGTTTCATGCCGCTAGAGCAACTTCGCAATAATTCCCTCGCGCCATCCACCGATCTTTATAGTTTGGGATTGACGCTCATTTGCGCGGTGACTCAGACGCCATCCAATCAAATTGAACGGTTGACTGATTCGGAAGGGCGGATTAATTTTCTTGCTGTGATACCCAAACAGATTAGCCTGGAGTTTATTAACTGGCTTGAAAAGATGATGGAGCTTTACCCCAACCAGCGCTATGCGAACGCTGCTGAAGCGCTGGAAGCTCTGAATCAAATTGAAATAGAGCGATCGCCTGAAGTCACACTCAAACCAGGTGTTCTGGAATTTAAAGCCACGGAATACGGAGAAACCCTGACAAAATTTGTCAGCGCCAGCAACCGCGTTCCCGATACACTGCTGCGGGGGATTTGGGAAGTGGCACCGCATCCGAACGATCCGAGGTGCCCCGACGGGTTGCACGCCTGGATTTCCTTTAAACCCGCCAAGTTTGAAAGTAATAAAGCCGAATGCGCGATCGCAGTAGATACCAGCCAGCTCCTGGCAGAGCAAACCTACGAACGCGAGATAGTCTTGCAAAGCAATGCTTCCCCAAAAACTCGCGCTCTCACTGTTAAAATAGAAACGGCTCCCCTCTTCACCCAAAAACTACCCCGGCGTTTCCTAGAAGGGCTCTTTGCGATCGCTGTATTGGGAGGTTGGCTGGGAGGAGCGATCGTTTATGACTTTTTCTGGTTGGGAGATTATGCTATCATTCAATTAATACCAGGGCTGTTACTTGGGGGCATTGGCGGATTAGGAGGGGCATTTGGCTGCGTCTCCATCTATGTGAATACAATTTTCACGCTCATTATAGTCTGTGCGTTGCCTCTTATTATCGGTCCTGTGGTTGGGTTGGGAACTTTATTAGCCTATCCGATCGGATTTATACTCGGTGCTATAGCTGGGTACGGCATCCGCTATAAATCTGGGAAAATCCTGTCAGATGGAATACACGGATTGCGATCGGGAGTGATTTCACAAGTGGGGCAGATTTCGCTGCTCGCGGCAACTTTTGGGCTGAGTATTGGCATAACCCTAAGAGTAGGATTGAATCTGTGGAGCTTGCTGGCACTTGCCGTCACGGGTATTCCTTTGCGAAAGACGAGCGATCGCCTGGATGTAGAGCAAGCCAAAACAATTGCCAAATATCGCAAGTCCGAACCGCATTTGATTAAACCCTAGTTAATTTCTCGTTCCCAGGCTCAGCCTGGGAACGAAGAGAGAGAGGCTCTGCCTCTCATTCTCAAAAAATTACGCCCCATTGAGCCTAATTTTACCGCTTCTTTTTTAATGCGATCGCCATCGAGCCGGCAACCACCAATAGCGCCCCCACTACCGCTAAAATCGTGATCCGCTCTGGTTGAAACGCTGCCGGCGCGAGCAGCGAAACCGCCCAAATTGAAAACAAAGTAACGATCGGAGTCAATGCCAGCACCGCACTCACTCGCGAAGCTTCCCAATGTTCCAAAGCTTCTGCAAAAGCCCCGTAAGCCGCGACAGTATTGAACGCGCAGAAAAGCAGAATTCCCCACTGTAACGGACTTAGCGCCAATAGTTGTACGGGTGCGGCAAAGGGGCTGAACAATAAAATAGAAGTGCCGTAAATCAGCAGCATGATATTAGAAGAAGGCAGTCGCAGCAGCAATTGCTTTTGCGCCAAACCGTAAACTGCCCACGCCGCCGCCGCAATAACGATGATACCGCAGCCGAGCAAATATTGTGTCGGTGCTGCGATTAAAGTTCTCAATTTTTCGTGAAAAAAAAGCGACAATCCCAATGTCAAGACGCCCAGCCCCACCCACTGACGCAGGGTGTAGCGTTCTTTGAAAATCACCAGCGCTCCTAACCCCATGAGAACCGGTGCTAGCTGAATGATGACTTGAGCGTTAGCGGGGGAAGTTAGTTTTAATCCGAGCAGGTAAAGCCAGTAATTGAGCGCGAGAAATACGGTTGCGATCGCGATCAATCCCAACAACTGAGGCGATCGCAATTTTTGGATAGATGGCAATTGCTGCCGCGCGCCCAAATACAGCGCCAGCACCCCAAACGATACCAGAAAGCGAAACCAAGTCAGGGTATAGACATCGAGCGACTGCAGTGTTATTTTGAGGGCGATGGGCAAAATTCCCCACAAAAAAACAGTCACCAGCGACAGCGCTAGCCCCAACCGCCACCGCCCCGAACTTTGATGAAGTTGCATTGACTTTTTTGCAGCTCTTACTTTTAAGGTTTCATTTTGCAGCTTTTTCAATGGCGGCGCTTCCCCCCCATCGGGTGAAATCGTGCCTCTGACAGCCACTCGGCAGTCTGTGAAATTTATTTTATATCAAATTTAGCGAAAGAGCCAACCCCTCGCCAGGGGTTCGTTTTTTTCTCCGTTCACTTCTGGGAAGGCTTCACCACCTCAACGCGATCGCCAATATTGCTCACCTTCACTTTATGATTTTGACCGATTTTAAAATCATCCCATTCGTTTTGATTGAGCTTTGCTGGATAAACTTTGCCCTCTTTATCGGCAAATTTTACCGTATAAGTTTCCGTTCGCTGCCCCTGACGTTCGTTCTTTTTTAAATTAAAATTTGGCCAAAAAGGCTGCTGCTGAGTGCCGCCAGCTCGTACCGTGCGCGTCGGCACCCACTTTTCAATTTCGTAAGTGTATTTCGTTCGATAAACTGGCTCGTCGCGATAAATCGGTTCTCGATAAGTTTCGGTGCGGTAGCGCGTTTGGTACACGGGCTCGGTACAAGTAACGTCTTTAAAATAACCATTTCCCAAATCGCGCTTGCCGCATACCCGCGTCGTCGTGCCGGTTTGAACCCGCTCTGAAACTTGGCGCGTGCGGGTTTCGTAGCGATCGAGAATTTTATCGTAGTGGTGAATCTCCCGCCGCTGACTTTTGACGCGCGCGCCTGCGGGAAGCTCCCACCCCTCCTCGGTAACGGTTTTGTACTCTTCTACCTGCACCGTTCTTTCCCAAGAACTGCCCTGCACGACAACCGGAATTTCCTTCGGGGCAACAAACACAAACGCGCCCGTACCAACGCTCAAAATCAGCGCGCCGGTTGCTACGGCACGCCCGAAAAAGTGCGATCGCTTGCGCTGCGGCGGTGGCGGCGGCGGTGGCGGGGGCGGCGCTTCGTCGCCCCCGCGCGGTACTGCACTGAGGCTGTATTCTTTCACCGCTTGAGTCGGGCTGGAGCCTTTGGCTGCGCCGCATTGCGTGCAGAAATCATTCTGAATGCTGTTGCTGGCACCGCAATGCTCGCACGCCCAATCCGCCCCAGCTTCCGCCTCTGCAAGTTGTTTCTCGTCTGTCACCTCCGGCGCGTCTTCCGGCAAGTAAAACTTAACGCCTTCCGGTCGAGGACGCCCGCAATTGAGGCACTGTTTGTGTCGCCCCAGGATTCCCTTCGTTCCGCAATAGCGGCAATCCCACCGCCCTTCTTGAATGCCCATCTCGCATCTCCCTCGGAGGCTGCTATTCCACCACCTTGATTTTAGAGAGTTTTGAGAAAACTCATTAGTGCGAGCGTCTCGCTCGCTATTGGATAGCACAGAGGGAACGCTGGCACGCTAGAAAACCGGATGAGCCCAATCACCGCGCCCAGTCAGCCACTTCGTAGAGAAAGCGCGTGCCGCCAATCAACTTGCGATTCACCGAGGTACTTTGCACGAAAACCGCGTATTTTTCTAAACTGCTGGGGGCGATGCGAACCGTTGCCCCTGCCGGCAATCCCAGAAGTTCTCGCGCTTTCTCCCCTTCAAACAAATCCCCCGTCTTCCGCTCCATTAAAATAATTTCTTTGTAGCCTTGAATGGTTTCAGTTTTGGTAAATTCGTAGAAACCGCGACCTTTTTTAAACGTCAGTCCATTTTCCAAAACAAAGGCTTTAATCGGCGAATCCGTGTCTACATCTAAAACCTGAAACCGCCCCGGCTTCACCGCCCGCAAATCGGCTTCTTCAAACAATGCCGAACTTTCCCGCTTCAGCATGGCGCTGAACATTTTATCCAAGCCGCGACTCATGCGCCGTTCCCGAATCACCTCTTTTTCGTAGGATTGCAGGCGATCGTCAGAAGATTGCTTGTAGCAAATTGCTAGAAACATATCTGTAATGTAAGAGAACTGATCCAGGCTTAAATGAAATCCGCCCGACTTGTGAGCCAGTTCCGTATAAAAAGGCGTTGCGTGGCTGCGATTTAATGCCTGAACGCCGTACACCGGAACGCCGCGAGTTGCCAATTTATCGACTTCTGCCCGCCAATTTAACCTTTTTTCGGTATAGGCGGGCGGGTGGGGTACGTCGTCGCCAATTAATACTAATGCCTTCGTTGCTTCCGACGTCCACGATAGCGATTGCGCTTCGTTTAAAACTAATTCATAACATTCCGGCGCGTCTCCGCCTCCGGTTTGTTCGGCGGTTTCGACAAACCGGGATATCGCGTTAATATCTTGCGATAAATCGAGTTTTTTAGTAACGTATGTAGAGCCAGCGTCGCAATAATCCCCGTGGGCAATAATGCCAATTCTAATGCCGGGTATTTCGGCGAAAAGACGGTTGATGCTATTTTTGATATTTCGCCGCACTTGGGTGAGGCAAGGGTACATGCTGCCGGTTGTATCAAAGCTGAAAGTAACTTCAATCGGGTTGGCGCTCATATTTAAATCTCCGCAAAATTTTACAAAGAATCCCCAGACTGCCGAATCCTTAAAAAGTTCGGCTGCCGTGCAGAACTGAGCCCGCGATCGCAGGCTGTTTTATTGCGTCAAAACCTGGCGGCTGAATCCTGGCGCTGCCGCTAATTTCCGAGGCAGGCTATTCAGCTCCTATTAATAGGATAGCGCTACTTGATTTTTTCGTCAACTATTTTGGCGAGAAATTTTTATGGGCCATTGGGCCATCGGGCCACACCCGCGCCCCCTTCCCTCCATCCCCTCATCCCCCAATCCCGGCAACGCTCCCACCCGCCACACCCAAAGAGGGTGTAGCATTCTGGGGCTAAGATTGCAACATTTCTAACAACTGCGCCTCCGACAATTGGGCGATTCCCAACTCCGCCGCTTTCTTCAACTTCGAGCCGGCATCCTCTCCCACGACGAGATAGTCAGTTTTCTTGCTCACCGAATCCGTCACCTTGCCGCCCGCCTTCTGAATCAGCGCCTTTGCCTCATCGCGCTTGAGGGTGGGCAGGGTACCGGTGATGACAAAGGTTTTGCCGGAGAAAAGCAAATTCTCC
Source organism: uncultured bacterium (assembly GCA_964405435.1). Taxonomy (GTDB): domain Bacteria; phylum Cyanobacteriota; class Cyanobacteriia; order Cyanobacteriales; family Oscillatoriaceae; genus DVEG01. The sequence goes on from CAYOOD010000086.1 coordinate 28,141, forward strand.
GCTTTCCCGCCCGCCGGGGCAGGCGTCTCCTCGCTGGCGAGCTGCAACCCGGCAGCACGCAGGCGATCGATCAGGGATTGATTAGCCGGAATTCGGAACCACTGAAACACGGATTGGGCAATTTCTATGCCAATGCCGTAAACGCCCTCAATCTCGGTAACTTTGGCATTCGCCAGTTGCTCGACGGAGGGGAACTTCTCCGTCAATACCTGCGCGTTGACGCTGCCGACGTGGCGAATCCCCAAACCGTACAGCACTCGCGCCCAGGGTTGATTTTTGGATTGCGCGATCGCATCTACCAGCTTTTGCGCCGATTTTTTCCCCATGCGCTCCAGGGAGGCGATTTGTTCCGCCGTCAGCTCGTACAAATCCGCCACCGAGCCCGCCAACTGCTTTTCCACCATTTGCTGCACCAGCTTTTCCCCCATGCCGTTGATATCGAGGGCGTCGCGAGACGCCCAGTGAATCAGAGCGCCGCGCAGGATGGCAGGGCAGGAAGCATTGATGCAAGCAGTGCGCGCCTCATCCGCAGGTTTTACCACCGGCTGCCCGCATTCCGGGCAGTGGGTTGGCATTTTAAAGGGTTCGGCAGCGGCGGGGCGCAGCTCTGGCAAAACCCGCACCACTTCTGGGATAATTTCACCAGCCTTGCGGACGATGACCGTATCGCCGATGTGCAGGTTGAGTTCGGCAATGCGATCGCTGTTGTGCAGCGTCGCCCGCGAAACCGTCGTTCCCGCCAACTGCACCGGCTTGAGTTCTGCGACAGGGGTGAGGGTTCCCGTGCGCCCCACCTGCACCGTCACCGATTCCACCAGCGTCGGCGCTTCCTCAGCAGGATATTTCAGCGCTACCGCCCAGCGGGGAAACTTCTGAGTAAATCCCAACCGTTCCTGCAGCGCCACAGAATTGATTTTTGCCACGACGCCATCCGTCATGTAGGGCAATTTCAGCCGCTCCGTATCCCAGCGATCGTAATAATCCTGAACTTCCGCTAGCGATCTGCACAGTTGGCGGTTGGGATTCACCCGGAACCCCATCTGCTGCAGCAATTCCAGAGATTCCCACTGCGTGCGGGCGACATCGGCGTCATCGGTACCGGGAATCTGCAACGTATAGGCGAAGAAATCCAGCCGCCGCTTCGCCACAATTCGCGAATCTAATTGTCGCAACGTGCCTGCAGCGGCATTGCGGGGATTGGCAAACAGCGCCTCGCCTGCTTTTTGCCGCTCCTGGTTGATTTGCTCGAAAGTTGCCAGCCCCAAAAATGCTTCCCCGCGCACTTCCACAGCCGGCGGCGGATTTTCCAAATTCAGGCGCAAGGGAATCGAGCGAATCGTTTTGACGTTTTGGGTAATATCTTCCCCCGATACGCCATCTCCCCGCGTCGCGCCCCTTACCAGCACGCCATTTTCATAAGTCAGCGCTAGGGCAGAACCGTCTATTTTCAGCTCGCAGACGTATTCAAATTGCTGCGTCGGGGCGACGCGCTGCCACCGCTCCTGCCACGCGGCGAATTCTTCGATATTAAAGGCATTTTCGAGACTGTAGAGGGGGATGTTGTGGCGTACTGAGGTAAATTGACTGGCGGGTTTTTCTCCCACGCGCTGGGTGGGGCTGTCGGGCGAGATGAGTTCGGGATATTGAGTTTCTAATTCTTGCAACTCCCGATAGAGGCGATCGTACACCTCATCGGGCATATCTGGCGCGTCGAGAACGTAGTAAGCATAGCTGGCTTTTTGCACTTGCTGGCGCAACTGCTCGATCCGCTGTTGAATTTCTGGCGTTGGCTGTTTCACGGCGTTTCTCCCTTCCCGACAGAGGGGGCGAAGCATTCGGATGTGGAAAGTTTGGTGGTGTCTGAAAGTTTGTCCCTCGAATGCTTCGCCCCTACAGGTTTTTTATGTGGATTATTGAGGTTAATTATAACATTGTTGGTTTGGGGAAACAACAGGCGATCGCACTTACGCCGCATCAATTAGCTGTAGGGGCGAAGCATTCGCGCCGATAACTTTTTCATCTCATCCCAAATCTTTCTACGCGAATGCTTCGCCCTGGCTGGCTCGGTATTTTATCCAAATCTTTTTCAAAGCTTTTTCTAAATTCTATCCTCCTGGCTGACGCTTGAGCTTATTAAAAATAGTTTCTCTCGATACTAATTCTGTATTTTCCCCTTCTTTGATGGCGTTAGACATGGCTATATCCTCTATAACTTCCGTCAACAAATCGTAAAATATTTCTTTGTCTTCTTTTATAATTTCAACGAGAGCTGTTTTCAGCATCTCTTTTAGCTGGCTCTTGTCTGCTGTAATGTCTGTCATACCTTTTCCTGCTTAAGCAATAGGTTTTTTTGAAGTATAGCATATTATTTCGAGATTGGCGCGAAAAGCCTGCGGCATAGCTGCGCTTACCGCATTTCCCTAAACCCCCCAGCTCCGGCGACGGCTGCCGGCACAGAGGGCGAAGCATTCGGTTATGTAAATTTTGGTTGTGTCTCAGAGATTGTCACCCGAATGCGAAAGCCCCTACATAATGTGTGAATTAGTAAAATCGAGCGATCGCACTATTTGTCATACAAATGCCATCCAATCCTAGCGATCGTCATAATGATACCGAGCCTGGATAAATTCAATGCGATCGTCACTGACAGCGTAAACAATACGATCGGTTTGCGTGAGTCTGCGAGACCATACATTAGCATCCTGATATCTCAAGCGCTCTGGTTTTCCCGTTCCCTCAAACGGATTGCGCCTAATTTCTTCAATCAAAGATAAAACGCGGAGAGCCGTTTTTCTATTTGTCTCTACCCAGAACGTCATATCTTCTAGAAATCTAATGTCAAAAACGAGGTCGCGCTCTACTCTCTCTTGTGGAGAAAACTCTGATGAGAGAGTTTCATTCGGTTCACAATTTTCAGGCATAATTTTTCTATTCTTCTTGAAGCCCGAATTTCTCGCGCAGAGATTCCAAGGTTTGAGGCGTATTACTCCGGGCTTTAACCCGCTCTAAAGCATCTAAGAGCCGCGCCGCATTTTCGCGGGATTGGAAAAGATAGGCAGTTTCTATAATGCTATTCAGCTCGGCTGTAGGAATTACGGAAACGCTTTCACAGCCTTCACGAGCGATCGCGATGGGTTCGCGAGTAGAAATCACTTCCTCGTAAATTTTATCAAAATCCTGGCTATTGGCGGGGTAGGTTGTCTGATTTGCCATTTTTTCCTCAACTTTCACTTTAGTTCAATATTAGCATATTTCGCGCGGTTGTCTCGTTGTCTCGTCGTTGTCTCGTTCCCAGGCTCAGCCTGGGTAGGGTGCCTGCCGGGAGGCTCTGCCTCCAGCGCCTAATTTTTCACAAATAAAAATTAGATGCAATAACACTCCTACCCGTGCAGAAAAAGCGATCGCGCTCATTTTTATACGCTCATCGAAAAAACTTTCTCTGCTGCTTCCGGCAATTCAATCGGCACGAAATAATCCGCCGGATACAGGTAATCCTCCTGCGACTCGTCAATGATTCGGACGAGCTGATGCTCGGCGGCGCGGGCGTCGGCAATCACCTGATAGATTTTTCGTACCTCCAGCGAAGCCGGATAGTTGTCATTTTTGATGCAAAATACAAAACGTTTTTCTAGCTTATCTGCGTTCATGGCTCCTCCGATAAAATGCCTTTAATCTTGATTTCCCTTTTACCAATTCCATGCGCTTCACTTAGAGCTTTTCTATAGGAGTCTTGAACCTTCAGAAACCCGGCTTTTTCAAAAAGCCGGGTTTCTAGCCCTCACAGATGTTCGCCAATCAAATACAACCGCTCTAAAAATTGAACCTAACGAGCTACTTTGGCTCTAATTTCTCGTAGAATAGCCGAGACTTCTTCTTCAGAATCGATGTGCTGCGCTAGAACTTCAGCGGTAGATTCTAGGAGGCGAGAGTGCTCCGCACACGCTTCGCGAACGGCAAATATTTTAGATAAATCTTGCCGCAAACCTTGTCCGATATAAAACCTGAGTAACGCTTCTAAAGAAGACATTTCTCGAATATCGGCAACTTTTTTGAGAGACTCTAAGGTGTCTTTTGGGAGCTTGATTGAAACGATTTCCGATTCGCGGGGTCTGATTTCAAATTCAAATTCTTCAGAATTGTTCATAAATATTCCTTATTTTAATTTGACTGTCTGCCAATTTCCCTCACAGCCCCTCCAATAATATCCCCCGAATCCATTTTACAATATTCTCAACCAGATGCGGCTCGCTCGCGTCGAACTGTTGCAGGGGCAACCCATCCAACGGCTCATCCGTCACCGCGCAAATCGCCCCGTCAAATTTGCTCAGCGCATCGAGGAAAACCTGGCTGAATCCTTGCGGTGCGGGTGGCGTCGGGTTTTCGTAAAATACCAAAACTATCGGCTTGTCGCTCTTACGGGTTAGCTCATCCCAGTACGCTTGCAAATCTGCGAGTGTTTTGGGCTTGTCGGAACTTTCGGGGCAACTGTGGCGGCACATTTCGTTGTAAATCTTGGCGGCGGGGTTATTGCGATCGATGAATTTGCTGCCGTCGATGCAGATTAGCTGCAATGACGCGGTTAATCCCGCCTCGCCCAGTGCAGCGCGAAGCAGTGAGGGCAACTCAGTCAAATTGCGGCGGATGCTGTCGGCAGTGAAACCGACACCAGTAGTGTCTGCAACTTCTGGATGAGCGGTGAGTTGGGGATGGTGCCAAGCTCGATAAAAAATCGGGTAGGGTAAAGTTTGGGCGCAGTGCCAGATGACATCGTAGCAATCCTTGAAGCGATCGAAGTCACTTTTGTAAGTCTTATCGGATAAATAATCCTTTAAGGCAGTGACAACTCCCGCGATCTGTTCCTGTTTCAGCAAAATCTCTTTTAAGCTCTCTGCCGCTTCCCAGCGGGTAATTTCATCTTGAGAAGAGCCGATTAATTCCACCAGAGCTTGAATCGCCGTCTGATTCCCCGCACCAATTTCCCCTAAGCTACATACCGTTCGCCTGCGGATTTCTTCATCTGGACAAGAGCGGATTAACTCCACCAGAGCTTGAATCACCGTCTGATTACCCGCGCCAATTTCTTTTAATATACATGCCGTTTCTAGGCGGGTAATTTTATCTGGGCAAGAGCGAATTAATTTCACAATATCTTGTATTGCCGTCTGATTAACTGGGTCACTTTTTCCTAGGCTCTCTGCCGCTTTGCTGAAGATAAATCCATCTTGAGAAGAGCCGATATAGTCCAGCAGCGCTTGAATTGCCGTCTGATTTCCCGCGCTTATTTCCCCTAAGCTATTTGCCGCTCGCCAGCGGGTATCTTCATCTTGAGAAAAGCCGATTAACTCCACCAGAGTTTGAATCGCTGTCTGATTGCCCGGGTCAATTTTTCCTAAGCTATCTGCCGCTCGCCAGCGGGTATCTTCATCTTGAGAAAAGCCGATTAACTCCACCAGA
>CAYOOD010000086.1:33694-34922 GCA_964405435.1 uncultured bacterium
GTTTGAATCGCTGTCTGATTGCCCGGGTCAATTTTTCCTAAAATATCTGCTGTTTTCCATCGTGTGTCTTCATCTTGAGAAGAGCCGATTAACTCTGCCAAAGCTTGAATTGCTGTCTGACTTCTTGGTTCAATTCTCCCTAAAATATCCGCCGCTCGCCAGCGAGTAGATTCATCTTGAGAAGAGCCGATTAACTCCCCTAGAGCATCTATCGATTTGTTTCGATTTGTCTGTTGCAGGGCTGCCCTTGCTCCTTCTTCAATCGGATCAAGAAATGTTAGCCACACTTGTTTTTCAATATTGAAAGAACCGAAGCTCCATTTCACGATTTGCGCTACTATTTCATCTGCCCGGGGGCACTCCTTAAATTCGGCAATCCCCGCAGCCGCGAGAAAATAGGCGGGATTCTCATAAAAATCATGCTGAGTACCATCTTCAAAATTTATCAACGCCTGGATAAATTCTTCTTTCTGTTCCGGCGGTACATCCTCTCGCCCCAGCCACAGCAAAATCGGCTCTTTCCACTTGGGCTCAAATATGCGGTAAACTCCTTGCTGGGGGTTGTCGGGTATGTGATTTAGGAAAAAGTGCCAATCGTCAACTGCGCACGCCGCAAAGTATTCCTGAAACGTCAGGTGAAAAAAAGCATAAACTGGATCGCCGGTTTTGGCGTCGTGATAAACTTGATTCAGCCAGCCGAATTCGCAGGCTAGCTGAAATAAAGGTTGTCCCATGATTTTGCGCACAAAGCGATCGCGCAGGGGGCACTTTTGCTCGATCGCCTCCACCGCCACTTTTCCCAAAGCTGCGTGCAACTCCTGCTGCTTCTCCCAATTCCCCGTCAGCACGGGGTGAGGTTTCCACTGATAGAAATCGCGGCTGAATTGCTCGTATAGTCCCTCTCTCTTATCCGGCAAATCCCCTTGAGGGGAATAATACCAGAGTTTGCACAGCATCGCCACGCGCAAGGGATTTTTCGCCACATCCCGAATCCGCTCTTTTTCCGCTTCCGCTAATTTTTCTTGCAGGGCTTTCCCTAATTCTGGCTTGTCGCTTTTGGCAAACCACTGCCGGATAAACTCTCGCACCTGCTCGTCTTCAAAATTCAGGGTGCGATACGTCTCGAAATTGGGCAAGGCATTCGGGCTCGCTTCCCAGACGTTCAAGCGGCACGTCATACTAAGTTGGCTAAGATAGTATTATACTATTAGAGAAAAACATCAGGAGT
>CAYOOD010000087.1:0-34565 GCA_964405435.1 uncultured bacterium
TACTCCTGATGTTTTTCTCTAATAGTATAATACTATCTTAGCCAACTTAGTATGAATTCTAGTTTGGCTAATGGCAACTATCCGATCGGTCAAGTGGTTCCGATCGCGATCGCCTTTAGTGAAAATGTCAATGTCACGGGAACGCCAAGACTCGCTTTAAATAACGGCGGCATCGCGAATTACGTTTCCGGTAGCGGGACGAATACTTTACTTTTCAACCACACCGTCGCTGCCGGTCAGAATACTGTTGACCTGGACTATGCCAGCGCGATCGCCTTGTCGCTCAACGCCGGGACGATAAAAGATGTGGCGGGGAACAATTCCTTACTGAATTTACCAGCTCCCGGGGCCGCAAATTCTCTCGGTGCGAATAAAGCGATCGCCATTGACGCGACAGCGCCCACCATCTCAGGGGCGATCGCCACTATCCCAGATGGCAACTATACAGTCGGTCGAGTCGTTCCTATTGCGATCGCCTTCAGCGAAAATGTCAATGTCACCGGAACGCCAACTCTCGCTTTAAATAATGGTGGCATCGCCAGTTACGCTTACGGCAGCGGCAGCAATACCCTGACATTTAACTACACCGTTGCTGCCGGTCAGAATACCCCTGACTTGGACTATGCGAATGCGAACGCTTTATCGTTGAACGGCGGGGCGATAAAAGATGCCACGGGTAACAGTGCCACCCTGACTTTACCTGCGCCCGGGACTGCCAATTCTATCAGTGCCAACAAGGCGATCGCCATTGACACGATAGCCCCTACGATCGCCAACGTTCTCTCCAGCGCGGCAGATGACACCTATTTGCCCGGTCAAGTCATTCCCATTACTATCCTCTTCAGCGAAAATGTCAGCGTTAGCGGAACGCCAAAACTCGCCCTAAATAGTGGTGGCACGGCAGATTACGTTTCCGGCAGTGGCACAAATGCCCTGGTTTTCTACTACACCGTCGCTTCAAATCAACAGGCATTCGACCTCGACTCTGCGAATGCAAACGCCTTATCGCTAAACGGCGGGGCCATAAAAGATGGGTCTAATAACAATGCCAATCTAACTTTACCGGCACCGGGAGCCGCCTACTCTTTGGGGGCGAATAAAAATATCGCCGTCTTCGATATCAACCCTAGTATTGACGAGTTGGCAGACGGGATCGAAACCAGTTTAAATAAGCTGCAAGAGTCTCTCAATACCTACATTCCTTCTGATACGCCAATTGTCGGCGACAAACTCAAAACCGCTCTCCCGGGCTTCCTCAATACTATCAAAGATAATTTAACCGTCCGTCTCAGACAGGGAAAAGGCATCCAAGACTCGCAGCTCGAAGGCATCTTCAAAACTTCTTTGGGCGGAGATTTTCCCGACCTGCAAGTTCAGGCAAATGTGGGGTTAGAGGAAAGTACATTTCAAATTAATCTCACCAAAGACTATACGAAGGACATGCCATTTGCTGCTGACTTTGGTTTGCCGGCTTTGGGGTTACAAGCGGACGGCACGGCACGGGCAGGCTTCAAATACGATTTGTCCTTGGGATTTGGAATTAATAAGCAAAACGGCTTCTTTCTCGACAGCCAAAATACTTACCTCAATCTCGATGCAGGCGTCGATCTAGGAGATACTTTTTCCGCTCGAGGCAATCTAGGATTTCTGCAACTCGACGTAGAAAACAACCCCAGCAGCCCGACTCAAGTGGGAGCGAATTTCCAAGTCAAGCTCAATGATATCGATAACATCCCAGGGGCACCTGATGATGGCGATCGCCTGACGCTGAAAGAACTCAAGGGTCAGTACCAGGCATCAAATTTATACAAGACCAGCTTCGAGACTAATGCCAACCTCGGTTTAAAAGCGGTCACCAGCTTTGAAGGCAATGCCGCAATACCTTCTTTCCTCTTCGATCTCAACGCGGCATTCCCCCTGGTGAAATATGAAAATGGCCAATTGTCAGGGCCGAAACAACCCAATCTCGAGTTCAAGAACATGCAGCTTGACTTGGGGACGTTTATCAGCGACTTTGCCAAACCGATTATCACGACAGTCAATGATATTATCGCCCCCGTTCGTCCGCTGGTCAATGTACTCAACAGCGATATCAAACCTTTATCGCAAATTGGGCCTATCCGAGACTATTTCGACCAAAATAAAGACAAGAAAGTTACTCTGATCGAAGCTGGGGCGACCCTGGCAGGCAAAAAAATAGACACGCGGTTCTTGGATGCGATTGAAGCCGTTGACAAAGCCAGTCAGTTGCTCAGAGAGCTTGCCGTTCAGGACGGGACAATTAAGATTGATTTGGGAGATTACCAAGTCGATTTTGACGCGACCAATCCCAATGCTGACAGCCAAAATGCCCAGAAGACAAACACGAAGAGTCCAGGGGCATCTCCTACTGAACAAGCGAAATCGAAAACCAACGGCAAGGTAGCGGAGTTTCTCTCAACTTTGCAAAATATGCCCGGATTGAGTTTTCCGATTTTGAGCGATCCGGGAACAGCGGTTGACTTACTGCTGGGCAAGCCGGATGTCACTTTGTTTGCTTATAAGGTGCCGAAACTAGAATTCGGATTCGACATTAGCAAAGAATTTCCAATTTACTCGATTCCGGTGGTCAATGTAGGGGTCAATGGCGTACTGAAAGGCAGCTTTAGTGCTCAAGCTAATTTAGGATTTGGCTTTGACACCTACGGACTCTCGCAGTGGAAAGCATCAGGGTTCAATCTGGCAGATTCCTATAAAGTGCTTGATGGGCTCTATGTGAGCGATCGCGAAAATGCCGATGCCACGGGGCCAGATGTCAGTGAACTCAAACTCAAAGCCAGTCTGGGTGTTGGGGCTAACCTCAGTCTGGGAGTGGCACGGGCAGGGGTCATCGGCGGTATTGAGGGAATTGCCAAACTGGATTTGCTCGATGTCGGCGAGGAAAACGGCACGTCTGATGGCAAAATCCGAGCCTCGGAAATTATTTCGCGCATTACAAATCCGCTGAGTTTGTTTGAAATTAACGGGGAAGTCAATGCGTTTTTAGATGCGAATGCGGAGTATTACGTTCCTTTCTCGTGGAACACGGCTTGGGCAGAGCGCCTCGCAACAATGAAATTAGCAGACTTCCGTTTGGGGACGGGCTCGACTCGCAAGAGCCGCGCCATCGACGGCTATCTCTCCGGTTCGACGGTGTTCTTGGATGCCAACTTCAATAACATCTTTGACGAGGACGAACCCTTCACGATTACCAACCCCGATGGCAGTTTTGACCTGACTGCAGAGCTGGAAAAATTTGACACGAATAAAAATGGCCAGATTGACTACACCGAAGGCAAAATTGTCCTGAATAATGGGATGGACGTGGCAACCTATCTGCCGCTGGATACGCCGCTAGCTTCCACTCCAGAATCAACGGTGGTGACGCCTTTAACGACGATTATCGCCGAGTTAGTGGCAGCAGGCACGGAACCAGAAGCGGCAGAAAATGGGGTCAAATCAGCGCTCTCGTTGCCGGATGGCGTTGACTTGGCTAGCTACGATCCCTTGGAAGCGATCGCCAATGGCGACGGGAATGGGGTGGCGGTATTTGCCGCGATGATTCAAGTCCAAAACACCATCGTCCAGACGGCGAAATTTATCGATGGGGTTTCCGAAACGCCGCTAATACAGCTCGGAAATAGCGCGATCGCGGCGATCGCCGGCGCTCTCAAAGCCGGAACGCCAGTTGACTTGAGTCAATTAGAAACCATTCAGGCAATCGTCTCCGGCGCGATCGCAGCGGCTGCCAAGCAAGAGAGCAATCTCAACACGCAGCAGCTAGCCACCGTCGCCTCAACGGCTGCACAAGTCATGGCACTGGGCAATCAACTCGTCAACGAACTCGCCGCTAGCGGTCTGCCATTAAAAGATATCGCTACTGAAATTACTAAATTGCAGGCGGTGTCAGTCGGTCAAATTGCAGTCGGACTGCCGGAACTGGCAGCGGGAACTTTGACGGTAGAGCAGTTCCTCGCCGACAACACCAAAGAAGCGGTTCAGGAAAAAATGGCGCAGGTGAAGGTAAACGATCCCACCGTTCGCCCCACCTTCGAGACGATCGATCCTGAAGATCTCCTCGTTTCTGACGAACCGAGCGCAGATGATGGCAGCACTAACCCCACCGATCCCGGTACTCCGGCATTCCCGATTCCGACAGCCGATAGCAGCGCCAGCAGCAGCGAAAGCGACGGCACCGACGCTGGCGATTGCAACTGTCCCCCCACACCCCCCTTACCGTCGGTTAATTTCGACGTTGCCATCACGATTGCCGGCACTGATGCAGATGACTCGCTTGTCGGCACTCCCGAAGCAGAAGGCATCTCTGGCGGTGCCGGCAACGACACGGCGATGGGAATGGAAGGCAACGATACCATCCTCGGCGGCAACGGCAGCACCTCGGAGAGCAACAGCAGCGACGCAGACGAACTGTTCGGCAACGCTGGCAGCGACTTAATTGCCGGCAATTCTGGCAGCGACACCATCTACGGCGGCAAAGGCAGCGATCTCGCCTTCGGCGGCAAAGACAATGACTTGCTGCACGGCGATATGGGTGACGATACCCTCAGCGGTGACATGGGTTCTGACACCGTTTGCGGCGACTCCGAACGAGATTTAATCTACGGGCAAGCTGGCGATGACTTGCTCTATGGCAACGCTGGCAGTGACAGCCTCTCTGGCGGCACTGACGAAGATACAATCTACGGCGGCAAAGACGATGACTTGCTGCACGGCGATGCCGGTAATGACTTGCTAGTGGGCGACGCTGGCAATGACAGCCTGTGCGCTGGCGATGGCGACGATACCGTTGTCGGCGGGCTCGGACACAGTGTCGGCGTGGGCGCAAATGGCGAACAAGACACCCTCTGCGGCGGCGCTGGCAATGACTTGATGACGGGCAATGAAGGTGAAGATAGCATCGACGGCGGTACTGGCAACGATACCCTCTTCGGCGGCAAAGATAACGATGTTGTCAAGGGCGATGCAGGAGCGGATATCGTATCCGGCAATTTTGGCAGCGACAACCTATCAGGCGGTGCTGAGAATGATGCCCTCTACGGCAACCAAGATGACGATACCCTCGATGGCGGTACGGGCAATGATTCGCTCAATGGCGGGCAACAAAATGATATCCTGACTGGCGGCGATGGGGATGACTGGCTTGCGGGCGACTTGGGCAACGATTCCCTCACTGGCGGTGCCGGCAGCGACAAATTTGTCCTGACTCCGACGGGCGGCAGCGATACTGTCACGGATTTTGAAGATGGGGTTGATTCGCTGGTATTGGCAGGTGGCTTGACGTTCGAGCAACTGAGTATTGCGGCGGTTGAGGGCGGTACTGCTATCAGCCTCGCGAGCACGGGTGAATTGTTAGCCACGCTCAATGGCGTCCAATCCAACCTCATCGGGGTTGAAGATTTCACCCTGCTGCAAAATGGGATGGCAGTGGCTTAGGGCTTACTTGAGGTAACAGCCCGTATCAACAATTCAGGCGATCGCTCTCTTGTTTTCAAGTCGCGATCGCCTTTCGCTTTCAACCGCACCTCTACCTCTCGCAACCGTTAAATTTTAAAAATTTTTTCAGAGAATATCTCTCCAGACAAGCATTTTTTACGGCAAAAATGTGCTATAAAGAATTTGTCCGGTTGTCAGCGCGCATTCAGTTGCCAGCCAGCTCAGAATCAGTACCAAATCGCACCCGGAAGCGATCGCCTGCGCAACTCTTCACATGAAGACAGCGCCGCCCAGCAGCATCACCAGCGCTCCGATTAGCAACCAGGGCTATTTGATACAACGCCAGCAGGTTCTATAAATAAAATTTGTGGTTAGTTTTTTTCGGGTTGCCGTTCTATCGACAAGTTGGCAGTCGATCGCTGATGTAAATTCAGACAACTGCCAAAGTATTTTAATATTAGTTAATCCCTCGATGTATCGATATTAATCCAGAAGTTTATATAAAAAAAAGCGTTTCTATTTGATTGGTGAACGACTGTGGCAGCTAGAAACCCGGTTTCTTGAAGAAACCCGGTTTCTGAGTTTTCACAACTCAAGTAGAAATGCTAGAAGTATGATTAAGTACAATCCAATCGGGGTGCTAGTCCGGCTATTTTTACAAAAATTTATATAAAACCCAGACAGGTTCACTTAAAGTGAAAGGAGTAATGTATCAATTCCGAACGAGAAAACCGCGATATGGACTTCAACCGCTATTTTACCAATCAAGAGCTAGAATATGTGCTGAAAGAATGGTCGGAAAATTACAGCGATCGCCTGATTCTCAGTCAAATTGGCAGCAGCTACCAAAAAAACCCCATTTGGCTCGTCACTCTCACCAATCACACCACGGGAGCCGATGCCGAGAAACCCGCCGTTTGGTTGGATGGCAACATTCACGCCACCGAACTTGCCGGCACGGCAACTGTATTATATGTGCTGTACAAATTACTGACGGAATACGGACGCGACGAGCAAATTACCCGCCTGGTGGATACTTGCACATTTTATGCAGTGCCGCGCATCAATCCAGACGGTGCAGCCCTGGCAATGTCTCCCTCGCCGCAATATTTGCGTTCTGGCGTTCGCCCTTATCCCTACGAGGAAAAAGCCGAAGGTTTGCACGGGCAAGATGTGGATGGAGATGGCAGGCTTTTGCAAATGCGCGTCCCCGATCGCAACGGCGACTGGAAAGTCAGTTCCCTCGATCCGCGCCTGATGGAAAAGCGGGCTCCAGACGAACACGGCGGCACCTATTACCGCGTCTTTCCTGAAGGATTGATTGAGGATTTTGACGGCTATCTGATAAAATTGGCGAATCCCCATGCAGGGCTCGATTTTAACCGGAATTTTCCGTTTGACTGGCAACCGGAAGCAGAACAGCGCGGGGCCGGCCCTTATCCGGCATCGGAACCGGAAATTAAAGCAGTTGTCGATTTTATTGTCGCGCATCCCAATATTAATATCGCGCTGACTTATCACACCTACAGCGGCTTGATTTTGCGCCCCTATAGCACGCGATCGGACGAAGAAATGAACTTTCAGGATTTGAAGGTTTACAAAAAAATCGGCGATCGCGGCGCGCAGCTCACCGGCTACCCCTGCGTCTCGGTTTTTCAAGGCTTCCGGCACAATCCCAACCAAGTCACTACGGGGGCTTTTGACGATTGGATGTACGATTACTTTGGCGTGTTTGCCTTCACGGTGGAACTGTGGAATCCTCTCGATCGCGCTGGCATCAAAACCCAGTTCATCGATTGGCGTCGAGAACACCCGCACGAAGATGATTTGAAAGTTTTGCAGTGGTTCGACGCGCATGTGGGAGCCGGGGCTTATGTTGATTGGTATCCCTTCGATCACCCGCAGCTCGGCGCGGTGGAATTGGGGGGCTGGAATCACCTCTACACTTGGCGAAATCCGCCGACGGCTTTTCTGGGAGAAGAGGCAGCCCGCAACGCGCCTTTTGCGTTGGCGGCGGGCGATATGCTCCCACACTTGAGCATTCATACTTTGCAGGTAACGGCGATCGCTAGCGGCACTTACCACCTCGATTTAGTGATAGAAAATACGGGTTTCCTGCCTACCTACACCAGCCAACAAGGGAAAGAACGCCGTGCAGCGCGTCCGGTATTCGTCGAACTGGAATTGCCCGAAGGGGTGACGCTCAAAAGCGGCAAGCGGCGGGCTGAACTCGGTCATCTGGAAGGGCGAAGTAACAAACTGCTTCAGGTTGAATTCGGTCAGGGTTATGCTTCTTTCGACACGGACAATCGCGCCCGCGCTGAGTGGCTGCTGCAGGCACAAGAGCAGGCGATCGTGAAAGTGAGCATCTGCAGCGATCGCGCTGGGGTTCTCCGCCGCGAGGTGAAATTGGAATAACTGTCGTTCTACTTCGGCAGGGCTTGTAAACCGCTGGCGGTTCGCGGCTGATTGAGAATGGTGCAATCTCTTAGAGAAACCGGGTTTTTTTGTGAAACACTTAAAGCCAATAACTCAAAACGCTGCGATACTCTGCGATGTTTTACGAAAAAGAGAAACAAGTTGCCATTGCCGCCGCCGCAGTTGCTGCGCAACTGTGCGAACAAGTCCGCCGGGATATCCCCGAAGCGATGGAAAAAACCGATAAAAGCCCCGTAACAGTGGCGGATTACGGCTCTCAGGCGGTGATTTGCAAAGCACTCGCGCGGGAGTTTCCCGACGATCCCGTCGTCGGCGAAGAAGACGCGGCGGCGCTGCGCGATCCAGCAATGGCCGACCAGTTGACAAAAATAACTTGTTATGTTAATGAGTTGATAGCTGAGGCGACGCCGGAAAGCGTACTCGACTGGATCGATCGCGGCAGCGGGGAAGTGGGGCAGCGCTATTGGACGCTCGATCCGATTGACGGCACGAAAGGGTTTTTGCGGCAGGAGCAATACGCGATCGCTCTGGCGCTGGTGGAAGGAGGCGAGGTGAAGGTGGGGGTTTTGGCGTGTCCGGCGCTGCCGTTGGACACTGGCGAAACGGGAGCGCTGTTTGTGGCGGTGCGGGGCTCTGGGGCGACGGTGCAGCCGCTTGCTGGGGGGGAGGCGCGATCGATTCGCGTGCTCAGCAGCGACGATCCCGCCTATTTCCGCTTGATAGAGAGCGTAGAATCGAGCCACGGCGATCGCGATTTGCAGAATGCGGTGGCGAAAGCGGCGGGGATTTTATCGCCTTCCGTGCAGATGGATTCTCAGGCGAAATACGGCGTAGTCGCGTCGGGGCGAGCCGCTTTTTACATGCGCTTGCCGTCGCCGAAGAACCCGGATTACCGGGAGAATATTTGGGATCACGCGGCGGGGGCGATCGTGGTTGAGGAAGCCGGCGGGCGGGTAACGGATATGTACGGCGAACCGCTGAATTTTGCTCTCGGCAGAAAGATGGTAAATAATCGCGGCGTGATTGCCAGCAATGGCGCGATTCACGATACCATTCTCGCCGTACTGCGAGAAAAATTTTCCTCGAATCATTCGTGATTTTGCCCGGAGGAGGTTCTGATTTCCAGGGCACCCGCACGGGGTGCCCCGACTAGCCAGAAAGGAGAAATGAGAAATCGCCTGCTTAGGATTCCTCAGCCACCTTCCTCACCTCTTCCACTGGCATGTCTAAAACGTCGGCAATTTGCTGCAAACTATATCCCCTCTGCAACATTCGCTCCATTGTTTTTACCTTGGTATGCTGCTCCCCTTCTTGGAAAGCTTCCTGATAAAATCGGGTTTTTGTAAAATCACCTAATCCCAACATAGCTTCAATCTCCTGGCGATTTAACTGCTGAAGCTTGTAAACAACGATCGTCTCTATTAATTCTAAAACCTCCCGTTGAAAAACTGCGTCGGCTAGCTCCTGCCGCGCCTGAGAAACCAACTGCCGCGCCTTTTCCCCTGCACGTTCCGACGGTTCTACAACTAATTTGACTATTCCCAACCCGAGGGAACGCTCTGCGGATTCCCCCAATTCATCCAGATACACCCGCCGCACCCGCTGGCTGGCGAGGAGTTCCCCATATTGCAGAGTCTCTTCTTCCTCAAAGCTTCACCTCGGATAGATGACGATCGCCTGCCAAGGGTTGGCTTTTGGTTTGTATTGAGATAGATACAGGAAGATTTGCCCGAAAAAGCGGAAGTAAAACTCTTCGTCGCGGTAAAATTGAATTTCAATAAAGTAGATGGGCAATCTTGAGGATTCGCATCTGGGCGCTAATAACCCATCTAACCGGAAAGAGAGTTGCTTGGTTTCTACCGAAGTGAACTGATAAGCGTCTGCTTCAGCCGCATCGCGCCCAATCAGTTCAAAGATTGTGCCGGGTAATACTTGAAAAAGGCGATAGAAAATAGGATCGGTTTTCACTTGTGCCCCTGTGTCAGCAGTAATTTGTCTGGTTGCTAGGGCGGGGAAATTCCGGAGCATTGCGATTTTTTAAATTTACCTGTAGGGGCGAAGCATTTGCGCAAACAGACTGTCGGTTCGTAGCAGAGTTTTATTCGCTTTCTTCTTCGCCTCTACTTTAGCGGTATGCTACCCCGCATTCAGCGCGATGACTTCTTGCAGGCGCGCGATCGCAAAGGGTTTCTCCAAATACGACAGCAAATAACCCGCTTTCGGTCCCCGCTCTTTATTCAGGAACGACAAGTAAAACGCAGGGAACGCCTTAGCCTGCTCGATCGGCAATTCTTTCGCCGTGGCAAATAGCAGCGTTTGCAGCGCTTCCCCTTCCCACACTTCCTGCAGCTCCAGATTCTCAGCCAATTTCGCCAGGTACGATACCTGCTCTGGGCTCAACCCTTTCGCTTTTTCAGGCACGCGATCGAAATAAATAACCAGCTTTTCTTCCTCGTCGGCGTAATCTTCCAACCACTTGCGCGCCACTTCTATTCTTTTCTCGATGACTTCCCAGTCGTACTCAGTCAAGGGCACCGCGCTGCGCTTCGCCACTTCCTCCTTAATATCGATATGGGGAATTTGCAGCAGCGAAATCAGGGTGCTGAAATCGAACGGATGGTACGGTTTAATCTCGTCATCCACCTGCGAGTAAAATAGCGGCAGGAAATCCTTGCTCAGTTCTGGCTTTTCCCCTTTGGATTTTTCCTCGGCTGCATACTTTTCTATCAGCGTATCGTAATCGCGGAACAAGCGCGTGATGGTTTCGTAATTCGGCGCGAAATTAATAACGCTGCGCGGTTGAGTCCGCAACATCAAAAAGCGCAGCAGTTCCGGCGGGAGCAACTGAGCGATTTCCTTCGCGCTGGAACCGACGCCCTTTGAAGAACTCATTTTCGTGCCATTCACCAGGATAAATTCATAAGGCGAATGGTAGGGGGCTCTCTTTTGCAAGACTTTTCGGCAAATCGCGTTTGCCACATCGCGCGAACCGCCTTTTTGCGAGTGATCTTTGCCCGCGAGTTCGATCGTTACGCCCAACAAATCCCACTTCGCCACCCATTCGACTTTCCACGGCAGTTTGCCATTGCCGTCGAAGGGAGAAACCCAGCCCGAATGCCCGCAGCCTGACACATAATCTGTTGCATCTGGCTTGCAGGTATAAAAGATTTCAGAGCCGTTGTAGTCGGTGACGGCTGTTGTGGCGATTTTCCCGCATTTTTCGCAAATGACTTGGAAGGGATACCAATTATCGGGGCGATCGGCTTTGCTGGCTTCTTTGTAGGCTTCTCGTACTAGGTGAGCGTTTTTGAGAAATAGATCGATATAGCGATTCATTTTACCAGAGCGGTAAAAATCGCGCAGGTAGTAAATTTCTGGCTTGACGCCCAAATAATTGAAGACTTCCAGAAATTCGCCCATGAAATATTTGGCGTAATCGCTGGCGGTGTCTTCTGGTGAAGGCACGTTGCACAGGGGAAAGCCGAGATAGGGGGAAAATTTTTCCTGGTCTAGATATCGGGGAACGGTATCGAGTGCGTCGTAGTCGTCCGTTCCGTACAAGAATTTTGCGGGCTTGCCTGCATGTTTCAAGGCTCGGTAAATTACATCGTGAACGATCACACCCCGCAAAGACCCTACATGCACTCGTCCGGAGGGGGTCTTTGAATCATTGACTATTTGGTCGCCTTGAGAATCAGCAGCAATTTTATCAGCCCAAAACATATCTGAATTTACACTTTTGGAAAACTTTTCTAGTGTAGCACGGAATAGCCCGCACTCTGTAGGGGCGAGCGCGCTTTCTCGCCCTAGGCTGTGCGGAATGAAAGCCCCTGTTTATTCTTGGGGTTGCTGTTTGAGCTTGGCTAGCTGCGCTTTGGCCTGCGCCCAGAGCGCGTCTAACTCCTCGATGGTATAGTCGGTGAGGGGGCGATCGGCGAAAGCTTCTACTTTGGAGAAGCGCTGGATAAACTTGAGGTTGGTTTCGTGCAGGGCTTCTGAGGGATCTAAACCATACCACCGCGCCAAATTGATCAGTACGAACAAGATATCTCCTAATTCGGCTTGCTGCTCGGCTTTGCTTTCATGGGCGATCGCCTGTTTGAATTCGGCGACTTCTTCGTCAAATTTCGCCCACACTCCCTCGGCGTCATCCCACTCGAACCCGACAGAGGCGGCTTTCTGCGATATTTTCATCCCTGCTGTCAAGGGCGGCAGGGAGCGGGCGTATCGGCTGAATTTGCTGCTGAGCGGCTGGTTTTCTCCGCTTGTAGTGCCTTTTTCTGCGGCTTTGATTTCTTCCCAGTTCTGGCGGACTTCCTCAATGCTGCTGACTTCGACTTCTCCGAAAACGTGGGGATGTCGCCGGATGAGTTTTTCGCTAATCCCTCTAGCAACTTCGGCGAGGCTGAATTGATTGTATTCGCTGGCTATCTGCGATTGCAGCACGACTTGCAGCAATAAGTCGCCGAGTTCTTCGGCGATCGCTTCAGAATCTCCGCTTTTGATGGCGTCTACCACTTCATAGGCTTCTTCTATGATGTAGGGAATCAGGGTTTGGGGCGTCTGGACGATATCCCACGGGCAGCCGCCATCGGGCGATCGCAGTTTGGCAACGACTTCTATTAACTGCTGCAGGGCTTCTAAGGTGGCGGTACGGGATGCGTTCGGTTCGGGGGGGTTCGGGCTGGACATGCGGCAAGACTCAAAGACTCCTTAATACTTCTTAATTATATTGGCTGAGGCTAACTCTCGCAGCCGATTGGGTTGTAAAAGCGGCGATCGAAAAGGCTTGGCTTGTATTTTTTCTCAGAAAGAGCGGGAGCAATAAGACGGAAGCCAGAAACCCGGTTTCTCGAAGAAACCGGGTTTCTATACAGAGGGTATTTTGGCTAATTTAACATTACCAATCAGTGCAGGTTCAGGAGGTGGATTTACCTTTAGACGATTTAGAGCGGCGCGGGCGATCGCTGCCTTTATTTTGGCGTTTTTTGGATTTTTCAGCAGGCTGTAACCGCTTGTAAGCCGAGCCGACTATATCGCTGAGGGAGTGACTCATCGCCCCCACTTCCAAACCGATATAGAGAGCAAGGAATTCGGTTTGGTATGAGACGAGCGATCGCGCCGCAAGGAATGCAAACTGCTGCCAATTCCAGGGAAAGCCCCAGATAACCTGACCGATTCCCACCCCCAGAAACCCCAGCGCCGCCAGAAAACAACCCAAGTACAGCACTCTCAAGGCCGAACCGACGAGCGGCCCGTGAGAGAATACAGAGCGATGGCGCATACTTTTTTGATAGGGCAACCAAATCCAGCGCAGCCACCCCCAGCGCAGGTACTGCTGCGAGTAGATGTCCAGGTCTGGGCCAAACATCAGCCCGCCAAACAAGAAGCCACCCGCTACCAATAAGGTGTGGGTGCTGCTGCGGGTAAGGCCAAATGTTACCCCAGCCACCACCGGCAAGCTCCACAGGGTAATGCGATCGTGCGTCCGACCAGAAGGCATTAATAAGTTTTTTAGATAGAATGGCTCATTTGTTATCAGGTAAGCAGGGGTTGCTTTTTTTTCTGACGTTTGTTATATTATCTTTCTGTGAGCAAACGCGGGCGGTTAACTCAACGGTAGAGTATCTGCCTTACAAGCAGAGAGTTACAAGTTCGAATCTTGTACTGCCCATGTAATCCCTTATGTTAGAGTTTTTTGCGGACACTGCCACACCCTTAAGTGTGGCAGTTTTTAGTTGTGGCGGGTAGTTGCGGGCTTCGAGAGCGGGCGATCGCGGCTGAAAACCTAGCGGCGGCCAGTCGCTCTAATATTGGTTGAGCGGTTCGACGACGAGGGTAATTTTGTCAATTCCGACGACGCGCACCGATTCTCCGGGAAGGAGAACGACTGGGCGATCGCACCGCGCCGGCCACCAAGTGCTGTCAAAATATACCCGTCCGGTTCGGTCAGGGCCTTGTATCATTTCATCAACAATCCCTGTTCCGGCTAGCTTACCTGCCGCCTTGCTGGTCGGCTCTCGCTTTTCCTTTTGTCGAGAGTGAACTTTATCTGAACCGAAAAAAGCCAAAATATCGAACACAGTAGATGCACCCCTTTGAATCGCGAAAAACTTTTGATTTTGCTCCTGATTTGGCTACTTTACCACGAGTTGTCTGAGGCTGTTTCTCGGAAACAGGAGGGAGCAAAAAAATTCGCGATCGCTGTTGAGCGGAAGAGTTTTTCCCCCTCACCCCTGCACCCCTGAAACCTTTTACCCCTCCGGGAGGACGCCCATTACAGCCCCAGGGCGTGGGAGTGGCTGCTCGCCAAAGCACCGTCCTCCTTTTCTTCAGACTTCATCCTTCCTTTAATTCCCTGACAATTCGTTCTAATTCTGTCAGCATCGAGCCGGGGCAAAATTTTTGATAAATCTGCAATAACTCCTCATAAAACCACAGCGTTTCCTGCTTGTTAAAGACTTTCCAGATCGTTTCACCCTGCGATTGAAAGTCTGCCAGCAGCGATCGGGCATTGTGCAATTTATCTGCCAGCGATACCAGGCGCGCTTCCTGAGAGCCGGAGCGCAACTGTTGCAGGTAGTGCAGTTTCCGCTCTTTCCACGGGGGTTTTGGCTGGGCATAAATTTCCGTACACCCGTCTACGATCGCGGTGATTCTCTCTCCAAATCGACGGCGAATTTCCTCGCGCGTGGCGTCGCCGCCCCGATCCTCTATGGCGTCGTGCAAAAGGGCTGCGATCGCCATATCTTCATCTCCGCCCTGCTCCAACACCAGCGCCGCTACGCTCAGCAGGTGTGCGATATAGGGAACCCCGCTGGCTTTGCGCAGTTGCGTGGCGTGCAGGCGCGTGGCGTACACCAGCGCCTCTTCAAACCGCTCGGTTAGTTGGGTAGTCGGCATTTTGAGCATCTCAACCCTTCCTCTTTGACCTATTGTGAAAACTGTCCAAACTTTACCACTCCCCCTAGAAATGGGGGTTTCCAATTACCCCATAAAAAAGCATTTATTCTGCAAAAGTTTAATAAAACCTGATTAGAGTTTCTAGCGGGTTTCAGGCTCGTGAGGGACATCAAAAACCCGGCTTCTTGAAGAAGCCGGGTTTCTTAACTGTACGTCATCTGACAAAGGCGCTCTCTAGAGAATCTCTAATTCTTTATAAAAGCTCTGCAATAAATTTCCGCGATCGCCCGGAGTTCTCACGGTCCGCGTTGTCGGCTGTAGATTTTTCAAATTGACCTGGCAAAACTTACCCCCGAAAGCCCCCCGCTCCCACGCTCGCAAAAGAAAAGGGAGGGCCTTGGGGGACCCTCCCAGCCATCAGGGTGCATCTACTTAACATAATATAGCATGATGGGGATGTAGGGTGTCACCCCCTAAAATACAAATTTTTGTCAAGAAATCCTCACAAAAAAAGGCCACTTATAGGCCACCGGGCGCAACAGGCAGAAAATTGGCATTGAAGGGGTAATGGGTCATGGGTAATGGATGATGGGTACTCGGAAAAAGTTTCCCCCACTCCTCCATCCCCTACCCCACCCCTGCACCGAGCCAGTCCTCAGCCGTTCAACTTCTGAGCCAGTAACTGGTTGGTAAGTTTGGGATCGGCGCGCCCGCTCGATTGCTTCATCACCTGCCCGACAAAAAAGCCCAGCAGCTTAGTTTTGCCAGCGCGATACTGTTCTAATTCTTTCGGGTTCGCCGCCAGCACCTCATCAATGATTTTTTCCAGCGCGCCGGTATCGGAAATCTGAATCAGCCCCTTGCGCTCGACGAGTTGCTGGGGCGAACCGCCGTTCTGTAGCAGTTCCGGCAAGATATCTTTGGCGATTTTGCCGCTGATAGTGCCCGCGTCGATGAGGGAGATGAGTTCAGCCAGCTCGACGGCTTTGAAGGGAATCTCAGCAATGCTGAGTTTTTCATTATTCAGGTAGGCGGTGATGTCCCCCATCACCCAGTTAGCGGCTTGCTTCGGGCTGGCACCCGCTGCCACCGCTGCCTCGAAATACTCCGCCACCTGCCGGTCGTCTGTGAGTACGCGGGCGTCATAGGCGGAAAGTCCCAGTTCGGATTCGTAGCGGTGTCGCTTTTGCGCCGGGAGTTCGGGCAGTTGGGATTTCCACTCCAGCAGTTGGCTGGTTGGCAGTTCAATCGGAGCCAAATCGGGCTCGGGAAAGTAGCGGTAATCGCTAGAACCTTCTTTGCTGCGCATACTGATAGTGCGCTGGGAGCCTTCTTCCCAGAGGCGGGTTTCTTGGACGATCCGCTCGCCGGCTTCCAGGGCTTTGATTTGGCGATCGATTTCGTACTCGATCGCCCGCTGAATGGCGCTGAAGGAGTTCATATTTTTGATTTCGACTTTCGTGCCGAACTTCTCCGAGCCGACGGGGCGCACGGAGATATTCACGTCGCAGCGCAGCGAACCTTCCTGCATGTTGCCGTCGCTCACCATCAGGTAGCGCAGAATTCGGCGCAGTTCCTGGGCGTACTCAGCCGCTTCTGCGCCGGAGCGGATGTCCGGTTCGGAGACGATTTCGACGAGGGGCACCCCCGTGCGGTTGAAGTCTACGAGAGAGTACGCCGAACCCGAGAGGCGATCGCTCCCCGCGTGTACCAGCTTTCCCGCATCCTCCTCCATGTGCAGGCGCGTGATGCCAATTTTTTTGCGCGTGGCACTCCCCTTGTCGTCTACGAGCTCGATCTCCAGCCAGCCTTGCTTGGCGATTGGCAAGTCGTACTGAGAAATCTGGTAATTTTTTGGCAAATCTGGATAAAAATACTGCTTGCGATCAAATTTGCTGTAGGCGGCAATTTCGCAGTTGAGCGCTTCGCCGGCTTTGACGGCATATTCGAGCACTTTCTGATTCAGCACCGGCAACACCCCCGGCATCCCCATGCAGACGGGGCAGACGTTGGTGTTGGGAGGGGTTCCGAACTTCGTGGAGCAGTTGCAGAAAATTTTCGTGTCGGTACTGAGCTGGCAGTGGGTTTCTAACCCGATGATGGCTTCGTACTGTGTTTTTACCGGTGCGGCTGTGGTCATGTTTCCAATGCTTCGGCTCTTGCAACAATCGCTTTTATTTTAGCCTTCAGCAGAGCCCTCTCTCTCCTCAGCCCGCTCGAATTCTGCGCGCAACTCCGAATAATTGCTTTTTTTATATTGTCCAGCCTGCTTCTGGCGTTAATTCTACAGAGTCAACGTTAAAACTGCAAATTTGCTAAAGTAATTGCATCGACTATCCAGGCGGAAACAGCACGTTTTTGGCCTGAGACGCGCGATCGCGCTACTGTTGTGTCAGGAAAAGTTGTGGAGGATGGGGCAGCGGGCGTTGCCGGGAAAAGGGGGATTGGGGGATGGGCTGACAGAGGGCTACTGCGATCGCGCGCTGCCGCTCCCGTCCTCTGGCGCGCTCCCCCAGACGCGACTTTTGAAGCGACAGCCCGCCCACCCGGCACGGATGAAAGCCCTGCAATAACGTGAATTTTTCTGAAGTGATTTCTCATAATTGCAATAATTGTTCAAATCGTGCGTATTAAAATTAATATTTTGACTGATTTTAAAAAAAAACCATTTTTTCAAGATAATCTGGTAGTGTCAAAGCACTTTTTATTTTACATAAGCAAATATTGCCGTGTTGGACTGTCGGCAAATCCCTATTGTCTTAAGTTGCAGGCAGTCCACCCCGCCTCTAAAATTTAAAATCTGAAAGCTTAAATTAATTAGTGTGAGAGGTGAAAAGTCGGCCAAATGTGAGAAAATACCCTAAACCTTCAAAAGAAGCGTGATATTCTAACAGGAGAGGTGCGAAAATGGTTGAGATAACCAAAGAAGAAATGCGCGAGAGACTGGGCAATATAGACCAGATTCGGGATATTATATTTGGCTCTCAGTTGCGCGACTATAACACCCGCTTCGAGAAAATCGAATCGGACATTACGATGATGCAGCAGGAAATGCACGACTACGCCGAGCAGGTGAAAAGCGTGCTGTCCTCCGAGCTGCGATCGGCCATTGATTCTCTCGAGAAAAAGCTCAAGTCGCTGACGCTAAACAGCCAGGAAGAAACCGCCGAACTGCGACAGCAGATAGAGCGAGTGAACCGCAAGTTTTCCAGCAGTATAGAAGCGCTCGATAACTCCCTCGATCAGCAGACGGGATCGCTGCGAGACGAACTCTTGCAAAGTCGCGACAAGCTCCAAGAAGACGTGCGACATTTGAGAAATCAAATTTTTGAAGAACTCGACAGGCGTTTCTCGATGCTGAGAGAAGTGAAGATTTCTAAAGATGACATGGCAGAAATCTTGTTCGAGCTGGGTATGAGGCTGAAAGGGACAGAGTTTGTTCCGCAATTGCGAGAAGCAGCAGACACGAATTTATATACTGATGTTCGCCTGCTGGAGTCCACGGAAAAAACGTCCTAAATCAACCGCCGCGAGGCTTTGACGGGAGCGGGTGAAGCGCGATCGCGCCAGAAAGCAAGGGTGGTTTGCATTTGGCAAAAGTCTTTTGAATCGCCCGGTCGATCGCGCTTCTCGTCGGGGAACTTGACAGCAAACAGGACGGGCTGAAGGCAATGCCTGCCTCCCGCGCGAAAAGCGCGTAAATGGCTGAAAGTCCTGTCCTGTTTGTCCAGAAACAACTTTGGGGATAAAAGGTCTGGAGAAATACTCGGTCAGTGGCAGGAGAGCGAACAGAATTTAAAAGAGGAATTAAGGGGGCAAGATATGGCTAGATCGAAAGAAAATCCAGCTAACCTGAAGCGGCGAAAGGAAGCGGTTTCTGAAGTCAAGGAGCCGGAAACGGAAGCAACAGAGCAACTCGACGAACTGGTGGATCTCTTGCTCGCTGTCATGTTCGACAAACAGACTGAGCAAGCATCCGCGCAGCCGCTTCCCGCAGAAAACGATTTAAAACAAGATTCAAACACAGAAACAGAAACCGCGCCCTTACCGCCCCTTGCAGCGATCGCGCCAGAGGCGGCTGTGCCAGCAGAAACCCTGCAGCGATCGAAGTCAGAAACACAAGAAACTGCAGGCGAGCGCCCCCATACAGAAAGCAACGTCATTTATGAGCCCTCCCGCCTGCTTGCTCCTGCAAAGGAAAAAGACGGGGAGAAATTGCACCAGACACCCGGCAGCAGTCTCGACGGGCAGGAGGCGGAGCCTGCGAACCTCGGAGAACAAAGCAGCCAAGGGGGACAGCCCCTAGAAGCTGTGGTTGCACGCGACGAGAGTGAAAGCGCTCGGCTATCCGAGAATGGCGCTAGCAGCCAAGAAGAAGCCGATTTGGCGCTAGAGAGTCTCGCCAGCCTGCTGTTTTTTCCTGAAAAAATCGCCAAACCAGCCGAAGCGGGCGCTTTCGCTTTCGAGTCAAACGATTCAGGCAAGCCCCAGAACAGCTCCGAGCTGGCAGTGCAGCAAGATGCCGACGATTTAGGCAATCCCCTCGAACAGTTGCAGACTCTGTTGTTCGGATCGCGACTGAATGAAATTGACGAATTCAAAAGCATTTTGCTCGATTCGGAATTGCCAGCCTTTCGCAGCCTGATTGCACTCATCGACAATAAATTAGCCCAAGTCGAGCGTCAGATTTACGACCCCCAAGAGTTGAAGAGTCTCCTGCTGCCTTGGATTGCTGAGATTCTCAGCCTCAAAGTTTCTGAGTCGAAACAAGAAGTCGTCAATGCGATCTTTCCGATTATTGACGAGGTGATTCGGTTCAAGAGTCAGGAAGACAAGCAGGCGATGAGCGCCGCGATCGCGGATTTGCTTCCCGATGCCATTTCCCAGCAGATCACCAACTCTCCAGAGCAACTCGCCAAGGCGCTCGCTCCCGAAATCGGCGCGGCAATTAAAGAGCAGATTCGCCTGGAACAAGACGCGATCGCCACCGCGATTGCCCCAGCAATGGGACAAGCCATCAAGGCACAGATAGAACTGGAACGCGACGCGATGGTGGACGCCCTCTATCCCGTGATTGGCAATACCATTTCTAAATACATGGTGGAAACCATTCGGGAAATCAATGAAAAAATTACCAATACGTTCAGTTATGAAGGGGTTCGCAGAAAAATCCGCTCCAAAATGCAGGGGGTTTCGGAAGCTGAACTCATTCTCAGGGAGTCGGTTCCCTTTACTGTAGCAGCCGTTTTCTTAATACACAAAAGCTCTGGCTTGGTCATTTCTGAAGTGCAGCGCGATGACAACCACCGACTGGAATCCGAGATGGTTGCCGGGATGCTGACCGCGATTCGCAGTTTCGTGAATGACTGTATTGCTCAATCTGGAGAAATTTCGGAACTCAATGAAATTGAGTACGGAGATTCTAAAATTATTCTGGAAGTAGCGGGGTATTGCTACCTATCCGCCGCGATCAAAGGAGAGCCTCCCAAGGAATTCATCGACAAGCTGCGGAAAACTTTAGGGACTATCGTTCTCAAATACGGCAAACCTGTGGAAAGGTTTGACGGCGATCCGTCTGAAATCCCCGAATCGGTACAAGAACTCTTAGAAGCGTTAATGCAATTTTCTTTACAGAAGAAAGACAAGAAACCGCCGACAGCGTTAATGGGGATCGCGGTGGCGCTTTCCAGCTTAATTCTCATCCCGTGGGGAATCGACAGCTATCGCAAAAATATCGAATGGCGCATCGAAAGCGCGACAGCCAATGCCCTCGCTTCCGTTCCCGAATTAGCCGTTTACCGCCTGGGCGTCGATGCTGAAAATAACACGTTGAAACTGACTGGAAATTTGCCCAATCAGCAATTGCGTGCCAAAGCCGAAGCGATCGCCCTAAGAGCTACACCCGATTTGAAAGTTGAAAATAAAATAGTCGCCGTTGACGTGCCTCCCGATCCCGCAGCAGTCGCCGCTGAAGTAAAACGAGTCACGGATCTCCTCAATCAG
The DNA here is from genome assembly GCA_964405435.1 of uncultured bacterium. GTDB lineage: Bacteria > Cyanobacteriota > Cyanobacteriia > Cyanobacteriales > Oscillatoriaceae > DVEG01. The sequence goes on from CAYOOD010000087.1 coordinate 20,818, forward strand.
ATGCAGGGCGTTTCGATTTCCACTCGTTACCAAAACCGTAAGGTTACGGTAGAGGGAACGGCGATCGAGTCGGGGCAAGGACGTCCAATTACCCAAGCTTTCCAGCAGATACCAGGCGTGCAGTCCGTTGCCAGCACGCTAACAGTAAAGCCCCTCGCGATCGACAGCCGCATTTACTTCGACGTCGGCTCGTCGGCTTTAAATCCAGCCTATCGCCCCGTGATTGTCAAGATTCAAGAACTTTTGAATCGCTATCCCCAAAAATCCCTTAAAATAATAGGTCATGCCGATCGCCAGGGCAACCCAGCTATAAATCAAAAGCTGGCACTGGCAAGGGCTGAAGCCGTGCGAGTAGCTCTCCTCAAGCGAGGAATCGCCCCCGGGCGGTTGCAAGTGGCTGGCAAGGTACAACCGCCTTCAGACGTGGGGAGCAGTCAACCGCAATTTTTAAGTCGCTGTGTATTGTTTGAACTGATGACTCAACCTCAAAAAAGTCAGAAAAGAGAATAAGTATGTCAACAATTTCTAAAAAAATGTGTCTGGTTGGGGATTTCGGGGTGGGAAAAACGAGCTTGATTCGTCGGTTCGTCGATCGCCAGTTCAGCGACCAGTATCTGTCAACTGTCGGGGTGAAAATTTCGCGAAAAAATGTTGAATTAACCGGAGTCAAGCAGCAGGAAAAACTAGACGTGCAGCTCCTAATATGGGATTTAGAGGGGCACACGAAATTTAAGGCGATCGCGCCCTCCTACCTGGCAGGAGCTTCGGGAGCCATCATCGTTGCCGACGTCACCCGTCAGGAAACTATCGACAACCTTCCCGAACGGATGGATCTGTTTTTATCCGTCAACCCCAAAGGCTCTCTGATCGTAGCCTTAAATAAATGCGACCTTGTAGAAGAGGAAAAAGTCAACAAACTGCTCCAGTCTATCCAGGTTAGCGAACACGAGCGAGTTGCTGCCACCTACGCAACTTCTGCAAAGACGGGGGCTTATGTAGACGAAATGTTTCAGTCCCTAGCTTATAAAATGGTGCAGGCTTGAGAGTTATTTGGGCTAATGGCTGCCTGCACGCGATCGGCCATTAGCCCCTCAGTGGTTGGTGTCGGGGTGCTAGACAAAAAGCGCGAACATCTTTTAAATCGCGCATTCCTTCCAGCGAATAGAAAGTGGCGCAAGCCAAAGAAATTCGTAGAAAAGACCGAGAATCAAGGACAGTTTTATGAAATCCCTCGTACAGAAAATATTAGCCCCGCGCCACCTGGAGTACCTGACACTCGACCGAAATTTTACAATCCTAGAAACTTCTCCAGCAGTCGGCAAATTTGCCGACTGTCCCGCAGAAGTCCGGCAGGGAAGGGATGTCCGCCTTGGCTTTCCAGAATTCACCGGACTTGAAGACATTCTCACAGCCATCCTTGAGGAAAAGCAGCCGTCTTTCGAGTTAAAAGGAATTGCCCGTTCTTCTCGTAATAATTCTGGGTTTTATTTTGATTTGTTAATTATGGAATATCCCGAAAAATCGGGAGGAAAACATTTACTTGTTTTGCTGGAAGACGCCACAGAATTAATGCTTTTAAAGCAAAATTTAGTGCAAAAACAAAATGAAGCGTACCTGTTGCTGAGCCAACTCAGTCAAGCGAAAAAATATTTAGAAAAAATACTCGTAAATACCGCCGATATTCTCATCGTATTCAATCAATCGGGAAAGATTCAAAGAGTCAATCGCGCGGCAGTAGATTTATTGGGGTATGCAGAGGAAGAATTAATCGGAAAGTCGATATCGCTGCTGAGTACAGACGAGAAGTGGTTGCCCGTGCCGATAGGAAGCGATTCCCTACGGGATAGCTTCGCTTCACGCTACTGCGTCGAAGTCGAGTGTCGGGCAAAAACCGGAGAAAAAAAAGCGATCGCCTTTTCCTGTTCGGGCATTCAGACAGATGCCGGAGAGCTAGAAGGAGTCGTCTGCATCGGGCGAGACGTCACCGAGCGCAAGCGCAACGAAGCAGCAGTCGCCAAGATGAATGAAGCCCTGGCGCGGCGAGTCGAGGAACGAACTTCTGAGCTGAGGCTTTCCGTGCAGCAGCTAGAAAGTGAAATAGCCTCGCGCCAGCAGCGAGAAAAACTGCAAGCCGCGCAGTTAGCGATTACCTATATTTTAGCCGAATCCGAAACCTTAGAGGAAACAATACCGAACCTGTTGCGAGCGATCGGCTCCCAGCTAGCGTGGGATTTTTGCGAACTGTGGCTAGTCGATAAAAGCGCGAATATCCTGCGATGGGAAAGTAGTTGGATGACGGCAGATTTTAACGGCTTGCCTGCTGGCGGCACGTTGCACCCAGCCACAGAATTAGAACCGGGCAGCAGTTTGGCGGGGCGCGTCTGGGCGCTTGGGGGATACTTGTGGCTTAATGCCTCAGAGCAGCCAGAACTTTTACCTCCAAACCTCGCAGAAATGGGCGTGAAAACTGCGTTTGCAGTTCCCATCCGCAATGGCGCAGAAATCAGCGGCGTAATTGCCTGCTTGAGCCGCGAAAACAGACAACAGGATATCGCTCTGCTCAGAATTATGTCCGCGATCGGCTCTCAAATCGGGCAGTTTTTAGAGCGATCTCGGGCGGAAGCAGCCCGAACAGAAAGCGAGAAAAAATACCGATCGCTGTACGACTCGATGAGCGAAGGAGCCGTCTTGCACGAGCTCGTCTGCGATGCAGAGGGGAGAGCGATCGATTATATCCTATTGGAAGCGAACCCAGCCTCTTCAAAAATTCTCGGTTTCCAGCGAGAAAAAGTAATCGGTCGGAGAGCTTCCGAAGTTTACAGCACAGCCGAACCGCCGTATCTGGAAATTTTCGCGGCAGTGGCGGCAGGCGGAGAACCCGTCGTGTTTGAAACGTGGTTTGAGTCGGTGCAAAAAGCTTTCAAAATTTCCGTGTCTTCGCCAGAAATAGGCAAATTTGCGACGCTGTTTGAAGACATCACCGAGCGACTGCGGACAGAAGAAGCCTTAGAAAAAGAAAGAGAATTTTTAAAAGCACTGCTGAATAATTTAGAAGACGGAATAGTCGCTTGCGATGCGTCGGGAGAGCTGACGCTGTGGAATCGCGCCACGCGCGAGTTTTACGGACTGCCGGAACAGCCCGCCCCGCCCCGAGAGTGGCCAGAATATTTTGACGTGTATTTGCCCGACGGAAAAACCCCGATGCCGAGGGAACAGATGCCTTTGTGGCGAGCATTTCAGGGAGAAACCGTTCGCAACGCCGAGATGGTTGTCGCCACGCCCCACGGCAAAAAACGCACGATCAGAGCCAGCGGCGTGGCGATCGCCAATCCGCTGGGGCAAAAACTGGGGGCCGTCGTGGCCATGCACGACATCACCGATCGCAAACAAGCTGAAATTGCCCTGCAAAATCTCGTTGCCGGCACCGCCTCCGTCACCGGAGAGGAATTCTTCCCAGTCCTGGTGCGCCACCTAGCCGCCAGCTTGGGCGTGCGCTACGCCCTCGTTTCCGAAATCAACCCAGAACGGGACAAACTGCAAACCCTCGGCTTTTGGGCAGGCGAAGCACTCGCCGAAAACTGCGAGTACGCCGTCACCGGCACTCCCTGCGGGCAAGTCGTCAGCAACAAAGGAATTTGTTTCTACCCAGAACGCTTGCAAGAACTGTTCCCAGACGCCGAATTTCTCGCGCCAATGGCAGCAGTCGCTTACTTGGGAGTGCCCCTGTTGGACAGCGAACAACAAGTCATCGGCAATTTGTGCATTCTCCACGACCATGCCCTCTCCCCCGATCCGCGCGCCGAAATGCTCGTGAGTATTTTTGCCGCCAGAGCCGCCGCCGAACTCGAACGCCAGCGCGCCGAGAAAGCGTTGAGAGCCTCTCGCGACCAGCTCGAAATCCGAGTCGCGGAGCGCACCGCTCAGTTGAGAGAAATTAACCAATTTCTGCAAGATGAAATCGCCGAGCGCAAAGCCGCCGAAGCCGCCTTGAGGCAGAGCGAGTACCGCTATCAAATGTTGGTGAGGTTGTCGCCGGTGGGGATATTCCACACCGACGCTATGGGAAACTGCTTGTACGTCAACGATCGCTGGTGCGAAATCGCCGGAATTCCGCCAGCATTGGCCCTGGCAGAAAGTTGGACGCAAGCGATCCACCCCGACGACCGCTACAGAGTCCTGCAAGCGTGGGACAGTCACGCCCGAGAGAACTTGCCCTTTGAATGCGAAACCCGGTTTCGCCGTCCCGATGGCCGCACGAGCTGGGTATCCGTCCAGGCAGTCGCGCAGTGGTCTAGCGGAGAAATCCTCGCCTATATCGGCACGATCGCCGACATCACGGAGCGCAAGCTCTCCGAAGAGGCACTCAGAGAGAGCCGGGAACGGTTTAGAAGCGCCTTTGAAGATTCGGCCATCGGCATGGCGCTGGTGGCAACTGACGGGCGCTGGCTGCAGGTGAATCCTTCCCTGCGCGCGATCGTCGGCTATTCCGAGTCAGAATTGCTGAGCATGACCTTTCAGGACATCACCCATCCAGACGATCTGGAGGCTTCCAGGGAATACGAGCGCCAAATTCTGGCGGGTGAAATTCGCACCTACCAGATCGAAACGCGATACTTCCACAAACTCGGTCACGTCGTGTGGATACTGTTGAGCGTTTCTCTGGTTAGCGCTAGGGACGGCAACCCGCTTTACTTCGTCGCCCAACTTCAAGACATCACCGATCGCGTCGCAGCAGAACAAGCCCGCCAAGAGCGGGAAAGCCGCTTGAGAAAACAGCAGGCCGGATTAATGGCCCTGGCTAAGTGCCAGCCCTTGTATGCAGGGGATTTAAATGCGGCGATCGCCGAGATCGCCGAGATCGCCGCACGCACTCTCAATGTCGAGCGGGTAAGCGTCTGGTTCTACAGCGACGAGCGCGCCCACATCCGCGCGCTCGACCTGTACGAAAAAAGCGAACACTTGCATTCCCAGGGGAGTGAATTGGCTGCTGCCGACTATCCGAAATATTTTCAAGCCCTGGAGGCAGATCGGATTATTGCGGCAGATGATGCCCGCACCGATGCCGCGACGCGGGAGTTTGCAGCCAGTTATCTCGTGCCAAAGGGAATTACATCCATGCTCGACGTGCCGATTCGCCTCGACGGGCAGACAGTGGGGGTCATCTGTCACGAACACAAAGGAGTTGCCCGTCGTTGGACAATCGACGAGCAGAATTTCGCCAGCTATTTGGCTTATATGGCGTCGCTGGCTCTAGCGGCACGCGATCGCAAGCTGGCGGAAAAGGCACTTTTCGATAACGAATGCAAATATCGCTCGGTCGTCAACAATCTCAAAGAGGTAATTTTCCAAAGAGACGAGACGGGCTGCTGGACCTTCCTCAATCCCGCCTGGACGGAAATCACCGGATTTACCCTCGAAGAAACCCTCGGGCGTCACTTTTTGGAGTTCGTTCACCCCGAGGATCGCGCCGAATGTCTGGTGCTGGCGCAAGCGATTGTCAGCGGCGAAATGGACAGCAGCCGCCACGAGGTTCGCTACCTGAGTGCCGACGGCAGCTACCGCTGGATGGAGGTTCAGAAACGAGTCAATCTCGCAGCCGACGGAACGGTACTCGGCACCTCCGGCACCCTCAACGACATCAGCGATCGCAAGCGCATCGAACATGCCCTGGAACAAGAACGCCAGCAATTGCGGCAGATTATTGCCAATGCCCCCGTCGCGATCGCCATGTTCGATACTGACATGCGCTACATCGCCCACAGCGATCGGTGGGCTCAAGACTACCACCTACAGGGGCAGTCCGTCATCGGGCGATCGCACTACGAACTTCACCCCAACCTGCCCGAAAAATACAAAACCATTCACCGGCGGGCATTGGCTGGCGAGGTGCTCTCCCAACCCGAAGACATTTGGGATCGCCCCGACGGCTCCCAAGTCTGCGTCCGCTGGGCGGTACAGCCCTGGTATATCTCCGAGGGCACCGAATTGGGCAGCACCGTTGGCGGCATCATCATCGTCACCCTGGCGATCGACGAATTGGTAGAAGCGCGAGAAGCCGCTCTCGAAGCCTCGCGGATGAAATCCCAATTCCTCGCCAACATGAGCCACGAAATCCGCACCCCCATGAATGCGGTGCTCGGCATGACTGAGTTGCTGTCGCGAACCCCGCTCAATCCCGAACAGCAAGATTTTTTACAAACCCTCCGCGCCAGCGGTCAAAACCTGCTGCTGCTCATCAATGATATTCTCGACTTCTCCAAGCTAGAAGCCGGCGAATTGCGCCTCGAACGGCTTGACTTTGACTTAGATTTGTGCCTAGAAGAAGTCACCGATTTGCTCGCCCCCTCTGCCGGAGACAAAGGACTGGAATTGTTCGCGATCGTCGAAAGCGACGTGCCCAGAAAACTCATCGGAGACGCGGCGCGCTTGCGCCAGATATTGACCAATCTAGTCGGCAACGCGATTAAATTTACCCATTCAGGAGAAGTCGTGATTGGCGTCTGTTTGGCAAACGCGCCCGGTTCTCCCCCCCTCTCCTCTCCGGCTGCAGTACGCTTTGCAGTCCGCGATACCGGTATTGGCATTGCACCGGAAGATCAGAACAAGCTGTTTCAATCCTTCTCGCAAGTAGACGCCTCCACCACCCGCGAGTACGGCGGTACGGGATTGGGACTGGCGATTTGCAAGCAGTTAATCGAGTTGATGGGCGGCGAAATTGGCGTCCAAAGTCAGCCGGGGCTGGGCTCGACGTTCTGGTTTTCCCTCAGCTTTGAGCAGCAGCCCGCCCAGTCTAAAGAAGTGCTGCCTCTCTCTCGCAGCGGCATCAGGCTGCTGGTTGCGGACGGCAGCGCCACGAACCGGCAAGTCGTCCTCTCTTTTGCCCGCTCCTGGGGAATGCACGTCGATGAAGCAGAAGAAGGCACCAGCGCTCTGGAGAGCGTGCGGCAAGCAGCACGGCAGGGAAATCCCTACGATGTCGTTCTCATCAGTGAGGACGTGGTGGAGGCGAACTGGGAATCGATGCAGCAGTCGATCGCCGCCGATCCCCTGCTGTTTGAAACGAAGTGGATTTCGATCGTCTCCAACCGCCTGTTGGGCGATCGCGGCAGGCTCCCGCAGGATTGGGGATTTGCCGGGTATGTCCTCAAGCCCGTGAAAGCCTCGCGACTGCTAGACTGTCTGATGAGCGTCCTCGATCGCCCCCTAGGGAGAGAGGGGGGGAGGAGAGGAGAGCGCCAGCTTTCGGCTCGCGCCCCGATAGAAGCTCTCCCCCTCGACACCGAGCTGAAAATTCTCTTAGTAGAAGACACGCCAGTGAATCAAAAAGTCGCCCTGAATCAACTAAAAGTCTTGGGGCTGAGAGCCGATTGCGCCAATAACGGTGCAGAAGCCCTCGACCGACTGGCTGAAACCGACTACGACATTGTTTTCATGGATTGCCTGATGCCCGTCCTCGACGGCTACAAAACCACGCAAGCACTTCGCCGCCGAGAAGCGGAAAATCGCCACACGATTGTCATTGCCATGACGGCGAATGCCCTCAAAGGAGAGCGAGAAAAGTGTTTGGCAGCCGGCATGGATGATTACATTAGCAAGCCGATTGAATTAGAAGGGTTGGCGGCTATGTTGAGCCACTGGTCGTCAGCGAGGCGCGATCGCGATGGCGATCGCTCAGTAGCGACGGGGGTGCGACCCCATCGCGGCGAATCTGTTTTGATAGAAACTCCCAAAGAGGCAACCATGAATGACAAACAAGTCACTGTCAGTAGCGAGCTCTCGGATCGCGCAGTTGCGAACCAGATCGGACCCGAAACGCAACCGGAATCGCCTTTATCCGAGGAACCCCCGGTAGATTTATCGCGCCTGCACGACTTGACGAGAGGAGACGCCGAGTTTGAACTGGAATTGCTGCAGACTTTTATGGAAGACGCGCCCGGTTATCTGGAGAGCATCAAGCTGGCGATCGCCAGCGGCGATTGCTTGTCCCTCGCCCGTCGCGCCCACCAACTCAAAGGCGCTTCGGCGATGGTGGCAGTCCGCACCATGCCGGAACTCGCCGCCCAACTGGAGCGTCAGGCTCAGGGCTCACGCCTCGAAGGAGCAGCAGAGTTAACCGCTCAGTTGGAGGTGATTCTAGATCGGGTTGGGGTTTTCACGGCTAATTGGGCAGCAGCCAGCGCGTCCTAGCACGGGAGCCGCTAGCTCCTCCCGCCCGCAGACACGCGCTTCGCTCTCCTCCCCCAGCAGCTTTCCAACCGACTATTATGTCAAAAATTCTCGTAATCGAAGACGACTCTGCCACGCGGTTATTCCTCAAAAAAGACCTGCAGCGAGAAGGTTATGACGTGACTGCTGCCAAAGACGGTGCCGAAGGGCTGCTATTGGCTCAGCAACAGCGTCCGACTCTGATCGTTTGCGACTGGGTGATGCCGCAAATGGATGGAGTGGAAGTTTGCCGGCAGGTCAAAGCCGACCCCAATCTGGCGATCGCGTTTTTTATCTTGCTCACCTCGCGCGAATCCGTCGCTCACCGGGTTGAGGGGCTCGATGCTGGCGCTGACGAGTTTATTTCCAAACCCATCGACCCGAATGAATTGCAGGCGCGGGCACGCGCCGGACTGCGACAGTATCAGTTGGCGCAGCAATTGAGTCAAACCAATCAACAACTCAGCCAAACTTTGCAGGAGCTGCAGCAGGCGCAGGCGCGACTGATTCAGAGCGAAAAAATGTCTTCTCTGGGGCAGTTGGTGGCAGGAATTGCCCACGAGATTAACAATCCCGTCACGTTTATCGACGGCAACCTCAATCACGCCAAAAACTACATCCAAGACCTGCTGGGTTTGTTGCAGCTTTATCAAAAGCACTACCCGGAACCCCACCCGGAAATCAGCGCCGAGGCTGTAGCGATTGATTTGGAATTTCTGACTCAAGACCTCTACAAGCTGCTCGCCTCTATGAAAACCGGCTCGCAGCGGATTCGCCAGATCGTTCTTTCTTTGCGGAACTTTTCCCGCCTCGACGAATCCGAATTCAAGCAGGTTGACCTGCACGAGGGACTGGAGAATGCTTTGCTAATTTTGCAGCACCGCTTGCAACCGGGCAGCGATCGCGCGGAAATTCAAGTGATTAAAGAGTACGGCGAACTGCCAAAAGTGGAATGTTCCCCCGGAGAACTCAATCAGGTGTTTTTGAACATTCTCGCCAATGCTGTTGACGCCATTGAAGAGGGCGATCGCGCCGCAGGCATCGGCAATGGGGCTTCTAGTTCCCGCCCCGACAGTCCCGCATTTTCTCTTCCCACCATTCGCATTCGCACGGAAGTGAAAAACAGCAACTGGGCGGTTATCCGCATTGCCGACAGCGGCAAGGGAATGACCGAAGACGTTCGCCAGAAACTTTTTGACCCTTTTTTTACGACCAAACCGGTCGGTAGAGGGACTGGGATGAGTTTGTCGATCGGCTATCAGACTGTGGTGGAAAAGCACGGAGGGAACATGCACTGCATTTCTGCACCGGGAAAAGGGACAGAGTTTATTCTCGAGATTCCGATTTCCCGGGGCGCGAGTGTTTCGCCTCCCGCACGCGCCAGCGCCAAGCGCGAAACCCCCGCTACCCAGTCGCCCCAACCTGAAAATCGGGCTTAGCCCCTAGCAGCCGCATTGGCGCGTGGCATTTTGACGCGCCGGACTTTTTCGGGCCAATAGTTGGCGCGGCCTGTTTCTGGCCACCTTCTGGGCTGGGGGTATTCCTCCGTTGAACTCGCCGAACGCCATCCAGAATAATATAATTAAACCCGATCCAACTCGCCCGCGCCCGCGAATTAGCCCTCTATTTTTCAGGAGATGGACAGCTTTTGTAAATATCCGCTGTGTTTGAAAAAATATGCCTGATGGCAGATGCAAGAGATTCTGATTGAGATAAAGGGCGGTTGGCTCTCCAGCCGCGATCGCGACTCCTTCAGCTCGTCGCAGTGACCTAACAGATATTGAGAATCCTGATTCTCCACCTCTGGCGCTAACTGGCACAGGTACGGACGAACTTTTGCAGGCGCTTACTCTACCACTGAGACAATCCTTATGAAATTACTTCTAAAAAAACTGTTAGCCCCTCGCCGCCAAGAGTACCTGATATTAAATGGCGATTTGATTATTGTAGAAGCATCTGTTAGCGTCCACCGCTTTGCTGACCGTCCCAATGACGTGCGGATCGGTCAAGACGCTCGTCAGGGCTTTCCGGAACTATTCGGAGCTGAAGATATCTTGAGAGCCGTTCTCAGCGGCAGACAGGAATATTTCGAGTTAAAAGGCATTGCTCGCTCCTCAGAAAACAATCCTCCTCTCTATATCGACCTTTACATCACCGACAGCCAAGATGAAGAAAATCAAGACCCCCAATTGCTGGTTCTCTTTGAAGACGTCACCGAATTCATGCTAATGAAACAAGGTTTACTTCAGAGAGCAAATGAAGCCAATCTTCTCTTGAGTGCGTTGGTAACTTCTAAAGAATATATCGATAAAATTGTTAATTCGATGGCCGATGCCTTGGTGGTTACTAACCGTTCGGGACGCATCAAAACTGTCAACCCTTCTACGGTAGAACTATTCGGCTATGCCCAAGAAGAATTAATTGGCAAACCCCTCTCGCAAATCGTGGCGGATAAAGATTTTTTGCGGCAGCAAATGCAGCGAAAGAATACCCCATTAGATGCGGATATAATTAAAGATACAGAAGTAATTTGTGAGAAAAAAAGTGGAGAAAAAATTTCTGTCGCTTTTTCCTGTTCCAGCATTCAAATAGAGGGAAAGAAAGAGCGAGATTTTGTCTATATCGGTCGGGACATTACCGAGCGCAAAAGAGCTGAAGAAGAAACTCGCAAGGCGATGGAGAAAGAAAAGGAACTCGCCGAACTCAAGAGCCGCTTTGTCTCAATGACGTCTCACGAATTTCGCAACCCGCTGACAACTATTGTTACATCTGTCGCCTTGCTGCAAGAAGAATACCACAGTCATCAAGAAGTTCTAGATGAGGATACGCTGCTGTATTTACAGATGATTCAATCAGCCGCCAGACAGATGATCGACCTGTTAAATGACGTGCTGATAATCGGGAAAGCTGAAGCCGAAAGATTAGAGTTCGAGCCGGTTCCTATTGACTTGGTAAAATTCTGCAGCCAGGTGGTCGAAGAAATTGGATTTAGTGTCGGAAATACCCCCGCGATCGCTTTCATTTGTACAGCCGAAATATTTCCGGCTTGCATGGATATAAAGCTTTTGCGTCAAATGTTGACGAACTTGCTTTCAAATGCTGTCAAATACTCGCCGGAAGGAAGGCCGATTCGGTTTGAACTCACGGGTGAAGGTGAAGAGGCAATTTTTGAAATTCAAGACCGAGGGATTGGCATTCCTCCAGAAGACCAAAAACACCTGTTTGAATCTTTCCATCGCGGCAGAAATGCCCGCAATATTTCCGGGACAGGACTGGGGCTGGCCATTGTCAAAAAATCTGTGGAATTGCACGGAGGGCGGATCGCCGTAGCCAGTGAAGTTGGCGCAGGCACGACGGTGCGAGTGGCGCTTCCGATCCGCGCGCGATCGCCAAAATAATAAAGAGAATGCTATAACTTAAAGGAAAGAATAGATTAACCGTCGGGGAAGCAGTATGAACGACCTTTGGAAAAAGCCACTCGCTCCACTCCACTTGGAGTACCTGATACTGGATCGGAACTTAATCGTACTGGAAACTTCCTCGGGCGTGCAGCGGTTTGCAGAATGTCCCGATCGCCCGGTTAAAGGCAAAAATGTCTGCGACAGCTTCCCCGAACTGATCGGCACTGAAGATATCCTAATAGCCGTACTGGAAGGGTTCCAGGAAAGTTTCGAGCTAAAAAGTATCGGGCGGTTTTCAGAGGCTGGTTCTCCCCTGTATGTGGATTTTTACGTCAACGTCTACGAGATTCAAGACAATTTTAAAAATCATTTGATTGTTTTTGTTCAAGACGTAACCGAGCGGATGCTTTTGGAACAAAGATTAGTCCAGGCAACCAACGAAACCGGCCTGCTGTTGAGCGCCCTTGGTGCCTCTCGCAATTACACCAATCGCATTATCAGCTCAATGGCAGATGCTTTATTGGTGACGAATTTGTCTGGATTGCTCAAAAATGCCAACCGCGCCGCTCTAAAATTATTTGAATATGAAAGAGAAGAAGAGTTAATCGGCCAGCCCATATCAAAACTCATAGATGACGGAGAATTTTTAAATTTAATTATGCAGGAGGACGTCCTCGCCGATGGGGAAATATTAAATAATATAGAAGTCGTCTGCAAGACGAAAAGTGGGAAAAAGGTTTTTATAGAATTTTCCTGCTCCGCCATTCAGACTGAGATAGAAGATATTCGAGATTTTCTCTATATCGGTCGGGACATCACCGATCGCCTGCGAATGCAACAGCGGCAGGCGGCGCAGTATGCCACGGCGAGAATTCTCTCGGAATCAGCCACCCTACAGCAGGCGATCCCAAAAATTCTGCTGGCAATCTGCGAAAGCTTGGGATGGACTGTCGGGGAAATGTGGATGCCATCAGCATCAGGTGAGGGTTTTCCAGGCAATACTGCTTATCTTCGCTGTGTAGAAATTTGGTCGAGGCCCCTAGCTATTGCCCCAGAATTTCTAGAAATTGCCAAGCAACTCACTCTGGCACCGGGCGAAGGGTTAGCCGGTCAGGTTTGGATAACCGGTCAGCCTCACTGGATGAACGATCTCGCCAGCAATCCCAATTTCATCCGCAAGGAAATCGCCCTCCGAGAAGGGCTGAAAGTTGCCTTCGGGTTTCCCATTCCCGGCGATGAGAAAATCCTGGGGGTGATGCTGTTCTTCGCGCGCGAGGAACAGCCGTCCGATACAGATCTACTCAAGACTATGACGGCGATCGGCAGCCAACTCGGTCAGTTTATCAAGCGCAAACAGGCTGAGGAGGCGCTGCGCCACCAACAAGAAAAAACCGATCGCCTCCTCCTCAATATCCTGCCAGAACCGATCGCCGATCGCCTCAAACAGGAACCGAGTACCATTGCGGAAGATTTTACCGATGTTACGGTTCTGTTTGCCGATATCGTGGGCTTTACCCAAATCTCTTCTTATCTCTCTCCCATTCAACTTGTCAGCTTGCTCAACCAAATTTTCTCAGCCTTCGATCGCCTGACTGAGCGGTATGGTTTGGAAAAAATTAAGACGATTGGCGATGCCTATATGGTGGTGGGCGGGCTGCCCCTGCCCCGAAAAGACCACGCCGACGCGATCGCCGATATGGCGATTGAGATGATGGCGGCGATCGACCGTTTCAACGAGAAAAATAACCAACGATTCAGCATCCGCATCGGCATCCACAGCGGTGCCGTGGTGGCGGGCGTGATTGGCATCAAAAAGTTTATTTACGATCTCTGGGGCGACACGGTAAACACTGCTTCTCGCATGGAATCCCACGGTTTGGCGGGGCGCATTCACGTCAGCGATGCCACCTATCAGCTCTTGAAGGATCGGTACAGCTTTGAACATCGGGGTGCCATCCACGTCAAAGGCAAAGGGGAAATGACGACTTACTTTCTCCTCGGCAGAAACGATAGCATTTGTTCTGAAAATTAGGGAACTCAAACTATCCGCCGCACGAGCAAGCGCTTGTTCGAACAGATCGAAGATAAGTTATACTAAGTTGGCTAAGATAGTATTATACTATTAGAGAAAAACATCAGGAG
>CAYOOD010000088.1:0-34184 GCA_964405435.1 uncultured bacterium
CCGGGATATATAAAAAAATGTAACAATACTAAGTTAGCCAACTTGGTATAATAGAACGAATTTTGCAAATCTCGTGCCCAGGCTGAGCCCGGGTAGGGTGCCTGCCGGGAGGCGGAGCCTCCCAACCTAAATTTTTGACCACTCACCGAGACTGCCAATATTGCTGACAGCGCTGTAAATAGATTTCCGACACCGTATCGCCTGGGTTGCTGCGCAGGCATTTTTTAAACAATTTGCCCGCCTCATTTATCTTGCCTGAATTGTATAGCGATCGCGCCTCTGTAAATATTGGCAGCGTAGCCAACTTCCCCGCTTTAATTTCCGGCAAATCAGCCTCGAAAATTTCATAAACCGTCACCGCTTGCGATTTTCCCTTCACCGTCACCGTATCGATGGAGCGTACAGCAAAATCAGACGAATTTGTCAAGCGCGAGTAAGTCTGCTCGGTAATTAACAGCGCCACTCCATAATTTTTCGTCAGCCCTTCTACGCGCGACGCTAAATTGACCGCATCGCTAATCACCGTACCATCCATGCGATTTTGCCCGCCAACCGTTCCCAACATCAAAAAACCCGTATTAATGCCTATGCCAATTTGAATCGGCGCGCAACCAGAATTCGCGCGCTCTTGATTGTATTCGTGCAGTCGATGCAGCATGGCAATACCCGCTTTTACCGCATTATCCGCTTCTCCGCTAAACAGCGCCATAATCGCATCGCCGATATATTTGTCAATAAAGCCGTGGTTTTCAGTAATCGCGGGCTCCATGCGACTCAGATACGAATTGATAAACTTGAAATTTTCTGCGGGCGTCATTTTTTCCGAAAGCGTGGTAAAATCGCGAATGTCGGAAAACAGCACCGACATTTCTAATTGTACTTGCTCGCCCAATCCCACATCAACAATGCTTGACTTTTGTAAAAGTTGGAGAAATTGACGCGGCACGAAGCGTTCGTAAGCTTGATTGAGTTGAAAAAGCTCGTTTGTAACCCGCTGCCGTTCTGCTTCAGCTTTTCTGCGCTCTGTGATATCTTGAAAAGCTACAATTGCATAAGAAATTTTACCATTTTCGTCATAAATTGGCGTCCCCCATGCTTCGATCGGGATAATTTTATCGCCTTGGTTAATTTCCATATCGTCAGCCGTTGTACTTTCTCCCCTAAATGCTCGCACGACGGGCAAGTCAGCAGAGGGATATTCCTGATTTGTCCCTGCTTTATAGACTTGATAAACCTCGGCTATTTGCTCCGACGTGACATCTGGTACAATGCCTTTGCCTAGTAACTCTTGTGCAATGCGATTCGTGTAGTAGGGTTGCCCGGAAGCATCTAGGATTCCTACACCGACTGGCATGGCTTCTAGAAATTGAACTAGCCGACTTTCACTCTCGCGTACTTCTGCGTAAAGTTGGGCATTTGCTATAGAGATAGCCGCTTGCGAAGATAACAGTTTTAAAATTTCTATTCTCTCGGCGGTAAAGGCTCCGGTCGTCAGATTATTTTCCAGGTAAACAATACTCACCAGTTGACCTTGATTAATCAGCGGTACGCATAAAAGAGACTTTGGCTGATGTTTTTGAATATAGCGATCGCTTGTAAATTTTTCTTCGCGCGTGGCATCATTTAAAACGACACTCTCTTGCGTTCTGGCTACATAATTAACAATCACTTCGGAAAGAGTCTGGCAATTTTCAACGGGGACTGACTGGAGAACGGTGACGCGATCGCCCTCTATAGCGCCTTCAGCTTCTATCAGTAGTTTTCCCTGGCGATATAAAATCAGATAGCCCCGTTGCGCTCCGGCATTTTCAATCAAAATTTTCATCAAGCTAGAGAGTAACTTATCCAGCACGATTTCACCAGAGATTGCCTGAGACGCTTTCATTACTGTGGTGATATCTAAGTTATTATTTGAACCAGTCGTCGTCACAAAGGCGGTAGTTTTAGGATTTTTATCGCTCGGTTGCGTTGCCATCAATAGCTGGGGATATCGCGCCTCTAAATCCTTTACCTTAGCAATAGCTCCCCACAGTTGATAACCGTATCGAGCTTCCTGCAGGTAAGCTCTGGCAATTAATGTTTTGCCTCTGGAGAGATAAAATTTGGCGGCTAGTTCGCAGGCGAGGGCTTCTTCCTGAATGTATTCGTGTTCTTTAGCGAGGGCAATGGCGCGATCGTAGAGTTCGGATGCTTCCCAGTTTTTCTCCTGCAGCCGCGCTTGTTCGGCGGCGACTAAATCGTATTTGTGCTGATTGTTTGCAGGGGCGTGTTCAGCCCAAAATTTGAGCTGGGCTTGGTTTGTCTCCACCTGCTGCCAGTAAGTTTCCTGTTCGCTAGGGCTAACGGAGGGGTAGCGATCGAGCAAGGCGAGGGAGTGGTAGAAATTGAGAAAAGATACTTGTACAAAACCGAAAGCCGTTCCGGCATATTCATTTGCTTTTTGGACATTTTCCAAAGCGCGATCGCTCGCATTGAACGAGTACGCCAAAATCACTTTAGCCACATAAAACACGAACAAAATAGTCCCGGCTTTTCTGGCAATCAGTCGGGGCAATATCTGCCTTTCATCAAACCCAGCCCCCGTCAATACCAAGATATCGGCAGCCTGCCCCTGAAAATTCAGCGCCAGTTGCAGCCACACTTGCGAAAAATAAGTGGGGATTTCCTGGCGAATTCTCTGGCACAAATCGATGTAAATTGATTGGGCTTGTACGGTAGCTGCCAAGTTATTGCCAGTCAAAAATAAGTAACCGCTCAAATTCCCGGCGCAATAGCCTGCCCATTCTAGCTCTCCAGTTTCCAACCCGCTCTGTACCCCTTCCTGCAAGGGAGCTATGCTATTTTTTGCATGTTCTTTCCAGGTGCGGTTATTGGAATTAAATAAATTAAAAACCGTAGCTTTCAATTTATTGGCATTAAACTTTTCCAACAGTTTCAAAGCGATAAGTCCGGCTTTATATCCAGCATCCAGTTTGCCAAATCCGACCAATAACAAGCCATAAAAGCCATAAGCAAAGGCAGATAGCGCGGAATATCCCCATTGCAAATACAGGTGTATCATCGTCAGGATGAGCTGGGGAAAGATTTCCGGCTTTGCTTGAAAAACTGGCGTGCAAAGCAGCTTTAAAATCTGCATAGCTGCTAGCTTGTCGGCATCGGTCATTAGGGGCAGATGATCCAAATCTGCCAGAGCCGGCATGTCAACGATGAGATTTTCATCTCCCGCTAGAGAAACCAGGGAAATGCCCAAACTGTCCAACACTTGCAGCCCAATTTCGACGGCTTTGCCCATCTCTAATTGCGCAATATTAATCTGCATTTGCAGCTCGTGGACTTTGACGCGATCGCGTAAAGTAGCAGCGTTTCGCATCGCCACTTCTGAGAGTTCGACGGAACGGGCGAAGTTGATATTTAAATATTCGGCTTCGGCGGCGGCGGTGTAAAGTTCTAGGGTGAAATCGTACTGGCGCTGCCAGCTATCCGGCGGCAGCAGTGCGAGAGCCACCGCAAGACACTTCGCGGCGGCGGCATAGGCGGTGGATGCTTTGGCTTTGCATCCGGCGAGTAAATTCATCCGCGCTAATTCGTCGCGCTGGCTGGGATTTTCGAGCAATTCCCAGCCGACATTCAACTGGTTGACGATTTCAAAGATTTTTTCTTCCCGGTGCGAAGGTTCGATATTTTTTAACAGAAGTTGGCCGATTTTCAAGTGGGTGGCTTTTTTGTCGGCGTCTGGGATGAGAGAGTAGGCGGCTTGCTGCACGCGATCGTGGACAAATTTATATTCTAAAGATTGAGAATCGGCAGCAGGTAAAGGACAACTGGGAAACTCTGTTTGAGCGATCGCTAATTCCACATCCCCCATACTGCCCAGCGGCACGACTAAACCTTCGACTGCGGCTGCCTGTAAGGCGATCGCTGTTTCTCTCAGGGACTTTTCCCCAATCGCCGAGAGCGTTTTTAAGTCAAATTTATTGCCAATACAGGCGGATAATTTTAACATTTCTTGCGCCGCCTCCGGCAATTTTTGAATTTTGTCAGCCATCAGCTCGACAACGTTATCCGTAAAGTCCCGCCCTTGAATTTCCTCTAAACTCCACTGCCACTTTGAGGTTTCCCAATCGAACTCCAACAGTCTCTCTGTATAAAGTGATTTGAGAAATTCATTCATAAAAAAGGGATTGCCCCCGGTTTTGACAAGCACTAAATCGGCAAGAGGCTGGGCTCTGTCTTCAGAACAGTCTAGGGTATCTGAAACAAGCTTAGTTACTGCCGGCAATTCTAAAGGTGAGAGGTAAATCCGATTTACGGTTGCTCCGGCTTTGACAATTTCTTCTAGTGCCAGCATTAACGGATGGGCTGAGGAAACTTCGTTATCGCGATACGCGCCTATTAAAAATAGTCCGGGCGCTGAATCGCTAATCAACACTTGCATCAGTTTCAGAGATGCCCCATCTGCCCACTGCAAGTCATCCAGAAATAAAGCGAGGGGACGTTCCGGTTGCGCAAACACTTTGATGAAGTTTTGAAATACGAAATTAAACCGATTTTGCGATTCATTGGTGCCAACTTCTGGGATGTCAGGTTGGTTGCCGATTATCAACTCAACTTCTGGAATAACTTCTACAATTACTTGCCCATTTATTCCCAGAGCATCTTGAAGCTTTTTCCGCCATTCTTGAAGCTGTACTTCCGTTTCGGTCAATAATTGCTTCACCAATTCTCGAAAGGCGCTGACAACAGCACTGTAGGGAATGTTGCGCTGAAATTGGTCGAATTTTCCGGCGATAAAATAGCCGCGCTTTTCCGTGATAGGTTTGTAAAGTTCCTGCACCAAAGCCGATTTGCCGATGCCGGAATACCCCGCAATCAGCATCAGAGAACTTTTCTCAGAAGTCGCGCGAGTCTCCGAAGGAGACGCTATGCGATCGAAAGCCTCTAGTAGCGCGTCAATTTCTCGCTCCCTACCATAGAGTTTTTGGGACAGTTGAAACCTATCGGAAATATCTTGATGAGCTAGCGGGAAATCTGATATACTGCCTGCGCCATACAGTTGGTTCAGACATTCTTCTAAATCGGCTTTGATTCCCAAAGCGCTTTGATATCGCTCCTCGGCAGTTTTTGCCATCAATTTCATTACGATATCTGAGACGGCTTTAGGAATCTCTGGATTGACTTCGCACGGTGGCAGCGGCTGTTTGGCGATGTGGCAGTGTACGAGTTCCAGCGGATCGGTCGTCTCGAAAGGCAGCTTGTTCGTCAGCAGTTTGTAAAAGGTGACGCCGAGGGAGTAAAAATCGGTGCGGTAATCGAGAGCGCGGTTCATCCTGCCGGTTTGTTCCGGCGACATGTAGGCGAGGGTGCCTTCGAGGACGTTAGGGTTTTTCAGAACAGTATTTTCCCGCGTCACCTGAGTAGAAATGCCAAAATCGATAATTTTTAGCTGTCCGGTGGCTGGATTTAGTACGATATTAGAGGGATTGATATCTTTATGTATAATATGGGCAGCGTGAAGGAGCGCTAGAGTTTCAGTAGTCTGAATGGCGATTGACAAAAATTCCTCAAACTTAAAGGAGCGCTGCTGCATCAATATTTTCAAAGATTCGCCACCAAAATCCTCCACGGACATGAGGAGAGTGTTTTGATATTTCTGCAAGTCGTAGACTTTGACAACCCCTGGCAGGTTCAATGATTTGGTAATTTGATATTCGGTGCGGTAGCGGGCAATTTCGACAGGAGTGGGATAGTCTTCTTTGAGAATTTTGAGAATGACGGGTTGGCGATCTGACTCCCGGATGGCTCGATAAACGCGGGAGTTGGCACTTTCATAAATTTGAGATTGAACCGAAAAGCCGGGAATGGCTAGCATATTTTGGTTGTTAATCGGACTCATCGAGTAAATATATTAGTCGATTATAGTGAGCTGACTGCTCGAAAGCAGGCTTCTTAAATATTTTTCATACAAGCAGATAGCGGCGACTCGTGCGGTGCGAAAGATTGCAGGAGCAGGAGGCTTGTGTAGTGGAGGGGAATGGGGCTAATTCTGCGATCGCGAGTCGGCGAATCGGGGGAAACCCTGGAGTCGGAGGAGGGGGTGAAACTGGGAAAAAATCGATGCCAGAAGGAGCGATCGCCCAAGAGGACAGCTCAAGCGCGCAGCCGCGATCGCCCCCGAACCGCGCGCGATCGGGAAACTCCCCCTCCCGCTGCGCCCCGGGCATCCGTCATAATGAAGAAAAATCGCGTCAATAGGCAGCCCAAGCATGATTCCTATCGTTATCGAACAATCCGGTCGCGGCGAACGCGCTTTCGACATCTACTCTCGACTCCTGCGCGAGCGCATCGTCTTTCTGGGACAAGCCATTGATTCCGATGTGGCCAATTTGGTTGTCGCTCAATTGCTGTTTCTCGAAGCTGAGGACCCAGAAAAAGATATTTACCTCTATATCAACTCCCCTGGCGGCTCGGTGACGGCAGGGATGGGAATTTTCGATACCATCAACCACATTCGCCCGGATGTATCGACGATTTGCGTCGGGCTCGCTGCCAGTATGGGTGCTTTCCTGCTCAGCGCCGGGACGAAAGGCAAGCGCATGAGTTTGCCGCATTCCCGAATAATGATTCACCAACCCCTCGGCGGCGCGCAAGGGCAGGCAACGGATATTGAAATTCAGGCCAAAGAAATCCTGTACCACAAGCGGCGTCTGAACGAACATTTAGCCGCCCATACCGGCCAGCCCTTGGAGAAAATCGCTGAAGATACAGAACGGGATTTCTTCATGTCGGCAGTAGAAGCGAAAGACTACGGACTCATCGATCAGGTAATCGATCGCCGGCCTTCCGCAACCCGTCCCGTCGCCGTGGCTTGATCGCGCCGCCATTTGCAGCGATCGCCGCTCAAAGCGCGTCCGGTAGCTCCTGTATTCTCCGCTTCTAGAGACGCGATGAATCGCGTCTCTATCCCTTTCCCTTCTCCCTGACTTTATCTCGGCGATCGTTGGGATTTCAGGTATTGAACAAAATCCCGCAACTCTTCTAAAGTCAGCTCTCGACTCGCCGATTTTTTGTAATTGCGCTGCAGGTAATTTCTGCCCTGCTCCGCACCCCAGCTCAAGCGCTTGATTTCGGCAGACATATTCACGAAAAGGTCGAGATATTCTAAGAATTGCTCTATCTCTGGCGGATCGAGGAAAGAGCGCCCGGGCTTGTTGAAAGTGCGCTTGAGATACTCGCGTTCGTAGTCATCACTCCAGTTCAAACGCTTGAGCAAATCGTCGATTTTAATCAGCGCGTCCGACAGATCCAGTGGCCCGCTGGTGGCAGCGGGTTCGTCTTCAAACGGCAGCGGCGCGCTGTAGTCGGGGACGGGGCGGGCTTTGGGGCGATCGCTTGCCGGCGTCTCCTCCGGGAGCGGCGGAGTTTCCCAGTCGGCAGCGGCTTTCGAGCGAGTTTCCCAGATAGAGGAATCCTCACCAGAGGAGAGCCAATCATCGTCAGAAGTTGGCGAACTCGGCGCAGGGTAAGCCTGTGGATTGGCAGGAGTTGCCGGAGGTAGACCGAAAGAGGGGGGAGTTTCCCCGGGCAGCGTGCTGGGGTGAGGAGAGCTGAAAGTTTCTGGTACAAACGAACCCGATCGCTGAAAATGCGTCCGAGGGGGCGGCGCAACCTCCGGCGCAGGGGCGATCGGCGACGCGCCAGAGCGCCTTTCTGACAGCGCCGGCTCGGAGGAGAGCTCCAACAAAGCCAGTACCCGGGTGCGGGCGAGATCTTCCGCCTGCTCCACCGTCTCTGCCGCCGCCAGAGCCGAAGCCGTAGCGCTTCCCTCAACTTCAACCAAGGCGCGAACCACATATTTGCCTTGATAAATAGTAACGAGTTCGGCAGTTAAGCTGCCTGTCGGATAACGGGCGCGAAATTGAGAAAACATGGCATTTCCAAAATCAACTTTATGGGAGAGAGAAAGAAACGATTCGCTTGCGCTTTCGCTGGCGAAACACGCGCTGCTGGGGTGTTGCGCGCTCGAGTCTCAAAAGGGCTTGCTCAGAGAGCTGCTCTTCCCTACCTGCTGCTGTTGCCCTCACGGTAGGGGCTCGACCTGCTGAAATCTTTCTCCAGGGAACGCGCGCGCGGATGATGCGATCGGCTCCTCAAACGCTATCTCTGGGTACTTTCCCTCTCGCTTATTGTATATTTTACAGTGAAAACTGATGTAACGAGGAGCGCGCGCTGAAACTAAAATAAATAAAAGATTACATCGGCGCGGCATGGAGCCGCTCCACCCGCTGCTATGTACCCCACGGAAAACAGCGAGGTCGCGCGCTTGCGCAGGCGCTACAACGAAGCACCGCAGAGCGCAAAAGCGCGTCTCGCCGCCTGCACAGCGGGACTGGCGCGGAGAGCAGATCGCTTGCTGTCCGCATCATTCCCGAGTGTCGGTTGCATCTCCGTGTTGTCGAACATGGCGCGGGCGAGAAGCGGAAGTCTGCTCTAGGTGGCAACGTCTGACGATGTAACACGACCCCTTTACTGCGGTACTTGCAGCACCAGAGTACGGAAAAGCCTGCAATTGTCCGGGGCACAAGGGGCGAAGCGTGCGGGGGAAAATCTATTGATTTGACCCGAGGTAATCTTCCCCAATGCTTCGTCCTCTCTCGTGCCTGCACTCTGGAAAAGTCAGCTCCGCGATCGCGGGGGGAAGTGAACACCCGCTTACTGCGGCGACAGAAGGAACAGAGCGCTTGCTTTTCGCGATGTCTGCTCCTGCAGTCGCTACCAATGGCGGCAACCGGGGGTACATCCACGACCAGATAAAAGCAGTCAGACCGGCGCGCTTTTCGAGAAGTGAGAGTGGAGAGGTCAAAAAAATCTACATTCTACTTTCTACCGACATCGATTCTCGCACCGAGCTGACAGCTCCCCAAGCACTTCTCATGGTTGCGTCGGGAAAAGAATCAAAGTGAAACCACAAGGATTAAGCGCTACATGGAATTTTCAATCGCTACACTGCTAGCCAACTTCACAGAAGACAAATTGGTTGCGCCAAAAGTCTTGGAGAAAAAACTGGGTTGTAATGACAATACCAGCCTGCGCAAATTTCAGATTGTCTTGGACGCTTTAGAGAAAATTGGCATCTTAGTCAAGGAACGCGGTAAATATCGCCGGGTGTTTGAAGAAGGAGTCGTCGAAGCCAAACTCCGCTGCTCGAGCAAAGGATTTTGTTTTGCGATTCAAGAGCAGGAGGGGGCTGAGGATATTTACATCCGGGAATGCCATCTCAGTTCGGCTTGGAATGGCGATCGCGTCTTAGTCAAAGTCATCAAAGAAGGCAGCCGCCGCCGCTCCCCCGAAGGAGAGGTGAAACTGATCCTAGAGCGGGCCAACCCCAGCGTATTAGCTCGATTAAAGCAAAGCCCATCTGGATATAAAGCATTACCACTAGATGACAGGCTTTTATTTGAACTAGACGTGCAACCCGATGGCGTCACGCTAGAAGAAGCGGTGGATTCGCTAGTCCATGTAGAAGTCTTGCGCTACCCGCTGGGCTCAAATCCGCCCCTGGGCCGCGTGGCCCAGGTATTGGGCAGCGATGCCGAACAAGCCAACGACCTGGATATCGTTTGCTGCAAGCACGACTTGCCGCGCAACTTCCCCGAATCGGTTCAAAAAGCCCTCAAGAGCTTGCCCAAACAGTTGCGCAAAACTGACATGAAAAGTCGGGTGGATCTGCGCAAGCTCTTGACGATCGCGATCGCCACCCAGTCGGGCTTCAAAACCCTTTCCGGAGAAGATGTCGGCGCGGATATCGGTCTAGAACCCTGCATCGAACACGCTTTGACGCTGGAAAAACAGCGCGGCTCGAAGTGGCGACTGGGCATTCACGTTTCCGACGTCACCGCTTACGTCACGGCTGACGAAGCCTTCGATCGCGAAGCCCGCAAGCGCGGCAATGCCGTATTTCTCGGAGAAACGACTATCCCGATGCTGCCGGAAGCGCTCAGCGCCAATCGCTGTTCCCTGCTGCCGGGAGAAGACAGACTGGCGATTTCGGTACTCGTCACCGTCAACGCTGAGGGGCAGATATTGGAGTACGAAATACAACCCACCGCCATCAAAGTTGACCACCAGCTCAGCGTCGAAGAGGCACAAGCAATCCTCGATCGCGCCGAGGATTCCGCCCTCAACCCCGTACTCGAGCAAATGGCGAATATCGTTGCTGCCGTGAAAGCCAAACGCCTCGAACGGGGAGCCGCCCAACTGAACCTGCCAGAAAGCCATTACGGCACCTCCCTGTGCCCGTTCGACGACGAGGGGGATTTGGGCGTGACGGTGGCAGCGCCTGCCAATCGCGCCCACGCCATGCTCACGGAATCCATCATCCTCGCCAACCAACTCGTCGCCGCTCACCTGCAAGCCCTCTTGGTGCCCGCCATCTACCGGATTCAGCCGAAACCGGATATGGATGACGTGGAAGAATTCGTCAAACTGGCAGCCAATCTGGGGATAAACCTGGAGTTGGAAAACCCGGAAGAAGTGCGCCCCCAAGATTACCAGCGCTTTACTCAACAGTTTGCCGGATCGCCGGCAGAGCGCGTTCTCACTTATCTGATGCAGGAAACCCTAAAGCCAGCGGCTTACAGCACCACCCCCGGGCCGCACTTCGGTCTGGCTTTGGAGACGGGCTACACCCACTGCACCTCCCCCGTACAGCGCTACGCGGACTTGCTGGTACAGCGCATCTTGCACGCGATATTTGAACACGGGCGCGATCGCCGCACCACCCGCGCTAAAGAAAGCGTCAACCTGCGTCACAGCAGCGCTCACGGGCAAATTAACTGGAACGTCCTGCCGCCCGAAGTGCAGCACGAACTCGAAGAACAGTTGACCGCCGTAGTGGGCCATTTGAGCGATCGGGAACGAGTGGCCCAAGAAGCCGAAGACGACCTGGAAGGGCTCAAAAAAGCCGGAGCCATGAAAGAGCGCACTGGAGAAACCTTTTCTGGGCTGATTACCGGCGTCCAATCCTACGGCTTCTTCGTAGAAATCGAAGAACTGCTCGTCGAAGGGCTAGTTCACGTCTCCTCCCTCAAAGATGACTGGTACGAATACCGCTCCCGCCAGCAAACCCTCGTCGGGCGCAAGAACCGCAAGCAATACCGCCTCGGCGACAAAGTAGAAGTCCAAGTCAAGAGCGTGGATTACTACCGCCAGCAAATCGACCTCGTTGCAGTCGGTGGCGGCAGCGAAGCCACCAACAGCGATGATGACGACCTCCCCCCCCTGGCGTCCCCGTCTTCGCCGTTCAGCCCGTATCTGGAAGACTGACCCTCGAGGTGGCGGTTTGCGTGCAGGGGCAGCCACATCTGTAGGGGCAGCCACGGGGAGGGAGCAGCCACGGGGCGACTGCCCCTGCACGCAAGGGTTAAAGCTGCCATCGAACTTGACAAAGCGCGAACGACAGCGGACAAATAAGAGGCGAATTGACGACAAAGGACTTTTAACCAATGACACGTCCCCTGATCTTGGGCGTCTCAGGGGCATCCGGCCCGATCTACGCCTCGCGCGCCATTAAATTCTTGCTAGAAGCGGACTACAGCATCGAACTCGTCGCTTCTAAATCTACCTATGTCGTTTGGCAAGCCGAGCAAAATATCCGAATGCCCGCCGAGCCGGCGCTGCAAGAAAAATTCTGGCGCGAACGAGCCGGCGGCGTCACCGGAGGACAGTTGCGGTGCCACCCCTGGCAGGATGTCGGAGCCAACATCGCCAGCGGCTCCTTCCGCACCTTGGGGATGCTCGTCATACCGTGCAGCATGTCAACCGTGGCCAAGCTCGCTGCCGGTCTGAGTTCCGACTTGCTGGAGCGCGCCGCAGATGTTCAGCTAAAAGAAGGACGTAAACTGGTATTAGTGCCCCGCGAAACCCCGTTGAGCTTGATTCACCTGCGCAACTTGACCGCGCTGGCAGAAGCAGGAGCCCGGATCGTGCCGGCGATTCCCGCCTGGTATCACAACCCGAAAACCATAGAAGATCTCGTGGATTTTGTGGTAGCTCGCGCTCTGGATCAGCTCGATATCGACTGCATCCCTATCAGTCGGTGGCAAGGGCATTAACTCGGGAAGTGTGGAGTGTGGAGTGTGGAGTGCTGAGTGCTTCGGCTGAAGTGCTGAGTGAGAAGTAAGATACTTGAGTAAGAAAACGAAATGAAAAAAATTGAGTGAAAATTGTACAAGAAATTAACTTTTTTCAATTCAAACCTCTATACTTTTCACTTGACTCAGCACTCAGCACTCAGCACTTTTTATTTGACTCAGCACTCAGCACTCAGCACTTTTTACTTGACTCAGCACTTCAGCCGAAGCATCAAGCACTTTTAGCCCCTACTCTGGAGGAATCGCCGTGTCTGAAGTTCGTACTTGGCTGCTCGTTGCGATCGCTGTTTTTCTGGCTATTTTTGCCGCGCAAAATACGTCACCATCCCTGCCGCTGGTGTTTTTGGGAATGCGATCGGTGGCGCTGCCCCTGTCGGCATGGGTGATTCTCGCGATCGCCGCCGGCGTGGTGACGTCTTTGTTGATTTCTGTTCTGTTCAAACTGTCGAATTACCGACTCGAACAAGAATTAGCCGCGCGCCGTCGCGCAATGCCGCCCCAGGTGCCCTCGGAATCATCACCGCAATGGGGCGCTGCGAGTGCGTCTCGCGAAAGCAGTTATGTTGAATCGACGAGCGCGGGTGCGAGGGATTGGCGGGAGAGCGATCTCGAATCGGCTGTTTATTCCGAGCCTGCCCGCGATCGAGTGAGTGCTGAGTATCGCGGCGATGTTGCCGAGCCGGCACGCCCGAGAGCGATCGCAGACTATCCAGACAACTACTCAGAGCCGGAAGAAGACGAAGAATTTTATGAAGAGTGGGAAGAAGAAGAGCGATCCGAGCAAACTGCTGGCGGCAGCCGAACTGTCATACAAGACACCAGCCGAACAGTGATACAAAACGCCCCTACCTACGAAACCAAACAAGAACCCACATCGAGTTCTTGGTCGGGTACGATGTATTCATACACCTACCGCCCTGCCGACGAGTCAGAACCAGAAACCACACCCGAAACAACCGAATCAGTTGAAGATGCAGAGTATCGGGTGATTGAACCGCCGGTGCGAGATATCGCAGCCGAGCCGCCGATTCGAGATATCGCACCCGAGCAGCCAGAAGATGACTGGGGCAAAAAGAAGAAAAAGAAAACGGACTGGGAGTAGCTGCATCGCATAGCAGAAACCCGGTTTTTTGGAAAAACCGGGTTTCTCGTCGCTGGCTCGTGGGAAAGAACGCTTCACGCATTTTCTACAGCACCGCACGGCTTGAGAGTTATCGGAAGTGCGATCGCTCATAAAAGAACAGCAAAAAAATGGGAAATCAGTCTAAACTTGCCCTATAAACACCAAACTTACCTTGGCCATGAACTATCACAACATCATTACAATCGAGCCCGGTAAACGTGGCGGCAAGCCCTGTATCAGACGAATGCGGATTAGCGTTTACGATGTTTTGGGCTGGTTAGCCGCTGGCATGTCTCAGGCAGAAATTTTAGATGACTTTCCAGAGTTAACAGAGGAAGATATTAGAGCTTGTCTTGAATTTGCTGCCGATCGAGAACGTCGTCTAATTGCTGTAGTAGGTGAAAGGTGAAATTACTGTTAGACCAAAATTTGAGTCGGAAGTTAGTGAATCGTCTGGCTGATATCCTGCTGACTTATTTTTCTGTTGTTTTAGCAATTTTCAGTGTGTCGATCCTCCTCATTGATTTCAGCTTCTTCTGGAATAAGGACA
The DNA here is from genome assembly GCA_964405435.1 of uncultured bacterium. GTDB lineage: Bacteria > Cyanobacteriota > Cyanobacteriia > Cyanobacteriales > Oscillatoriaceae > DVEG01. The sequence continues at coordinate 13,823 of CAYOOD010000088.1, forward strand.
ATTACTTCAACGCGACTATTTTTCTCTGCCATTATGGGGCGATCTAAAGTAAGTTGTCCCTGTTCGTCTATGGTTGCCATGACTTTAATTGCTTTCATTGCTGCTCCACATTTTTTCCCTACTAATCGCGAGGTCGATCCGCGTTCCTCATTACTAGACAAAAGTAAGTCTATTTTTGTCAAGCAGTTAGATTATACCACAGTGGCGGTATAATCTCATGTTTGGGGAGAGTGGGGGTGAAGAAGGGCGCGATCGCTTGTTGTGGAGGTAAGGAGCGATCGCTCGACGTATTCTTCTGAACCAGGGCAGAGCGGGCAAGATTTAGGAGGCGATCGCAGTTGCAGACAAGAGGCTAATGTATAATGGATGCAGGATTAGCTTTGCAACCATTATGGAAACCGTCAATATCCATGACTGCCAAACCAATTTCTCACAACTCTTATCCCGCGTGCAACTCGGAGAAGAAATCATTATTTCCAACGGAGAGATCGCGATCGCGAAGCTGGTGCCGATTCGCCCCTCATCCAATCGACGAGCTAGCTTAGGGCCAGGGAAAACGCATCTAATTTTTTTGACAAAATTTTGAGATTATGCTAAAGGGGCAACTTCCTGAGAATCCTTGACAAGTTTCTAAAAATCTGGTAAAACTGCCTCCGACAAAAAACTAAGTATTTTTGTGGTATTATCTAGGCGATAGATGTAAAATTATTTCTGAGCAGTCAGGCCACCATAAGAATTTCCATGAAACTCAAGCCTAAGCTTACTATCTGCGATTATTTCTCCGATTTAGAAGACCCCCGAGTCGAACGAACTAGAGAACATTTGTTAATAGATATAATTACTATAGCTATCTGTGCGATAATTTCTGGAGCCGACAGTTGGGTAGGTATAGAGGCTTACGGAAAAGCCAAATCCAAATGGTTAAAAAAATATTTGTTTCTTCCCAATGGAATTCCTTCTCACGATACTTTCGCCAGAGTTTTTGCTAGAATCGACTCTCAACAATTCCAAGAATGCTTTCTGAAGTGGATTCAATCGGTCAGCCAAATAACTGAGGGAGAAGTAATTTCTCTGGATGGCAAACAACTGCGTCATTCTTACGATAGCGGCGGCCAAAAAGGTGCAATTACTATGGTTAGTGCCTGGGCTTTCAGTCAAAAACTTGTTTTGGGGCAGCGTAAAGTAGACTCGAAATCTAATGAGATAACAGCCATCCCCGAATTAATTAAGGTATTAGAACTGAAAGGGTGCATTGTAACAATTGATGCGATGGGCTGTCAGAAAGCCATTGTCAAACTTTTGTCAGAAAAGCAGGCTTCTTATGTCATTACTGTCAAAGAAAACCAAGAAAAGTTTTATCAAAGTATACAAGATTTATTCAAGCAAGCCATCTCGAAGAGATGTGAAGGATTTAGCTCCAGCAGTTATCAGACGAGAGAGTTTTCTCATGGGCGAGAAGAAATTCGCAATTATTTAATGTTGAGCGAGATTCAAGAAAGAATAGACCCGACGCATCAGTGGTCAAATCTTCAAAGTATAGGGATGGTGGAATCGGTACGAACTTTCGATGGGAAAACTACTGTAGAGACTCGCTATTTTATAAGTAGTTTGCCTGGAGAGGCGAAAAAACTGGCCGAGGCAGTTCGTCATCATTGGGGAATTGAAAATAGTTTACATTGGGTATTAGATGTAGCGTTTTCTGAGGACGACAGTCGAATTCGTCAAGGTAATGCTCCGCAAAACTTGGCCGTGTTGCGACACATAGCTTTAAATTTATTAAATCAAGAAAAAGCGACAAAAATGGGACTTAAGAACAAACGATTAAAAGCCGGGTGGGATGATGACTATTTAGCGCAAGTAGTCGGCTTAAAGAAATAGCTTCAATCTCGTCAATCTCCGATAAATTAAAAAAAAATTCCGATTTTTCTAGAAAGTATCGGGCGGTTTCCTCGAGAATTTTAATTGGCAATAACTAGCTGTAAATGTCAATAAGACGGCCCCCTCCTCACAGGGCTCTGATTGACAAATACTCATTGAACAACCAATCCGAAATTTAAGCAAAAAAAAGTTGTCTCGTATGATTCCTAGCCATTAGATGCGTTTGCCCTGAGCTTAGGGCAAGATCGAGGGAAATTTATCGTGCCAGAGGATTTTAACGAGGCTTTGCCAGAAGAAATGATGGCAGCATTCGAGGGAGATGAAGCGTGAAACTGTTGTTGGATACGCAGTGCTGGTTGTGGTGGTTTGCCCAACCAGAGAGATTGAATGAGGAGGCAATCGCACGCATTGCTGAGGAAACCAACGAATTGTGGTTTTCTGTTGCGAGTATCTGGGAAATAGGCATCAAAGTGGCGATCGGAAAATTACCGCTGCCAGAACCGATTATATCAAAGGCCATCGCTTGTTGGGTAGGTAAGGAGCGATCGCACTTTCTACAGCACTACAAGGCTTGGGAGTTGCAGGAATTGCGATCGCTTGTTGTTGAGGGGAAGGAGAGGCGATTCGCTGGCGCGATAGCTAATGCTTCACGCACTTTCTACAGCATCACATGGCGTGGAATGTGTCGGAAGTGCGCTCGCTTATGCTTACTTAACCTTCAACAAATCCGCACAGATTGTACCAACAAAAGCTCCACCCCAGATAAGAGCTAGAGGCCACCAGTTACCTAGAACCACTCCTGCATACCAAGGCATCAGAGAAGCTGTAGCTGGAAAAAAAAGAACAGCAACCATTCCCATCGCTGCTCCCCATTGGTCAGCGATAATCCTGGCCATCCAAACAAACCCAACTAATGCACAACCCCAAAAAACGATTGTTCCGAGTATGGCGATGGCGTTTTTCATATTGGTTACTATTTTGATTATGCCTGAAGCAGAATTTTCACTTAGACAGTAGCTGGCGTATAATAAACCAGCTTAGCGTCTGAAAAAGCAATTGGCTCTCCCGACTCCTTGGTGATAATAAAAACTAATATTTTTGGTGAAAGCCTTGCAGGAAAAGCATTTTCCATGCCATGAGCCATAAGCCATAAGCCCGGAAAAGCCCGGTTTTCCACCACAAAGTCAGGAGAGCCAAGCAATTAACTTTTATTGTGATACTATTGCTGCTTTAATATTAAATTATTACTCATAAAGGAAACTTTTGTCCATCTTAAAATCGTTCTATTTTGCCCAAAATATTTCCCTAATTTCGTTGAATGTGTTTTTGTACGGAAATGTGCGAAAATGTGCTAAAAAGCTGTAAAATGTGATATAATATACAAAGCAGTCGCACCTCTATACCCCGATGAATCTTAAAGAAATGTTAAGCCTCGCTGATAAGATAGTATTCGCCAAAACGGGTGAACACCTTGACGATTTACAAGAAGCGGTACTGCGAGGAACTCTACAACGTGCAACCTATAAAAAAATAGCTAAGGAGCAGGATCGTTCTGAAAGTCGGGCTAGGGAAGTCGGTTCGCAGTTATGGCGGATACTTTCAGAAGAGTTAGGAGAAGAAGTGAGTAAAACGAATTTTCGCTCTGCAATGGAGAGGTTGCAACTCTCTAATGTTTTAGACTTTGCACAAGAGGTTGTAGTAAGCGGGAGTTTTAACATCTGTGGAGAAAATGTATATTCACCAAGTATGCCGAACTCAAGCTCACTCAATGAAGAAATCTCTAACCCGCAACCAGCCCCAATATATCAAGATTTAAGTGAAATGCCGGAGTTGGGGGCTTTTTACGATCGCACCTCCGAACTCGAAACCCTCACAACGTGGATTTTACAGCAACGCTGCCGCCTCATAGCGCTTACCGGCATCAGCGGCATCGGCAAAACTGCACTAGCCGCGCAACTCGTACAGCAAATAAAAGATGAGTTTGAATACGTTATTTGGTGCAGTCTAGAAGCATCCCCGACTTTCTCTGAATTTCAAGATAAACTCATAGAATTTTTCTCGCAGTCAGCCAAGCTAGATTTATCGGCAACTCCTCAAAAATCCTTGCCGCTCGTCAGGTATTTGCAAAAGTATCGCTGTTTAGTCGTCTTGGATGACGTTCACAACCTTTTCAGTGGCGGCGAGTTGGCGGGCAAGTACAAACCCGGTTGCGAAGAGTATCGCTCTTTCTTCAATCAGGTAGAAAAATTATCTCATCAAAGTTGCTTTCTGTTAGTTGGTTGGGAACCACCCAGAGATTTTCCTCAAGTTCAAAATCAAAATTCTCCCATTCGGACTTTACAACTGGCTGGGTTAGATGTCGCAGGCGGGCGGGAAATACTAAGGGACAATGGGTTAGCAGAAATCGACAACTGGGAAGTGTTGATTCACCGCTATCAAGGCAATCCGCTATGGTTGACGAGGGTTGCTAGTCTGATTCAAGAGTTGGGAGTAGGGGTGAGTGAGTTTTTACCAGATGATATCGTGTTGTTGCCAGAATGCGTGAAAGATAGTTTGCAGCAACAGTGCGATCGCTTGTGCGAACTCGAAAAACAAGTGATGTCTTTGTTGGCTGCGGAAACTCAGCCAGTTAATCTGGCAAAATTGCTAAGCAATGGAAGAATTCCGCCGTCAGATTTACTCAATGCGCTGCAATCTCTCTCGCGACGCGGCTTTATCGAAAAACAAGGAAATCTTTACGCGCTGTCACCTGTGATGAAGCAGTATATCAAAGGGTTGAGGTAGGGGCGGGCACGGGGCACCGCCCCTACAGGCGATCGCGTGATTTTAACGGGGTGTAGGGGCGAAGCATCTGGCGAATAATAATCTAGGAGTTAAAACCGAGAATTGATAATCTAAATGCTTCGCCCTCCTCACTATTCAAATTCTTCTGTTTCCGATCGCTCTTCTGCAAGCGCGCGATCGACTATCTCCTGATACTCCGCCAGGGAATTAATCGTTACTGCTCGATTTAAAAGCAGTTTCAATCGCTCCAGATTGTAAATCTGCCCGATCGCGCTGACGACCTCATCCGGCACCGCTGCAAACCGAGTCTGGAGAATATCCGCGATATCTTCTCGCCGACTCGCCATCATTGCCATCGTCTCAATAGTGATAACGTTGGGCATAATCCCTTCCTCCTTGAAACGCTGAATTTCTGTTCTAAAACCTGTTTCCAAGTTGCTCGTTAGCGTCATTATCCAGTCGATTAACCGGAATAATTCTCGGATATTTCTCCGACTGTACCCCCGCTGATACAGAGCTTTCACAATGCTGAGTTTCCATTGTAACCGCTCCCTGGGCTGTTGGCGAGTCCCTTGTGTTTTCAGGTGCGCCATGACAATTGCAGAAAACGGATTGCTGCTGCGCTCCAACGCTTCCCACTGTGGGAGCATCCCGTTTTTGTAAAAACACCTTTTTTCAGGAGTGGGAGCGTCTCGATCCCTATCAATCCAAGAGCGAACGAGACGTTTAGCGAACGAGACGTTCGCACTCCAAAAATGGGATGATCCCTCCCACTGTTCTTGATAGTCTAGCAGTTTCGCTACCCCAAACTGCAACAACACCCGACACCCGCAAATTTCCTATTCATAGCGATCGGGACGCCATGATGGTGACTCATCCGCTAAAACGGCTAAACTCACGACTTTCTGCCGGGACAGCCCAAAAAATCGGCTGTTGTAAACGTACATCCGCTCGGCAAAATTTTGCTGGTATTGGCTCTGTACTTCGATGTGAATTAAAATCCACGTTTCCGTAATGACAAGCACTCAAGCATCAATAATTGCACTCGAACCAGAGCCAGAAACCCGGCTTTTTGGAAAACCCGATTTTCTTGATAAAAAGGGGATGCTTTCTGGCTTATTTTCCAGCGGGCAGGTTGCTGGTGGTGGCAGTAGGTTTGTGCGTCTGCTGGAAGATAAATTTAGCCCGATCGCTCGCTGCTTCCTACCTATTGACAAAAAACACGGTGTATGCAGAGGCGCTCGTCGCGCGTGCAAGCGAAAAAGTGGCGGTGGGGGGCGGGTAAGTAATTGTCCGATCGCCCTTGCAGCCATTCGCCCTGTCAGAAAATGTCTATAAGTGCGAAGATCGAGGCGTCGGGTCGTTGCTCAAAGTTGGGTAACATCAGAAAAGCACTGCTTCCCGACCTGCGATAGGGCCGCATCCACCAGCCTGCCACCCGAGTGCCTCCGCCAGCAGGTAGATAGAAAGCTACCGCGAGGGCGATTCGGTTGCCCATCGAGAGACAGTTAAAGGAGTTTGTTATAACGTATGGATAGTGCTAATCCAGAGCTTGAGAATATCAAACGGCAGTTAATGAGCCAAGCGCGACCGAAAAAACCCAAAATGCTGGTGGTAGACGACGAACCAGATAATCTGGACTTGCTCTACCGCACCTTCCGACGTGAATTTCAGGTACTCAAGGCGGAAAGCGGCGTCCGCGCCTTGGAACTATTGGCCAAAGAGGGGGAGGTGGCCGTGATCATCTCCGATCAGCGGATGCCGGAAATGAAGGGAACCGAGTTCCTCAAAAAAACTTTGCCGCAGTTTCCGAATACAGTACGGATTATTTTGACTGGCTTCACGGATATCGAGGACTTGGTGGAGGCGATCAATTCGGGACAGGTGTACAAGTACATCACGAAGCCCTGGGACCCCAATGAATTGAAAGCCGTGGTAGAAAAGGCGGCGGAGAATTACGACATATTAATCCAGCGCATGGAAGAGTTGCGCCGAGCCCAGATGCAAACTAGCCTGCTCGAGGCGATCGTGCAGGCGGCGCAGGAGGCTGAGAGCCTGTTGAACTGTCTCGAGCAAATTGCCACAGCCTTCGGCAAGAACTTCGGGGCGAATGTTTGCATCGTGCAAGTGGTGTCGGGGGGAGCGCTGGCGTCTGAAATCGGCACCTACAGCTACGAAGCGGCGGCAGACAACTGGCTGGAAAACGATCCTTTAGTCAAAGAAGCGATCGCCACGCAAAAAATACAGGGCGCTTTCCACATCTCGGCAGAGCCTTCCCTGGCAGATGTCGAACACTACAAATCTTCCGGCATCCAGAGCCACATCGTTCTGCCTGTCACCTACCGAAACCGCGTTCTGGCGATTTTGTCGCTGCAGTGGCAGCAACCGTGCACCCTGCGCGAAGACGAAATCAGCCTGGTTCACTTATCCGCCCAACAGGTGGCGCTCGCCATCAACAGCACCCGCGCTTTGACGTGATTTTATCCCGTGCCCGATGCCCCACAACCCATGACTGACAGCCCCATTAAAACCATCTTTAACCGCATTGCTCCGGTTTACGACCAGTTGAACGATTGGCTGAGTTTGGGCCAGCACCGCATCTGGAAGCAAATGGCCGTGAAGTGGAGCAATGCCCATTCGGGGGACGTGTGCTTGGACTTGTGCTGCGGCAGCGGGGACTTGGCCATACTGCTGGCGCAGGCAGCGGGGCCAACTGGGGCGGTGTACGGGGTGGATTTTTCGCCGGAGTTGCTGGCGATCGCTCGGCAGCGCCCGCTCCCCTGGCTCGATCCCCCCGCTCCCATTCACTGGGTAGAAGCAGACGCCCTCGATTTGCCCTTCGCTGACGCTTATTTTGACGCCTGCACCATCGGCTACGGCTTGCGCAACGTCCCAGATATCCCCCGCTGCCTGAGTGAATTGCACCGCGTCCTCAAGCCCGGAGCGAAAGCGGCGATTCTCGACTTTCACCGCCCCAGCAACCCCGCGATGCGAAGCCTCCAGCAGTGGTATCTCGACAATCTCGTCGTGCCGGCGGCTTCTCGCTGCGGCTTGACGGAAGAATATGCCTACATCAGCCCCAGCCTGGATAAATTTCCCACCGGTTCCGAACAAGTAGAGCTCGCCCGCCATGCCGGATTTGCCGCCACACACTATCCCATAGCCGGCGGTATGATGGGAGTATTGGTCGTTGCAAAACTACTCGGCACTCAGCGCTCAGCCTGAGAATAGCTGAGTGTTCGCCGCTCATCGCTCTATTGAATTGTTCCCTTGAACTTGTCTAATCTTTGGCTTTACCTGGCTCCGCCGGTCGCCGGTGGAATTATCGGCTATTTCACAAACGACATAGCCATCAAAATGTTATTCCGCCCCTATCGGGCGTATTACCTCTTCGGGCGAAAGCTCCCCTTTACCCCTGGTTTGATTCCCGCCAACCAAGAGCGCTTGGCGAAGCGGATTTCCGCTACCATTATGGGTTCGCTGCTGACGCCAGAGGAATTGCAAAAGTTGGCGCGTCGCCTGCTGCAAACCGAGCGCATTCAAGGGGTAATTCTCTGGCTGCTCCAGTTGGCGCTCGATCAAGTCAAATCGGATACCGAGCAGAAAACCGCCAAAATTATGGCGGGGGTTTTGCGCGATTTGCTGGGGCAATCTTTTCCCCGCATTTTGAAAGTCTTGGCTCGCCGCGAAGATTTTCTCGAAGCTCAGCTCAATCAAATTTTTGACCAAGTGCTGCTGGAATTTCAGCTCACTGAGCTACAGGCAACTCAGCTTTCAGACTGGCTGCTGCAAGTGGTGCTCTCTCCTGACGTGCTGCGTCAGGCTATGGTAGACTTTCTGACGGACCGCAATATTCAGGTGATTGATGAGGGGTTTCGCGAAAAAGCCAGCGGCACTTATTGGGTGGTGGCGAATTTGTTCGGCTTGCGCAATACCTTGACTCGCTTGCGGACGTTTTGCCTGGATGAAAAAGAGGAAGCCAACGCTCGCATCGCTGATTTGATTAAATCTCTGGGGGTGCGATCGCGCATGAAGGAATGGCTGCAAAATGTCTCTTTGCAAAATCTCCCCGTTTCAACCGTGCGCCAGTTGCGCAAAACCTTGCGGGATAGCGTCCGCCAATACGTTCAAACCCGAGGCACGGATTTATTGCAGGGTTTGAGCACTTCCCTGGATTGGGAAAATATCGCCAAGTTGATTCTTTCTCGCCTGCGCTCTTCGGCGGTGGTGAGTACGTCTTTGGAACTCGTGAGTATAGAACTGGCTTTGATTCTAGAACGCTATCTGGAGCGGGATTTAGAAACAATTGTCGCGCAAGCCATTCCCATTTTAAATATCGATCAGGTCATTATCGAGCGCGTCAGGGCAACCTCGGCGGCTGACTTGGAGTTGGCGATTCAAGGCATTGTCAGGAGTGAATTGCAAGCGATCGTCAATTTGGGAGGCGTTTTGGGCGTGGTTGTCGGGTTAATACAGACTGTGATTTTGTTGTTTCAACAATAGGGCAAAAGGGCAAAAGGGCATGGGGCAAAAAGATATGGGGAATAGAGACAATTTAAGAATTGTGTCGCTGCTGCCTTCGGCAACTGAAATTGTGGCGTGTTTGGGGCTGAATGATGTGATTGTGGGGCGATCGCACGAGTGTGACTATCCCCCCGACATCCAAAAGCTGCCCGCCTGCACTCAGCCGAAATTCAATCCCGCTGGAACCAGCCGAGAAATTCACGATCGCGTTACCGATTTGCTGCAAGGAGCCCTGAGCGTTTATCAAGTCAAAACCGATATTCTCCAGCAATTGCAGCCCACCCACATTATCACCCAAGATCAGTGCGATGTCTGTGCTTGTTCTCTTGTAGATGTGGAAAAAGCCGCTCGTGCCTTATTGGGCTGTCAGCCGCAAATTATTTCTTTGCAGCCGAACTTGCTAGCAGAAATTTGGCAGGATATCGATCGCGTGGCGGCTGCTCTGGGCGTCGAGGGAACGCAAGCGATCGCCGCTTTACAATCCCGCGTCACTTTTTGTACCAACCAAACCTACACGACTCGCCCCACCGTCGCGTGCATCGAGTGGATCGATCCCCTCATGGCAGCCGGGAATTGGATTCCCGAATTAGTCACCCTGGCAGGAGGCGAACCTCTATTCGGCATTGTCGGCAAGCATTCCCCTTGGCTGAAATGGGATGAGTTAGCCGCCGCCGATCCCGACGTGATTATTTTCATGCCCTGCGGTTTCGATTTAGAACGGACTCGCCAAGAGGCGACCCAGATAACTAATAACACAGAATGGCAAAAATTGCCAGCGTTTCGCAGCGGCAAAGTGTACATTACCGATGGCAACTCTTATTTTAACCGACCGGGGCCGCGATTAGTGGATTCGCTGGAAATATTGGCGGAGATTCTGCACCCGCAACAGTTGCAATTTGGCTATCAAGGCACTGGCTGGGAGCGCTTGTAAAATTAGCAGTAAGGCGCTCCGAGCTGCTCCTGATGGCTTTGACGGGAGAAGCGGAGATGGGGAAGGCAGATTAAGATTAATATCGTAGCGGAGGACAGTAGGGCGCTTGAGAAGCGCTCCCTGTTGGGGAACCCTGCATTCCTCGTCAGTGCTGCTGAAAAGACCTCAGTCAGTCGAGGGAAGGGGGCATCGCACCAATCTCGAAAGAGTACAAGCCCTTCCGGGGCTGTTAAGGGCTGGCTTTGCGACAAGCAAGGATAATAGCCTGAAAGTCCGTGCTTTTGTCAAGTGCAAGTAGTACAAACCCTGATGTTTACTCCCTCTGTCCGTCAAGTTATCGAGTCAGATTGCCTGAAAATCGCGCCGGAAACGCCTGTAAAAGAAGCGATCGCCCTAATGAGCCGCGCCAATGCCAGTTACGTTCTGGTGGTGGGCGCGACAGAAGGCATCCGCCAGCTCATGGGGGTGTTTACGGAACGGGATGTGGCGCGGCTGGTGGCATCGGATGCCCCCTTGGAAGGGAGGGCGATCGCAGAAGTAATGAGCCAGCCGCTCGTCACCCTGCAAGAATCACAGGCGCGCGATATCTTCGCCGTACTCAAACTCTACCAACAGCACCGGATTCGCCACGTTCCGATCGTGGACGAGCGCGGGCAGCTAGTGGGCGTGGTGACGCCGGAAATGATTTGCGAAGAACTCGTCGCCGCCAACGATCGCCTGCAAGCCGAGATAGCCGAGCGAGTCGGCGAACGCGCAGCCCTCGAGCAAGTGCGCGAAGAGCTAGAACAGTTCGCGATCGCCCAAACTGCCGAACTCTTGCGGGCAAACCAGCTCTTGCAGCAGGAAATCCGCGATCGCCAGCGGGCAGAGGAAGCCCTGCGAGCGTCTCGAGAGATGCTGCGCCTGGTGATGGACAACATCCCCCAAGCCATCTTCTGGAAAGATACCAACTCCATCTACCTCGGCTGCAATCGCAAATTCGCCGCCGATGTCGGGCTCTCATCTCCAAGCGATGTCGCGGGCAAAAGCGACTACGACTTGCACAGCCTCAAAGAAGAAGCCGACTTTTTCTGCGAAGTTGACCGGCGCGTCATGGCTGCCAACGCGCCCGAGTATCACATCATCGAGCCTTTGCGCCGCCCCAACGGGGAGCAAGCCTGGTTAGATGCCAACAAAATCCCCCTCCACGATGCCGGCGGCAAAGTCGTAGGCATCCTGGGCACCTACGAAGACATCACGGAGCGCAAGCGCATCGAGGAAGCGCTCATCGAAAGCGAAGCAAAATTTCGATTTCTGTTTGAACGCTCCGCCGATGCCCTCTTGATATTAGACGGAGATATCTTCATCGACTGCAACCAGGCGGCTGTCGAGATGCTGCGCGCCAGTAGCAAGGAAGAAATATTAAACCGCCACCCGTCCGAACTGTCTCCGGCAGCGCAACCCGACGGGCGTTCTTCTCAGGAAAAGTCCGCCGCGCTCAATGCCGCCGCCATCGAGCGGGGCAGCCTGCGGTTTGAGTGGGTTCACCGCCGCGTCGATGGCGAAGAGTTTCCCGTCGAGGTTTTGCTCACCGCAATCCCGCTGCAAGAGAAAAGACTTCTGTATGTGGTGTGGCGAGACATCACCGAACGCAAGAAGTTAGAAGCGACATTGCTTTCTACTGAAAGACGCCTGCGCCGCCAGAGCCGCGCTTTATTGGAGCTGGCAACGCGCAAAACCCTAGTTTCTGGGGACTTGCCCTCGGCGCTGCGGGACATTACAGAGGTGGCGAGTCGCACGTTAGATGTCGATCGCGCCAGCGTGTGGCTGTACGTCGAAGAGGGCGCGGCGATCGCGTGTCTGGACTTGTACCAGCGGAGCGATCGCCGCCACGCCGCCGGCATGGAGCTGCGCGCCGCTGACTATCCGGCGTATTTCCGATCGCTGCAGCAAGCGAGGCTGATTGCTGCCCACGACGCCCGCATCGATTCGCGAACCCGAGAATTTTCACCAGACTACCTGAGTTCTCTCGGCATTACCTCCATGTTAGACGCGCCGATTCGCAAAGGCGGTCAAATGGTGGGCGTTATCTGCTGCGAACACGTCGGAGAGCCGCGCCAGTGGGCGATCGAAGAGGAGAGTTTTGCCGGTTCGCTGGCTGATTTCGTGGCGCTGGCAATGGAAGGGGTGGAGCGGCGGCGGGCGGAGGAGGCGCTGCAGCGAGCGAATGCCGAGCTAGAAATGCGCGTTCAGGAGCGCACGGTTGAGTTAACCAACGCGATCGCCCAGCTTCAGACGGAAATCGACTCCCGCATTCGCGCCGAGGAAAAACTGCGCCTGATCGAATCGGCAGTACAGCAAGCCAATGATGCGGTGGTGATTACCACTGCCGAACTCCAACATCCCGGGCCGCAAATTGTTTACCTCAATCCGGCGTTTACCGCTATCACCGGGTACGCCCTCGAAGAGGCGATCGGGCAGACGCCGCGCATTCTCCAAGGTGCCAAAACCGATCGGGAGGTTCTCGCCCGCCTGCGCGCCGAACTGACTCGGGGAGAGCCTTTTTTTGGGGAAGTCGTCAATTACTGCAAGGGTGGCGGCGAGTACGTTACAGAAATCACCATTACCCCCATCCGCGATCGCGGCGGGGCACTGACGCATTTTGTCGCCATCCAGCGCGACATCACCGAGCGCAAGCTGGCTGAAGAACAGTTGCGCTGCGAACAGCAAAAGTCCGAAAACTTGCTGCTGAATATTTTGCCCAAACCGATCGCCGACCGCCTCAAGCGGGAGTCGCGCACAATTGCCGACGGGTTTTCTGAGGTGACGATTTTATTTGCCGACATTGTAAATTTTACCCAGCTTTCCGAGCGGATATCGCCGACGGAATTAGTGGAATTGCTCAATGAAATATTTTCGGCATTTGACGAATTGACCGACCGCCACGCTCTGGAGAAAATCAAAACGATTGGAGATGCTTACATGGTGGCAAGCGGACTGCCGGAACCCCGGAGCGACCACGCGGAAGCGATCGCCGAAATGGCCCTGGACATGCAGCAGGAAGTCGCGCGTTTTAATGCCAAACACGGCACCAATTTGAACATCCGCGTCGGCATCAATACTGGCCCAGTTGTAGCCGGGGTAATCGGCACGAAAAAGTTTATTTACGACTTGTGGGGGGATGCAGTCAATACCGCTTCTCGCATGGAATCGCACGGGCTCCCCGGTTCTATCCAAGTCACCGAATCCACCTACGAACTGCTGCGCGGAAAATATCTGTTTGAGGAAAGAGGGATCGTCCAGATCAAAGGCAAAGGCGAGATGACAACTTACCTGCTTTCTGGAAGACAAATTTTCAGTCTTTCAGCCTGAAGTCTCGCGCCTGTCAAGTCGCCTGTGTTTCGCTTGTATCTCCCTTTACCGTTTGTTTTTTATAAAATACAGGACGCCTTCAAATCAAGCGCTTTCGGTTCGGAAAAACCTCTTGTCAAGACGCTATGTATCGCGTTCATGGTTCAGGAAAAAAGAGGCGATCGGGGATAGGTTTGTAAAAGGATTTTTTACCGGAGTGGAACACTAAGTCAATGTCATCGAGAGTTTTTACCTTGTTGGGATCTTTTAAGGCTCGCTTGTCTCGACAAATTGCTTGTTGGATTTTTGCGAGTATTGTAGCGATTGAAATTATCATTTTAATCCCGTCTTATTACAGGCGCGAACGAGAATTGCTCGGACAGTTGGAAGAAGTATCTGGAGTAGTCATTAACGCGATCGTGCGCTTGACGCGAGAAGATATGTCTGATATGGCTTTGATGGCAAAAGTCAGTAAAATTACCAGCAATTCGGCAATTTTGGGAGTGGCGATTTACAGTTCAGATGGAAAACGGATCGGAACCTGTGGCGAACCGCCGGAAATTACTTTTTCAGATTTAAGGGGCGTTGACGTCCTCCGACGCTGGAAAGGCAATCGATACGACGTCGCGCGATCGCCTCGATATTTGAATGCAGATTATACCTTGATTGTCCGTCACGATGGCACGGCAATTAAACAGGAATTATACGATTTTACAGTACGGATAGCCGGGTTAGTTTTGTTAATATCAGTTTTCGTTACGTCGGTGACAATGGTTGTTTTAGGAGTGACAGCGATCGTCCCGATTTTGCGACTGCGCGACGACTTGATTGCCGCAGGAGAAGCCCTGAGCCAAGATAAAAATACTCCAGATTTCTACTCGCTGTCAGTGAGGCGCTCCGACGAGTTGGGAGAGGTGATGGATGCCTTCAAACAAATGTTTTGCCGCGTCGATCGGGAAATCGCAGAACGCAAGCAGGCAGAGGAAACCCTGCGTGCGGAACGGGAAAAATCCGAGCGGCTGCTGCTGAATATTTTGCCAGCAGCGATCGCGGAGCAGTTGAAACAGGGACGCAGCAAGATTGCCGACGGATTTGATGAGGTGACGATTTTATTTGCCGACATTGTGAATTTTACCCAGCTTTCGGAAAAAATATCGCCGGCTGAATTGCTGGAATTGCTCAATGAAATTTTCTCGGCATTTGACGAACTGACCGATCGCCACAAGTTAGAAAAAATCAAGACGATCGGCGATGCTTATATGGTAGCCGGCGGACTGCCCGAACCCAGAAAAGACCACGCCGAGGCGATCGCGGAAATGGCACTGGACATGCAGCAAGAAATCAACCGCTTCAATCTCAAGCACGGCACCGAGCTGAACCTCCGCATAGGCATTAATACTGGGCCAGCCATTGCCGGCGCGATCGGCACGAAAAAGTTTATCTACGACTTGTGGGGGGATGCCGTCAATACCGCCTCTCGGATGGAATCTCACGGCATTCCCGGTTACATCCAGGTGACAGAATCCACCTACGATCTGCTGCGCGGGAAATATCTGTTTGAAGAACGGGGTATGATTCAAGTGAAAGGCAAGGGGGAGATGATGACTTACCTGCTCGCAGGTCGAAAAACTGAGGGCGTCTAGCTCCATAAGAGCGGAGGGGGGGAGTGTCAAAGGGGTCGAGGTCGGGAGTGAGAGAGGGATGAGCTTTATCGACAGTGGGAGGTTTCGGTTGTTTTTCCAAAACTGTCGCTCGTCATTTCATCATTATTTTTATTGCAGGCAAATCAATTTAATTAAAGCCAGGGATAGGAAGGACAAAAACCGTGTTTTCAAGCGTGAACTTACAAAAAAAGCTACTCGGCGCATTTTTGCTTATGGGAGCGCTCGTGTTAGCCGTCTCTCTCGTGGGCTGGAGCGCGAATTACCGACTGAGCGATCGCACGAGCTTCCTGAGCAACAATACCCTACCCAGCATTATCGGATTGTGGAAAATCAGCGAAGGGCAGAATCAAATCCAGTCCGCCGAACTCACCATCATTAATCCCCGAACAAGTCCCGATATAAAAACGCTGCAATTCAGCAAAATTGCCCAAGTATGGGAGCAAATTGATGAAGGGTTTAGAGAATACGAATCTACCGCCAGAACCGCTGAAGAAGATAAGCTGTACCGAAAGTTTATTCGGCAGTGGGAAAAGTGGAAGCAAACTCGCGAAGATTTTATTAAATCTTATCAAGATTTCGAGAAATTTGGCATTGCTAGACCGGGAGAGTACAAAGCACAACTACTGAGAAATGGAAAAGATAAGTCCCCAGAAATGGCAGCAGCCCAAGCGGCTTCCGAGCTACTCGATCGGGTGAATTCGCAGGCATTCGATATAAAAGAACCGGCTTTTCTAGCCGCAAATACTTCACTCAGAGAACTCTTAGCGCTCAAAGGAGAAATGGCAGCATCCGCCAAGCAAATTACCGATAAAGAAGTGAGTAATACTGGATTGTGGGTGTTGCTGGGAATGTCGATCGGCCCGGTAACGGCGGTGATTTTTGGAATTTTTTCGAGTCAGGCTTTGATGAAGCCGGTCAAAAAAGTGGTGAATATTATCGCCTATTCTTCGACGCAAATCAATGCCGCGATCGCAGAGCAAGAACGCATCGCCTCGGAGCAGGCGATTTCGGTGAATCAAACGACGGCTACAATGGAAGAGCTGGGGGCTTCCTCGCAGCAAGCAGCCAACGCCGCTGAAGGAGCCGTTGCAGAAGCCATCGCGGCGCTGAAACTCGCCGAAGGGGGAAGGCAAGCAGTGGGGCAGACGATCGAGGGAATGGGAACGCTCAAAGAAAAAGTCAGCGCGATCGCTTTTTCAATCGGGCGATTGAACCAACAGACGGCGCAAATTCTGAATATTTCCAATATGGTGAGCGAACTCGCCAGCCAAACCAACATGCTGTCTCTGAATGCCGCCGTGGAGGCAGCGCGCGCCGGAGAGCAGGGCAAGGGGTTTGCGATCGTCGCGGTGGAAATCCGCAAACTCGCCGATCGCAGCAAGAGCGCTGCCGGGAAGATTCAAACGCTGGTTTCCGACATCGAAATGGCGCTGGAGGCGACGGTGAAGGTGACGGGCGAGGGCACGGCAACTGTCTCACAGGGTGTGGAGCTGGCGCGACAAACGGCGGACGCTTTCCGAGGGGTTGCCGAAGCGATCGACTCGGTGGTGGAAAACAACCAACAAATTGCCCTGACGGCGAAGCAGCAAGCGATCGCCATTCAACAGGTTTCAGAAGCGATGAATTCCATCAATATCGGCGCAAAACAGACGGCTAGCGGACTCTCTCAAACCAAAGCGGGCATTCAACATCTGCGCGAAGCGGCTGAGAATCTCAAGGTTTTGGGGATCGGGTAGGGGAGGGGCATCGCGGGGCAAAAGCCTCCCGGTATGAGGGATGAAAGCATTTGGACGCTAGATTATTCCTCTGAATGCTTTCACCCGCTACTTTAGCGTTATCCTCCTTCTCGCCCTCGCAGCTTATTCCCTCGGGGCGCGCCTCATCTTATAATAACTGAGGACTGCCTTCCTCGCGGTCAACTTGTGGCGATCGCTTGCATTCTCTTAATATAAAACTTCACAATTTTGCCGTCGGGATCGTCTGATTTTGACCAGCCAGTAAATGCGAATAGTCCGGAGAGCGGGACTGGAGACGGTATAGAGGTGGCAGTCTAGGTGAGAGGCGCGCTTTTTTTCAGTGCTGGGGGCCAAAATCGTGAAAGAAAAATACAGCCGAGTCAAAATCACAGCCTACTTTTGGGGGGTATTGCTCGTTTTCATTCTCCCTTTTGCTACTGTGGTTTATCAACTGATTCGCGAAATTGATGTCGGCATTCAATTTGCTCGGAAAGAACAGTTAGGCGTCGAGTACAGCGAACCCCTGAGAAACTTGTTAGAACACGTTATCGCCCATCGAAGTCTGACAGATAGTTATCTAAAGGGAAACGAGACTGCCAAAAAAAAACTCGCCATCAAGCAGTCTCAGATCGAAAAAGATATTGCCAGAATTGACGAGAGCGATCGCCGCCTCGGTTCCGTGCTGAAAACTTCTCAAAAATGGCAGTCTCTCAAGGAAAAATTGCAGCCGTTAAAAAATCAGGTCTTTAATCTCAGCCCCCAACAGAGTTTTCAACTCCACTCGGCAGTCATTGCCGAGATTCTGGACGCGATCGCCCTCGTCGGCGATACCTCCAACTTGATACTCGACCCGGATTTAGACAGTTATTATCTCATGGATGCCGCCGTCAATCACCTCCCCTACATGATGGAAAAAACGGCTCAGTTGCAAGAACTCGGACTGGAAATTATAGAAAAGCGATCCCTCGCCACTTCTGAAAAAATCAACCTGATTATTTTAGCCAGCGCCCTCGATTCTCATCAAAACAGAATTCAGCGAGGGATGCAAGTTGCCTTCCAGCAGAATCCCCCGCTTGCCCTCAAATTAGACCCCTACGTTCAAGATAAAATCTACGCCACGCGCGGGCTGGTAGAAGCGGTCAATAAAAACCTTTTAGAAGCGGATAATTTTGAGTTAAAAGCAGTCGATTATTTTGCCGCCTCTAGCGAAGCGCTAGAATCCCAACTCCGACTATACGATCGCGTCTTGCCCGACTTGCAAGAATTATTGCAAATTCGCATTGATGGATTTTCCAGAAAAAAATATTTCGTTCAAGTCTTTGCCCTATTAGTTGCCGGGGTTTCTCTGTATGTATTTGTAGCGTCTGCACGCAATTTTAACAAGCGCCTGCAAGCCGAAAAAGCCATGCAGGAAGCCGAAGCCAAATATCGCAGCATTTTTGAGAATTCCACCGATGGCATTTTCCAGACAACGCCCGAGGGGCGCTATATCAGCGCCAATCCCGCCCTCGCCAGCATTTACGGTTACGCTTCTCCCGAAGAACTGATAGCGAATATTGGCAATATCGAGCGGCAGCTTTACGTCGATTTTAACCGCCGTGCCGAATTCGTGCGCTTGATGGAAGAACACGACGCCGTAGCGAATTTTGAGTCTCAAGTTTATCGCAAAGATGGCAAAGCAATCTGGATTTCGGAGAACGCGCGCGCCGTGAAAGACAAAAATGGCAAGCTTCTCTATTATGAAGGCAGCGTCGAAGATATCACGGTGAGGAAGGTAACAGAAGAAGCACTGTTGCAGCAAAAAGAACAAACCGATCGCCTGCTGTTGAATATTTTGCCAGAGGCGATCGCGCACCGCCTGAAAACGGAAAATAGCTCGATTGCCGATACGTTTGAAGATGTGACGGTTTTGTTTGCAGATATCGTGGGATTTACTCAGCTCAGCACCCGCATGTCTCCTCAAGATTTAGTCAATTTACTCAACGAAATCTTTTCAGCGTTTGACCAATTGGCAGAGCGGCACGGGTTGGAGAAAATTAAAACAATTGGGGATGCGTATATGGTGGTGGGCGGCTTGCCCGTACCGCGAAAAGACCACGCCGAAGCGATCGCCGAAATGGCCCTCGACATGCAAAAGGAAATCGCCCGCTTCAGCGCCCTGAATGCCGAAGAATTGAATATTCGCATCGGCATCAATTCCGGCTCGGTGGTTGCCGGCGTGATTGGCATCAAAAAGTTTATTTACGACTTGTGGGGCGACACGGTGAATATTGCTTCGCGCATGGAATCGCACGGGATTCCGGGTTGCACGCAGGTGACGGCGGCGACTTACGCGCTCTTGCGAGATAAATATATTTTTGAAGAACGCGGCACCATCGAGGTGAAAGGGCGGGGCGAGATGAATGTTTACCTGCTCGTCGGCAGAAAAATTTAGGTGAGAAAGCCGATAGCAGAAACCGGGTTTTAAGGGAGAAACCGAGTTTCTAATCCGCTAGATGCAGTACGCCGGTGAATGCAAGGAATTGAGAGTGACGGCTGAACCGAGGGGGCGATCGCGCTTTAACTCAAAAAACTCCCGGGTTTTCCGAGGGGCAACTCCTGCCAATTTGGGGCGAGTGCATTTATCCTCAGAATAGAGTTCTATCGACAGGTTTATGCACGCCCCCGATCGTCGAGAAGTATTTCCGCCTTGTTTAGAACACCTCAGCGCCGCTACCGCTATATTGGACTCTCAGATGCGCTATCTGGCAGTTTCGCGTCAGTGGTTGCGCCTGCACAATCTGGAAGAGCAAAACGTCATCGAGCGCGCTCACGAGGAGGTTTTTCCCCACCTGCCCCCGGATTGGGCGCAGCTCTGTAGAAACGCGATCGCAGGTACTGCCCAGACGCGCGAAATCGAGCGCCGGATTGAACCCGACGGTTCCGTGACGTCGCTAGAGTGGGAAGTCCAACCTTGGCAGCACCGGGAGGGTAAAATCGGGGGCATCTTTATCCTGGCGCAGCTCAGCCGCAGACATTCACCACTCGCCAACCCGTCGGAAAATTTACTCTACCCAGTCGGGCGCGACAGGGCTGTCGCCCCTGGCTGCGCTAACGCTTCGCGCAACCGTGCTGAAAACTGGGCTCGCGGGCAAGCGCGCCTGCTCGAAGCGATCGCGACGGGGGCTCCCCTCACCGACGTTCTCACCGGTTTAACTCAGCTCGTCGAGCAGCAATCGCCGGGGATGCTTTGCTCGATTCTGCTGCTCGATCGCAATGGCACAAACCTGCACTTAGGCGCTGCGCCCAGCCTTCCAGAAAGCTACAACCGCGCGATCGACGGCGGGGCGATTGGCGCGAACGTCGCCTCCTGCGGCACGGCGGCATATCTGGGCAAAACCGTCATCGCTGCCGACATCGCCACCGAGCCGCTGTGGGAAGATTATCGAGATTTGGCACTTTCCCACGGGCTGCGCGCCTGTTGGTCTGCACCTATTTTCTCCTCAACTGGCAAAGTCTTGGGCACTTTTGGCATC
>CAYOOD010000089.1:0-33573 GCA_964405435.1 uncultured bacterium
TCCTCCGCGTGGTGGGATCGGCTGCCAGGTCTTGGCTAAATTTCGGGAATTTTGTGGCCATAGTTCGGAGTATGTCCTCTTCGCTCTTATTATTGCGATTTATTGAGCTGGGAAGATCGGTTATCAACAAAGGATAGCGATTAGATGGCAGGAGTTCAAGCCCTATTTCCGAGATTTACAAAAAACGGGGCGATTCGAGTCGCTGCACGCTAACGCTTCATGCCCGTCCGCAGGGGCATCCGAGAGCGCCGCGATCGCAGACTGACCCTCCGAAACCCTTTCATTCGCCAAAAAGCCGAGATTAAGGAAACTTATCACCTGCTTTGGGGCCGGCTGTCGCCCCGGCAAACTGCTGCTGCCGCTAAATTGGCTGCACCTTAGTTTATTGACAGCGCCCTGATATGTTGCCTCTGGGAGTGCCCTGTATGTGCCGTCACATAGATAGCACCGCCACAGCTTTCATAACTATTTTTCTATAGGTTCCATTGTTGGCCGCCGAGTTCAGCCTGAAGTCCCTAGCGATCGCTCTGGTCTTTAGATAAATAATCAAATATAATAACTCAAGTTGCTCGTTAGAACCTTTCCGTTTCGGCACTCGGTAATGGGGAATTGGTAATTGGTCTTTTCACTAGGACAGTTTCGGCTAATTCTGCCACAGATTTTAGCCATTTATTTTACGTTTTACTTTTTTTGAGGCTTAGCAGCAACTAGAGTTATACTCGGTTAACATTGGTTTGATTTTACAACTATGGAAATTCTAGAAAAAACGCCAACCAAACTGAAGCTCCGATACCGCCCCGTAGAACTTTGGATATTATCAGGCATCTGCGCGCTGGTGGTTCCAGTTTTTTGGCTGATCTTGGCCTTTTCGCAAACGTGGATGTTTTACATCGTGTGGTTTCCGTTAATCCCTATTTTTTTCTTGGCTACAGGAGTTTATTCGATCATCTCTTTAGGAAGTGTTTTAACCGTTGAATTAGACAAAGAAAATGGCAAGATCGGTCTGGGGAAGCAACTGTTTTTTTATAAGAAAATAACAGAACATGAACTTCGGGCTATTATAGATGTCGAAATGGCAGAAAAATCGCGCGTATTTCGCAGTAATTTTGAAGGAAATCGCATTGCCAGCAAAGCAATTGTTTTTGTTCTGAGATCGGGTCATGCCTTGCCCTTAAACTTGGATAATAGAGCGGATTGGCGCGAAAAACAAAAAATATTCACCCTCATTCGAGAGTTTCTCGGCTTTTCGTCTAAATAAATCTCAGAAAACCGCAAACTACAGCTATTTAAAAGTATAGAAATGAACTGAGAAATTAAATTTTTTTAAAAAGAATAGATGTTTGAATATTTTCAACCGGAGCGCAGATAAAAATATTCATTGGTGGATCAGAGGGCAGGCGATCGCATATTGGCTAGCGCGTGAAATTTCCCAAAATGAAAAAAGCCCGCCCCAGCAATTTTGAGACGTGCTGGGGCGCTGGAGTGAGAGGGTGCTAAACCAGAGTGAAATTGTTATGGAAATCGTTAATGGCGATCGCGCTGGCTTCGATCCCTTCCAGAGAGGCTAACAGTTCGCCAGTGGTAGCGATCGCAATTAACG
This sequence comes from uncultured bacterium, assembly GCA_964405435.1. Lineage (GTDB taxonomy): Bacteria > Cyanobacteriota > Cyanobacteriia > Cyanobacteriales > Oscillatoriaceae > DVEG01. Next base: position 1,601 of record CAYOOD010000089.1, read on the forward strand.
CGGCATTCGCCCCTGGAGTGATGGCAAGCTGCTCGAAACTCAAACCATCAGACAAAACGAGAGAATCAATGCCATCTTCAAAGTCGAGAATCGTATCGCTGCCCCTGCCCGAACTCAAGAAAAAGCGATCGCTGCCGCCGCCGCCAGTGAGACTATCTTCACCCAAGTCCCCGCACAGGAAATCTGCACCGTCGCTGCCCAACAAAACATCGCTGTCTTTGCCGGCAAAAAGACTGTCGTCACCCGTGCCGCCGTCGAGGGTGTCAGCGCCTATATTGCCGTATAAAACATCATTACCCTCAGAACCGCTGAGACTGTCATCGCCCAAATCACCCCCAAGGGTATCGCTGCCAGCAGCACCGATGAGAGTGTCGTTATCTTTGCCGCCAAAGAGAGTATCCTCACCGCTGCCACCGTCGATAAAATCGGCGTCTTGCTTGCCGTAGAGCAAATCGTTGCCGTCGCCGCCGTCAATAGAATCATTGCCGAAATCGCCGCAAACAATATCGACGCCATTGCTGCCAGTGAGCGTATCGCTTTCTTTGCCGCCAAACAAGGTATCGTCCCCATTACCGCCATCGACATTATCAGTGTCGATATTGCCGTAAATGCGATCGTTGCCGTCGCCGCCAGAGAGATTGTCACTGCCACCAAAGCCGACGAGCAAGTCATTGCCGCCAAAGCCATTCAGAGCATCGCCATCATCACTGCCGATGAGAGTATCGTTGCTATTGTTCACCGCGCCGCCTGTCGTGAAAGTGGCATCGCTGCCCGTACTCTCAGACGTTAAATCGCCGCTCTCGTTTGGTGTCGGAAAACCAAACATACTGCCAGCGTTGAAATCCCTATTTGTACCGCCATTTGTTGGATTGTTGCCAGTATCGCCGCCGAGAGAATCGTCGCCAGTACCGCCATTTGTTGGATTGTTGCCAGTATCGCCCGGGATCGTATCTTCACCCACCTCGTCAGTGCTACCTGGCGCAATACTCAGATCGAACGTATCGCTTACGATAGTTCCTGCACTATCCGTTGCTGTTAGTTTGATGCTGAGGTTGCCCGCATCGCCCCTCGCGGGAGTGCCGCTGAGGGTAAGGGTTGTGGAGTCGAAAATCAGCCAATTTGGCAGGGGATTGCCATCGGCGAGAATTGCCGAATAGGTGAGGCTGTCGCCAGCATTCAAATGATGGAAGGTGTTGGCGGGAATTTGGAAGGTAAAGGGCGTATCCGCCTTTGCGGTTTGGCTGGTTATGTTATTGGCTAAGGTTGGCGGTTTGTAAGCGTCCGAGAGGCTAATTGTCAAGTCTTTTTCAAAACTTTGACTGGGCGTACCATTATCCGAAATCCGCACCCGGATAGTGTAATTGTTGCCACTCTCGACATCTAGGCGGCTATTTTGAGCCACTTTTAACTCGTTCCCCTCTAGGGTGAAGCGCCCTTCGGCGTCGCTGAGGAGGGTATAGGTGTGAGTGTCGCTGACGTCGGGATCGGTGGTGGATAGCGTGCCAATGACGGTGCCGGCAATGCTATTTTCGCCGACACTGCTGTTGCTGAGACTGATATCTGTGGGGGCGTCGTTGATGTTGCCGAGGTTGATAGTAAAGTCTTTCTCGAAGCTGGCGCTGGGAGTGCCGCTATCGGTGGCGCAGAGGCGAATTGTGTGGCTGCTGGCGGTTTCCCAGTCGAGCAAGCTGCCGTCGAGTACCGAGAGGCGATCGCCCTCAACAGTGAAGCGACCTCCCGCATCGTCAACTAAAGTATAGGTGTGTGTATCATTTGCCTCAGCGTCAGCCGTACTGAGAGTGCCAATCGCGGTGCCGTTGGCGCTGTTTTCGTCAATGCTGTTGGCAGAAAGCGTGATATCGCTGGGGGCATCGTTAACGGGATTGAGCGTAATTTGGAAAGCGGTATCGCTGATTTGGCTGCCTTGGCTGTCTGTCACTGTGAAAGTGAAAGTATCGGCAGTGGTTTCGCTGCCGTCGTGAGAGTAACTCAGCTTGCCCGCATCGATATCTGCTTGCGTGAAAGTGTCGTTGAGTGCGAGGGCGGTATCGTTCAGTATCAGGGTGCCTTCTGTCGGGAGTGCCGTAACGGCGTAAGTAATGACTTCTCCCCAATCGGTATCGGTTACCTGAAGCTGTTCGGCAGTAATGGCGGCAGTCGCTTCTTCATCCAACGTCAAACCGCCGTTCACCGCTAAAGCGGGGGCCGTATTGGGGCCGAATTTGGCCACCCAAGCGTCAGCAGCCCCGGCATTGGTGCCATCGAGAGCGCCTTCGGTGTAGCCGGATAGGTAGACATTGCCAGCGCTATCGACTGCCACGCCATTTGCGCGATCGTTGCTAGCCGTCCCGAACTGTTTCACCCACTGTTGGTGGCCCCAGGTATCGTACATGGCCACCCAGGCATCTTCGCCGCCGCTATTGCTGCCAGATAAAGCGCCGGTGGTGTAGCCGGCGACGTAAACATTGCCATTGCTGTCAAGTGCCAATCCCAGAGCGCGATCGTCCCCGCTTGTTCCTAACTGATTCATCCACAGTCGGTAGCCAGAGCTGTCATACTTGGCAAACCAGGCATCCATAATCCCCGCATTGGCTCCATCCAAAGCACCTGCCGTATAGCCCGCCATGAATAAATTACCAGAGCCATCGACTTGAATGCTGCAGGAGTAGTCAGAACTGCTAGAACCAAACTGCCTGATGTAGCCATAATTGCCGCAGGTGGAATAATAATTCGCGATGAATGAGTCAGCACCGCCGGCATTGCTGTTTTCCAAAGAGCCTTCGGTATATCCTGAAAAGTAGACTTGGCCACCATTGGACACGGCGATACCGTTAGAGCGATCATTCCCATAACTCCCCTGCTGCTTCACCCACACCTGATTGCCCTGAGTGTCACACATGGCTGTCCAGATCTCCTCATCACTGAGGTCAGAATGGTCATTGTATGAGCCGTATATCAAATATCTGCGGCCCGATAAATTGGAATTGGTATAGCCCGTGGTATAAACATAGCCAGAGCTAGCCACTGCCACTCCCAGAGCGCGATCGTTGCTGGCAGTTCCCAACTGTTTCACCCACTGTTGGTTGCCGCTGCTGTCATATTGGGCCAACCAGGCGTCTTCACTCCCAGCATTGTTACCTCCGAAATCACCTGTGGTGTATCCCCCGAGGTAGAAATTGTCAGCGCCATCTACGGCTATCCCATTCGATCGCTCATTACTAGCAGTCCCGAATTGCCTGAGCCACAACTGATTGCCGTTGCTGTCGTATTTGACTGCCCACGCATCCTCGCCGCCCTGGCTGCTGTCTGCTAAAGCGTCCGCAGTGTAGCCCGTCGCGTAGATATTCCCAGCGCTATCCACGGCAATGCTGCTGGATTCATCCGCGCCGGCAGTCCCCAATTGTTTGAGCCATTGGACGCTGGGTGTGGCAAAAACGCCCTTGTAGGTTGTTCTTACTGGCGACTGAAACGCCAGCGAAGCTTTAATCTGCCCGGTTGCGTACTCCAGCAACCAGTCACCGCCCTTGGCAGCAGAGCCGGTGCGACTGGCAGAAGCGGCTACTTTGGCATCGGTTAGCAAACTCAGCCAGTGAACGAAGGCTTTGCCCACCTCGCCCATTGCGACATTGCATCCATAGATAAGGATGTCGGCGTCTGGCGTCAGGGCTGCTGTCCACTGTCGCAGTTGATGGGCATAAGCGCTCAGATTGCCCAGATGGAGCTGTGTACTGCCCAAGTGCAAGCAAGCAGGGGTTCCGTGGGAGACGATGTGAAGGCTGTTGATATTGCTGCGATCGCCTAACACTGCGGTAATTTGCTCGATGCCGTCCCGCTGCGGATCGAGGAGAATGGCTTCAGCCCCCGGCATGACTCCATTCAAGAGCGCTTGGGAATCCTCGACGCTCAGATCGATGAAAACTAGGTTAGTCGCGTTTGTCAGGGTTTGCATAGTGACTTGTTCCTTTCCTTACTGAACCCAACTATTTCTGGGAGGGTAGGAACCTATGCACTTTTTTTGGAATTGCCAATACTCAACTATGGCCCTATTGTGGCCCGGTTAAAGTGACCGCAGCCCGAGGGATCGCTTCCCCGACGATGCCCAAAGCCACCCCGACATCTGGATGCTCCTTGCCCGCGATCGAAAATATAGCGTTTCCAGCCAATTTAATTAACTTTTTTAAAGCTCCCACTCATTTCTGCCACGACGCAACCCTTCCTTGCATAGAATATGAGCTTAAGTTCTTCTGAAGATTTTCAACGAAAGAGGAAAAACAAATATGCCCGATGCAAGAGATACGCAAGTAGTTCAACCCTATAACGGCGATCCCTTTGTGGGTCACCTGTCCACCCCCATCAGCGATTCCGCGTTCACCAGGGCTTTCATCGGTAATTTGCCCGCCTACCGCAAGGGACTGTCTCCCATCCTGCGCGGATTGGAAATTGGCATGGCTCACGGTTATTTCCTCGTTGGCCCCTGGGTCAAGCTCGGCCCCCTGCGCGACTATCCAGACGCAGCCAATCTGGGCGGATTGTTTTCAGCCCTCGGCTTGATTCTCATCGCCACTGCTTGCCTGTCCGCTTACGGCATTGTCTCTTTCCAAGGAGATACTTCTGGCTCTAGCGACAGCCTGAAAACCTCTGAAGGCTGGAGCCAATTAACTGCCGGTTTCTTCGTCGGAGCAATGGGCGGCGCTTTCGTTGCCTACTTCCTCTTGGAAAATTTCACCGGCTTAGATGCTATTTTCCGGGGTTTGGTCAACGCCTAGACTGCCTGCAGCCATATCCCTCTCAACGCACTGTAACTTTAGATAGGAGAAATTCACATGACAGGTGCATACGCAGCTTCCTACTTACCCTGGATTCTGATCCCGGTAGTTTGCTGGCTCATGCCCGCTGTGGTAATGGGTCTGTTGTTCATCTACATTGAAAGCGACGCTTGATTCCGCCCTCATCTCATATCTGGCCCCAATAGCCCGATCTCGCGCCCATCTCACTAGGCTGTTGTCCGTGATGGTGTGGCAGCGAGTGGCTGGCGGCACCCTTGATACTGGCAGCAGATGGAGTGCGGCATAGCGGATGTAACGGATATTTTCATTTACATCCGTTGTGTCATGCTCCATTTCTGCTGCTACAAAATATCAAAAGCGCGAGGCGATCGCCCCAACCTCAAAGTCAGAGCAAAAGCTCTAGAAACGCGCTTTCTTCGACAATTCCTTCGCCAAAATAGGCAGGGCTGGATGCAGGGCAGTTGTTGCTTGCCACAACCACAACCCATCAATCTACATCAGCCCATCACAGACATCTCAGTGCGGTGACACTTGAATTTCACTCTTGCTTGGCGCGACTCTTAAATAACGCCACCATACGCTCATTAATTGCTACCAAATCTTGCGGCAACCGCCCCGCGTTATCCCGCACGTTGACGTCGGCTCCCTTTGCCAGCAGGAAAGCAGCCATTTCCGCATCTCCCTTGACGGATGCCACATACAGCGCCGTTTCGCCCGCGTCATCCCGCGCGTCGATCTCTGCTCCCTTCGCCAGCAGCAGAGCAGCCATGTGCCCGTCTCCCTTGACTGCCGCCAAATGCAGCGGCGTCCGCCCGGTAATATCGGGTTCGCGGACATCGGCATCCTTCGCAATCAGCAGGGAGGCGATTTCTGTGTTGCCCTTGGCTGCCGCCAAATGCAGGGGGGTATAGCCCTGTTTGTCTTTGGCTTTGACGTCAGCGCCCCGCACCAAAAGCAGCAAGACCAAATCTTTGCGGTTATTCTCGATCGCCCAGTGCAGGGGAGTGTAGCCCTGGCTGTCTTTGGTGTTGACATCGGCATTCCCAGCCACGAGCAGGGCGATCGCGTCTCGGCGGTTATTCTGTACTGCCCAGTGCAGCGGCGTAAGCCCCTGGCTGTTTTTCACGTTGACATCGGCTCCCTTAGCTATCAGCAGCGAAATTAAGTCTGCATTTTGGCTGGCGATCGCCATATCTAGGGGCGTCTTGCCTTGGCTATTTTCGGCGTTGACATCGGCTTTGGCGAGAATTAGCATTTCTGCCACGTCTTTGAGGTTATTTTGTATCGCCCAGTGCAGGGGAGTATTGCCCTGGCTGTCTTTGGCGCTGACATCGGCTCCCCCAGCAATCAACATCAATAAATCGTCTTTGCGGTTGTTGCGGATTGCCGCAAATAAGGGGGGCACGCCTTGAGAATTCTTGACGTTGACATCGGCTCCCCGGGCAATCAAGAACAGTGCTGCGTCTGTATTCTCGCTAGCGATCGCGCTCTCTAGCGGCGTCATTCCCGCCTTATTTTTGGCATTGATATTTGCCCCTTTCGCAATCAGCAGCTCGGCGAAGGCTATATCTTTACCTGGCCATTTGTGCAGCAGGGTGTTGCCGTCGTTGTCTTTGGCGTTGACATCGGCTCCCTTGGCTATCAGCAGCGCAGTTAAATCTTGATTCTGGCTGGCGATCGCGCTCTCTAGGGGCGTCACTCCCGCCTTATTCTTGGCATTGACATTCGCCCCTTTCGCAATTAGCAGCTCGGCGAGCGCCTGATCTTTGCTTTTCAGGTTGTGCAGCAGGGTGTTGCCGTCGCTGTCTTTAATATTGACATCTGCTCCCTTGGCTATCAGCAGCAAAGCCACGTCTGTATTTTGGCTGTTAATTGCCATTGCCAGCGGCGTCATGCCGCGATTATTCACTGCATTGATATCAGCCCCTCGCGCAATCAGCCGCTCTGCGATCGCGATGTCTTTATTTGTCACCCCGTGCAGCAGCGTGTTGCCCTCATTATCGATCGCATTGACTGCCGCTTCCTCCGCGATCGCTTTTTCCACAATTTCTGGCTGCCCATCCCGCTCTGCTGCCAGCCGTGGCATCTTCTCTCCTGCCTGATTGGCGCTACTTTCCCCATCCGGCGATCCCGGATTTTTGGCAGAGATTTCTTCGGTAAAAATCGGCTTATCTGCTAAAACCACAACCTGGCGAAAGTAGGTTACGCCCGTCTTGAAAGAGTTGACAATTCCCAGCGCTGCAAAAACCGTTACTCCTGCTCCAATTAGAACTTTTATCACTCCTGGCGAACTCATTTTTAAGCTCATTTTCTTCTCCCCTCGCAGCACTGCCAGCGCTTCTTTTGCTGAGGCAAACCGATCTTTTACTTCTGGCTCCAGCATTTTCTCCAACCAGGTTGCCAAAGGCGAGGAAATCTGCTGGCTGGAACGAAAATCTATCTTAAATCCCTTTTGCGGCAAATCAGCAGGCGATCGCTGCGTCAGCAGAAACAGCAAAGTCGCTCCCAAACTATATAAATCCGTTGCTGGAACCGCTTTCCCCCGAAACTCTTCCGGTGCCATGTAGCCATAAGTTCCCACTATCGTACTGTCGCGCCTGACAGTTTTTTGATAGACGTACTCCACCGCTCCAAAATCTACTAAAAAAACTTGCCCTTCCTCAGTTATAAAAATATTTTGCGGCTTGATTTCTCGGTGAATCACGGCTGGGTTCAACTCGTGCAAATATATCAAAGTTTCTAAGAGTTGACAGCCGATGTCGCGTGCTTCCTCTTCACTGGCGCGCCAGCCGCTATTGACGCGCTCCGCTAGCGACTCGCCGCGAGCCAGTTCTTGAACGACATAGAAAAAACGCTCCGAGGGCGTGTCTGCGTGGAAGTATTCCAAATACGGGGGAATAGCGGGATGATTGAGTTGAATGAGGGTGTTTGCTTCGCGCTCAAATAGCTCCATCATTTTCCAATCATTCAGGCGGCGGATTGACAGCACTTTCAGCGCGACTCGCCGATTGCTTGGCAAGTGTTCTGCTAAGTAAGTTGTTCCGATCCCGCCTTCTCCCAAAACCTCTAAAATGCGATACTTTTGGGAAACAGTGTCTCCCGACTTGTGCAGTATCTCCATGATGCTTTCCCTGATGCGATCGAATGACCAGAGCCCTATGGCTTTCGGATATGTATTTTAGCACACGCCATTTCTTTACAGATAAAAAAATTAAAAAAAGTTATAAAAATTAAAATTTTTTTGAGGAGACAGACATGGACTAAAAATTATACCTCAATTTCGATAATGCGCCATACCCAAATCGCTATTTATTTCTAATTCAGTCAGAGGATTTTTCAAAAAAAGGGGTTAGACCCTACCGGGGTTAAGCCATGCAGGTGTAAAGACATGCTGGCATTCAAAAATAACTGTTTAAAAAGAATCTTTGCTAATAAAAATACCGCCAAACAAAAGACCTTTGATGCCTTTCATTCTGCGGTTGAATTTCTGCCTGAATTAGTAGAAAACAAGAGCATTATTTTCTACACAAATCAAGCATTTATAAAGAAATCGGAGGGGCCTGCCACGCCCTATCAATAATAATTTCATATCTTCTATCGCTTGTCAATACTGTTAGAAAGAAATTGCTGTAAAAACTCTTCATCTTCTCAAAAAAAAAGCATAAATACGCTATCATACTCACCCCTTGACAATAGACATTTCAGAGGTTAGACAGTGGTTTTGCGGACAAATGATCGTAGTTTTGTTATGATACTGACAGGACAAAAACTTTTCAATTAGACAAATGGCTTATTTTTTGTGATTTGCTCCCGTTGATTTTAGCATTCTTGACAATTGACAAAATTTTCAAAATGTGATAAAGGAACGGGCACTATCTAAAAATAGCCAGAATTCTAGAGTATGGAAGACGGCTCGCCGCTCCCCTGCCCATCTCCTCGCTTCAACCTCGGCAGAGCGATCGTCGGCTGCTGGCTCGGCACCGCCATCGGGCTCCCCCGCGAAGGGTTGTCAAAACGCCGCCTGCACCGCCTTTACTCGCACCTCGACAACCCCCATTTTTTCTCAGGCAAAGGCATGGCTTCCGACGACACGGAACACGCCTGTATGGTGGCGCAATCCCTGAAAGTTTCTGCTGGAGATGCTCGCTATGGCTGCAGTGCGAGAGTAGATATTGTAGGGGGATGGTTGGAGAGAGAAAGAGGCAATCGCCCGGGTTTTCATTGTGACGCCCGTATTCCACAGCGCCGGAAGTTGCCCTGATGAGGTATTGTTGAGGATGGTGTTCAAAAAGCGCCGCCACTGGCACCGACAAGTCAGTTCTTGAGTCAGGTTCGATAAAATCTCTAATGAATTTGGATGAGACAGTAAAAATGGAAGAAAACTTGCTACAGGATGACTACTTTTTATCAGAAAAAACTTTTAAAATTCTCGATAGATGGCACAGTAGTTATGAGGAGGTGCCTTGGAAATTTATAAAAACCAACGAGTTCAAAAAATATGTGGATATGCCTTTAAAAAGAACTCTAATTGAAGTTATAAATAGGCTGCCATATAATGTAATAGACTGTTGTAAATATCAAACTTACAATGGCGGTGAAATATACGACTTTTATTGGGATTGGCAACAAACTGGCGATTTTTTAATGAATTTCTACTATAAAAATAGGATTGCAAGAACAGGTTATTTTTATGGATGCAGATTGTATTCAGAAAAATATGAAAATTTTTTATTCCCCCACTTTTTTATATTTGTGTCTAAAGAAATGCTAGAAGTTGGCTTCTACATGGGTTCGTACAGGAATATAGAGAGCATGAAACGCTTTATAAAAAATTGCAAAACCCATGAAAGTGACTTACTTAGCCAATTGCAACCTTACTGGCAAGATGAAAAAATAGTATATGGAGACTGGCAGGAAATTGGCATATCGGAATACACATGGGAAGAATTTTTGAAATACCCCACAAAAGCTCTAGAGTGTAAACAGACTTTTGATGATTCCTACGATCTAGCTGTATACGCTGCTAAGCACATCAAAAAGGAGCAAATTATCCAGACTTCTTCTAATTATTTAATTTCCCATATTGTGGAAACGCTCGAATGCCTTTTCCCCTTATTTTTGCTGGCTACTTCCGACGATCCAATGCCAGCTATCTATGAACACCTCAATCGTAAAAAACCCTATCCTCTATCTCAATGTGCTGAGGATACGGGATTTGAGGAATCAGATTTAGAACACTGGGTGCGTGCCATTGAACGCAAGGGACAAGCAATTCTACAAGGGCCACCGGGTACGGGGAAAACCTACCTTGCGGAGAGACTGGCCAGACATCTAATCGGTGGCGGTGATGGGTTCTGGGAACTGGTGCAATTTCATCCTGCTTATTCTTATGAAGATTTCATTCAAGGCATCCGCCCGCAAACGGGAGCAGATGGACGGCTGAGCTATCAGATGCTTCCAGGGCGCTTTCTGGAATTCTGCAAAAAAGCCGAGTCTCGCAAGGGTCGTTGTATTCTCATTATAGATGAAATTAACAGGGCCAATCTCTCTCAGGTTTTTGGAGAATTGATGTATTTGCTGGACGATCGCGATCGCACAGTCAAACTCGCCAGCGGCGAAGAATTTAGCATCCCCGCCAATGTCCGCATCATCGGCACGATGAACACTGCCGATCGCTCGATCGCCCTGGTGGATCATGCCCTCCGCCGCCGTTTCGCCTTTATCTCCCTTTATCCCAACTATGAGGTGTTGCGGCGCTATCACCAAAACACGGGCTTTCCTGTAGAGGGCTTGATTCAAATACTGGAGAAGTTGAATCAGGAGATTGACGATCGCCACTATCAAATCGGCATATCTTTCTTTCTGACAGAAAATCTGGAGGAAGACATAGAGGACATCTGGCGCATGGAAATCGAGCCCTATCTAGAAGAGTATTTTTTCGACCAACCCGACAAAGTAGAAGAGTTTCGCTGGGAGAATATCAAGCTGCGAATTTATCCACTTTAACCTCCATCGGGATCGTTGCCTGCTGTTTAACCCACGGCGTAGTAAAACAACTTATAGACAATAGCCGTCACTTTTAGAATTAGGGCTATCTCTTGGCAGAGGGAATATGAAAACTATCGAGCTTACCGAGTACCAAACTCGCTCTTTTCCGCGCGATGATATCCCCAAAAATATTATAAATGAATTGCGGCAAAAATACCAGAATAAGGTCAAGGTCAAGCTTCAAGATACCTCACGAGGAGACGAGTGGCAACTCACCTCTCGCGGATGGGTGGGTTACATTCCCCTCACTCCAGAATTCACTCTCAAACTCCAGCCAAAAGTACCGATTCAGAATCTATTTGGGATGCTAGACTATGCCTACCATCTCAAAAGCTTTCGCTTTCTTGACGGGTTAATTGACTGTCACAGTCTAGAGGAATGGTGCGATCGCCTTGCTGCACTCCTCGCCAATCGCATTCTCGATCGCTGTCGCAAAGGACTCTATCGCGCTTACCTGCCAAAAACTGACCGGCTAGCCTACATTCGCGGACGGCTAGACGTGCGGCAAGCTATCCAAAAACCCTGGAATGTCAAACTTAACTGTCAATACGAGGAATACACGGGCGATATTGAAGATAACCAGATTCTCGCGTGGACGCTGCGCTGCATCACGCGCGCGGGATGGTGCGGCGATCGCACCCGTTCTTTAACGCGCCAAGCTTATCGCGTCTTGCAAGGATTCGTCACCCTAAAATCTTTTAAACTACAAGAGTGTATTGGAAGAAAGTACAATCGGCTCAATCAAGATTACCAAACATTACACGCTCTGTGTCGGTTCTTTTTGGAAAACAGCGGGCCAAATATTGAAAATGGCAACAACACTATGTTACCCTTTTTAGTAGACATGGCGCGTCTGTATGAACTTTTTGTCGCCGAGTGGCTAAAAGAACACTTACCCGATGGTTTCGCTCTCAAAGCACAGGAGCGGGTCGATATCGATCGTGACAAAACTTTGCACTTCAATATCGACCTCGTACTCTACGAAATCTCTGCGGGTGCAGCACTCTACGTCCTCGATACAAAATACAAGACGACTGTGGTCAACGATGACGTTAAACAGGCAGTAGCCTACGCTGTTTCTAAAAATTGCGGCGACGCCATATTAGTATACCCCTTTCTCTTAACGGCTCCCTTGGATAAACGAGTTGGGCACGTTCGCGTTCGCAGCTTATGTTTCTCTCTCGATGGCAATTTGGAAGAAGCGGGCAAAGCATTTTTAAACGAGTTACTCAATTTATCTTAAATCGTGACTTCTCAAAAAGTAAACTCACTCATTGGCTGCTTGCTCGGCACCGCTGTCGGCGATGCCCTCGGGCTCCCCTGCGAAGGGTTGTCAAAACACCGCCTGCGCCGCCTTTACCCGCACCTCGACAAACACCATTTTTTCTTTGGCAAGGGCATGGTTTCCGACGACACGGAACACGCCTGTATGGTGGCGCAATCCCTGATTGTTTCTGCTGGCGACGTTCGGATATTTCAAAACCAACTCGCTTGGCGTCTGCGGTGGTGGTTGCTCGGCTTGCCGGCGGGGATCGGCTTCGCTACTTTAAGGGCTATTGTCAAATTGTGGGCGGGTTTTCCCAGCCATAACAGCGGTGTTTTCTCGGCTGGAAATGGCCCCGCCATGCGCAGTGCTATTATCGGGGTATACTGTGGCAATAATCTGGCAAAATTGCGGGAATTCGTCAGAGCCTCTACCCGCCTTACCCATACCGATCCCAAGGCAGAATATGGCGCTTTGGCAGTGGCGATCGCATCCCATCTATCCAGCGAGCGATCGCGCGGTTCTCCCCAAGATTATTATAACATACTTCAAGCTCTATTAGATTCCGAAGCCCGTGAATTTTTGTTACTCGTAAAACAAGCCTGCGAAGCCGCTGATACCCTCACAACTGAAGAATTTGCCGCTCAGATGGGATTGAGCCAGGGCGTCAGCGGCTATATTTATCATACAGTTCCCGTCGCCATTCACGCTTGGTTGAGACACCAGCAAGATTATGCTGCTGCCATTTTAGAAATTATTCGCTGCGGCGGCGATACCGACACCACTGCTGCGATTGTCGGAGGGATTGTCGGAGCGCGAGTCGAGAAAAGCGGCATCCCTCCAGCTTGGCTGGATAATTTGTGGGAATATCCGAGAAGTGTTAACTGGATGGAAGCGCTGGCGGAGAGATTAGCCGAAGTTGGCGAATCGGAGATAAAACAGTCAGCCTTGCCACTTCCAGTTTATCTTATCGGGCTGCGAAATATCTGCTTTCTGTTTATTGTACTCCTGCACGGATTCCGCCGATTGTTGCCGCCGTATTAACGAGAAAAAACGCTGTAGGGAGGCAGAGCCTCCAAAACATGGTTCCCAGGCTGAGGCTGGTAAACAGAAAATATTTTTACCATAATTTTTACTTTTTGTCAAGTCTAAAATCGTCAAATTTCACGACTTTTGACTGAGGTTCGCGCGTATCGAAATAATAACTGCTGGCGGTCCCTGTTCCCGTGTCTAAAATGGTAAATGCCGTGATATCATTGCTGGCAATGTAGGGCATTTGCTTGCCGGTTTCATCCAGTAGCGGCGAAATTGTCGGCATGACGGGCTCCAATCCATTCGGATCGCCTAAAGCGACATATTCCTCTTTATATCCCGCTGGTACGGGACGTTTCTTTTCCCCAACTGCGGCATCGTAAGAATTGCCGACGTTCGAGGTTTCGAGAAAGTGCATTCCGCTGGCGCTGACAAAGCGATTCCACAAGTGGGAGTGACCGAAAAATACTAACTGAACGCCGGATTTTTCCAGCAGGGGCTCGACGTCGCGGATGATGTAATCGGCATTTTTGGGATATTCGTAGCGGATGGATTGAATACTTCCGTCGGCATTTTTTTCAATAATTTGTACGGGATCGGTGTAGGCGGGAACGATATTTCCTCCTAGTGTATGCGGTGGGTGGTGGAACATGACGAGTTTGTACCGCGCCTGTTTGAATTCGGGGCTGCTGAGTTCTCGTTCTAGCCAGTTGTATTGGGTGCTGCCTTTGGCAATGGGTTCGTATACGATTTGTCCGTAACCCCAAGCGGTGGGGTTATTGAAATCTTGCTCTCGCTCGCGATACCGTCCTTTGGTGTTGGCGTCTAGACTGGGCGATCGCCACATATTTGTAATGTACAACACAACTAGCCGCACGTCTCCGAAGGTGACGGCATAATATTTTTTCCCGCCTTCGGGGCTCTGGGGGAGGGTGAAAATTTCTTCGTAGGTGTCGGTATTGAATGAATTGGCTTTTAGCAGGGCTTCCCGTATTGCCGGATCGCCGCTAGGGTTCCACTGTTGGGCATTTTGGGCGTAGAGTTGCTCGGCGGCAGGGCGGGGAAAGGTGTTGTTGAATTGTTCGTTGAGGCTGCTATCGGGGGAAAAGCGCCCCATGATTTCGTGATTGCCGATCGCAGCAAATAGCGGCGCGTGTTGAATAATTTGCCCGCCGGTGTAAGTGGTTTTGATGCCGTTTTTTTCTAATTCGGTTTTTGCTTTTCCCTGCAAGCACGGGAAGAAGGCTCCGCCGCGATTGTCGTCAAACCACTCGGAAGCGCGATCGGGAATATTGACTAAATCTCCAGCGTGGAAAACGGCATCGACTTGCCCGACGGTTTCGACGACTTTCTGAAGGTTGGCAGCCGTCATGGGCATCAATTGGTGATCGGAGGTGAGCAGGATTTTCAGGGGCTTTCCGGCGGGCGGCAAGGGGGCAAGGGTGAAGGTGGCACTGCTGACTTTTGCCCCGTCTTCTCGCAGGCTAGTGACGCGATAGGGCACGCGCTGCCCCGGTACGAGCCCCTCGATTTCGGCTTCGTGACGCCAAATGGGGCGGGCGATCGCTTTCTGGTAGAGAGCACCTTCTTTGGTTTGTTCGCCGACTCTAGATTTTTGGTCTTCTTGCGTGCGGCTGAGTTGGCGCGTCGCGGCGATCGCTTCTTTCTCCAGTTCTTTGCCATATTGCACCGCGTGGCGCGTGCCGGCAAATTCACTAAACCAAACCACCCGCACGGAATTTTCTGAGGGCAGTTGCAGGAAGGGATCGCTCAGTATCTGGGCATCGGATGTCATGGGCGGGGGTGTTCGGCTGAATGACGGTACAATCAGGGCAAGGGCTGTGAGGACTGCCAGCCCGATAGCTGCGAGTAAAGATGGGCTGGTAAAGCGTTTGAACATGGGAGGTTTTCCAGGGAGAGTTTAGCTCAGATTTCGTCCTTCGGGGTGCGGGTTTTCAGCAGGGCCGCAGAAAATGACTTGCAGTATTCAAATAAAATGATAAAAAAGGTTTTCGCAGCCTGCCTGATAGGGGCGATCGCTGGATTAAGTGCTTGCAGAAATCGGCCCGCAGATGCCCAATTGGAGGAATGGCGTCAAGAGGCGATCGCTCGCAATGCCGAGCTGGTGAAAGATCGCGCCAATCAAGCCACAGAGCAAGAGTGGCAATTGCTCGTGCAAGGATCGACAAAAAGCGGCGAAACAGTGCGCTTGCGCTGGCCGCAACTTAAAGCACTGGCCGTCACCCGCCTGCAGACGCGCTTGCCTTTTAAAACCTCTGAAATCGAGGGAATTGTTGACTTTCGCGGCATCCTCGTCTCGACATTGCTCGATAAATTTGTCGCCGGAGAAGATAGCGAAGTCACCTTCATTGCGTCTAACGCCTATCGAGCTACCGTTAATGTCGCCGATTTGCGCCGCTATCCGATCGCGCTGGCGATCGAAAAAAATGGCCGCCTGCTTTCCCGCAGCGAGGGCGGCCCCCTTTTTCTCGTCTTCCCCTCGGAGAAATACCCGGAATTAAAGCAAAAATATCCTGAAGGGTACTGGGTTTTCTACGTCACTCATCTCATTATCGGCACTGAACCGGTGTTGCTGCGGGTGGGGGGTCGCTCTCTCGACGCGGCAGCTCTGGACAAATTGCCGCAAGTCACCTTTGAAGAGGGGGTGGGTTACAGTCTCGGCTGGCCGAATGGCCCGGTGAAATTGTCCGGCGTTCGGGTGCGCGATGTTTTGAGCGCGGCTGATGTCAAGTTGCCCGCCAATGGTGCCGTTTTGGTGCGGGGAAAGGCACTGAGCGATCGCGACGATGCCAAACCGATTCTTTTAGAAGCCGAGCGCGTTCTCAAGTGCGACGTCATGCTGGCCACGCGCTGGGGGCGCGATCGCCAGCCCATCCCCGCCAAAATGGGCGGCCCCGTTACCCTGGCTTTCCCCAGCACCTGCAAGGGAGCCGCTGGCGATCGAGAACTCCCCAACCCCCAAAAACAGCCCTGGGTCACTTTTGTGGAGGAACTAGAAGTGACTGCGCCGTGAAGGATATCAAAAGCCAAAACCAACCCATCCAGATAAAATTAACTCAAGTTGCGACTCATTGAGTCGGTTTCGGTAATCGGTAATTGGCGAACTCAAAAAATTCACGTCTTTCAGCCAATTCTCCCTTCCCTATTGCCTATTCCCGATTACCCGTTCCCCATTACCCCTTACCCGTCCTCAGTTTCGTTCCGAGCCACTTGAGTGGAAATCAATCAAACCCTAACCTTTTAATTTTTAATTTTTATTTAAAAAATGCAGCATAATAACCCAAAAAAAGCACTCAATAAAAGTCGGCTGAGCCGTTTTATTGGCTGTTTTTTTAACCGAAGAAACCTGGAAAGAATTTCCTCGCTCCTGTTGCCTACCGTCCAGCGGTTGGCGTTTAGCTCGATCCGCACCCGAATTGTGACCGCAACGGCTATTTTAATTATCGCCACAGTCGGTGCAGTTGTTTGGCTGTGGGCGACTAGCGAAAGCGAACTCTACCTGCAGCAAAAACGTTTGGAAGCAAAATCGTTTCTCTTAGCGCTGTGCGAAGCGTGGTCTGGAGAACTCTACCTGCAAAACTGGGGCAGGCTCCGCCTCAATTTGAGCGTTCTGATGAAGCAGAATAAAGATTTTGCTTATATTTTTATTTCTGATTTTCGTTTGCAAAATCAAATTGTCGCTGCTTCACCCGTTGAGTTTGAGGAGCAATTTTTTCCCGATTTGGTCAAAGTATCGGTGACGGAATCGGCGCTGCAATCTTGGCGAGAGCCGCGCGATCTCGAAACATTTCTGTTGCGAGATGTCGAGTTTCCTGCCGGACAAGTGCGGGCGAAACGGGGCGATCGCGTTATAGAAGTCGCCTCCGGCATCCGCATCGGCAATGATGAAAAAATCGGGACTTGCCGCATCGGGATTTCCCTGCGCCAAGTCGATCGCGCTGTTGCCAAAGCCGTCAAGCAAGCGCTGCAACTCGGAGCTGTTTGCCTGATCCTCGGCTTAATCGGTGCCTACATTCTAGCGATGCAGTTGAGCAAGCCGGTGCAGCGACTGCAGCAAAGTGCCGCCAAAATTGCCTCTGGAGATTTGCAGCACCGCGCGGAAATTCATCTTTCTGATGAAATCGGCGCTCTGGCTAATTCATTTAACGAAATGACGGCGGCGCTGCAAGTTTCTTTTAATAAGCTCCAGAAGACTCTGGAAGCGTTTGAACGGTTCGTGCCGGATAAATTTTTAGCAGCGATCGCGCCGGACGGAATTGAAAATATTGAAGTGGGCGTTGCCTCAACGCGGACGATGACGATTTTGTTTTCCGATATTGTCGGCTATACCGCCATGTCAGAAAATATGACGCCGATGGAAACGTTTAATTTTTTAAATGACTATCTGGCTCGGATGGGAACGGCGATAGACGAGGCGGGGGGATTTATTGACAAGTATATTGGCGATGCGATTATGGCGCTGTTTGACGACGAGGCAACTGATGGCGCGATCAATGCCGCGATCGCCATGCAGCAAAAGTTAGCCGAATTTAATTTAGAACGCGCCAGCCAAGGTTTGCCGCCAATTCGCTGCGGGATTGGCATTCACCGAGGCGAAGTCGTCATGGGAACGGTGGGGTTTACTTCTCGCATTGACTCTACAGTGATTGGCGATGCGGTGAATGTGGCGGCGCGGGTTGAGGGGCTAACTCGACATTACGAGTGTGGGATTTTGGTGACGGCTAGCGTCGTTCTGGCGCTGCGAAACAAGAGCGCTTTCACGCTGCGCCTGGTTAGCGAGAATGTGAAGGTGAAGGGGAAAGATGAAGCGATCGCCATTTACGAACTGCCTGTTTTCTAAACTCTTCTGGCGCTCTCCCCAAAAAACTTAATCCCCCGGAGAGACTGCCGGGGGATTCTTCTGCTATGACAATTTACACTCTGAACGGTGAAAAGCTTGAACTTTTTCATCTGTAATTTTTTATCAGCCACCCCTCAACTGCTATCTCCTTTTTCAGGAGTGCGAGCTTCCAGCTCGCTCTGGGATTGATAGTGAGCTTTCTGGCTCACACGACAAAAACGGGATGCTCCCGTGAAGCATTCAGTATGGGGCGCAGGGTTTTAATGTCCCGTCTGCGTACAATTCCATCGGCACGAGTTCGATTTTCCCGTTGACTTTCACTGTTGAGTAGACCACTTTCACGAATGGGGGCTGGTCTTGATTGTGGTTGTAGTTGGGATTGTAAGACATAGTGGATCTCCTCCGCTCTCTTTTATCTCCAGTGTGAGCGATTTGCATATCACATTCAGTGACTCAGAGCAAGTATCCGCGTGATAAGTTCCTGATATAGGAGCGATCGCCGTCACCCGCGCCAGCCAGGATGGCTCAGCAGTTCCTGGGTGAAGCCCTTGGAGGGTCTGAAATACGCTAAACTAACAGGCGGTTAGCCGCCACGACAAATCGGCGATCTTTGAGCCACGAGCCCCGCAACTATGCCAAGAAGTCAACGCAACGACAACTTTATTGACAAAAGCTTCACGGTGATGGCAGACATCATCCTGAAGATCCTCCCCACCAACCAAAAAGCTAAAGAAGCTTTCGCCTACTACCGCGATGGCATGTCCGCTCAAGGGGACGGAGAATATAAAGAAGCGCTAGATAACTACTACGAAGCGCTGGAGCTGGAAGAAGACCCCTACGATCGCAGCTTCATCCTGTACAATATCGGGCTGATCCATACCAGCAACGGCGAACACGACCGAGCCCTGGATTACTACAACCAGGCACTGGAACTCAACGCCCGTATGCCCCAGGCGCTCAACAACATCGCCGTGATTTATCACTATCGCGGCGAACAAGCTAAGGAAGCCGGCAACGCCGAAGAAGCGGAAGAGTGGTTTGACAAAGCCGCTGACTGCTGGAAAGAAGCAATTCGCCTAGCGCCCAATAACTACATCGAGGCCCAAAACTGGCTCAAAACCACCGGGCGATCGACAATGGACGTATTTTTCTAGGGAATTGGAAATGGGGAATGGGGCAAAAGGGCATGAAGAATTGGGCATTGGGAATGGCGCATTGGGCATTGTGAATTGGGCATTGTGAATTGGGATCGAGCGAATAGTGAATTGGGGATTGCTTAATTTCTATTCATTTTATTCACTTGAGCCCGATGCCCGATGCCATGCATGCCCATGCCCGATGCCATGCATGCCCATGCCCGATGCCTCATTCCCCATGCCCTTTTGCCCATGCCCAATCACCAACAACCGCTATCATGCTTTCTAAAGAAGACGTTCGCAAAATAGCCCATCTCGCCCGTTTAGAACTCACTCCCGAAGAAGAGGAGCGCTTCGCCCCTCAGCTCGGCAGTATTTTGGAGTATTTCGAGCAACTGAGCGAACTCAACACCGAGAACGTGCAGCCCACGACGCGAGCGATTGACGTCAGCAACGTGACGAGAGCTGACGAGCTGCAACCCTATGGCGATCGCGAAGCGATTCTCAACTGCGCTCCCGATCGCGATGATGAATTTTTTAAAGTCCCCAAGATTATGAACGAGCCGGATTGAGGGAAAGTAGGGTGCGCGGGAGCGCACCCCAGTCGCTAAAGTACGCGCAAAATGCTGGGAATGCTGTCGATCGCCGGTAAGGTGCGAATTTCGGCGAGGGCGGCTCGGAAATTGCCTTCGCGCACGTCGTGAGTGACGACGACGATTTCTGCGAGGCGATCGCGCATCCCGATTTGTACCACCGATTCCAAGCTGACGCCGTGGTTGCCGAAGCAGGTGCCCAAGAAGCCAATCACCCCGGGATGATCTTTCGTGAGGAAGCGGGCGTAAAAGCGGGTAACGACTTCTTCAATCGGGGCGATCGCGCAGTAGTGCTGCGGAGCCAAACTCAGCAAAGGATGGGGAATCGGCTCGCTCTCGGTCAAGAGAATGGCAGCGATATTCATAATATCGGAGACGACGGCGCTGGCGGTGGGGCCGGCACCCGCTCCCCGTCCGTAGAACATCACCTGCCCGAGGGGTTCGCCTTCAACCAGGATGGCGTTGTAGACGCCGTTGATGTTGGCGAGGGGGTGGGTTTTGGGAACGAGGGTGGGGTGAACTCTCACCTGCAGGCGATCGGTGCTGTCGGAGACGAATGGTTGCTCCCGCTTGGCGATCGCTAGCAATTTGATAACGAATCCCAACTTATCGGCGTAGGCGATATCGGCGGCGCTCACCTGCCGAATCCCCTCGCGGTGTACTTCTTCTAATTTGATCCGCCCGCTAAACGCCAAATTGGCCAAAATTGCGATTTTATCGCCGGCGTCGAGCCCGTCTACGTCTGCGGTGGGATCGGCTTCGGCATAGCCGAGTTTCTGAGCGTCGGCGAGTACCTCCGCGAAGTCAGCGCCTTCTGCTGTCATGCGGGTGAGGATGTAGTTGGTGGTGCCGTTGACAATGCCGGTGACAGATTGAATGCGGTTGGCACCCAAAGACTGCTTGAGGGGAGAAATCACCGGGATGCCGCCGCCAACCGCTGCTTCTAGCATGACGTAAACGCCTTTTTCGTTGGCAGCAGTGAAGATTTCGTCGCCGTAGCGAGCGATGACGGCTTTGTTGGCGGTGACGACGTGCTTGCCGCATGCGATCGCTTTGAGAATGAGCGATCGCGCGGGTTCCAGCCCGCCGAGCACTTCCACCACGATGTCAACTGCGGGATCGGTGACGATCGCCTCCAGGTCAGTTGTTATCGCATTGGCAGGAAATTGTAAAGCGCGCTGCTTGTCGAGCGATCGCACTCCCACCCGATAGATTTCTAACTCCTGCAGCAGCGGGTGACGCCCCTCTGGGGAGAGCAAAATCTCCGCCGTCCCCGTGCCGACTGTTCCCAAGCCCAGCAAACCAATCTTGAAAGTCACGATGCTAATCCGTACTGACTAACTTGTTGCCAAAACTATTGTGACATTGTTGTACCCGCCGGATTCAGGCGCGACGCTATCTTAAGAATTGGCAAGGGGTGCGGCGACAATCGCTATTTCTTCATCGCTCAACCCATACAGGCGATAGACGATCGCGTCTATCAGGCGATCGGTTGCGGCGAGACGCGCTTGAATCGGCAAGAGTTTCTCTAAACTTGCCTGATATTCCTGTTGCAAGCGACTCTGGAAGCTTCGCCCTGAAATATCGACTGACAGCCGCTTGCTATTCTTTTTTAAGATTTGCAGAAATTCTTCAAAACTTAAAGGCAATTCTCCTCTTTCCTCGTCTCCGATATAATTTCGCACGCTGGTTTGATTCGTCAAGCTGTCAAGACGGTTGCCGAGTTCCCGCGCCAGCCAAGCCAGAAACTCTTTCATTTCTGCTTTTTTTTGCTGGTTGAGTGCAATCATCTGCTCGGCAAGGTAAGCGAGCAAATCGTGAACCACATCGCCGCGATCGCGTTCGATTTGTTCTTGCGCAAATTCCACCACTGTAGTAAAATGATTTTGAGTCATTCCAGACTCATAGAGAGATGTTGCTCTTTTTAAATACAGAGAGCGATCGGGCTCTGACGTTGTAAAATTAATTCGACGAATGGGAATCGGCTCTAAATACTGCGAAAAAATCCGCGCGTACCCTCCCCGCACGAACGTATTGAGTTGCTTCAAGGCAAAATCTCCCAACCGACTGTTCAGAATTGCCAGCAGATAGAGCAGGGAATATTGACAGTTGGGAGAAAGGGAAATCCCATAGCCAGTCACAAAGGCAATACTTCCCTCGGCATCCAGAGAAAAAGTCGAGCGATCGATAATATCCCGACTCAAAACTTTCGGGCGGCGAATCACTTCTAGATTTTTCGGATAGATAAAACCGTGCCATTTATCCGTTTCGGCTAAACGCCCCTTTTCTCGCGACTCCAAAAACGCCTGATTGTCGAGAAAATATTGGTAAGTCAGGGGATACTCAGAGCGCAATTGCTCTAACGGGATTAATTCCGCCCGCTCGTTGACGAGCCGATAGGGAACAATTGCGATCGCGCCACCTCCTAAAACTTCATAGCGCTGAATTTCCTTCCCCGCCACAAAAGCCGCACACAGTTCTTTTTCAACTCTTACTCGTCTTTGTAGGGAAGCAGAAAACCCCTCGATAATTTTCTCATTATCTGTTGCAATGGCTCGTTTGAGAATATAAACTTTATTATCACTCGTGCGAATTCCCTGAAACAAGCGATCGGCAAGTTGCCCCAGCGGCAGGCTGTACTGAGCAATCTTTTCAAGAATCTGGCTGACATCCCGCTCGGCAAATGTCCAAGGTTGCTCTGTTAAAGATTTGTTGAGGATTTGCCTAAAGGGCAAACTGTCCGATATAATATCAGTGGGTTCTGTCAGTTTGAGATATTGAAAAACCGGGCGATCGCTTCCACTTAAAAACAACAAACAAGTGTAAGTAGTGGCTCCCTCAAAAACTTGCCCGACGCCAAAATCTACTAATTCAACCAGAGATTGATTTTGCGCGATTTTATTTCGCAGCCCTTTTCCGGAAGCAGACGTAAAAAACTTATTCGGTAAAATTAAACCGATCCTTCCCCAACCATTCACTAAAAATAGGCAGCGTTCCGCCACCAGCATGTATAAATCATAGGAGTCCGATGCAGTCTCGTAAATCTTTGAAAAGTAATTCGCGGCGCTTGCATCCGCCTGTCTGATAGCCTGAATTTTCACATAGGGCGGATTCCCCACCACCGCATCAAACCCCGGATTTTCTTTCCAAGCCGCCGTCTCCAAATCAATAAATACTTCGGGAAACTCCAAATCCCAGTGAAAAAATCGCTTTTCTGCATACAAGCGCCGCGCCTCCCTAACCACAGACGCATCAGCCTTGCTTATCTTTTCAGGATTGGCATTTATCATCTCAGCGCCATAACGCCGCAAAAAACTATCAGCCCCCTTCACTCCAAAATTACGGGAAACGTCAATATCTAGCAATTGCTTGTACGGTTTGGCTTTTCGGTCAAAATTTATAAATAAATATTCGCTCGTTTCTGTTTTATTGCCAAGACATTTTGTTACATCTATCTTGGCTTTTGATTTTCGCGCCGCTGCGCCCATTAGCGAATTCCCGCAGCGCAAGTGAGAATCTAAAAAGGACAGCGATGAGGCAATATTTGACAAATGCAACCACAGACTTATTTTACACAATTCTACCGCCATCGGGTTTAAATCCACCCCGTAAATGCACCGCTTCATCACTGCCCGATGCAACAGGTTATCATCGCGCAGTTGGCTCGGCTCTATTGAAATTCCCTGTTTTCGCAAATTGCGAATAATATCCTCGCGGATTTTTTCCAACTGTTCTATAACGGGGTTATCCTCTGGATACTTACCGAGAATACCGATTAACTTCGCGGTGATAAAATCTACGGCTGTCACCAAAAAATGACCGCTTCCCATCGCCGGATCGCAGACTTTGATATCCAGCAAAGTTTCCCAAGTTTTTCTTTCCAAACGCTGCAAATCTTGGCGGAGCGTTTTAATACTGGCTGGAGCAAGTCGCCCATCTTGCAACTGCTGCCGTACTTGCGAAATTTGCGCCATCAGCTCTTTAAACCGCTGAGCGCGTTCTGCTATAATTGGCTCTAAAGTCTGTTTGACAATATAGCGGACAATATATTCAGGCGTGTAGTAAGAGCCTGTCGCTTTGCGCTCTCCCTTGTCGGTTTCTAAATGGACTTTTCCCGATTTGGCATCGTCAACCACCAGCCGATATTCTAACAAGCCTTCGTAAATCGCCCCCAAATGCCGCACGTCGATAAAGCTATAATCAATCGGTTCGCCGTCTAGCCGCGCTAACTTATCCAAAGCGGGGGCGAGTACGGCATCGGTTAATTTGTGCTGCATTAAAAACCGATTGGCTTCTGGTATGTCATCGAGTTTGCCTGTGGTTTTGAATAAGCCGCCGTTGTAGCGCGGGACTTGCAAACTCGAATCGCCTCGGTCTATAATTTGGAAGAGGTTGAGGAGGCGATCGTAAAAACCCGCAGCCGTCTCGCTGGAAAACATCACAGTTGTGTAGGGTTTATAGGGGCGAAGCATTTGCGTCGATCCTCTTTCGGTTGGTAGCAAAAATTTATGCGCAAATGCTTCGCCCCTACACTTATCTTGAGAAAAGAACGCTATCTCTTCAAGGATTTTGCTGAGGCTGTAATCGCGGTAATCCCCCTCTACCGGCAGCAACCCCCGCGCCTCAGCGTATAGCAGAAATAAAATTTTGTATAAAAAAGATAAAGTCGCCTGGTAGACTTGCTTGAGGCTGTTTTCATCCGTTAGAGTTTCTCCCCGTGCGGTGCCGCCCGCGACAAACCCTCCCGCCAAGGAAGAAAAGACGCGATCGAAAACCAGGTTTTTCAGCTCTTTCTCAATGATTGTGGCATATTCGCTACTTCCTTCTCGCACCCGCTCTAAGAAATTTTTCCCTCGGGCGTCTTTAACAAAAGCTTCTTTCCTAAAGAAACACCAGAAATATTTAAACGCTTCCGCTTCTCCTGATTCCAGCAGGCTTGCCAAGTCAATTTCGTAAAATTGCTGTACTGGCGAAGCGCTCTTCCGATAATAGAGCCGCCAAAACCTGCCATTAGTGAGCATTCCCCAATCGACACCCGTTCCCGTCAAATAATTGGCGATTTGAAAAGAAGGATTGGTATTTTTGAACGCATCTCGCCCGTCATGGCGAGACACTTCATTTAAAGGGCGTTCCCAGTATTTGGCATCTGCCACTGCCAGAGTACGGGAATAAAACGCGGCTTCGTTATTTTTTTGAAAGGGATAAGCCTCTGTTTTAGTTTTGTCATCCCCAAATAAGGCATAGTCAGGGCGCTGAAATTGTCCGCCTTTCCGCGCGGGAGTTTGTACAATGGAGACAAACCCCAATATTTCTAAAACAGGTTGAATAAATTCGGCTTCTGTCTGGGCTTCGTTGAGTGTGGGGAGAAGCGGCTGTTTGCGAGTGTAGAGGGTTCGCAATCGTTGCAATGGTTCTAAAACTTCCTGATTCCATTCAGAGCTGTTTGGAAGGCGACGCTCTAAATAATGTTGGGAGAATAGGGGTTTGCTGGATTTCACGATCGCTTGTTTTTATGCTTTTCCCTATTATAAGCTTTTTTTGAATTTTGAATGTTAAGAATAATTACATTATTTGCTCTTTTTCTCTCTTTATTTATTCTCAACTTGCTGGCGAGAAATCAGTTATCGGCTTGAGGGTTGCACCACTAGCGGCGGCAGCATCAGCTTGACGGCGATCGACTGTAATCAGCGGGCAAACCATCTCCAATGCCAAAGCAATATACAGCGAATCGTACACCGCTAATTGATGCGTCAAACCCACCTGCAAAGCACGCGGTAGCAGATTGCTGACTGGTACGATTTGAAAGGGTAAATCCAACAAATCGCCGAGGAATGCTTCCGCCTGAGTCTGTGGCATTCCTCCAAAGCGCACCTCTTTCCACAGCACATTGGCGCACTCTAGCAGGCAAAACTCTGGAATGTATAACTCATCGCCTCGCTCCATGCGAGCCAACACGACCCGAGCTTCGGGCGTGTAAGTCTCTACGATGAAGCGCTTAATCACCAAACTAGCATCGATTACATACGTTGCCATTATCTGTCCCGATCCTCGCGTAATAGTTCAAGTGTTGATGGCGCTCCGGGTGGTGGCGTCCACATATTGCGGTCTATTGAGTCCATAATCTCCTGCAAAGAGCGTTTTTTCTTTGGACGTTCCGATTTTACGCCCTGACGCATCCGCTCATCTACCACTTGGGCGATCGTGGCTTTGAGTTCTTCTAGCGTCATGTCCGCGACTCGTTGAGGTGTCATTTTCACTTCCTCCGGCTTGCATCTGAATTAATTTAATTTTGGCACAAGGACAGCGAAAAAAAAGTGGGGCAGGCTTTTGCCCGCCCCACCTGACAAGCCCCACTCAGCAGAGCTTTGTCCGTGCAGTCCCTGCCAAAAAGGTAGGGACTTGGGAATTAATAGGTTTCAACGTGCCAGCGTTCTGCCTTCCGCAACTGTTTCTGGTAGGTACTCCACTCGACGCCGAATTTGCCGGCTGCCACCGTCATCCCCGCATCGATGCCGCCTTCCATACCCTTCAAACCGCAAAGGTAGGTGTGGGTATTGGGCTTTTGAAGGAGTTGCCAGAGTTCGTCAGCGTTTTCTTTAATCCGATCTTGGATGTACATCTTGCCGCCTTCCGCATTCTTTTGTTCGCGGCTGATGGCATAAGTGAGGCGGAAGTTATCCGGGAACTTTTGTGCTAACTCTTCCAACTCGTCCTTATAGAGAATGTTGGCCGTGTAGGGGATTCCGAAGAACAGCCAAGCCAGACCCTTGAACTGGTAGTCTTCGTGCTGCTCCTTGAACATCCGCCACAGGAAAGCGCGGAAGGGGGCGATGCCGGTGCCCGTGCCCATCATGATCACAGTCGCTTCCGGATCTTCCGGCAGCAACATTTCTTTGCCAACGGGGCCGGTGATTTTGACATCGGCTCCTGGCTCGAGGTTGCACAGATAGGTGGAGCAGACGCCGTAGACCGGTTCACCGGTTTCCGGGTGCTTGTACACCAGTTGGCGGACGCACAGAGAGACGGTTTTGTCGTCTACGTCGTCCCCGTGGCGAGTCGAAGCGATCGAGTACAGTCTCAGCTTCTGGGGTTTGCCCTTGTCATCGGTTCCGGGAGGAATGATGCCAATGCTTTGACCTTCCAGATAGCGCAGATCTCCGCCAGAAATGTCAAACTTCAGGTGACGGACGGTGCCTTCCCCACCCTCGCGAACTAACTCTTCGTTAGAAATGCACTTACCGACATAGGGATTATTCGGTTTGTAAATGTTAACGGGAATATCAGTTTTGTGCTTGGCTGGAGTCATTGGCTTGGGTTGGTCTTCTGACTTCACAGTTGGCGTTACATTTGCTGAGGTGGCTTGGCCATTCCCTTCGCTGCCACCAGTCAGGGGCCGGATGCTGACTATCTGACCGCCCATGCGAGTAATGCGCCGCATTTCTTCATTCATGCGGTTGTAGGGCACGGTGATGAACACGCTGCCGCTGCGGCGAATGGGGTAATTAAGGCTGTCAGTGATTTGGTTCTGACTCAGCCCCACGACTTCGTAAACAAATAGGCGGTTACCAGACTCTGTATTTGCAGCACCCGCTGCGTTGGGATTGTACATCGCTCAAATTTCTCCGAACCCTAGTTATTTCAGTCCCTGAAAGGGATTGGTACGATCTTGCTGCCGCCCGCGTTCAATTCTAGCAGGTGCAGGCGCTACAGTTTGGCTTCATAAGGGCCGAAAAGCCCTATCAAATCTTGCTGCCGCGCTCTCGTCCCGGCTGCCGATCGCTCTGTGAAACCTGGATGTCTGCCAGAGCAGCAGTGGGGAAGGGTGCAAGCGGCCCGTTTCTGGAACCTCCCTTCAGAAATGACAGGAAGGGACTGCCAAACGCATCCTCTGTTACTACCCTAACGAGTGAGGGGAGCAGAGACTGTGTATCGGGAGTCAATTTTAATTTTTCTAAAGACGCAATTAAGCTTAGCATAGGTACTCGGAGCATTTAATTCAATTTCCGAGCAGCCTTGTAGGGGAAATCCCATTCTGGTACAATCGAGCCCAACAGTTAGTCCTAAATACTTAAAGCTTGAGGAACACTCGAGTCTGCCCTGCCAGCTTTGCGCGGGTACGGGCTCGGTCTACGTCACGGGTGGCAACAGCGCGATCGCGCGCTAGCCAACGTGCGGCACCTGTCAAGGGTACGTCACTCGCGGGGCGCTTTTCCTGCGCAGCGCCGCATACCTTTGGTATAGTGTCGCGCCAGACTGTCGGGGCAACCTCCCGGCTGCGGGTTGAATGAAATTGGGACTCAGTTAGGAAACAGATCTATATCGATAGAGGGAATCTATGACCAGTAAGCCGGATCGCGTGGTTCTAATTGGCGTCGCCGGAGACTCCGGATGCGGTAAGTCCACATTTCTGCGCCGGATCACAGATTTATTTGGCGAGGATTTCGTCACGGTCATCTGCTTGGACGACTATCACTGTCTGGATCGCAAGCAGCGCAAAGAAACCGGAATTACCGCGCTCGACCCTAGGGCTAACAACTTCGACCTGATGTACGAGCAAATCGCGGCAATCAAGAGCGGCAAGGCGATCCACAAGCCCATCTACAATCACGAAACCGGCATGATCGACCCGCCAGAGTGGGTCGAACCGAATCACATCGTTGTGGTTGAGGGGCTTCACCCGCTGTATGACGAGCGGGTGCGATCGCTGCTCGACTTCAGCGTCTACCTCGACATCAGCGATGAAGTCAAAATTGCCTGGAAAATCCAGCGCGACATGGCCGAAAGGGGCCACCGTTACGAAGATGTCATCGCTGCCATCAACGCTCGCCGCCCCGACTTCAGCGCCTACATCGAACCGCAAAGAGAATTTGCAGATGTTGTCATCCAGGTATTGCCCACCCAACTCATTCCCGATGACAAGGAAGGCAAAATCCTGCGAGTACGCCTGATCCAGCGTTTTGGCGTGGAAGGCTACGAGCCCACCTACCTGTTTGACGAAGGCTCAACCATTCACTGGACTCCTTGCGGTCGCAAACTCACCTGCGCTTGGCCCGGTATCAAGATGTACTACGGACCAGATAGCTACTACGGTCACGAAGTCTCTGTTTTAGAAGTGGACGGTCAATTTGAAAATTTAGAAGAGGTGATTTACATTGAAGGCCACCTCAGCCATACCTCCACCAAATACTACGGCGAACTGACCCACCTGCTGCTGCAGCACCGCGAATATCCCGGCTCCAACAACGGCACCGGTCTGTTCCAAGTGCTGACGGGTCTGAAAATGCGGGCGACCTACGAGCGCCTCACCGCCAAAGAAGAAAAAGTAGCTGCTCAAGTGTAGGTGCTTTACTCTCACTTAAAATAGTCAAAAAGAGCGCGGGATTTTCTAAAAAAAAAATCTCTCGCTCCCGTTCTCACATTTAAAACATTTGGGAAAAGTGAGAAATATCATCAAGCGATCGCCTGCTTGAAAGCTCCTCTCTTTTCCCTTCTCCCTTCTCCCTTCTCCCTTCTCCCCGCTCCCGGCTTCTTTCTCCCGTTGAAATGGAAGAGGGAAATTAAGAAAATCTCAAATCTAAAGTCATTTCCCGGCCCGATCGCCTACCCTCGAAGGAGAGACGCCAAGAAAGACGTTCTAAAAGCTTTCAGAACGTCTGAATCGACGTCTCGAGAAGTTGTTGCTTTCCAGCGGACTCATTTATGCAACTTTCTCCCTCTCCAGAACAGGCGATCGCTTCCAGCGCCGCCCTCGAAACCATCACCATTAACGTAGGCGGCATGAAATGTGCTGGCTGCGTCAAAGCCGTAGAACGCCAACTGCTACAGCATCCTGGCGTCACTTCCGCCTGCGTCAACCTGGCGATCGAAGTCGCTCGGGTCGAGTGCATCCCCGGTGCCGTTGACTCAACCGCACTCGCCACCAAACTCACCTCATCCGGCTTTCCCTCGACTCCGCGCTATTCAACAGAGCAACTCGCCGCTAAAGGACTAGAACCCGACACCCTCCTCACCCCCGCCGAGCGACACCGCCGAGAAATCCAACAGCAAATCTGGCGGGTTGCGATCGCCGGAATGCTCATCCTCCTCTCCGGCCTGGGCCATATCACCTCGGCAACTTTTGGCGAAACGCCCGTGCTCGGCGGGGAAAAAATCCCCCTCATTAACGGCATTTGGTTTCACTGGGGTCTGGCCACAGTCGCCCTGGTGGGGCCGGGTCGGTCAATCGTCGCCGACGGCTGGCTGGCCCTGTGGCGGCGGACTCCCACCATGAACACCCTCATCGGTTTGGGTGCCCTGACTTCCTACACCGCGAGCTGCGTGGCCCTCTTCTTCCCCCAACTGGGATGGGAGTGCTTTTTTGACGAACCGGTAATGATGCTGGGGTTCATCCTGCTAGGGCGCACTCTCGAACATCTGGCCCGCCGTCGCGCCGCCGCCGCCTTAGAAGCCCTGATCGACTTGCAGCCGCAGACTGCCCGCTTAGTGCCCGATCCGGGCAAGCACGGGGAAATCACACCCGGATCGGCAGGCAAACCTTCTCAACCCGCGCCTGCCGCCAGCGTAGAAATACCCGTCGCTCACGTCCAAGTCGGCGAATGCTTGCAAGTCCTGCCCGGAGAAAAAATCCCCGTCGATGGGGAAGTCATTGCCGGCAGCACCACCGTCAACGAATCCATGCTCACCGGCGAACCGATGCCCGTTCTCAAGCAACCGGGAGCCACCGTCACCGCCGGAACCCTGAATCAGTCGGGGGTCGTCGTCGTCCGGGCAACCCGCACGGGTTCCGAAACCACGCTGGCACAAATTGTCGCCTTAGTGGAAGACGCCCAAACGCGCAAGGCACCCATCCAGCAGCTCGCCGATACGGTGGCCGGATATTTCACTTACGGCGTCATGGCCATCGCCGCGCTGACTTTTGCATTTTGGTATTTTGCCGGCACTCAGTGGTGGAACTTGCCGGCGATCGCTCCGACAACAGCCCTCGATTCCGTCCATCACGCCCTATTCGCCCCAACTTCTCACTCAGCACTCATCACTCAGCACTCATCACTCTTATTGAGCCTGAAACTGGCGATCGCCGTTCTAGTCATTGCCTGTCCCTGCGCCTTGGGGCTGGCGACTCCGACAGCCCTGCTCGTGGGCACCGGCCTGGGAGCCGAACGGGGACTCTTAATTCGCGGCGGCGACATCTTAGAACGAATCGCCCAGATCGATACAGTCGTGTTTGACAAAACCGGCACCCTCACCGTCGGCCACCCGGCGGTAACGGATTGCGCGCCCCTTGCAGAAAATTCTCACTTGACGGCAAAGACGCTCCTGCAACTAGCCGCCACGGTAGAAAGCGGCGCTCGCCATCCCCTAGCCGAAGCAATCGTCCGGGAAGCGCGACGGCTTTCTCTGCCACTGCTGTGTGCCTGCGACTTCCATACCGAACCCGGTTTCGGCGTCCGCGCCACCGTCAGCGGGCAGCGAGTGGTGCTGGGAACTCGGGAGTGGTTGAACTATCACGGCATCTCCGTCAGCGAGGCGATCGCCATTCGAGGGAGGGAACAGGCTCGACTCGGCAAAACTGTCGTTTACGTCGCCGCTGGGGATGCGATTTGCGGGACGATCGCCGTCGCCGATCGCCTCAGAGCCGATGCCAAAACCACGGTCGATCGGTTGCGGCTTTTGGGATTGCGCGTGATGCTCTTAACCGGCGATACCCCGGAAGCGGCTGACGTCGCCGCCCGCGAACTGGGGCTGACCGCCGCCGACGTGCTGGCCAATGTCCGCCCGGACGGCAAAGCAGCGGCGATCGCCCGCTTGCAGGAGGAGGGATACCGCGTCGCAATGGTTGGCGACGGCATTAACGACGCCCCCGCACTCGCGCAAGCTGACTGCGGCATTGCGCTGCACTCCGGCACTGAGGTAGCGGTAGAAACCGCCGGAATTGTTTTGATGCAAGACCGACTGCTGGATGTCGTCGAATCCATTGAACTCAGCCGCTCTACCTTTAACAAAATCCGCCAGAATTTATTTTGGGCTTTTGCCTACAATCTCT
Source organism: uncultured bacterium (assembly GCA_964405435.1). Lineage (GTDB taxonomy): Bacteria > Cyanobacteriota > Cyanobacteriia > Cyanobacteriales > Oscillatoriaceae > DVEG01. Next base: position 33,365 of record CAYOOD010000089.1, read on the forward strand.
CGGCAATTCCCCTAGCTGCAGGCGTTGCGCTCCCCACAACCGGGATAGCGCTTTCCCCTGCCGCTGCCGGTGCCCTAATGGCTTTCAGTTCCGTGAGTGTGGTGCTCAATTCTCTGCTATTGCGCGGCGTTTTTTCGCCCAAAGTGGCGGCAATGTAATACCAATTCTCTAAAGTTATGCTACAATAGCCAAAAAGAAGTCCATAAGGA
>CAYOOD010000090.1:0-33303 GCA_964405435.1 uncultured bacterium
TCCTGATGTTTTTCTCTAATAGTATAATACTATCTTAGCCAACTTAGTATTAGAGAAACAAATAGGCAAGTTATCTCTTTCTTTTGAGAGGCGTTTGACTGGCAGTGTCTTCCCTATCAAAAAGCACGGGCTTTCTGTGAAGAGAACGGCCCGAAACTATGGCGCTTGTCGGGAAAATCTCTGAGGCTGCTGATTTTTTTTCAGACAGGGCAGCGGGCAAAAAAAAGAGGCGGGGATTGTCAAAGGCGATCGCCTATTTTTTCGCCTGCACGGGAATCTCGATCCAAAACTCGGTGCCTTTACCCGGTTGAGACAGGCACTTGAAATTCCCGCCGTGCTTGTCCACGACAATCTGATAGCTAATCGCCAATCCCAAGCCCGTCCCTTTGCCCACTGGTTTGGTGGTAAAAAATGGGTCGAACAGCCGCTGCTGCACGTCTTCTGGAATCCCCGGGCCGTTGTCGGCAATGACGACCGCGACAGATTGGCCATTGGTCATTGCCGATTCAGGGTTGCCCCATTCCCCAGTTCCGATTTGAGTGCGGATCGCGATTTGACTGGGGGCGGCTTGAATCTCTTCAAGCGATCGCAGCTTGTCGCGCTCCTCCAATGCGTCGATCGCATTCGCCAGCACGTTCATAAACACCTGATTCATCTGCCCTGCAAAACACTCCACCAGCGGCAAGTCGCCATACTCCTTGAGCAATTGAATGCCGGGAGTGTCTGACTTGACTTTGAGGCGGTTGCTCAAAATCAGCAGGGTGCTGTCGATGCCGTCGTGAAGATTGACCGGCTTCTTTTCCGCTTCATCCAGCCGCGCGAAGTTCCGCAATGACAGCACCAAATCGCGAATGCGATCGACCCCCACCTTCATCGACTTTAGCAGTTTGGGCATGTCTTCCAGCAAAAATTCCAAATCGATCGCCTCGCTGGCGTCTCGAATTTCCGGCACGGGCTGGGGATAGTGCTGGGCGTAGAGATTCACGAGATGAATCAAATCTTGACTGTAGTTATCTGCATAGGTGAGATTCCCGTAGATAAAGTTTACCGGATTGTTGATTTCGTGAGCCAACCCGGCCACCAATTGACCGAGAGAGGACATTTTTTCAGCCTGAACCAGTTGGGTTTGGGTTTGCTGAAGTTCCTGCAAAGCGGCTTCTAGTTGCGCGGCTTTTTCTCGCTCTCGCCCTTCAGATTCCATCAGTGCCGCATTTAATTTTTCCAGTTCCTCGGCTTTGCGCACCACTATCCTGATAATGGCGTTTCTCAATTCTTTTGCCGCTTCAATTTCGCACCGTTTCCACGGCAAAGATTTGCATCTGACTGTTTCTTTCCACAAGTCAAATGATTTTCGAGGAGTCAGGCGCTCAATCTCCTCCTCGCCTGCGGGCACCATTTCGCGGGGATTTCCCGCCCAATTGACAGTTTGCAGCACTTCGGGGCGGAACCAAACGACGTAATTCTTCTGGGTTTGAGAAATGGAAATGGCCAAAATTCCGCTGGCGATGTCTCGATAGTCTTCTGCTGGCTTGTAGAGTTTTGGCAGAGCATCTGTATAAAACACTTCTTCGCTGATTCGCCTTTCTAACCAGTCTATTAAGCGGGCCATTTCTTCGGCTGGCGGCACTTTCCCGATCGCCCTAAAATTTCCCCCTACTCGCGCGACGGCTCCTGTTGCATTTGCTAAATCCAGCACGCTTGGATCGGGTTTAAATAATCCTTCAATATAGTGTTTTTCAGCGCTCATGTACTCGATGAGTTTGGCTGTATTGGTTTTTAATTCTAATTTATAGTCATAGTCTTCACTTTCTTCTTTGGATGACAGCTCTAGCGACATCACTTGACCGAGAAATTCGCACGCTTTGCGGACTTCGTAGGCTACATATTTCGGGCCGTAATGGTGGCAGGCTATCAGCCCCCACAGCTTTTCTCCTTTCATTAAAGAGACAGACATTGAAGCGCCTACGCCCATGTTTTGCAGGTATTCTATATGGCAAGGCGAAATACTTCTCAGCACGCTATAGGTCAGATCTATCGGTTCGTAAGTGAGGGGATTAATCCCCGGGACAATTTCCACAGGGTTATAATTGACATCGGCAATCAATCTCAGCCAATTTAAACCATATAATCTCCTCGCTTGTGGGGGAATATCTGAGGACGGGTAGTGCAAGCCTGCGTAAGGAGGCAAGCTTTCTAATTTATCTTCAGCAATGACAAATCCGTGCCCTTCTTCGTCGAACTTATAGACCATTACCCGGTCGAATCCGCTAATATTTCTCACTTCTGAGGCGATCGCCTGACAGAGGCTTTGAAAATTTGGGGCGCTTTGAATTTTGCTGGCTGAGGCTCTAATCAAGTGATAAAAATTTATAAATTCTATGGAGTAGTTCGACAAACTCGGTTCTAATTCTAAAATGACGCATCCGCTGGCGCGATGAACGATTGCGTCGAATTTTATTGTTTTATAAGGCAAGTAAACCGTTAATTTTAAAAGGTTCGTTCCTAGCAATTCTCGATTCGATAAAAAAGCTCTCAATTGTTCAATTTGAGGGGAATCGAGCAGCGCATTCAATTCTTGGCCAATCAAATCACTGCTGGAAATTCCTAATATTTTTGAGGTATTATCGCTGACTTGTAAAATAGTGAGTTCCGGTTCTTTCAAGACAAAGAGCAACCCGTGAGGCTGAATGTAACCAGTAAGGTGAATAGGCTCTTTCTCGCTGTCAGTCGGTTCAAATTGTCCTGCTTCCACCATTTTTATCGTCCTCACGCTGTCAATATCTTGTTATTTAGCTCGGCAATGCCACCCCTTGGCCAAACAGTCCCAGAGTTTCCTCGCGGATCTTTAGCTGAATCGGCGATTTTCAAATGCCTATTCCACTATCGCACAACTTGGCTTTTTTCATCCATCCGAATCCTCAAGGTTTTGAGGCGCTCCCTTTCCCAAAATAAACGCAGTCATGCCGAGATACATTTTCAGTGTATCTTTTCTCTAAAAACGGACGGAAATCGAGGGATCTTCAGACAACGACTCGCTCCCGTACCCGCACAACTACTGGCTGACTCCAAAAGGCTCCTGTAGGGTATTATCCGCCAAGGAATGCCTTCTGTGAGTTTAGATATAAAAATTTTAGTGAAATTTTGTAGAATTTGACAGAACTTAACCAGATATAAATTATACCTTCAGAATACCCGACGGTTGAGGGGGGAGGGGATAGAGGGGGGAGAGGGAGCAGGGGGAGGAGGGGAGAGGGGGAGAAAACGAAAACATAACGGGTTCGATGTTCGTCTGCCTGCGGGAGCGCTTGAATGCAAAACTGACACGCCGGAGGGGAAGCGGTTTGGAACCCTATCGAGAGACGGGCAAATCTAGGCGGCTGGGCATATAATCTGCTTTTTAGAGAAACGAGAAAAACCAAGGTCTATCCCTCTCTCCTTCAGCCTCTCCCCCCCATCCTCTAAAATCTTAACAGGTAAGTTAAATGCGCTGTAGCTTAACAGCCGGGTGGGAAAGGCTCGCGCGACTGAGGATCGCGTCACCCCCCATCCGTCGCGATCGCCGATCGCTTTCGCGCGCGCGTCTGGATCGAGCTGGCTTCACGCGAAGAAGCCCCCTCGCGCAGGCTGAATGGGAATCTCAATCCGAAACTCCGTGCCCTCACCGGATTGAGAAAGGCACTCGATGACGCCGCCGTGCTTTTCGACAACGATTTGATAGCTGATGGACAGCCCCAGCCCGGTGCCCTTGCCCATTGGCTTGGTGGTGAAAAACGGGTCAAAGATGCGATCGCGCGCGGCTGCCGATATCCCAGGGCCATTATCGGCGATGCGAATCACCGCGCGATTGCCCTGTTGCACTTCCGTGCGAATCCAAATCGTCGGGCACGGGGCATCGGGCAGAAGGCGTCGCTCCTTGTTCTCATTGTTCTCATTTTCCACATCCCATTCCCCATTCGCCTCTTCTAGGGCGTCAATCGCATTGCTCAGCAGGTTCATAAATACCTGATTCAACTGGGCGGGATAGCACTGCACCAGGGGCAATTGGCCATATTCTTTGATAACTTGAATGCCCGGGCGATCCGCCTTCGCTTTCAAGCGGTGCTGCAAGATTAGCAAGGTGCTGTCGAGCCCGTCGTGGATGTCGGCTTGCTTGCTTTCGGCTTCGTCGAGGCGGGAGAAATTCCGCAAGCTCAGCACCAACTGGCGAATCCGCTCTGTCCCTACTTTCATTGAGCCGAGGACTCTCGGCAAGTCTTCAATTAAAAATTCTAGGTCGATCGCCTCTACCTGTTCTTGAATAGCTGGAGTGGCAGCATCCTGTTTCTGGTAGAGTTCTACCAACTCCATTAAATCTCGAATGTAATCGCTGACGTGGGTGAGGTTGCCGTGGATGAAATTAACGGGGTTGTTAATTTCGTGGGCGACGCCCGCCACTAACTGCCCCAAACTGGCCATTTTTTCGCTCTGAATGAGCTGGGTTTGGGTTTGCTGCAAGTCGCGCAAAGTTTCGGCGAGTTCTTCGGCTTGACGTCGGGTTTGCGCCAGTAATTCTGCTTGCTGCAAGGCGACTCCCATTTGCACGCCTATCTGCGCTAGCACGCTTACTTCATACGCTTCCCAGCGCCGCGATCGCGAGTTTTGATACGCTGCCAGCAATCCCCAGAGCTTTTCTCCCTGCAAGATCGGGACGATTATATAAGCTTTTGCCTGCAGTTCTTCTAAGAGTTGAATGTGGCACTCCGAGTGCCCTGCTTTGTAAATATCGTCAATGGCTAGGCTCTCGCCGCGCGCGTATCGTCCCCCGTGGGTTTCTTGCAGGTATGTATCGGCGATGACGGGCAGGGCTGAAACGAAGGGTTTCCAACCGGGGGTAAACGATTCGGCTGTGAAGATGCCGCTAAAATCGGGGAAAAAGCGATACACGGCGACGCGATCGCATTCTAGCAACTGCCGGACTTCTCGCGTCGTGGTGTTGAAAATCTCGTCGATGTCGAGGGATCTCCGAATTTTATCGACTGTGGCGGTGACGGCTTTCTCCCATTCTGCCGCTTTCTTTAGTTGCGCCGCCTGCGCTTTGACTTGTTGGAGGTACTCTGCTTGCTGGAGGGCAACTCCTAATTGCCCGCCTATCTGGTTTATTAATTCTACTTCGTGCGCTTCCCAATGACGCGGCTGTGAATTTTCATAGGCTGCCAGCAATCCCCAGAGTTTTTCTCCCTGCCATATCGGCACGGAAATATAAGCTTTGGCATGAAATGTCTCTAAGAGTTTGAGGTGGCATTCGGTATATCCCGCCTGGTAAATATCGTCAACGGCTAGACTTTCGCCGTTGGCGTACCGCCCCCCCCGGGTGGCTTGCAAGTGGGTGTCGCAAATGCGGGGCACGCTGCCTACTAGCGGTGCCCACCCGCTGGCAAATGATTCGGCTACGAAGGTGCCGCTGAAATCGGGAGAAAACTGATACACGGCGACGCGATCGCATTCTAGCAACTGCCGGACTTCTCGCGTCGTGGTGCTGAAAATCTCGTCAATGTCGAGGGATTGCCGCATCTTCTCTACCGTTGCAGAAATAGCTTTTTCCCGTTCTGCCGCTCTTTTCAGTTGCTCCGATTGCGCTTTGACTTGTTGGAGGTATTCGGCGTGCTGTATCGCGACTCCTAAATGATCGGCTATTTGGGTGACAAACTCGATTTCTTCTGCTTCCCAGCGGCGGGAATTGCTGCATTGATGGAGGCACAGCAACCCCCACAGGCGATCGCCGGCGCGCAGGGGCGCTACTAGGTTGGCGAAAACCTGAAATTTTGCCAGCATTTCTATATAGCAATCGCTCAAACCGGCTGTGTAAATGTTGTCAACGGCTGCAATTCTCCCCTCTTGGTAGTACGGGGCATAGCGATCGCCGAAACAACGATCCCGAATCTTGGCGTGCAGTGCCGAAACCCAACCAGGCAGCACGTCTTCGGAGACGATTTCTCCTTCCCAATCCCGCTCTGGATAGAAGCGAAAAACTGCCACGCGATCGGCTGCTATTAAATGGCGCACTTCGGTGGCTGTGGCTTTAAATATTGTCTCCAAATCGAGGGATTTCCGAATCCGGGCGACGACTTCCGATAGGGCTTTATACTGTTCGGTTCGGAATCGTTCGCGAGCGATCGCTTTTTCTGTTGAGGGTTGCCAATCTCTGGACTTTCTCACTTCTCGATATAAGGCAACTACGCCGGTGACTCTCCCCGCAGCATCCTTTACCGGCTTGCAGGCACTGCGGTAGATTTTCAGCCCTTCTGGCAGGGGAATTTTGCGATAGACGGCTATTTTTTCGCCGGTTTGCAGCACTTTTTGCAGCAAGTCTTCGATTTCTGCTGCTTTTTGCCCGAAGAGTTCTCGATTGGTTTTTCCCCGCACGGCTTCTAGGGTGACTCCTAACTGGGCGGCTCCGCCTGGATTAATCCAGACATAGCGCAAGTCGCGATCGTATACGACAAAAATATCGTCGCTGTTCTCTGTCGGTGGTTGGAATTCTGCTGTTGCCGGGATTGGGGGATTGGGGGATGGGGAATTTGGCTTCCCCACGTCTTTTAATTCCTGCTGTGCTGTCTCTATTTGCAAGACGCTTTTCAGCATTTCTAGCGCGGCTTCTTCACCGCAGGTTGCTTGCCATCTTTCTAAGGGTTGATAATTCATAAGTAATCTAAATGAAAGGTAAAGGTTTTCCAAATCATTTATAGAGGGGGAGATTGAATTAGGGAAAAGGAATCTGACAAAAAAGTTCCTCTAAGGATTTTAGATATCGCTTTGTAGAGGTTGTCTGTTGAATGGATGTTTGGGTAAGCCGCTCTCTATTCAGTTTAACCGATCTGAGTTTGAACGTGGATTTTTATATTTTTTTATTTGATTAAGGAATAAATAGAGCAGCTTGGCGATCGCTTCTTGCAAAAATCCCAAAATCCTGCGCCTAAGTTTCCAACTTCTTTTAATTTTATCGGTTCGGGCAGCCCCGGGTGTAAAATAAAGATAAATTTTTCTCGTGGCGAGCCTAAAAATCTACCCGTAGAGAGAAATAAACGGACTGGTTCGCAGTTATAGAGGGTTTCTATTTGAATCGTGAAACATGAGAAACCCGGTTTCTTCAAGAAGCCGGGTTTCTCAGTACCGCCGTTCGCTTTTTCAAGAGAACCGCAGCCTTCCGAAATTATTCCCCTAGAGTAAAAAGCCGCCTGCCAGCAGGGCTCTACAAAACCGTATCAGATTTGACTGGAGACGGCGCAGGCAAACGGACAATTGGAATCTCTATCCAAAATTCAGTCCCCTTGCCGGCGCGGGAAATACATTTGAGAATGCCACCGTGCTTGTCTTCTACAATTTGGCGGCTGATAGACAGCCCGATGCCCGTGCCCTTGCCAATCTCTTTGGTGGTGAAAAAGGGGTCAAATATTCGCGATCGCACCGATTCCGGCATCCCGGAGCCGTTGTCAGCAATGACGATCGCAATAGAGCGCACAGGAGGGGCGAAAAGCGAATCGCCCGTACAGGAGTGCCCAGCACGAGATTCAGCACTCAAAAAAGTGCGGATCGTAATTTTACTGGGCTCTGCTTGAATTTCCGAAAGCGATCGCTGCTTGTCGCGCTCCTCCAAAGCGTCGATCGCATTTGCCAAAATATTCATAAACACCTGATTTAGCTGCCCCGCATAACACTCCACTAAAGGCAATTTCCCGTACTCCCGGATTACCTGAATTCCGGGACGGTCTGACTTGCCTTTCAGGCGGTGGTGCAATATCATTAAAGTACTGTCGAGCCCCTCGTGAATGTCAACGGGTTTCATCTCCGATTGATCGAGGCGCGAGAAATTCCGCAAACTCAGGACAATCTGGCGGATTCTGTCTGCCCCTACCTTCATAGAGGAGAGCATTTTCGGCAAGTCATCGACGAGAAAATCTAGCTCAATCTCATCGATTTTGTCTCCGATATTGGCAGCAGGATTCGGGTAGCATTCCTGATACAATTGCACGAGTTCGAGCAAAGCTTGGGCGTATTCGTTGGCGTGAATCAGGTTGCCGTAAATAAAGTTAACGGGATTGTTAATTTCGTGGGCAACTCCGGCAACGAGCTGTCCGAGAGAGGACATTTTCTCGTGTTGCACGAGCTGGGTTTGCATCTGTTTGAGTTCTTCGATCGCCTGCGCCAATTGTTGCGCCTGAGCTTTGGCATCGGCAGCGGCTAATTTGCTTTGCGCGTAGAGTTCGGCTTGCTGAATGGCGATCGCGGCTTGACTGGCTAGCTGCTGCAGCACCTCGATTTCAGCTTTCTGCCAGACGCGCGGAGCGTCGCATTGGTGGGCGATGAGCAACCCCCACAATTCCGACTCCTTCACAATCGGTACAGTGACGTTGGCTTGAATTTGAAGGCTCTGCAAAAACTCGCGATGGCAAGGAGTAATCTTGTCCGATGCCACATGATTAATCGCCTGAATTCTTCCCTGAAAGTCAAAGCGATAATACTCGTCTGGAAAACACCGGTCTGGAGATTTGACGCCGAGAACTGAGCGCCAATTGCCCCTGAGTTCTTCAACCGTCACCTCGCCTTCGCCCTGAGCGTTAAACTGGTAAATGACGACCCGATCGGCGTTCAGCAAGGCTCGGACTTCTCGGACGATGGTTTGCAGGATAGTCTGCAAGTCCAAAGTGCTGCGGATTTGGTCGGTGATTTCTTTAACCGCCCGCGTCAAGTGCAGCGATTGCTGGAGCTGTTGCGTGCGTTCTTGGACTTGACGTTCTAGGTTGGTATTGAGCGCTTGTATCTCTTGATATAACAGATACTGCTGAATCGCCATTGAGAAGTGATTGCCCAGAGCTAAAGCCAGAGAAGTCTCTTCGCTCCCCCACTCGCTGGCTTGATTGCGCTTGAGTTCTCGCCACGCCTGAAATGACTGTCGGGGCATGAGCTGTTTGACGTTGGTGTCGAAGTGTCCCGCCCACAGGCGCTCGGTGTCTATTTCGTCGCGAAAGATACTCAGAGTGCCGAGTACCTGCTGGCGATACTGCAGGGGCACGACGAGGGCTCCGCGAATGGGCGTTCCCGCGAAGGCAGGGGCGAAAACTCGGAAGTCGGGATCTTGGTACAAGTCAGCGATCGCCCAGAGGCTGTCGCTGCTGTTGACGTTCGCTTCTGGATGAGCGGCTGTAACCAGAGAGTGCAGCCATTCTTGCCACAGGGGATGTTCTTCGAGCGGCTTGCCTTCTGTCTCGTCTAGCTGTGCGGGTTGCGTGCCGCAGGCAAACAGTTCCCGGGTTTTCCCTCCTTGCTGTATCCAGAGCCTGCCGCCGCTGCCAGAAAGCGCGGCAACGGTTGCGCCGAGGGCTTCTTCGAGTTGAATGGTTGGCAGGGCGTGCAGCAGCGCCGCCACGCGATTGATACTCGCTTCTCGCGATCGCTGTTCGCAGGCAGAGCTGAGCAGGGTTGACTGGGCGATCGCGATCGCCACCTGATCCGCAACCTGCTGCACCACTTGCAAATCTTGTTCAAAAATAAACTGCGGTTGCGAGTGATGGGCGACTAGCAGCCCCCACAGCTCCTCGCCGTGCAGCAGTGGCACCACCAGGGAAGAGAGCACCCCCATTGCTTTCAGGTACGACGCATGGCAGGGACTTACCGGTCGGTAGCGGATATCCCCTGCCGGTAGCGGTTCCCCCGCGAGCGATCGCTTCAGGTGCGAGAACCCTATTTGCTGCGACGCCACATCGACTATCGATCGCACCCCCGCCTTGCGATACAACTCCCGCGCTTCCGAGGGAATGTCATCGGCTGGGAAGTGCAGCCCCAACATCGACGGCAGGCGATTTTCGTGAATCGACTCGGCAATCACTTCTCCGCTGCCATCGGGATCGAACCGATACACCATGACTCGATCCGCATTCAAAAACGACCTCACTTCCACCGCCGTCGCTGCCAATATCTCCTGCAAGTCTAGAGACTGGCGGATGCGGTTGGTCATGCGGTGTAGCAACACTTCCTTATCCAGGATTTGCCTTAGAGCCTGCGTGTCATCAGCCAGATTCATTCCCTCTGTCCAAAAGCTGATACTTTTTTGTAAATTTTAGAGCCTTCTAGAATTCTAGACGCACGCCTGGGATCGCTATATTCTATACCTTTGTTTACATAACTATAAGAAATCAGCGGCGCAACTGGCAAGTCCTTTTTACGGCCTCGCGCCACGCCCGGGAGCTTTTCCCTCCGTTTTTATTTTAAATTTACACATTTTTAACGTCTACAACTATTGCTATAGATGGCTTTTTTAAATTTTATGCCTGAAATCTAAATACAACAGTCCTGTAAAAACAAAATCGGCCAGTGGGAGTAGGGGCGAGGCGCTGTCGGTTGGGAGAGGGGGCACGACACGGATTTCAGCACGGATATACGGATAAAACACGGATGAATCCGTGCCTGCCTGCCTTGGCTCCGTGTCGGGCTTCAGGGGAAAATTTCAGAAAGACGCTTAAAGATAAGCCTGCAAACGGATACTATAAAATATCAAGACAGTTTAAAAAGCAAGCGGCTGCCCGATTGTTTCTTGAGGGGGAACTTTAACACCTGGTAAGGCTAGCTACCAATAAAAATCAATAAATAATCCGGTTATAAACTTATATAAAACTGTCGCGATCGAAAAATTATAACAGGAGAATTCAAACGAATGTAAAAATATTTAACAGGAGAAGACGGGCAACACCAACGGAAACGAAGGCGCTGCGGTTACGCCAAGCGCTGGCGGATGTGGTGGCGGATGTCCATGAGAATTTTACCGAGGTGATTGTGGCCAGTTCGATCGGCACCGCAGCCCCAAAAGTAATCGGTCGGCGAGTCTTCCACAATCGCCTCCTCCTGGGTGGAGAGGAGAACAGCTTGGATGTCTGGGTGAGAGAGAAATTTCAAAAGCACCGCCGAGCGCATGATAGAAAGTTTGGCGACTTCCCAGTCGGGGCGGAGCTGGCGAGCGCGATCGCGTCCCAGAGAAGCCGCCTGTGCCGCCGTCTCAGCCGCCCGGATCGCCGGAATAATAGAAGCATCCACCGTACCGACAAACTTTTGCGCCTGATAGTAATGCTCCACCGTCGGCCAGTCGCAACCGTCGAGGTGAATCCCGTGGGGAGAAAAATTGGAAAAGCAGCCGTAGGGATCGCCAACCTTATAAAAATAAATCGTCATCTCAAATCCGGTTGATTCGTTTCAATAAGTCGATCGATTGCCATTACCCGAAACCATATCAGATTATGGATAGTACCAGCTTTGAGATCCATCTAAAATCTAAAATCTAAAATCTAAAATCAATATGGCTGCGGATTCCTTTGAGAAAACCAATTTCGGCTGGCAGGTGAGGCTGCTGCTGCAACAGGCGAGAGAGTGGGTGGAACTGCAAATCTCCCAACGCCAGCCCCAGACGCAAGATGCGCCGCCATCCCGGGCAATTGGCTGGGACAGCCTCTCCTGGTTGGGCAAAGTCTTTTTCTGGGTAATGCTGGCTTTGCTGCTGGCGTGGGTGGGTTTGCAGGTTTTTCGCCTCTGGGGGGGCGTCCTCGATCGCTTCCCCTCGCTGCTGAAAAATCAAGCCCAGCCAAAAAATAGCCGGCAGGAACGAGAAATCTCGGCGGCAACTTGGCTAGCACGATCGCGCGAATACCAGCGACAGGGCAAATACCGAGCCGCCTGCCGAGCCCTTTACATGGCCATGTTGCAGCGCTTGCACGATATGGGCGCAGCGCCCAACGAGCCCAGCCGCACCGACGGAGAATACCGCCAAATCATCGAGCAGCTCCCCCACCCCGCCCCCTATCAAACCTTGCTGGCAACCCACGAACGGCACAGCTTTGGTAGAGTCAAAGCCACCCTGGAAGACTGCGATCGCTGCCTGGAAGCGTATCGGGCGATCGGGCAGTCTCGAAGCCGGGATTAAGTAAAAGTGCTGAGTGCTGAGTGCTGAGTGCACAGGAGGGGCTTTTCGCGAAAAGCCCGTTATTGAGCGCTGAGTGCTGAGTTAAATCTTTCTTTCACTCCACACTCCACACTCTCCCCATGCCCCATGCCCTATGCCCTATGCCCAATCCCCCAATCCCGGCTGCGCTCAAATATTCTGCGTTTGATTAACCGGATAAAAAATGAAACTTCCAAACCGCCAATTTTGGCTTTTCGCGGCGATCGCGATCGGCATCGTTATATTGTTCACCCTTGTTGTCGCCCCCAGCAACAACCAACTCAGCCGGGGTTCCACCTACAGCCGATCGCCAGAAGGGTACGGTGCTTGGTACGCCTACATGCAAAACCGGGGAACCCCGGTTCAGCGCTGGCAGAAACCCTTCAGCCAGCTAAAGGGACAATCCGGCATCACCCTGTTGCGCGTCAACAGCGACCTGATGGATTATTACCTAACAAATCAAGAGGAAAACTGGATAAAAAAAGGCAACAAGCTGGTAATTTTGGGAATTCGCAGGCCAGTTACAAAAGCTGAATTCAGCACCTTGCAGGAAAGTAAACAAGGGGCAGTCAGGATAAAGACGCGGCGCAGGTATAATAAAAATTCAAAAAATCCGGATGAAAGCCTAAATAAAACTCTTTTAGGCGATCGCTTCGGAGCCGTCGTCTGGGAAAAAAAATACTTGAAGGGACAGGCCATTTTTGCCACTACCCCTTACCTAGCCGCCAACGCCTACCAAGACGAGCCCGGAAACTACGAATTTCTCGCCCAACTCCTCACCCAGAGCGGCAAAGCCCTGTGGGTAGACGAGTACGCCCACGGCTATCGAGACGAGCCAGAAAAAGCCGCCCGCCGCACCAGACGCGAGGATCTGTGGGATTATTTAGCCAAAACCCCCTTAGCCGGCGTTCTCTGGCAAGCCCTCATCATTCTGTTTGTCGCCATTTTGGCTGGAAATCGGCGCTTCGGGCAGCCCCAAACTCTAGCCACACCCGCCGCGAACAACAGCCTTGCCTACATACAAGCCCTCGCCGGCGTCTTGCGAAAAGCCGAAAGCAGCAATTTTGTGGCGGAAGTTGTCGGCAAAGAAGAACAGATGCAACTGCAAAAAGCCCTGGGATTGGGCGCAGTGCCCCTCGAACCCGACGCCCTAGTCACCGCCTGGGTGCAGCAAACCGGGCGCGCGCCAGTAGAATTAGAACAATTGCTGCGGCAAAACGCAACCGAGCGGCGAATCAGCGAACAAGACTTGTTAATCTGGTTAGGGAAATGGCAAAAAGTCCGCCAGCATTTAGAGAAAGAGCCGGGATTATAGGAAAAGTGCTTGATGCTTCGGCTGAAGTGCTGAGTTAAATCTTTCTTTCACTCCACACTTCACGCTCTCCCCCTGCCATGAGCCCAATCTCCTAATCCCCCAATCCCGGCAGCGATTTTTCATTTTACATTTATCCGAGATAATAAATGAGCGACATCAACAGTGTATTTACGCGACTGAGCGAAACCCTCAACCAAATCATTGTCGGACAAGAAACGCTAGTACGGCAATTGCTCGTGGCGCTATTGGCTGGAGGGCACGTCATTTTGGAGGGCGTACCCGGCACCGGAAAAACGCTGTTAGCGCAGGTGCTTGCTAAACTGGTACAAGCTGATTTTCGGCGGATTCAACTGACGCCGGATATCATGCCTTCGGATATTTTGGGGACGAATATTTTTGACTTAAATACGCGCAGTTTCACGCTGAAGAGGGGGCCGGTTTTTACTCAGGTTTTGCTGGCAGACGAGATTAACCGCACGCCGCCGAAGACTCAGGCAGCCCTGTTGGAAGCGATGGAGGAACAGCAGGTAACGCTGGATGGGGAAAGTTTGGCGCTGCCGGAGTTGTTTTGGGTGATGGCGACGCAGAATTCTCTGGAATTTGAGGGGACGTATCCGCTGCCGGAGGCGCAGTTAGATAGGTTTTTATTTAAGTTGGTTGTGGAGTATCCGAATGCGGCGGCTGAAAAGCAAATGCTGTTAAATAGTCAGGCATCGGGGCGATCGCGTCGTTTGGATTTGGAGCGGCTCAAACCGCTGGCGAGAGTCGAGCAGGTTTTGGCGGCGCGTCAGGAGGTGAGGGCGGTGAAAATAGCAGAAACCGTGTTGGATTATTTGCTAGCGCTGGTGCAGCGATCGCGCCAGCATCCCGATTTAGCCTTGGGGGCATCGCCGCGATCGGCTGTTGCTTGGCTGCAAGCGAGCAAGGCAAATGCTTGGTTAAATGGGCGAGAATTTGTGACGCCGGATGATATAAAAGCCGTGTCGGCACCTTTGCTGCGCCACCGATTGATTTTGAGAGCAGAAGCGCAGCTCGACGGGTTGCAAGTCGATGGCGTAATTGCTTCGTTATTAAAGCAAGTTGCCGTTCCGAGATAGCGGGCGATCGCCTATTACCAGTTCTTCAGTAATTGTAGAATGGTAGGTGGGGCGGCTTCCAGTGCGAAACCCAACAAGCTTCTCTTGCAAAATTCACAAAACTCTATCATGTATGATAACATTTGTAAATTCCTAGCTGAAACTTTTTCAGTTGATTTTGCCAGTTGGTTGCTGGGGACTCCGGTGAGATTGACAGAACTGAGCCCTACCGAACTTTCCTCAGAACCGATTCGGGCAGATTCGTTGATTTTGCTACAGAGCGACGAACTGATACTGCACGCCGAATTTCAGACGCAACCAGAGCCAGAAATTCCATTTCGGATGCTCGACTATCGCGTGCGCGTTTACCGCAAATTCCCGCAAAAGCAAATGCGGCAAGTCGTCATCTATTTAAAAGAGACGGGTTCCCCCCTAGTACAGGAAAATTCTTTTCGCTTGGAGCGAACGAGCCACGTTTTTGAAGTAATCCGCCTGTGGGAACAGCCCACAGAGAACTTTTTCAGGGCTCCGGGCTTATTGCCCTTTGCCGCCCTCAGCCGTACAGAAGATCCGGCGCAGGTATTTATCCCGCGCCGCATCCGTGGAGGAAATTTCCGATAGGCGGGTACAGAGTAACGTCGCGGCATCGGCAGCGATTCTATCTGCGCTAGTATTAGATCGAGAGTTGATTGGCAGAATTTTGCGGAGGGATATTATGCGAGAATCGCCGATGTATCAAGAGATTTTAGAGGAAGGCAGGCAGGAAGCCTTAAATCAGCTCCGCTCTAAATTAGAGGTAATTGCTTTGAATATGCTCCGCGAAGGGCTGGGGGTGGAACTTGTAGCCAGGGTGACTGAATTATCGCTTCCCTTGGTAGAAGCTCTGCAGCGCGTGGTTGAAGTGGAAAAGCAGGAAAGAGGAATGGCAGAATAAAGCGATCGCGCGCAGTTTTTTTCGAGTTAGCGGGAGGATGGATTTATTGCCTATGAGGCTATCGCTTTTTTCAGTCAGATGAAGTACAGTTAAGAAACCCGGATTCTTGAAGAAGCCGGGTTTCTGACGTCCCTCGCTAGAAAATAAAACTGCTATAATTCTATATATCTGCTATACAAATCGAATAGCGAACGAGATATAGCGTTCCTAATTGATTTGTGAAAACAACTTCCTTAATCCTTACCCGGCACAAGCCTGGTAGCACCTAGGTTGTAAGCTCTGGCCCAGCCAGTATGGGTTTCACGACTCAAATAGAACCGCTATAAACTGTAAAATATAAAATCTAAAATCAATATGATTCCTTCGCGAAGAGTTTATTTACTGCTGCTGCTGGGTATGGCGCTATCCGTGCCGCTGGCAGATATTTGGAGCGTGCAGGCGAGCCTCAACGGCATCCTGCTGTACGACGCCGCTGTTTTGCTCTTGATGCTTGCAGACGGATTGCGCGCGAGAATGCAGCGCGTGCAGGTGTCGCGCCAGCCGTTGGCGCGATTATCCATCGCTCGCGACAATCCGGTGATTTTATCGGTACAGTCGGGCAAGCGCCCCGCTCAAATTCAACTGCGCGACTATTACCCGCCGGAGTTTGAAGTGTCGGCACCGATGCTGCAGGCATCTGTTACCCCAAACAGCACTCAGGATTTTACTTATACCGTCAAACCCAATCAACGAGGCGAGTTTCAGTGGGGCGACGTGCAAGTGCGCCAGTTGAGTGCTTGGGGTTTGGTTTGGCACGATTGGAAGGTAGCGGCGGCTCAAAAGGTGGCAGTTTATCCGGATTTGGTGGGATTGCGATCGCTCTCCATTCGCCTCACCCTCCTCTCCACGGGCAACATGACGCAAGCCCGCCAGTTCGGCATGGGAACGGAATTTGCTGAATTGCGGGAATACAGTTCGGGCGACGATCCGCGCCTGGTTGACTGGAAAGCGACGGCGCGGCGGCTGGCGGCTCCGGGGCGGATGCCCCTGCAAATCCGGGTTTTAGAACCCGAGCAGGAGCAAACGCTGATGATTTTACTCGATCGCGGGCGCTTGATGACGGCGCAGGTGCAGGGAGTAAAGCGGTTTGACTGGGGTTTAAATGCGACTTTGGCGTTAGCTTTGGCAGGATTGAATCGGGGCGATCGCGTCGGGGTAGGCGTATTCGATCGCGAAATTGCTGCGTGGATTCCGCCAGAACGCGGGCAAAAGCACCTCAACCGCCTGCTCGAACGCCTGACGCCGATTCAGCCGGTTTTGTTAGAGCCCGATTACGTCGGCGCAGTCACGAATCTGGTGCGGCAGCAAACGCGGCGATCGCTCGTTGTCGTGATTACAGACATCGTAGACGACACCGCCTCCGCCGAACTCCTCGCCGCCCTCGCACGCCTGACGCCCCGCTACCTGCCCTTTTGCGTGACTTTGCGCGATCCGCAAATAGACGCGATCGCCCGCAGTTCCTCACCCCCCCTCGGAAAGGGGCAAGGAGCGATCGAAACGGCTTACACCCGTGCCGTCGCCTTAGATTTGCTCTCTCAGCGTCAGGTTGCCTTTGCAAAACTAAAGCAAAAAGGCGTGCTGGTACTGGATGCGCCGGCGAATCAAATTAGCGACCAATTAGTCGAGCGATACCTGCAATTGAAGGCACGAAATCAACTTTAATTGAACCTAAAATTCTATTATCCCCTAATCCCCCAATCCCGGCATTTCGTTCTCTTTCTGACGGCAGCAGTACGCAATTAAAAGTGCAAACAATCCCGCCCCCGCCAAATATTTAAAAGGAGCTGGAATTAGTGGAGAGGGCGAAAAAAATCCTTCAATTATACCGGCGATTATCAGCAGCGGCACGATGCCAAATACCAACTGCGCGGCGAGAGAGCCGTAGTATTTGATAGCGTCGGCGCGGCGATATTTGCCCGGAAATAATATCGCTCTGGCAATCAGAAAACCGGCACCGCCCGCGAGAAAGATGGCGGGCAATTCCAGGGAACCGTGGGGCAAGACAAATGCCCAGAAGGGATAGGCTAAGTTATTTTGCCCGACGAGAGTTGCGATCGCCCCGATTAATATCCCATTGAATGCCAGAATGTAGACGGTGAAAAGACCGGCTGTAATTCCCCCGACAACCGTTGCAAAGGATACGCGAATGTTGTTTGTCATAATTTCGCTAGAGGCGACGGGTTCGACGCCGACAATCGACCCCATCCACAACTCGCGGCGATCGCGCACTTTTTCAATTAACCATTCGGGAACCACCAGTGAGAGAAACGCCGGATCTTGCCACGCAAACCACCAGGCAACCAGAGCGCCGAGGGTAAAAATCGCGGTGGCGGCAGCGATATAGCCCCACGTCTGCTGCACCACTGCGGGAAACCCCCACCGATAAAATTCCACCACTCCTTGCCATTCCTGCCGGCGCGAACCCTGGTATATCTGCTCGTAGCTGCGGCGAACGAGAATTTGCAAGTCTCGCACTAAGGTTTCTCCCACTTTATTGGTCTGCGCTCTTGCCAAATCTGCCGACACCGAGCGGTACAAACTTGCCATCTGCCGGATTTCGCCCGCCCGCAACGACTTTAGCCCTTTTTTTTCTACTTGCCGCAACAGGGCATCCAGATGCTTCCAGTTCGCTTCCCGCCGCGCAATCCAACGTTGAATATTCATAAAGTTTTGTTAAAGTTTCGCCAGCTACTACGCCTAGGGTAGCTTAAGATAGCCTCAAGCCAGTGTGTGTCCATCAACCAGAGGATTTGACTCATGGAGCGCGATCGCAGCCCTCAACGTTCTCTGCGCCCACTTAGTATCGGCAATGTCGTCAGTTTGGGAGTGCATCTCTACCGTTCCCATTTTAAGTTGTATGTGGGTTTGGCTTTTCAAGCCTTATTGTGGTTGCTAATTCCGATTTATGGCTGGGCAAGAGCCCTGGCAATTAATGCCCAGATTTCCCGTCTGGCATTCAGCGATTTAGTCGCCCGTCCCGAAACGGCCAAGCAATCCTATCTTAACGTCAAGTCTCGGCTGTGGGACTTTTTGGGGATGAGGATAGTCGTCGGTTTGTTGCTGTTGATAATCTATATATTGGTTTCTTCGATCGGAGGCTTTTTTCGCTACTTATTAAGGTTTTGGCTGTCTGCAATTGGCGGCTATAATAATCCCGGATTCTTCCTGCTGTTTGTCCCGTTGGAATTGGGAATTACTTTGCTGACGATCGCGGGCTATTTTTGGTTTGAATCGCGGTTTTTTGTCGTGGAATTGCCGCTAGCAGTAGAAACGAAAGTCAGGGGATTGCAAGCGATTAGCAGGAGTTGGGAATTAACAAATAGATTAGTCCTGCGGATTCAAGGCATCCTCGCGATCGCCTATTCACTGCTGATTCCCATTCTGGCGATTTTCTTTATCGGTCTAATTTTAATCCTGAGCTTTTTTTTCGCACCCTATAGCACTCCGCAAGAATGGACTCTATTTTTTTCGGTGCTTTTCTCAATCGTGCTAATTTTCAGCATTGTTTCGACTCTCTTTTTAATGCCGCTGTGGCAAGCTATCAAAGCCGTTTTATACTACGATCTGCGGATTCGCCGGGAAGGGCTGGGT
Organism: uncultured bacterium; assembly: GCA_964405435.1. GTDB lineage: Bacteria > Cyanobacteriota > Cyanobacteriia > Cyanobacteriales > Oscillatoriaceae > DVEG01. The sequence continues at coordinate 18,918 of CAYOOD010000090.1, forward strand.
TTGCAGTTGCGTCCGGCATCAAACTCACTGCGGGAGAATAACGCCCTTGACAAATCCGTTGCAGATGCGATGCGGTTTTTCAAGCGAGTGACGCTGCAAACGCCGGAAAGCGTAGAACTGGAATTTACCCTCGCAGGGATTGGAAATAGAGCCTTGGCTTTGCTAATTGACTATCTTCTCTGGTACTTGATGCTGGTTGGTTTTTTGTTCCTTGTATCGGTATTTGGCAGTCAGCTTAGAGAGGTTTTGGAAGCAATTGCCGACAGCGATCGAGTAGATTTGTGGATGTCGGCGATCCTAATTTTGGGCAGCTTTTTTATCTATGTTGGGTACTTTGTCTTTTTTGAAACCCTGTGGCAGGGGCAAACCCCGGGCAAGCGCTTTGCCAAAATTCGCGTGATTCGCGACGACGGGCGCGCGGTGGGGCTGTCACAAGCAACGCTGCGGGCACTCCTGCGCCCGATTGACGATACTTTTTATACTTTTTTGATTGGAATGCTTCTGATTCTCTTTCAGCGGCGAGAGAAGCGACTGGGAGATATGCTAGCGGGCACGATTGTCATCCAAGCAGAAAGCGCGATCGCGCCAGCGAATTTCCCCATTTCTGAACTCGCCCGCAACTTCGCTGCAGAGTTGCCCCAGACGACTAATTTATCGGCGCTGCTCCCAGATGACTTTGCCGTGATTCGAGAATATTTGCAGCGACGCGGCACGATGCGGCTCGTTGCTAAGTCAGAACTGAGCCGGAAGTTGGCTCGTCAAGTTAAAGAAATTATTTCTCTAGAAACTGTCCCAGAGGGCGTCACGCCCGACATCTTTTTGGAGGCGGTGTATCTCGCCTATCAGCGGCAGAGTTAATTGGGCATAGGGCATAGCGCATAAGGCATAGCGCATTGGTGATTGCTGATGGGTAATGGGTAATGGGCGGGAGTATTCTTTCCCATACCCAATTCCCCATGCCCCATGCCCTATGCGCCATTACCGATTACCCCATACCCGGGATGAGTTTGCTGCTGAGGCGCTTGATGGCGCGATCGGCTACGTCGGAATAGCGAATTTCTCCGCAGAGAATTTGAACCATGCGATCGGTAGCACCGGGCAAATTGACGCCGACTTTATAAGCGATGCCGGGAACGCGGTAGAATAAACCGGCTAACCGCTGCGCCCACGCCATATCGACGCCCCATTCTTCTTTCATCACTTGGGTGTATTTTTCGAGGGCGTCGCTGCTGCCGTTTAGGGCTTGGTCGATCGCCTCGGCTGCTTTTAATCCGCTAAAGATGGAGGGGCGGAGTCCTTCGGCGGTGAACGGATCGACAATGCCGGCATTTTCCCCGGCTAAAAGGGCATTTTGGACGTGCAGCTTGCGATCACCATCCCACAAGCACAGGGGATATTCGTGCTGCTGGCTTTTTGAAAGATCCAAACCGGACTGAGCGGCGTAGTCGGCTAAAATCTTTTTCAAATCTTTGGGTTCGCCGCCGACAAAGGAGCCAATTCCTAAAGAATAGCCGTTGGCTTTGGGAAACTTCCAAATATAGCCGTTTTTCAGGGTGCCGAACTCAAAGTGAATCGTAGAACTGTCGGCGACTGCTGTTTCGACTTCGAGCGCGGCTGCCATGCGGCGCTTAGGCTCCTTGAAGCCGAGCATCTTCGGCATCGAGCCGTTGGCTCCGTCAGCGGCGATGAGATAGCGTGCGACGAGGGGTTCGCCCTTGGTATTGACTTGCCAGCGATCGCCTTTGAATTCAACCCCCGTCACTTCCGTTTTATCTTGCAGGGTTGCCCCGTGCTTTTGGGCTTGCTGAATCAAGAAGTGGTCGAATACGTCTCGCTGCACCATCCACATCGCCTCTGAGGCGAACAGCTCCACTTCCACGGCATCGCCCATTTTCCACGTCAAGCGCGCTTTGGTGACTTTCTGAGAAATCGCCGGTGTCAGGTCGAAATCAAACCACTTGGCGATCGCTGGCGACACGCCGCCGCTACAGGGCTTGTATCGCGGCAGAGCTTGCTTTTCCACCACCAGAACCGATCTCCCCTGCTTAGCCAAGTGATAGGCTGCTGTTCCGCCGGCGGGGCCGGCACCCACGATAATACAATCAAACATGATATTGTTATTTTGCTCCTCTGTGCGCCCGTTTTTCGGTTTGTATTGGCGTTGCGATTCCCTTCTGAGTTTTCAGGATAGATCCTTCGACGCTTCACGCCTCGATCGCGAAGCAGGAATATCTTTTCCCGTTGGTATCAGAGCGATCGCGTCCTCAAAGTTTCTCCAGTGCGAAGTCCGCCTATTTTAATCGGAGTGGCTGGGAAATTTCCAGCTACTCCCTACTCCCCCCTCCTGCGCTTTCCAGGATGATTTTCCGCTAATGGGTAAACGAGAGGAGAAAACCCTAACGCATCAAATGATCTTGGCCTTTTGACCCGTGACGTGGTTTGACTCGACGGGGTTTCCTGACGAGGGTTTTTTTGGTAACGAGCCGGCGCTGCGGTCTATTCTGCTACCTTCCTATAGCGATTTTCATCCGATCGAGATTGGCGCTTTCCCAGGTTTTTCCAAAAAAACCGCTTTGAAGGCATGTCCTTCATCTAATTGAAAACCGATCTCAGAATTTCGGCCTATTTTACAAGTGTGAAGGAAGAGGAATTTACCGCCTGACTGCTGTTGTTTGAAATCAGCCATATTGGGTAAATTTCTCCCTAATTTTAAGTCTTATAGGAGGATTTTTTTTCCTTCTTCCTTCTTCCTTCTATGTTTTTCTACTTGTCAGACAGTGGTGATGTCTTTTTCTTTTTCTGCCAGAATTTTTTCCAGGTTAGCGATGTACTTGTCCGTCAGCTTTTGAATTTTATCTTGCAGGTCCCGCGCTTCATCTTCTGCGATCTCCCCAGCCTTTTCCTGCTTGCGCACGGAATCGACGGCATCGCGGCGGATGTTGCGAATGGAGACTTTCCCCTCTTCAGCATACTTGTGCGCTAGTTTGACAAATTCCTTGCGTCTCTCGCTCGTCAGTGGCGGAACGTTCAAGCGAATCACCGAGCCGTCGTTGTTCGGAACCAAGCCGACATCCGACTGAGAAATGGCCTTTTCAATCAGGCTGACGGTTTTGCGATCGAAGGGCTGAATCGCGATCGTGCTCGAATCTGGCGTGCTGATACTCGCTAGCGCTTTTAGCGGAGTTTGGGTACCGTAATATTCTACCGTCACCCGGTCGAGGAGAGATGCGTTGGCGCGACCGGTGCGAATCGTATTGAATGAGCGTTGAGTTGACTCAATCGCTTTTTTCATGTGGTCTTCAACTTCAGCTAACTTCACAAAAACCTCCCACAATTGTTCCCACTGTTTCTCCCAAGACGGCTCGGCGGATGTTACCCTGAACCGAGAGGTCAAATACAATAATAGGGATGTTGTTTTCCTTGCACAGCGCGATCGCCGTACTGTCCATCACCCGCAGGTCATGCGCCAAGACGTGCCCGTAAGTCAGGCTTTGGAAGCGGCGGGCGCTGGGATTGAGATGGGGATCGCTGTCGTAAATCCCATCTACTTTAGTCGCCTTAAAAATCACGTCTGCGTTCACTTCGGCGGCGCGCAGGGCGGCAGTGGTATCGGTGGTGAAGAACGGGTTGCCAGAGCCCGCGCCAAAAATCACCACCCGCCCTTTTTCCAAGTGGCGGATAGCGCGACGCCTGATGTAGGGTTCTGCGACTTCCTGCATGGCAATAGCTGTTTGAACGCGGGTGGGAACGCCGAGTTTTTCCAGGGCATCTTGCAACGTCATGGCGTTCATCACCGTGGCAATCATGCCGATGTAGTCCGCCGTGGCGCGATCCATTCCCGCTGCCGCCCCTTTTACTCCCCGAAAAATGTTGCCACCGCCCACGACGATTGCCATCTGGACGCCACCGGCGGCCACATCGGCCACTTCCTGAGCGATATCCTGAACCACCTCTGGATCGATGCCATAGCCCAGATCGCCCATCAGGGCTTCACCGCTCAGCTTCAGCAGAATCCGCTGATAAACTTTACCCATGCACTAATATTTTTTTAACTGAATTTGCCTCCACCATAAGATAGCAGCAGAGGGGCATTTTGCCATCTACCGGGCTATAGCAGATCGGGATAAGTGAGAAAAAAAGTACATTAGTAAGGCGATCGGGCAGAAGTGAGAAGGGGGAATGGGTTTCCTTTTTCCTTCTGCCGCGTTGCGCCTCCCTGGATTACTGCCGCCACTTGACGGTACAGCCGACGGGCTCGGTAGACGCTGCCGTTACCGGTTCGCCGTCGAGCAGTTGGGCGATCGCCTGACGCAAATAAGCCACCTGCACCGCTTTCTCGTCATTGGGATTGTCGTCAATTTGCCCCCGGTAGCGGACTACCCCACTCTTGTCTAACAAAAACGCCTCTGGCGTTTTCTCAGCTCCGAAGCAGTGGGCCACATCTTGAGTGACGTCCCGAATGTAGGGGAAATTGAGTTGATGGCTGGCGGCGAAGGCTTTCATATTTTCAAAGCTGTCGTCGGGATAGAGGGTGGCGTCATTGGGGTTTATGCCGATGAGCGTAAAGCCTCGATCTTGAAATGCGGCTTGGATCTGTTTGAGCCGTTCTATATATAACCGCACATAAGGGCAGTGATTGCACATAAAAATGACGCCCACCGCTCGAAAATTTTCCAGATATCGGGCTAAATGGTGAACCTCATCGTCAGTTCCAGGCAGTTCAAAGTCGGGGGCATAGCTGCCAATGGATGTTACCATCATTTTTACCTTTCCCACGTTTACGGAGTGCGATCGCGTTTGAAACGCCAATCAAGCCAGAGCTGGAAAAGCGCTTTCCCTTACCGGGCGCGCTTGCAGGCCGATCGCCCTTTACCAGCCTCGAGCGATTGCTTGGTATCCGATCAGTTTATAAACCAATTTGGCTGCCGTAAATTCGGAAACGACTGAATCGATTAGCGGTGCCAATTCCATGACATCGCAGCCGATGACTTCGTGAGAGGAGAAAACTCGCCGCAAAAAGGTCGTCAGGCTGTACCAATTCAATCCCCCGGGCTCGGGAGTTCCCACTCCAGGCAGCAGGGTGGGATCGAGTCCGTCGAGGTCGATCGTGAAAAACACTCGTTTGGTTTGGATGCTGGCAAGCGCCCGCTCCATCCAATTCGGATCGGTTGCGATTTCCCGCGCCGGAATCACGGCGAGTTGTTTTTCTTTAATCAAGTCAGCTTCTTCTTTACAAATGCTGCGGATGCCGATCTGTACGGTTGGCAATCCCATATCGATGATGCGCCGCATCACGCAGGCGTGGTTGTGGATGGAGCCCTGATATTCGTGCCGCAAGTCGCCGTGGGCGTCGATTTGAACCACGGTAAAGGGTTCGCCCGGATAAGCCAGCCGGTAGGCTTCTACAACGCCTGCGGTGATGCTGTGTTCGCCGCCCAGGGCGATGACAAATCTGTCGTCTTGAATGAGTTTGTAGACTGTTTTGCTAGTCACCTGTAGCATTTCTTCCGGCGAGACTTTTTGGCCATTGCGCGTGTCGGCGATCGCCTCGTTCGTGTAAATCCCTACCTCTTGGCAGATTTCCCTCTCCAATTCCTCGTCATAGCATTCGAGCTGGTCGGAGGCTTCTAAAATGGCCGCTGGCCCATTTTCGCACCCCCGCCGATAGGTGGTCGTCGCTTCGTAGGGTATGGGCAGGACAATAGCGCGCGCGGCTTCGTAAGCCACTTCGATCTCAGCCCCTAGAAATGGCCGCATAGCAGCAGCAGTTTGCACCGGCATAGCAGAAAAGATAGAGTTGCAACTTACGATCCTGACACAATCTGGGGGTCGGCTGCAAAGGGGTGCGGATTGCTCGGATGGCATGGTGTCGCTTTTTATTACAAAATGTTAAATTGAACAGCGCGCTGAGGCTCTGGCCTCGGCTGCACCTGTCAACGGAGAGATTGCCGATCGCGCTGATTCTGTTGAGGAGTTCAAGGCGATCGACATTCGCCAAAAGCCAGCCACTTACAAGCTCATGTCTCTCACTGCTCCTACTCCACCAACCCCCGCACCTCCCACCCGTGACGCCACAACGCAGACGTGGACGTGGCGGGGGTTCCCCATCTGCTATCAAGCCCTCGGCGATCGCGGGCCGGCTGTTCTATTCGTACACGGCTTTGGGGCATCCTGGGGTCACTGGCGCAAGAACCTGCCCGTGCTAGCCGCCCACTGTCGCTGCTACGCGATCGATTTAATCGGCTTCGGCGGTTCCGCCAAACCGGCTCCCAACAAAGAAATTTCCTACACCTTTGAAACCTGGGGACAGCAGATTGCCGATTTCTGCCGGGAAGTCGTCGGCAGCCCGGTTTTCCTCGTCGGCAACTCGATCGGCTGTGTCGCTGCCATGCAAGCGGCTGTTGACAATCCCGATATCGCTTCAGGCGTCGCCCTGATCAACTGTTCCCTGCGACTGCTGCACGATCGCAAGCGCGCGAACATGTCTTTTGCTCGGCGCGTCGGCGCGCCCTTGCTGCAAAACTTACTGGCGATCGAGTGGATTGGCGCGTTTTTCTTCCAGCAAATCGCCCAGCCCAATGCCGTCCGCAATATTCTCCTGCAAGCGTACAAGCGCGCTGAAGCCGTCACCGACGAACTGATCGACATTATTATGACACCTGCCCTCGATCTGGGAGCCGCTGCCGTCTTTGTGGCCTTTACCCGCTATTCCCAAGGGCCACTGCCGGAGGACTTGCTGCCGCTCCTGCCCTGCCCCGCGCTGATGCTCTGGGGTACGGAAGACCCCTGGGAGCCGATCGCCTTGGGTCGAGAGTTGGCCAAATTTCCCGCCGTGCAAAAGTTCATTCCCCTAGAGGGAGTCGGGCACTGTCCCCAGGATGAAGCGCCGGAGTTGGTGAATCCGCTCCTGTTAGAGTGGATTTTGGAGTCGGCGGCGGGAACTGCGCCAGCCCAGTGAATCCTGTTTTTTTAGCGCTCTCGTGCCGCGATCGCCTCTGCTGTTTTTTGACTTGACGTACCGGAGGCGATCGCCATCGATCGGGCCACATAAAGGCTACCCTTACAGGCGCGCGCCTTTTCCACTGTACTTATATTAACACAAATCTAGAAAATTCTGCCTATTTAGGCAAGAAATTAGGCAGAAAAACTGGCAGAATTTCCGGGCACTGCCTGCCGCAGAACTTTTTGAGACAACTTGCGTCATAGCGAAAGACGGCCCGATCTCGACTGTCGGCGCTGGGGAATTATAGCGAGCGATCGCGCCCCCATCTCTGTAAATGCTGTGGCTGGTTGTAACCGAGGGAAAAAAAGGGCATCTATAGAAATGTCAGTAAATTGAAACACTATAGCGATTTACATCCGCAATGCAAGGAGGATTTTTAAAATGTCTCGACAGCCTTCTAAAACGCTTTTAGGATTGCCCTCTTCAGCGATTAGAGGAATTAGTTTATCGCTGGGGATCGCGCTGATGGTGGGAAGCGCCGCACCCAGTTCTGCCCAGGGGCTCGGGGATGCGCTCAGACAGGCGGCAGACCAATTGCTGACGCCGAAGCGCAACCAAGATGAAAATAGCGATCGCGCCGAAACCGAATCGAAGCCGTCGCCGGAGAGCCAGACGGAAAACGAAGAAGCATCGGAACCGGAAACGCAGGAGCAACCCACGGCTGAGGGGCCTCGGTTTACCTGCGAATTTGCCAACGGTGAGTACACGGTGATGTATCACCCAGAGGGACAAACCGGCACGTCCTATCCGTGGGCGACCCCGACTGCATTAGGGGGCGGCTGGTCGCCAGAAGCGCGCTGCAACGAAATCAGCCGCCGCTTGGAGTTTTACCGCCCGGACGGGATGATAGAGCTGAAAACAGCGGTGGAAAATAACTACAACACCATCTGCGTGACGACGCAAGCCGTTGAAGCGTGCCGGATCGTGCTGACGGTGCCTCCCGGACAAGACCCGATCGCCACGCGCGATCGCATCTTCCAGAATTTGACCGTTGCAGACAGCGGGCAGCAAACCGATGCCGTCAACACCTTTACAGCCGGTGGCCAAGACGGCAAAGTGCTGGAGCAAATTTTAGGCACCGATCCCGCGACAATCCTGGGCGGAGGACGCCGCCAGCCGCAACAGCGGATGACTGGCGGGATTAACCTGCGGCCATTCCTCGCCCCCTCTGACGGCGGTACTGGTGCGAACCTGCGGGGCAATCGATCGCTGCCGAGTTCCAGCCCCCGGCTGAACCCCGATCGGTTCCGTTAAACTTTTGTTAATGGGTAATGGCTAATGGGTCATTGGTAATTGGTAAATTTACGGCTCGTGCAGAAGTTCGATTGCGCATTACCTATTACCGAGACAAACAAACAAAATTGAATGCAATCAGAAACCCGGTTTCTTCGAGAAATCGGGTTTCTTTTTGTGAGGTTTATTGATGTTTGTTTGTTGAATTTTTGTTGTTTTACCAATTGTCAGAAGGCTTGACCTCAGAAGGCTTGAACGGGTGCGGCTGATTTACCCAGTCCTGCCCTAGCTGAATGGTCACGTCCGATTGCAGCGAACCCGTGCTTTCCACCCGAACTTCTCCAAATCCGAGAAGGTCGCGCATTGCTTCAGCGGTTTCTATATCTCCCTGCTGCGCGACGATGCGAGTCACCTGGAGCGGTTCGCTCCAAGGTTTTGCCTCGAAAGCATTCCGGTAGCCGGCGTCTTTGAGGTTGTTGACAAACGCCTCGACAGCCTTTTCAGAGCCAGTGCTGTCTTGAATGGCGACTCTGACATTGCTGGGGTCAGTTTCTTGTTCTGCCCAATAGTCTTCGCCAAAGTCAAAGTAGCGGGCTACCATTGCATCGATGCCATTATAGTCGGGCAGCCAGAAACTGGCTTTGTATTCTTTGGGATCGCTGAATTCGCCGGGAAGCATGAGCATCTGCACGTTGGAGCGCTGAGTTTCCGAGGCAAAACCGACCAGAGCGACTAACTCTTCGATACTCAAATTGGTATCGATGTATTCTTGGATGACGGAGAGAATTTTGGGCATCCGAACCACTGTAGCGGGGTTTAATGTTTGTTCCATCAGGGCTCTCATCAGCATTTGCTGCCGCTGAATCCGACCGATATCTCCCAATTCGTCGTAGCGAAAGCGCAAGAATTGCTGTACTTGATTGCCGTTGAGTTTTTGCTTGCCGGCTTTGAGGTTGATGTACAAGTGCTGCGAATCGTCCTTGTACTTCATGTCTTTGGGAACGTAAACGGTGACGCCTCCCAAGGCATCGACTAATTTTTCTACAGCCTGAACGTTGACGCGGACGTAGCGATCGATGCCGACGCCGCCGAGGAGCTGGCTGACAGATTTGGCACTGAGGGCCGGCCCGCCTTTGTAGTTGGCTTCGTTAATTTTGGTGGTGCCGACTCCTTCGACGAACGTGCGGGTATCTCTGGGAATGGAAAGCACGGCGAGCTGTTTGTTAGCCGGGTTAAACCGCACGAGGAGCATGGTATCGGTGAGCCCGTCGAGGGAGTTGACGAGTGCGTGATATCCGAGATTGTCTTGGGGATAGTTGTCTAAATCTGTCGTCAGAACCTTGGTGCCCAAAATTAAGATATTGACAGGGCGCGTCAGTTCCGGCATTTTCATGCTCATGGAGGTGGAGATGCGATCGCCCCGTCCAAATACTGCCGCCTCCTCGGCACTCAACCGGCTTTGCATCAGCGGGGTGCTGGCAAGAGATACCGCTAGCAGCGCGCCCGCCGTCGCTGACAGCATCGCTACACCTGTCAAGCCCAAACCCAGCCACAGCCACTGTTGCCGGCTTGTTTGATTTGACTTTTGCGTCGGTTTTGATGGGGCTTTTGGCAGGCTGGGGTTTCGATCGGGTAGGTTCTGAGCTGGCACGCTTATTCCTCACACACAAAAAAAGGGTTTTCGGACTGGGGTCTGGATGGCGGGGCTAGCCGCTGGGGAGCGGATTTAGCCATAAGTGAGAATTATCGAGCTAAACTTGCTTTAAAAGTGAGATTTAAATAATTTTTTACCTCAACATTCAGCACTCAGCACTCCTGACTGAGCACTCCTCCGTTCCCAGTCTCTAGGGAAGGCGATCGCCCATGCGACTGAACCAAGGCAGCCATAGAGGTTGGCGCTTCCAGAGACGGACCATCAGCGCCAGACTAACCAAACAATAGGTAGAGGTTAGCGCGCTACTGATTATTAACGACGGCAGTGTCAGCGATTCAGAAAAATTACCTCCCGTCTCTAGCACAACGGTTGCCAACAGCCAAGTGAGCGCCAAGCTGACAGCCAAGCGAGAGGCTGCCATCTGCTCCCGGTTGCCCTGACGCCGATACAGCGTCCACAGGGCCGGAAAAAAGCCTACTACTGGGATCAGATACAGATATAGGTTTAAATGCTTGATATCTGGGTTGTCAAATGGATCGCCGTTTTTTTTCATGGCCGTTTTTGAGAAGACTTACCCGGTTTTCAGTGGAAAGTGCTGAGTGCTGAGTGCTGAGTGTTGAGGGACAAAATTTCTGCTGTCATTTTTGCAAAATGGTTCGGTACTGGGACGGGCGATCGCGCGATCGGGCAGCACTACCGAGCGGGGACTGTCCACCAGGCGATCGCGTAGGGCTGAGTCGCTTCGTTGACTTGTTGGCGAAACTGCACGCGAATTTTATAGCGACCGGTTTGGGGGATGGGGAAAAATATATGCTCGGTGCTGTCAACAGCACTGATGGAGGAAGAGACACTGGCGGCGGGGCTGTCGTCTTCGACGCGCATTAAATAAATATCGAGATTGTTCAAGCCGCGATCGCGAAACGCCTCCCCCAAATCGTACTCGCCGTTATTATTCCCATCCTCCAGCTCCACCAAGCGATCCCAAGCCAGAGTGACAGCGACAAACCCTCCCTGCTGTAGGGGTTTCTCCAGAACGTACTCTTGAAAAGAAGGGCTCGAAGCGCCTGTCGCGTCGGGGCTGCTGACGGTGCGGTAATCCCAGCCGACGGGCGGCACGGGAGCGGTTGGGCTCCACTGCCCCGCGCTGAATTGCTGGTAGGCGCGGTAGGCGTTGAGGTGCCCGGTTCCGGCGTGAGCTTGCAGGGGGATGCTCGGATCGCGGTAGGCGTCGGAGGAGAGCCAATCGCGGCCCTCTTTGTCCAGAACGGTACGGGTCATGCCTTGGCGCAAGCCGTCGCCGCTGTCTTTGATTTTTTCGGCGGAGTTGAGCAAAACGACTTTCATCACTTCGTGACGGCGGGCGTCGAGGCTCCAGTTTGCCGCGCGCGATCGCAACTGGCGATCGCCGTATTCCTGCAGCAGCGCCACCGTCGCGGTGACGTGAGGCGTGGCAAAACTCGTGCCGGTGGAACGGGTGACGGTGCCGTTGAGGTTGAGCAGTTCCACCTCCCGACCGGGGGCCACCAAGCCGATCGCCCGCCGTCCGCCGACGTTGCCTTCCAAGCCAGTCAGGCGGCTGGCAAATCCGTAAAAGCTGCTGCCGAGGTTATTCACGTCAACTTTGGCATACATTCCTCCCTCCAGACCGCTGAAGGCTACATTCACCCCGTTGAAATTATCCGTGGGGATGGGAATGCCGCCTTTGCCTTGATTGCCGGCGATCGCGTACAGGACGTTGTGGACGCGGGCGGACCAGTCCACGCACTGGGTGAGCAGGGCGTTGCCGTCCAAGAGGGCGTCTGGGCGCGAGTCGAGGGAGAGGGGTTCGCCAAAACTGAAGTTAATCGCGCGCACGTCGCCCCCGTTTTGCGCCGCAACGTGCTGGCTAGCCAAACACTCCTGAGCCTGTCGGTTTTTTCCGTGGGCGCTTGCTGCGGCTGAGGCGTACAGTCTCGCTGCCGGGGCGACTCCCCGCATGGCTTTGTCATTGCCGATCATCACGGCTGCCACCTGTTGGGCGTGGGCATCGACGTTGGTATTGGATTTGGCTGGGTTATCGCGCTGGAATACGCGCGTCACGGCGAGCCCGTTTCCGTGGGAAACGGCTTTGTCTACGCCAAACTGTCCCGGTCGGCCTATTTCTACCTGGCCGATCGCGATTTTGCGTCCCAGCAAGTTGTACGGAGGCTCGTGCAACCGCAGGGCGTCGATCCCCGCTTCCCCAACCGAACTGGTTTCCGCCAGCACTGGCACTGCCGCGATCGCAGCGCCCAGACTCCCGACAAGCCACGCCAGTTTTTTTCCGCGCTGTTGCTGATTCAATGCTCCCATTTCCCCTACTCGCTACCTTATTTTTATTTTGCAGTAAAGATACCTGATTTCACCCTTGACTTTTCTCGACCCGGAGCTGATTTATCCGGCTTTTTCCCCAAACGCCCTGGTCTTGATGCTACAAGCTTTAAGCAAATTGGCTTGACGGCAGGCGGGTTGTGTGAGTTGAATATAAATATTTTGTTAAACTGTTTGCAGAACAGGACGCAGGAGAACCGCCTACCATGACCAAAACAGACTCTAAAAAATCTATTGTTATTGCTCCATCGATTTTATCAGCCGACTTTAGCCGTCTGGGAGAAGAGATTCGGGCGGTGGATGAGGCGGGAGCCGATTGGATACACGTCGATGTCATGGATGGGCGCTTTGTCCCTAACATTACCATTGGACCACTGATTGTAGAGGCGATTCGCCCCGTTACCCAAAAGCCGCTGGACGTCCACCTGATGATTGTGGAGCCGGAAAAGTACGTTGAGGATTTCGCGAAGGCGGGCGCTGACATTATCTCCGTCCACGCCGAACACAATGCCTCGCCGCACCTGCACCGCACCCTCTGTCAGATTAAGGAACTGGGGAAACAAGCTGGCGTGGTTCTCAACCCCTCTACTCCCCTAGAATTGATCGAGTACGTCCTGGAAGTCTGCGATTTGGTGCTGATTATGAGCGTCAACCCCGGCTTCGGCGGGCAGAGCTTCATTCCGGCTGTGGTGCCGAAAATTCGCAAGTTGCGCGAAATGTGCGACGAACGCGGACTCGATCCCTGGATTGAGGTAGATGGCGGCTTGAAGGCAGACAATACCTGGCAGGTTTTAGAGGCGGGCGCTAATGCGATTGTAGCCGGCTCGGCGGTGTACAAGGCGAAGGACTACGCGCAGGCGATCGCGGGCATTCGCAACAGCAAGCGTCCAGTCCCTGAATTGGCTCGGGTTTGAGCGCGGCTTTGCTAAAAATTAACGACTGAAAAGGCAAGAGAACCCAGCAGCGGTTCTTTTGCCTTTTGCTCTCTAACTTTTAGCGGACTGGGTGGCGCGCTCTAGCGCCTTCTCGATTTGGGATAGCTCGACAGCACCGCTGAAGGACTGGTCATTGAGGAAAAAGAAGGGAGTGCCTTCGATCCCGAGACTCTCGGCGAGCTGTATGTCTTTTTGAATGGCGGTGGAAGCCGCGTTGCTGTTGCGATCGCTGTTGAATTTCGCCACATTCAGCTTGAGGGTTTTAGCAATCTCCTCGTACAGTTCCTCGCCCAACTTGTCTTGCTGTGCAAACAGCGCGTCGTGATATTCCCAGAATTTCCCCTGCTGCTGGGCAGCCCACGCCGCTCTCGCCGCTGGCAGCGCTTGCGGGTGAATCTCAACCAAGGGCAAGTGTTTGTAACTCAACGTTACTTTATCCTTGTGTTTGGCCATAAACTGCTTCACCGTCTCGTGAGCCTTGGCACAGTACGGACATTGAAAGTCCGAGAATTCCAGCAGCACGATCTTTTTCTCAGCCGCTCCCGTGACGGGAGAATCGCCAATCACCGAGCTGGGATTGGTTTTCATCTTTTGCAAGAAGGCTTGGGCTGCCTGTTGCGCTTTCTGCTGTTGTTCCTGCTGGTACGCCTGTACTGACTCCAAAATGACTTGCGGGTTTTCGCGAATAATCTGCAAAACCTGTTCTTTTAAGTCTGCGGGCGCTTGGTTGGCTGACTGACTGACTGCCGAGCAGCCGTTCGCCAGCAGGCTGATTGCCAGGAATCCAGCCAGCCAAAACGAACGCATTTCCCGCCACAGGGCAGCGATCGCGGTGGAGCGGAAGCCTGGTGTAACGCGGCGAAATCGGCGCATTGAGAACCTCATGTCAATTTTACTGTTTAGAGTTTAGATTTTAGAGTTTAAATTTTATATTGACCACACTCTCAAAGCAGTTTGCCCAACCGCCCGCACGTTCGCGATCGCCTGCTTTCTCAGTTTATAGCGGTTCTTAGATGGATTCAGTACATGCCAGAAACCCGTTTTTTGAAAAATCCGGCTTTCTCAGTCCCTCAGTCGAATGAAAACCGCTCTATTTATCTCCCCTTCCCGCTGGGAGCATCCCCTGCTTTGTAAACGAGAACAAATTCAGCCAAGCCACTTCATTTTTCCCTCTCCCCCTCTCCCCCTCCCCCCTCTCCCCCTCTCCCCTTC